>NZ_FULE01000025.1 GCF_900163965.1 Vibrio ruber DSM 16370
AAACAACCTGGTTTTCCCGAACATGTATTACCGCAGTATTTTGAGAGTTTGAACATCCCCTATTATATTGTGGATAAGGATACCTATTCAGTCGTTAAAGAAAAAATACCGGAAGGGAAGACGACATGTGGACTGTGCTCTCGGTTACGTCGCGGGACATTATATTCATTTGCGGAGAAAATCGGGGCGACAAAAATTGCGCTTGGCCATCATTTGGATGATATCGTTGAGACCTTGTTCCTCAATATGTTTCACGGCTCGCGGATGAAAGCAATGCCACCGAAATTGCGTTCCGATGATGGCCGTAACATTGTCATCCGGCCATTAACCTATTGTCGGGAAAAAGATTTGATCAAATATGCGGAACATAAAGTATTCCCGATCATTCCTTGTAATTTGTGTGGTTCTCAGGAAAATTTACAGCGACAGGCGATTAAAGCGATGCTGATGGAATGGGATAAGAAAACCCCCGGACGTGTCGAAAGTATTTTTAAATCACTACAAAATGTCAGCCCCAGCCAACTGGCTGACAAATCACTGTTTGATTTCATTGATCTGCCACTGGAACGCGATGGTGACAGAGGGGAATATGCCTATAGTGAAGCTGTTGTATCGTCAACGAATATCGATGAATCTATGTTTATTGATGTCACAAACGTTTAGGCTGAATATTCACTAAGCCAGAAGAGTGATTCGGTTCGAAAAAATGAGCTAAGCAACTAACAAAAAAACCTTGCGTCAATGGCGCAAGGTTTTTTGTATATATAAATGAATTTATATCGCGATTAGTCTATGAGCTCTGATTCGGATCAAGCGGGCTAATATAGCCTTCCGGTTTAATTGCCAACACATCACAATCAATTTTATCAATCACATGTTCCGCGGTGTTACCGATAAAAATTGAAGATAGTCCGGTTCTGCCTGTGGTGCCGATAATCACCATCGCCACATTCAGCTGCTTGGCTTGTTTCGGAATAATATCCTCGGGTAATCCTTCTTCAACAATCGTTTGTTCATCGTCAATCCCAAAAGACTGGCGTAGCTCTTTCATCGATGTCAGACAGTGAGCACGAACAGCATCCCGGTAGGCCGTAATATCGAACTCAGGTAACTCAAGTGTAATGTTACTTGGGGTGACCGGATATGAACTGACCAAATACGGTGTTGCATCAAGATAATCAGCAATACTCAATAGTTGTTCGGTCAACTTTACATTCAATGAATGATGAATCTCATTTTCAGAACCGACATGAACAGAAGCCATCACATTGGATTGTTTTTCCCATTCAGCATTTTTGACCAACAGTACAGGAACAGGGCATTTGCGCATCAGATGCCAGTCGGTCGGGGTAAAGATCACTGACTCAAGAAAGTCATGTTTGCGTGTTGCCTTAATTAAAATATCGTACTGTCCGGAGAACACTTCAGCGATAATCGCCTCATAAGGACGATTGTACCAGACGACTTTGACGGTAAAATCAACGGTATCATCTATGTAAGGTTTCGCGACATTCTTGAGCCAGGTTTCTCGCTGATGAATGACACCGCGACGCATCGCTTCTCTTTCATCGGCAGACAGCATGGACGTCATATCATAAGAAAAATCATAGATAGAGAGGAACAAAGTGATGTGGCTAATATCTTTACTTTTTTTGGCTAACAGCATTGCTCTTGCAAGCGCTGGTTGCTCATCATGGTTAACATTTGCAATCACAAGAATATTATTGTAAATACTCATTATATCTCCCTCATATCATGGGGTTTCAATACAACTTTAGCTTAAAAGAAGGCAGAAGAAGAGAAAAATTGCAGGGGAGTCTATAGAATTTTGATACAGCTCATTCATTGAATGAACTGTATCGTCATGGTTTAGCTGTCAGCAGAGACACCAGCCAGTTCCATGAGAGAATCGTGATCTAATATCGTGATATATTTACCTTTGACACTCAAGATCTCTGATTTTTGGAATCGACCGAGTAAACGACTGATTGTTTCAACGGTCAAACCCAGATAATTACCGATATCACCCCGGGTCATTGTCAGGCGAAATTCCCGCGGACTAAAACCCCGTTGGGCAAAACGGGTCGATAAATTGAAGAGAAAAGCGGCTAAACGTTCTTCCGCATTTTTCTTGGATAACAACAGAATCATTTCCTGATCGCCTTTAATCTCATTACTCATCAGGCGCATAATCTGCTGTCTCAGCTTGGGCATCTTTCCTGACAGATCATCTAAGATTTCATAAGGAATCTCACAAACCATTGAGGTTTCTAATGCTTGAGCAAAACTAGGGTGGCTGTCTCCGGTTATGGCATCGAAGCCCACTAAATCACCTGCGAGATGGAAAGCCGTAATCTGTTCATCACCTTGTTCAGTAATTGTGTAACTTTTGATGGTTCCGGAGCGAATTGCATACAGCGAACGAAGTTCATCACCAGCTTTGAATAATTCCTGTCCTTTTTGGATAGGTTTTTTTCGCTCAATAATTTGATCGAGCTGATCTAACTCAGACTCATTCAAAGTAAAAGGGATGCAAAGTTGGCTAATACTGCAATCCTGGCAGTGAATCGCACACCCTCCAGATTGAATCCGTTTCGTACCTGGCTTATCTGAAATCATAATAACCTTTCACTATCTTGATATACATCAATATTTTACCATTCCTTAATCGTAAAGAATAGTTAAAAAAAGAGTACAGGAATCAGGCGATTATATAGAAATCTTACAAAATTGACAGATAAACTTTACCTGATTGATACCTGTATTCTTGTCACATATTCTTGCTCAAAGTGATGAGTGAACATTGTAATTGTAACACGCTATCTGTGGCATACAAATCTGCGAATCGAATTTCCATCCGTTTAGGCTTCAGTGATATAATAATTGACTTTCAACAGTCGGTTTTTAGTCTTTACCGACTGTTCATCTGAGATTGAGAGCATTAAAGCAACTATGCCAGCAGAAAAACTCACCAAACAGAGATTAATACATATCACCGTGATTTTAGCCATTTTAAGTGCTGCATTTTTTTGGCGAACTTATCACTATTCAGCCTCTGAGTCACTGACCTGTGAATATCCGTGTCAGATTTCGATTGATGGTCGCCTCACTCATATTACGGCCGGTGAAGAAACGGGGACCATTTCGGTTGACCCTGCGCAAAAAAGTTGGTCTGTGATAGAACTCTCACCCCAGATTAAGAACAAGGCAAATGGTCAAGTGAAGCTGATTTTGGCGCTGGCGAACCGCTCTCAATTTACATTAGTGACCGGTATGCATAAAAAATATATCATTCATATAAAAAACAGATAGAAAGGCTACCGAGTCGATTGTATCTCATATAATTATTGTTAAAATGCCCAACAAATAAAATAATCATCAACGGTGGCCGATGCGATTTCTAACTCAAGTTTCTCAGATTATTGATCCTGTTGCGGCCGTATCGTCACTGATTTCTTCGTTAGATCGTCCTCACTTACGTGGTGTATTTTTCTATTATACCGAAGAATACGCGCCAGAAATCTTATGGAAAGAGTTAACTCGCCAGTTACCGGGGGTTCCGATTGTCGGGTGTTCCTCATATCAGGGAATCATGACAGAAAAAGGCTATTTTAACGGGCCAACCGTTGCTTTGATGGCCGTCCATCACGATGCTTGTACGTTCGGAACGGGGTTTGCTGAATTTGCAAATCACGCCACAATCAATGATGCCGTTCAGCAGGCGATTTTTCAGGCATTACAACACGCACAACGATACGGAGAAGTGCCGGACCTGGTTGTGTTACATGCCATTCCCGGGTATGAAGAAGAGATTATTGCTGCAATTGATGCGGTGTTTGGCATGTCGGTACCGATCATTGGCGGTAGTGCTGCGGATAATTTTATTCAGCAACGATGGTCAGTGATGACGGATAAAGGCTGGTCCGGCAATGCTATTGCAGTTCAGCTTTGTTTTTCTCTTAGTCCCGTAACAACCGGGTTTTGTGCGGGTTATTCTCCGACTGAATGCGTCGGAACCATCACTAAATCTCATGGTCGTCTGCTTGAAGAAATTGATGATGAACCCGCGATAGATGTTTATAAGGCATGGATTAGTGATCATTCCAATCGGCTGATTTCGGATGAATATATCTATCAACACATTACGAGTTTTCCCCTCGGCCGTATTGCCGGACAAATCTATGACCAGCCTTATTATAAGTTGACCCATCCAAGAAGAATTACGGAACGGGGTGGGCTGGAGTTATTTGCTGATGTTCAAATCGGTGAAGAGATCACTCTGATGACCGGTTCTCAGGAGCAATTGGTTCACCGGGCAGCCAGAGTCTTGAAAGAAGCAAGTGCAAAGAATCATACCCACTCGGAGAGCCTCGGAGCCATCTCAATTTTTTGTGCCGGAGCCATGGCCCGATTGGGAAGTGATATCCAACGCGTCCAAAAACAGATGTGTGAGCAGTTAAATCACAAACCTTTTATCTGTCCGTTTACCTACGGTGAACAAGGGCAGTTTGTCGGTGGTGAAAATGCCCATGGCAATTTGATGATTTCATCCGCTATTTTATATGAGCCGGAGTCTTTTTCATTATGAAGAATCTTGAGCATATAGAAGAGCTGAATGAAACGTTACTGGAATTGAGGCGTTGCCGTGAGCGGGAAATCAGTCTGGCCGAAGAAAACCGAACCATTCTGGCAACATTATCAGCCTTAAGCTATTCAGAAAACAAATATCAGATATTTGATGGGCTCCAAAAAGTGCTGGGGCAATACATTGATTTCAGCGACTTTATTGTTATTTCCAAGCAGAAATCAGAAGAGACATTTACCACATTTCTGACTACCAATGGTGTTTTTAAAGACAGGCACTGGCGCTACGGCGATAAATTTCAACGCGTACTTGATGGGGAATGTATTTTATTATTCCAACCTGATTCCCTCGATGAATTCAGCTTTTTAAGTGAGTCGCTCAGACAAAGCATCGGAATGGCGCTGATGATTGGTATCCGGGCTCAGGCCAGCGATTCGGTGTTATTGCTGCTCGGTTCTGAAAGTGGTCAGTTCAATACGGAGACCAAATCCACTTTTCTCCGCTTTCGGCCTCTGATCGAGCGGGCAATTAGTGAGATTGAACATAAAGAAGCGCTGCAAAATATCGTTGATCAGCGAACCAAAGAGCTACAGGAAGCCCGGCAGATTGCAGAACAAGCCAATGAAACCAAATCTCAGTTTCTCGCAATGATGAGTCATGAATTGAGAACACCACTTAACGCGGTGATTGGTATCATTGATATTTTGCAGCAGGATTCCGATGACTATCAGAGCGATCTGCTAACCCGCATGGAGCATTCAGCGGAATTACTGCATGTGATTATCGGTGATATTTTAGATGTCAGTCAGATCGAGTCGGGGCACTTTAAACTACATCGCCAGTGGACGAATTTAAATGAACGCCTGCTTGGTTCACTCGAACATTATCAAGAGAATGCTGAACAGAAAAATCTGGCGTTTCACATTTCAGCTCAGGTTGCAGACCACTATGAATATTTCGTTGATCCGGTTCGGCTCATGCAAATTATTTTTAATCTGGTCGGTAATGCAATCAAATTCACCGATGAAGGTGAAGTCAAGGTTGAACTGGACATCACGGATGATCAGTTGACGATTATTGTGAGCGATACCGGGATTGGGATTAAACCGGAAAAATTGCATCATTTATTCACACCGTTTATTCAGGCTGACAGCACCAAAACAAGAAATTACGGCGGAAGCGGGCTTGGTTTAGCCATCACCAAGCACCTCGTTGATCTGATGGGGGGACAGATTCATGTTGAAAGCCAAGTCGCAAAAGGCACCACTTTTCGCGTCAACCTGCCATTGTGTTTAAAAAAACCTTATCAGCTATCTCAACCCACGTTGTCAGCACCTGTTGCTCCCTCGCTCAAAACCACTGCCCAGAAGCATGTCTTGGTGGTTGAAGATACAAAAACCAACCAGATGGTAATTCAGATTCTGTTAGAACAGATGGGTTACAACGTCACAATTGCTGAGAACGGGCAAGAATGTCTGGATATCATCGCAGAGAATACTGCATTTGACTTGATTCTGATGGATGTTTCGATGCCGGTGATGGATGGGATTGAAGCCACCAAAAGGTTACGCCATCATAATATTCTCACACCAGTCATTGCCTTAACAGCCCACTCAACACCGGAAGACCGGGAGGAATGCCTTCTGGCAGGAATGGATGACTTTATTGTCAAGCCATTCAGAAAGCATCATATTCAAGCAATCGTGAATAAGTACCTCAACGAGAACCGCTAACATATTGATTCTGGAGATGTTCAGGGTGACCAAGCATCTCCAGTACCACATCTTATTTTGCGCTCGACGTAAATTCGAAGAGCATCAGATCTTGCATAAATTCAACCGGGATCGAGGTCGGAGAATACTGACAGATATCGGATACCGGGGTAAGTGTCCCACGCCAACCATATAATGTACGGAATGAAATTAGTCGTCCTGAAGCGTTGCGTTGCTGATCTTCCGGGATTTCTGCAAATTTCATATTCCGATCAAGACATCCTCTGCGGGCACTGATAATTCTTGCTCGTGCATCAATATAATAAGGCTGTTCAAATACTAGATCATTTAATGCGGCATCTCGCAGAGCAAGTCTGACTGTTTCTGGCTGAGAGGTAATCGTTTTGATATGAGCTTGGAGTGTGCCAGACCAAAATAGCGGAACATCAAGAGTATATTCACCATATTCATCAGATTTAGGTTGACTGAGATAACCTTGTATCTTGGCACCTTGAACGGGGAGATAGTCTTGCGTTAACACTCGTCCGAAGAGTGTGACCATTGGAAATGGGTGCGTATACAACGCTGACTGTGCAGCCCCGACCAATAAAGTGCCGTGACTAAACCCAAAAGAGTAGCCAAAATTAGGGTTGGGGGAGTCATTCGTCAGAACATTGCTGTACTGCCATTGTCTTTGTCTGTTCAAATCAAAGCGGTAGATTTTTTGCAGTTCATCATCACCGATCAATAACGTCGTACCTTCCAGTTCCACATCATGACCAAAATACCCTATATCAGTATCAATGTCAGACTGGTAGATGGTTTGGGTATGAGTCCAAGGTTGTCCGATATGACGACGCGTATAAATACGAACATAACCCGAGCCCATCATATAACTACTGACAGCAAGAACATGGCGATTGACATCAAATGCAAAAGAGAATTTCACACTGACATCTGAGTTATCGTTGGCCGGAGCTTCAATCACTTGCGTTCTTTGCCAGTGACCTTGGGTTTGTTTAAAGACTAAAAGTCGATCCGCGTCAGAATCACTGATATAAAGTTCATCATCAACTCGTCGTATCGTAATCCCAAAAGATTCTAAGTTAGGACGAGGCAGTTCTTCAGCGCTGAGCGTATCACTGAGTTGCCATTGGCCTTGTGACTGGGTGTAGAGATACACAACTTGCTGACGGACATCTGCGACCGCGATCAGATGGTCATCAACATAAACGGATTCACCGTAAGCAGAACTTTCTTCAACAGACGGGGGCGTTAAGATGGCTTCTTGCAGCCATTGATTGCCTGAACGGCGAAAAACCCAGACCTGTCCCTCATTTCGCGAACCGATCACTATCAATTGATTGCTGATACCAATATGGCGATTCGAGAAACTGCTTCCTTGTACCGGTAGTACGGGGCCACGCTGCCAAATACCATATTGTTTATAAATCACCTGATTATCAATGACACCGACATTCCGGTATAGAGCAGCCGCACCGGATGCGTCATCAATGACGTGCTTTGCACTGAGATCAGGATGTTGTATATGTGCAGAAACCGTCCCAGAAAGTAACAGTAGACCATATATGAGCCACTGTTTTATGTGATGAATTTGTATCATATATATAATTCCTTTGAAGGTAATGAATATTCCGCTTTATTAATTCACATGAATTATCCAGTTGTTCTGTTTTATTTGGAAATTATATATGAAACAAATGAGACATTGTGTCTATATATGTCGCTTTATGTCCCTAAAAGAATTGCTCGATGACCGTTCATTAAAGCATTCACTTACCATTTTTTCTGACCAAAAAAATAACCAGCCCGAATCGGACTGGTTATTTTTATCTGTGCAATGGTATTACACGACAAACGGAATAAAACATTTTACTTTCCGTTTATAATTTTCCCACTGTTCGCCATAACGTTCACCAGACATTTTTTCGCTTTTCGGAATCGCATCACCATAATATTGTCCGATATTGGTAAGCGGTGCGATGAGCCCAATCCAATGATTCGCAAGCAGACCAAAACTGACAAAAATCAGGAAGTCACCAAAATAATTCGGATGACGGGAGGTTCCCCAAAAACCGGTATTTAACAGCTTGCCGCGATTGTTAGGGTTCTGTTTGAAACGACGCTTTTGATAGTCACTGCCGAAGTGATAGATGGTGCCGATAATATAAACAATAATGGCTAACCATTGCATCGCGCCGAACGGCCCTTGAATATCGGCAGCCCAGTAAAACGGTAAACAGTAGAGCCAACCAAAAATGTTGACCATCATCACCGCCAGCATCGGCTGTTGCTGCTCGGGGATGACGCCACCGAGTTTCGCTGCGGCAGTATTAACATACCAACGCGTCAATACAATATTCATCCGCAGCAGATAAATACCGACAAATACAATAATTAACGCTTTATGACCAAAATCACCGCTTCCCCAATAACAATAGGCAAGGGCAACCGGAGCCATGGTATTAAATCCCCAGACAAACATAGGGCGAGTATCCTGTGCTTTTCGCGTAGCCCGATAAGCCAGCCCGGATAAAACCAACATAATGACAATTAACGTGATCCAAATTTCCATAATAACTCCTTCTTGCGAGGACAATTTATATTTTCCCTCTTGTCGCTGAGGGCTTAATCGATGGTTAAAATACTGTTTAAATGACGTCTCGGCGAAACATCTGATGCTATTTTGATCTGCCCGAATCGGGCAAAAAATATCGGCAGATGTGTCATTCCCAACGTATTTGCCAGTGTTGCTTTAGGTAAATCGTGTTGAACAAGTACACTGAGCGGATGGATACCCCAGCCCCATTGTTGCAGCAACAACCATAACCGGGCCAGTGTCATCCCGGTCAGAAACAGGTTGCGCTGGCTGGGCTCGGCAAGACTCAGCGCCAGATATTGCGGCCCTTGTCTGGTCAGTTTCGAGAATTCGCGAGCCATGACCTGAGGTAACCGCAGTAAGCGCGTGAATCGGTTCAGCTTCGGATGAAAGCCGATCCGGAATAACCACTCGGCATAAGCAGGGATCTTGCCGAATAGGTGGTGGAGGTAGAATCCATCCTCTACGGGTTTATCTTTATCAAAATGAATAAAACTATAGGTTTCCTGCCAAGCTTGTTTGTCGGCAAAATCCAATGCTGCATATTGGTAAACTAAATCAGCAACCTGTTTACGGCTGACTTGATCTTGCCATATATCTAAATGGGCTGGAGAATCGGTGAAAATTTCCTGAAGCCGGTACTGCTGTAGCGCGGAAAGTTGTGTGCTTTCGTAAGGCATCCGGTTGGTATGGCGCTGTCGGATCTGTTCGGCCAGAGCAGAATAAGCCTCTGAGTTTGTCGGCTGTAAATCCCCGGGGGAAAAACAGATGAGACCGTCTTGATCCCCGGGAAGTGGTGATGTCGCATGAGATGTATCAAACCATACCCATTGCAGTGGCGTGCCGGCATTTCGCATTAATGCTTCAATATGCTGAAAGAAAATCCCACAGCTCATCAGCATTTCATTTTCTAATGAAGGCAGTCCCTTCAGGGCTCTACGACGATCAATGGCCAGATAACCGGTTCGGGATAAAGGCGAATAGTGAACAGCCCAAGGCTGACAATTATGAGAAGAGGGGGCAGAACGTGCAATCTCAATCGCAGCGGCCAAGTTTTGTTCAAACGATGTCGTAAACATAATCATGCGCTCCTGCCGGATAACATAGTCACAGGTACAGATGTAGATAACGTTGTCACATCCAGTCTCGGTGGATAATTTTCTTCCGGATAGTTTTTTTCCGGGTAATCTTTTGTCGGACAATAACAAATCGCACAGACCCAATATAAGCCATAAAAGAGCCCGAACATGCGTTCATCCAAGTTTGCACTGAGATTCGACACCCGCTGTTGCTGCCAGTCGATATCGATGGTTTGCAATAAATGGGGAAGCCCGACACCATGACTTTTCAAAAATGCTTCACGCACCGCCCAGATGGCACAAAGTAATGGTATAGATTGTGTTCGCTCTTCAGCCGTGAAAGCCCATTGTCGGGCTGACGAACCAAAATGCCGGTAACACTGGAGATCAATCCCCAATGTCTGTCGCGCAGCCGTGGCAATGGCGTACCAGATACCGCTGTGGCTGACGGAGACTCCCCGGACACCGAAATCGGGGTGAACCGCCAATGGCTGACCTTGCTGAGTATATATGATATTAAATTCAAAGCACTTAGTTTTCTGTGCAACGATAGTCCTTGTTTGAGCTGCAAGATCAGATGATGATGGGCTCCATACGTGATTCAGCCATTGCTTCGTCTGTCGGCGCGCTTGCTGCCTGACTTGTGAGCGCATATCAGCCATTGTTGTACAACCATCGAGACACGCTTGGGCAATCATCAGGCGGGGCTCATCAGTCCCCGCTGACAACCACCGACTGGTGATATGCCGATTGTCTTCACTGTTGATAGCCATTGCCGATTCTTTCTCCGGAAATTTCTTCAATGACTTCAGCCATCTGCTCGAAACGCGCAACTAAACTTTGGAACACGGGCGTTTGCATATCTCGATCAAATGCTTCCAGAGAACTGAGACGAATAATCTCAATAAAGTGGAATTGAGCATCGGCAGCCTGACTGACATCAATCACATCAAATGCCAGAACAGAATCAAGCTGGTTGCAGGCTTGATAGTCGGTGTGAACCACCCAGTCGCGAAACTCGTGGTACAGGGCGATATCTTTCAGGCGAATTTTATGCACAATTGTTTTCATTTCATGATCCTTTTCTAATCTGTATGGTTATTTGTCCGTGATTGATTACAACCTGACTCACTATTGGTTTGCTTGATGATATTGGTTTGTTCAATGATATTGGTTTGCTCGATGAGCAGGTGATAATTAATGCCCCCCGTGCCGAAAGCGTTGATGGCGGCCATTCGCCCGCCCGACTGAGGGTAAGACCAAGGGATCGTCTGCTGAGGAATTTCAGCCGGAAGATCTGCCAGCATCAGCTGAGGATTCTGCTCACCGAGGAGCGGGGTCGGGGGAATCTGTTCATGTTCAAATGCACTGAGTACCTTACACACACTCAAAGCTGCGGCACCGGCAAAACAGTGGCCGAAATTGTATTTGACTGAACCGATATACAACGGTGCAGATGGCGGTTGCATTTCTGTTGTGTCCGCTGTGCGTTGATAATGTTGGCGAATTGCGCTGATTTCCGAGACATCCCCCAGAGCGGTTCCGGTGCCGTGGGCCTCAATATATTGAATTTTGCTGGGGGCAACGTCTGTCAGAGACAGTGTTTTTTCGATTGCGAGAGCTTGTCCTTCCGGATCCGGAGCTGTCATCGACCGGCTGTCACATGAGCCGGATATGGCACGAATCGTTGCCAGCGCTTGTGAGCCATCCGATTGACGGGAAAGAATAAAGATCCCACCGCCATCTCCGGGCGTAAATCCGTCATTTTTATCGGCAAACGGACGAATCCGAGATGTTGATAGCATCATTTGAGCACTGCACAACACTAAATCGCGTTCTGTCGTTGCCATCTCAATCCCAGCGACAATCACTTGATCGTAACGACCCGACTGCAATGACCTGACCGCATCATGGAGCGCTGCCATAGCGCTGGCACATGCAGCCTCTACCGCATAGCAGTCTGCCTCAATTCCCAATTGTTGTGCGAGCAACATTGCAGAACCAATACCACTGGCACCATACCAGTTCCAACGGTTAAGAGGGGCTGGCTGAGGGCGGGGGAGCGCAACCGTCTGAGGCAATTCATCCCATAAGTGACGTACGGTTCGAATTCGATCCGGTGTCAGTGATAAATTGGTAGCAACAATAATGGCTGTACGACGATTGGTCTGTATTGATTGTTGCGATAAGCAAGTGCTGGCGTTAAGCAGATATTGCTGAGTAACATCCAACCGATGTTGCTTCACCGGCATCATCGGTTTACTGGCAGCTACATGCTGAATATTATGGCTGGGGAAACACATTGCCTGACGGATATAGGTACTGAGTTTCTGAGGATTTGGCCGAAACAACGCAACCTGATGGAGCTGTTCGGAGGATAAGGTCTCAAGAGTGTCTCCGCCTTGTGCTAATGTTTGCCAGAATGACTGTTTATCCTGACCGAGTGCTGTCAGCGGTGCATAATCCAGAATCTGGATCGGTGCCTGTGGCTGTGTGATATTTTGGCTCGATGATGTCGGACTGATTTGCCAGCCGGTACCCGTAAATGAATGACCGGCGCAAGATTGCTGCTGCTGGCGTAACATATCAAGCAACTGACAGAACACCTGATTGGCACCGGCAAAATAGTCGCAATCGTTTTTTGTAACCTCTGTCGCTGGCAGCGTATCAATGTCGCTCAACTCAGCCAGGATTGGCCATTGATTCGCCTGAGCTATATTGACCGGGCAAACCAGCAGACTGATCGCACCTTCCAACCACGTCTGATTCGCAGAGACGCCTTGTTCCAGTAATAGATTGGCTTGTTCCGGATGGTGAAAACACTGAACCGATGTCAGCAGCGCTACCCGGCTGTCTTGAAAGCGAAAACTATCTTGCGCCAGTTGCAATAACCGTAAACCGCCTAAATCGGCACCATCGATAGCCTGACATTTGCCCCGGGTCTGAGCGAAATGTGCAATTCGGGCAGGGATACTGGAAGCCATTTCTCCGACACGGTCATGAGAAGAAGCTCCTAAACATTGCGCCAGTTGCTGTTTATACGTATCGATTTGCTGTTCGGTTGTTTGAAGAGTGTGTCCCTGTTCGAGCAATTGATCGCCAAGCAAGCGCAGTGCCTGAACTTTCGCAGCATTTCGATAGGCCGAATCACTCCCCAGATGTACCGCACAGAATTGATCACAGTGATCCCGCAGTGATTCGGGAATGGTGATCTGTCTGAAAACCTCATCTGCGGCTAACAAAGCCAGCCGTGTTTCTTTACTGACAGCCTTGCGAAACAGCGGCGGGATGGCGAACTTTCTGAAATCAAAGTCCTGATCACTGACTTGGCCGATAGAGAGCGCCGCTTTTACGTTCAGCTCAGTATCTACATGTTGCCATGGCGAAACATAATGCTGTTGCACCAGTTGTTGCCATGCTTGTGGCTCTGCCAGATGGTTAAAATTGCGTTGTCCGGGGAAAACACATCCAATACTAACGATCGCCAACGGGTGACTCGATTGGTCTGAACTCATCTTGATGTAACCTCTGCTAAACGTCTGCGGTCTACTTTGCCATTCGCATTCATTGGCAATTGATCAGTGATCACCAGTTTTTGGGGCAACATATAGGCGGGGAGCTTCTCCCGGAGAAATTGTTTGATAGCAAGCAGACTCAATTTGGCTTCCGGGTCTTTCAGCACAGCGACCATCACCAATTGCTGGCTGAGTTCCCCGAGTTCGACAAACAAGGCAACCTGTTGAATGGCCGGATGTTGGTATAAAGCCGATTCGATTTCTCCCAGCTCAACCCGATAACCGTTGATCTTGACCATATCGTCGATTCGGCCACGATAAATGAGACCGTCTTGGGTCATTTCCACACGATCCCCGGTTGTATGGCACTGTTTGGCATGAAGCGCAGTTTGTCGCGATTCGGGGGCGTTCAGATAGCCCGGTGTCACGCATGGGCCTGAAATTAGCAGTTCACCACTGATACCGACGCAATCCGGAATTTGATGGCGTTGACCGGCATCATCCTCAATTTCGCCTTGCAGACCAGAGAGTGGATAGCCGATAGGGATATGACTCAGCTGAGACAAGCGGTCACGATCAATGGTGTAGGCAGTACACACATTGGTTTCTGTCGGGCCATACCAATTGCTGATCCGGCAGTGCTGGGGGAGATGTACAAGTAACTGGCGAAATGCCGCAATCGGATAGGCCTCACCAGCAAAAATAACTCGTCTTAGTGACGCTGTCACATCTTGATTCAATAAACCACTTTTCTCCATCATGGCCAGAATTGAAGGAACGCTGTACCACACCGTCACTTGATGTTGCGCGATACCTTCAATCAATGCGGGACAATTTTTTTGTTCCGACTCTTGAATGATCCAGACACAAGCACCGACGGAGGCTGCTGCAAACAGGTCGAAAGTGCTCAGATCAAAAGCAAAGCTGGCATGATTCGACAGAGTATCTTCCGCCTGTAATTCAATATCATCAATCGCCCATTCAATGAAAAAGTTCAGCATCTCATGGGTCAGCTGAACACCTTTCGGCTGACCGGTCGATCCCGAGGTGTATAACACCGCAGCAAGTGAATGCGTGAAGGTCTGAAAATCTTCAATGGCAGCCACCGATATCTGTTGATGATCGAGTGAATCCAGCCAATCCTGATCAATGATCAATTCTGGCCGGGCAATGTCGATAATCCGCTGAATTCTCGATTCCGGTTGACTGAAATCAACCGGAATGTAGTGGTTATCCGTCAGCCATACCGCATAAATCGCTGCAACCGTATCCGGGCTTTTGGGCAGATTGAGCAAAATCCCCTGACGGGATAAGCCCATCTGTTGTAGTGCTGCAGCAATTTGCAGCACTCGGTGACCCAATTGCGCGTAACGCCAGTGCTGCGTTCCACAACGCAGCGCTGAACGATCCGGGGCATAACGAATATGAGATAACAAACGGTCTAAAATCGTTGGTATCGCCATATTATGCCTCCGCGATGGCAACTTTTTCCCGTACCCGAGCGGTATCAGCAACAGGGACACCCACCTCAAGTGCTGAATCGACTAAGATTTGATAGGCTTCATCAAGATCCTGACGGGTATGTTCACTGGTGACACTAATCCGCAACCGGGCATCACCGACACTGACACCGGGGAAGACAACAGTCTGGCAATACATGCCACGTTTTCTGACTGCGCGACCAAACAGTAAGGTTTTCGCATCATCACCGACCACGACCGGGATAATCGCTGAATCAGAATTTTCCAGATCAAATCCGGCATTGAGCAGACGCGTCCGGAAATAATAGATATTATCCCACAGGCGAGTCAGCCGCTCCGGTTCGCGAAGCATGATATCGATAGAAGCGATAACGCCAGCGGCCACATGGGCAGGGATGGTTGCGGCAAAAACGTAAGAATTGGAATAGAAGCGCAGATACTCGACCACGTCACCATCGGCACACACATATCCGCCCAATCCGGAAAGGGATTTACTCATGGTTCCCAGCTCGAGATCAACCTGACCTTTCATATTGAAGTGTTCAGAAGTACCGGAGCCGGTTTTTCCTAACACACCGGTTGAGTGGGCATCGTCAACCAGCACTTTGGCACCGTAACGCTCGGCCAGTTTGACCAGACGCGGCAGATCAACAATATCCCCGTGCATACTGAATACACCGTCGGTGACAATCAGTTTTCCTCCGGGATGATCAGCATATTTCGCCAGCGACTTTTCTAAACTGGTCAGTGAATGATCGTAAATTTTGCGTTGTGCGCCTGCCAGTTTACAACCATCTTGAATACTCATATGGTTAATCGAGTCAGTAAATACCAGATCATGTTTACTGGTCAGAGCCGAAATACAGCCGAGATTGGCTGAGTAACCGGATGGATAGACGATACAATCATCTCGTCCTTTCAGTTTTGCCAGCTTACGTTCCAGTTCTAAGTGCAGCATGTTACTGCCGGCAATAATCCGGCAGCCGGTATTGGTCGCACCGTATAAACCGGCTGCGTCCTGAATGGCTTGAATCACTTCCGGGTGACTTGATAATCCAAGATAGCTGTTTGAGCCAAACATCAGAAATTCACGGCTTTTCCCGGTTGTTTCGTCAAAGATTACCGCCCGGTTTTTACAAGGGGTTTCCAGTGGCATTCCATACCAGTAAAGCTGATTATCGCGTTTTTCATGGTAGAACTTACGGAACTCACGAGCCTTGTGAAACAGATCGGGATGTTGAATCCCGACGAAGTCGCGCATCGTGCGCGGATCACCGACTTGTTGGCGGTCTTCTGCTGAAGACATCGCCAGATGCGCATATGGGTCTTCATCACTCAGGAGTGGTTTTTCTGCTTTTGCAATAACCGGCGGTTGATAACCTTCGCCGTTTTGCGGCAGCTGATTGACAAGGGCAGCTTTCATTGCTGCCAGTGTTTCGGCTTTAGGTAATTCCAGTTTTGGATCCAACCCCAGCAGGGTCAGTAATTCACTTTGAACTGAGAGCACATTGATCGAGTCAATCCCTAAATCATTTTCAATCTGAGCATTCATACTGATTGATTCAACAGGATAACCGCTGTGACTGGCGAAGACCTGACAAATCATATCATCCAGCCAATGCGTATCAGAGGTTGCTTTGGCAGCAGACGACGCTGTCGGTAACTGATATTTCGTGGATTCAATCGCTGCAACAATATCCGCGAGTGTATTAAGTTTGTCGGTCGCCAGAGGCGTTGCAAGCTGAAGTTGCTTGGTCAGCGTGGTGGCAATATCCGCCAAGGCAATTGAATCAACACCTAAATCATTTTCCAGATGGCTGGTTACTGACAATGCATCGACCGGATATTCAGTGATTGCGGAAAACGTTTGCAGAATGAACTGCTGTAGTTCTGATGCATCAGAGACTGCTTGGTTATGTTCTGTCATACTTTTTCTCCTTGAGTTTGATTCGCCTTCAACCGTTCGACAAGGGCAACCATTGCGGAAACGGATGCAAAGTTTTCCGGGTAGATATCTTGCATTTTGATCTCAACCTGTGCTTCATTTTTTAAAAAATCGACCAGATCAAAAATTGCAGCAGAATCAACAATGTTCAGCTCAAATAGCGGGGTATCGCTGGTTAAACCGTCCGTGTCTCCGTCAAGAAACTGTTGGGCGATATGTTGAATTAATTGGTTCGTTAGCATCATGGTTTCCTTACAGATTGGTTGATTGAGGCTTATCACCGCAGATAAGTGTCCGCGGACCGGAAAGCTCGATAATCCGGACATTTTCAAACCCGACAGCCCGGAAACGCTCCAGATATTCCTCGGTACTACTTTCAATGCCGCCATCCGTTGAAACCAGCATGTTCAGTGAGAGCAGGGCGGTAAACTCAGGGCCGGATTTCTCATCATTCAACGGAGTTTCTGATGCCATGAAGCGCCCGCCGGCTGGCATTGCTTGATAAATGTTCTGCAAAATAGTTAGCTGAATTTCTGGTGCGTAGTCATGCAGCATCCAGCCTAAATGAATCAAATCGTGATCCTGTAACGCCAGTTTGCCGGAAATGACATCGCCTTCGATAACATTGATTCTGTCACCGTAGCCTTGAACGGCTAAGCGATCGCGCAGAAATGCACACGCCTGAGGTAGTTCGCAAATTGTCAGATTAATGTCGGGATGACTCTCGGCGACAGCAATTGGCAATGTGCCGATGCCACTGCCGATATCCAGAAATGAATGATGTTGAGAAAAATCGTAACCCTGAATAAATCCTTCAATAAACGGGGCTGCAAATTTCCCCAGAAATTCTTGAAAATCAGTCACATCTTCCGGGTTCTGATAAAGAATGTCGAACCAGCTCCGGTTGTCACCAAACACCTTCTGCCGTTGGTTGCTATCACTGACAACGGCGGTGTTCAGTTCCCCCCATAAGGGGTATAAAAATGTATCGATATGGCGACCTAACCATCCCAGCCACATCGGTTCACTACTGACCAAAAATGAAGCGTGTTCCTGTGGCAGGTGGTAGCACTCGCCCTGTTTGTCCAAATAACCCATTGCCCGCAGTGCAATCAGCATTTGCTCAACAGAGCGAAGCGGGCTATTGAGTTTGTCAGCGACGGCCTGAGCACTCAAATCTTGGTTATGTAAATGGTCGAATAGCTTTAAATCTAATGCTGCTGTAAGTGTCTTCGCCTGAAAAAAGCCCATCATCTGATTAACGGCATCTTGTTTCGTGAGTGTCATGAAAAATTCCTTTATCGGTGTTCAGTTAATTTCAGCAATTGAATTTCGTGAATGAATTCAGTGCTCAGTCCATAAATGTCGAGAGTTCTTCACAGACATCTGCGAACGCAGTTATAAACCGTTCCATCTCTTCCTGTTCAATGATCAACGGGGGTTGAATCCGAATCACGGTTGAGCTGTTGGCGGTGATAAATGTCAGAATGTTGTGATCCAGACATAGCTTCGTGACAAATTTCATACAGAACATTTCACCAAGGGATTGCTCCATACGGGTCATAGCAATCTGGAGATGTTCACGGACCGGATCGGGTAAAAACTTCCACATGGTGTGCCAGTCCCCGGGCAGTCGTGTCGCAAATTCACGGGCTGATGCAGCAACAGCTCCGGCAAAAGATTGCTCAAACTGAATGCCCAGCATCAGTCCGCGTCCCCGAATTTCCTTAATAAACGGATATTTTGCGGCAATCTCTTCTAAGGCTTGCTTGAGATATTGGCCGGAGCGGGCTGCTCGCGTCGGCAGATCTTGTGCAACCAGCTCCCGCAGCGCATTGAGGGCAACCACGGAAGCAACGTTACCGCCACCAAAGGTTGAACTGTGAACCAGAAAACGATCCGCTGTGCCATAAGCGCGCTGCCAGATTTCAGCACGACACAAGGTAGCGCCAATCGGAACCAGCCCTCCGGAAAGGGATTTCGAGAGCATCAGAACATCCGGTTCAATGTTGTCCCATTCACAGGCGAACAGTTTTCCGGTTCGGGCAAGGCCGGTCTGAACTTCATCGACCATTAACAGCGTTCCGGTTTCCCGGCATAACGCTTGGGCGCGTTGCAGATAACCTTCGGGGAAGAGATGTACACCACCTTCGCCCTGAATCGGCTCAAGGATCAGCGCACCGACATCATCCCGGCGGATCGCGGCTTCCAGTGCGTCCAGATCAGCAAAGGGGATTTCCACCATGTTTTCTAACAGGGGTTGGAAATAACGGCGGTGTTTATCACGACCGGTGAGTGAAAGTGCACCGAGTGTTTTACCGTGATAACTGTTGTTGATATACGCAATGCCCGGTTTGCCCGTGGATGCTTTCGCAATTTTGATCGCAGCTTCGACGGCTTCCGTACCTGAATTGCTGAAAAAGACGCGTCCCATGTTTCCGGGAGCGAGATAACAGAGCAGTTCAGCCAGTTTTGCCGTCTGTTCCGGGATCGAAATATACTGAATAAAATTTGGCCCTTGTGCATCGAGATAGTCTTTCAATGCATTAACCAGTGGTTGAGGGTTGTGCCCGAGACTCAGACAGCCATATCCCGCGACCATATCCAGATAGGCGGTGCCGTCTGCCGTCCACAATGTTGTTCCGGCGGCCCGTTGGAACACATTGTCACAATGTTGCAGACGGAGAAAATCAACCATCATTGGATTGACGTACTGACGATAACGATCCAACGTGTCTTCCCGTTCAGCATTTTGATTGAGCAACCCGTCAATAAAGGCTAACTGTGTCGCGGACGTGTTATCGGATGTTTGATCATAAATGTCGTGGTGGTAATAGCGTTTAAGGTTGGTCACCTGCTGACGTTCGAGACGTTCGCCAAAAGACGCAAGCGGATAGGCGTAAAACCCGTGTTTCTCTGCTATTTCACCAATCTCAAGCACTTTTTCCGGTGGCAGGTAGCGGCCTAATGAGAATTTTTCCCGGCGGCCTTCTAAAGCCAATACGATCGTCTCAGCCATACAACCATTTAACTGTTGCTTGATGGTCACGTTCAATGACTCACCACCGAGTTTGACGGCATCGGTTGCGGTAACACAGCCACCGTCGATGATCAGAATGTCTTCCCGCTGCGGGCGAACTTCGGTATCGACGTCCCGGGGCAGTGCAATATCAATAAAGATCGAACCGGGTTGAAGACGAGCCGTTTCGATAATGCCGCCTGAAGAGGTTGCCCCCGCGAATAAACGACATGACTGATAAAGTGTCTCCGGATCACCGGTTAATGTGACACGATGGTGATACTGTTCCGGCAAGTGGCTGAGGAGTTCAGCCTGATCTTTGTGGCTGGCACGGTGGAGCAGGTAAAGAGAATAGCCTTCGGCCAGCAATAACCGGCTTAAAGCCAGACAGATTGACCCGGGATAACCGACGATGGCAATCGGTTCTTTCTCCGGATTGATATCCAGCCATTCGGTAATCTGACGCAGTGCGCGGTAACCTGCATAGGTTGTCAATGAATTCCCGGAGGTGACCGGTACGGGAGATTTTTCAGCAGTCGCTTCGCCACGTCGGCCGACAATAGAAGTAAATCCACCCAGACCAACCAGTTCCGCGCCATCTTCAACGAGTTCTTCAATACCTTGTATTACCCGTTGGGCAATCACGCGTGGTTCTGCCAACATTTCGTCGGCAACCAACGGCATATAGCGGATGATCCCTTCACAAGTCGCCCCGGTTGCTGAGGTGATATGCGCAAAGTTCATAAACGGGACGAGATTTTCTTTATGCCATAATTCCCGATTGTAGCCACTGTGGAGTTCATTTGAACTGCGCTGCAGCATATCCAGCATTTTGACATAACGTTTTAAACCAACCGATGTTGGATGAGCAATGAACCCGAACTTCATGATGTGATTTCCTTTGCTTGAATTTGGTCGAATGATTGACTGGCAGACTCTGACGGGCTGGCAGCCGCTGTACGTTGGCGTAATGTTTCTTTATCGCAGGGGTCGCGCTGCCAGCCTTTGGCGGTTGCCAGTGAAATCCCGTCCCCTTCATTGTTGTGGCCGAGAACCACAGAAAATAAGTTAAGGCGTTTCGGACTCGTCAGCGCATCCCGGATGACGGTTTCATCAAAATGGGTCAGCGTTTGATTTTTGATCTGAAAATCATTGATGTGCTGTTCGAACGCCGGCTGATCGAGATTCATCAGACGCATTTGCCGGGATGTCCGGTTGAAGAGAATACGCTCCTGATAGGTATTGATGACGGATAATCCGCCGTTGCATAAATAGAACACCGTAATGCTTTTATTGAGTGATTCCGGATGGGTGAGAATGTTGTCGATAAACGCCGGTAACATATCTGGCACAATACCTTTCGCACCGTCACCGATGAATGCGATGACATGGGTCGGGCTGGTGTGTGCCAGATAGGTAGTTGCCATTAAGGCGTCTCCCATCAGGGCTCGGCCATACCAGCCAGAAAAACCGCGGCGGGTTCTGGCGACATTCCTGACCGCAGAGATCCCACACCGGCCAACATCGTAAACCCCGGTATAGTCGTACGACTGGGTTTCAATTAAATCTTCAATCACTCGATTGAGCTGAGAAAAGAAATAGTTCGGTGACATCGGTAATGTCGGTAAACGACTGACCACATCTGAAGGTGAGTCCAGATAAGTGCGGATCAATGACTGACGTTTTTCCCGCAGACTGTCACTGACATTGAGATTCGCTTTGACCGCCTTGAGGAATGTCAGGCAATCCATCTGCAGATGGATATTGGCATAAGGCGACAGATGGCGTTCATCATGGGTTAACTGGACAAGATGAACCTTATTTTCTAACCGGCCATCAGAGAAGGGCGTGGTGATCTGCGCGACACGGCTTTTAATCATGAACAGGCTCTGCTCATGGAGTGGATTGATCTTATCTTTCGTATGCATGAAGTTATAGACGCGCGGACTATAACCGTAAATCGCCAGTGTGCCGAGATAGTGCGGGTTCAATTTCCCCTGATAATATTTCGGTGCCGTACCGGGGTGTGCCAGTGAGTCAACCAGTGCAATCCCGGCCATGTCAGCAATCTCATGAATCAGGGCATATTCATCGTCAGTGACCGGACCAAGTTGCCAGATGAGCTTTTCCGGCCCGGCGTTGATCAGTTGCATGGCCTGTTCAAATGCTTCACCGGCTACCGATGCATTATCAGAGGATTGAATCGGCAGGGTGGATACATCGCTGATCACATGATCCAATGGCAAGCTGGATTCCAGCACATTTTGAGTGGCGAGAAGCACGACTGGTCCTTGATTCAGGTGATAAAGCCGGAAAACTTCTGTCAGTCCTTCAGTCATCTGGCTGACATCATGAATGTAGACATGGGGAATCCGCCGGGCTTGCAGGACTTCACGCATATCTTCGGTTGGTGTCAGGGTGCCCTGAAAGCTATACCACTGGTTCGTGCGGTTTTCTGCAACGACCAGAATACCTTTGGCTGCCGTCTCACGCAGATTGGCTAGCGTTCCTTTGAACTCATCCATCATGCCGGAGGTTACCACCCCCAGAAACGGCATTCGGTAGAGCTGCCAGTTGGCAATCGCACCACAGGCGATCGCATGTTCATTCGGGCCTCGCAGGGTTAAGGCACCGTGCGCTTGCGCATGTTTATCCAGATAGCCAATCAAATTAGAGACAATTGAACCGGTGTAATAAGAGAACAGCCACCGATCCGGTGTTACATCCTCGAAAAACCGGATCAGTTGATCCGCCAGAGTGTTATGTAACAATGCGGCACCTTCAGGTTTTACCCGTCGGTTGGTGTAGTTCATCTCAAAAAAGTCCATCCATAAACAGAGGAGCTCGGTTTGGAACACTTGCGGATCTTGAGAACGAACGATTTCCCGGTATTGCTGTGGTAAATAACGACAGGGGGAACGCAGACTACGAATAAATGTCACCGTAGAAAACGTGGTATAAAATGCCGGAATCCCCGTTTTTTGCATCGCACAATAAAATGCATCCAAATCCCGGTCGATTTTCTCGATCTGATCATCACTTTGCCCTAAAGAGGCTTGATCGTAGAACAACATTCCGACCTGAAATGCCGATTGTTCTTCCAATGCATGGGAATACACAATTTTACCCGTGGCTTCTGCAAGACTGCTGCATTGAATGACCTGAATGTTGATAGCTTTTCTCTGTTCTTTGAGAAAGTGAATGGCTTTGCCTCGTGTTTCCAGATAAAGCTCATCATAAGATAAATCGAGTAACTGCAAAGGCAGGTCTGACTGAATATGGACCTGATTAAATGAATAATCCCGGATATCATTCAATACACTCAGACCCGTCTGAAAAAAGTCGGGATCTTGAGTGACGACAATCACACCGACAGTAATTGTATCCAGTTTCATCTGAGACTGATCTTCGTGACTTGCTTGCCAAAACTGCTCATATAAGGCGCCGGAAGCGTTTGTTGCTTGTCCTATCATGGATCGGTTCCTTGTTTTCGCTGAAATCATGGGAGTCATCCAACTCGCATGAGTACCTGTTCAAATGGGTGAGCCGTAGGCAAAAATACAGCCGTTGCCCGATTAAAAAACGTAGCAATCCCCGTCGAGTCATCAGTGATGATTCGATGTTATGTGTTGAATCATGTTGTGGACGGTGACAGGCGTGCTGTCACCGGAGTAGTTGATTCGTTTGTCTATGATTCCTGACGCTGGATCCTGACGTGCCCGTTATCACCATCAATAATCAGCGTGTCGCCACTCTGAATCTGCTGCGTTGCCGTTTTCAGATTTACAACTGCCGGAATTCCGAATTCACGCGCCACAATACAGCTATGGGAGAGGGCAGAGCCGATATCGGTAACAACCCCTCCGGCCAGCGCAAATAGGGGCGTCCAACTGGCGTCAGTAAATTTTGCGACCAAGATTTCACCGGGTTGTAATTCTCCGGCTTGGGTCTGCAAGTCGGTAATCACCCGGGCTTTGGCGACAATTTGTCCGGGACTTGCGGCTAAACCTTTTAACTGATCCGGGTTATCGTTCGTTTCTGACACTTTGATCTGTGGCGTATATCCCCCGATAATCGCCATCGGGGGCTCATCCGCATGAAGATTCAATAAATGCTGATGGCGGTTTCGATTAAGCAATTCGGGATCAAACGCTTCATCGGTAGAAATCCGACCGGCGACATAATCACGAAAACGCTGAAAATCGATATAAGGCAGATCCTCACGGCACACAATGTTCTGTGCTTCCAAGCGTCCCAGCACTTCAAGAATAATTCGGCGATAGAACCATGTTTCGGTGATAAATGTCGGACGCGTTGCTTCGCGCCGCTCGGCCATCACACCATAAAGTTTCATCAGCATTTTCAGCTTGAATCGTCCCGCAAAAGGCAGCCCGCTCAATAATTGTTCACTGTCCTGATTGCGAAGGCTCTCTGTCTCTTGTAATTTCTTTTGTAAATCAACCGGATGCTGGATATACATCTTCATGACTTGTAACAAGTAACTTGGATCATCACGCCAGCGTGGAATACTTAATTCAAATTCTTGTCTTCCACGGGAGCCGAATTCAAACAAAAAGTCTTCAAACGGTCCGTTCCAGAAGGCTTGACCATCGGAATCTTTCTGCAAACGTTCGACCAGCTCAGTTGCTTCATATTTGTCAAAAAGCTGTTTCAACGGAGGTTGCTGATTGATCGTTTCAACCAGCTTAAGAATACCGAGGGTGACTTCAATCGTCCGTAGATTATTCATCGACGCTTTGATGCGATTTTGCAGACCATTGCCTTTGTCGCCCAAATATGTCTCACAGGTTTCCGTTAATGCATCATACAGCGCAAAAGATTGCAGGAAGAAGGGCATATAAGCGGCACAACTTTCCAGAAAGTATTGATCCGCACGCTCTAATTCACGATTCAAATCGGCCAATGTCATTTTGCTGAAATCCAATGCCAGAAAACGTTGTGTTTCTTGCTGACGCAGGGCGATCATGCGTTCAACGATTTTCGGTGCATGACGGACATTATGAACCTGCTGTTTAAGCCAATGCCAGGCACTTTTGGCATAATCCCATCCCTGAACGCCGGGACCATAAGGATTCTGATAGTGGGAAAAATCAATATCGTCGGTCGCATACCGCGTGGTAAATTTCATCTCATCACGAGTCGGCGGACACTGTCTGAGCATGTGGGCTGAGCCGGAAATGTTCAGATAAACGTGCCCCTGAATGTAACCCATGTAGATCGTCCAGTCCGAGATATCTGCCATGCCCATTTTCTGAATCGCCGGCCCGTGAATATGTTTCTGATAATACTCACAAAATGACAGCCCCAGCGGGGTCATCAGCCCGGTCACAATTTCACCGGTATCCATCCGGGAAAACAAGGCGCCATCTTTCACAGACTGTCTGGATTCCCAAGGGTTTGCGTAAATAACGGTCGCTTCTTTTGCCTCGGTGGTGACCGGCCGAGCCTGCAGTAACCAAACTTTGTTATCTTTGACTGCCCATTCGATATCTAAATCTGTACCGTAAATTAACCGGGCCTGACGCGCCAGATTGTTCAGCTCGCTCAAGTGTTCCGGTGTCAGGCTAGGTTTTTCTTGCAATGCTTCCGGGGTCGGAAGAATGGTGACTTGTCCCTTTTCGTCACACTGGCAATAGTGCGGCTTATGGCGAATTTCCTGTGCGATCACGCTGCCGGTATTTTTGTCCAGTGTAAAGGTATCGGTCGTAACCTGACCGGAAACAACGCCTTCACCCAGTCCCCAGCAACTATCGATAACAATTTGATCCTGATTGCCGGACAAGGGATCGCAGGTGAACATGACCCCGGCTGCATCTGCATCGACCATCTCCTGTAAAACCACAGCAATTGCACTTTCACAGGCATGTCCTTGGCGATAAAGTGCAGCCCGATCAGCCCAAAGCGATGCCCAGCAGGAACGCACTTTTTGCAGAACGTCTTGAATTCCCTGAACATGCAGATAAGTTTCATACTGACCTGCAAATGACTGAGATTGCCCGTCTTCATCCAGTGCAGAGGAGCGCACCGCAATACGGGGGTTTTCACCCAGATTTTGATAGGCTTGCTGAATTGCCTGCTTAATCGGCTCGGGAATATCAGCATTTAAAATCGTTTCTCGCACCTGCGCCATTTCTCCGGATTCGAGCAGGGGGGCTGGCAGAGTTTCCCGTATAAACTGCTGATAAGCATCGGCAGTGACACAAAAAGCGACCGGAACGGGCAGGCCCGCATGAACCAAATGGTTCAGTGAATACCCTTTACCGCCTAAATGTTGATGAGCCAGTTGCTGATCACCGGAGATCCCGACGACGATATGTGCATCCGTCATAGTGTTGCTCCTGCTAAAGAATCTTCAGTTTGATGTTGAGATACGCTGGCCTCCGACTGAGGAGCAATCGCAGCATTTAGCCGTTGTTTGACTGCTTTGGATGTCTTCAGGCCAGAGAAAATCGCCCCTTCAATGTTTCCGATTCCGGCACTGTCCTGGTTGGCAAATTGAATACACTTGAATGGCTGGGCAGCAGTCTTGAAAATACCACGACTATGATGTCCTTTAATGGCTGTAACCAACCCGCCAGACCAGTGCCAAATTTTGATATCTTGAATCACATTCGGATTGATACCGATATTGGTCAGCAGTTTGGAAATTTCAAAGTGAGTTTGTTTTTGCAGCGATCTGAATTTTCCATAAGCATCGCGACCTTTACGCTCAGGGCGTGTTGTAGGCATGAGTAGTGAAAGCACACCGACTTCAGCGTTGCTGTCAGGATCCATCCAGTTTGCGACCAGACAAGTGCCGGGTTTACACCAGTAATACGGTTCATTCACTGAAGCGTGTTCAGGTTCGATCATATACCCGCCAAACGCATGACTGAGCACCGGTTTTGATAACAGCACGCTGGCCATATAATAATCTTCGTAACAAATCGTCTGAATGGCTTCAACCTGAGACTGTGGTAAGTCTGGAACATGAGGAACAATAGCGCTTTTCTGTGCAGCCCAAATGACTTGACGTGTATTGATCTGTATCGTCTGGCCACCAACCATGAGTTGTAATTCAGCATGCTCATCAGCAAGTTGATTGATGTTCTCCAAAGTCGTATCGGTCACCATCGTCACATTTGCTTTTGCATCAAGGTAACGACATAAACCTTCACCTAATCCGCCATTTCCTCCGGGCAGAGCCATGAGGTTGCCGCGTAAATAACCGATAAGGAAGTAAAGACCGGCATAGGCAGACACATCATTGAGATCAGAACATTCAACCCGAAGAGCAACCCGAATTGCATTTTCAACTAATTTGCCAAGAGAAACGGGTGGACGCAGGTGTTGGGGGAAATGGGTAATTTTTTCAGGTTCAAACAGATAAGTGTACAGAGAAATATTATCCAGCAGTTCCATTTCTTCCCGAGGCCAGCCACTTTCTTCACTCCATGGCACTTGAGGATAGAGCCGGGTTCCGGGAGCGAACCGATCAAGAAAACGATAAAGTTCAGCAAAAGTGGGATCACCAAGTTGTTTGGATGAACTCACATAGGGTTTGCCAATAATGGCGTTAATAAACAGCTGGCAAGTGAGTCCCCATACTTCAGGCTTGAGCAGAAATGCCGGTTTTTTAAGAAAACCAACAATCACTTCTCCCAGACAGCGCATCAATAGCATTGTATCGAAGAAAACCAACATGTCTTCAGCATTGGAGCGGTAACTTTTATCCATGCCGATTTTCTTCAGAATGTACATCATTTCAGAATCAGGGAGCGGTTCTTGAAAACAGACACCGCCGACAGGATGTTTAAGCCCCTGATAGGATTCATGGCGGGCATTTCCTCCCAGAGATGCAGTTTTCTCGACGACTAAGACGCGTTCGTGATCAAATTCGCTGGCTGCAGTTAATCCGGCAATACCGCCACCAATGATGACAACATCGTAGGCGTCGCCATTTTGCAGTTGATCTGTCTGATTTGTAGTTGACGACTGAAGTGTCGAAAAATCTTGTGTAGGGAAGGGGCGAAATGCTGTTTTGCGGTGAAATTGATTACGGAGCATATACAGGGCAGCTAAAGCAAACACAGCATCGAGTAATATGACCTGAGGTTGTGAGCGGTGCAAAATGGTGACAAAAACGACCATCATCAAAAGCTGACCATAAATAACCCATTTTGTCCAAGGTGGATTCAGCAACAAAACCAGACCTGAAATGAAAAGAATTGCACCGGAGAGAAGATTAAAAAATTGGGCATGAGTACCAATCCAGGCTGAAACGCCTTCATACCAAGTTCCCTGATTTGCGACTGCTGCGATTTGAAGTTCTGCAACAACATTTTCAAACTGAGGGAAAAGTTTAGCAATGCCGGCAAGCATATATAGTACGGCGAAAATACGTTGAATTATCATTCGATAGTTACCTCTATAAAGCCTATTTTAAGAGCAATAATCACGGATTATCACTCGAAGCGGACAACTCATCGGGTGGGTAACTTACCTTATTCCTGAAACCATCGATTCAACAAATCACATGATGCTATCAATAACCGTTGAAAGACGGTAAATCTGGTTATTCAGTTCGTTATATCTTCAACAAGCTTTAAAGTTTAAACAGCACTCAACCTTACATCTGTATATATCAGATGTAAGGTTGAGATGATGATAATGCTGATAAAATAAAGCCCATTAGCCTAGCCCCGACGTTGTTATAATTATTTGCTCAAAAAAACACGTAATGATAAATATGTAAATATAGTTTTTTTGAAGCTATACCTCGATTTTCATTTTTATAATTAGCCATTGTATATTGATGGCTATCTGAAGTCATTTTATAAAGCAATAAGGTTAAACTTTTAAGTCAAAGAATCTTATTTAATTAAAATTCTTGTTCTTTGTAAAAATAGAGTTACCACATAATCCGAGAGGCTATCAAGATAGAAATTTTAAGGTGAATATTTTCGCAACAATAACTAAGTGTTTTTTATCAATAAAAATCAATAGGATAATGCTTTCATTTCATATTTGGAAATATTTATTGAAAATTTCAACATGAGATTTACTTCTCAAAATCTCAGGAAACAAGAATTAAGTTTTGCACTTCATGTTGAGTCGGTATTTGTTCTATTTATTTGATTGATATCTTATTTATATCAGCATTTAAGTGACAGAATTGTGAAAAATAAAATAGAGCTTATACTTTAACAGATAAATTGTAGACGAAAAAATGCATTTTGCGAGAATTACTCCAATGAAAATTGTTGATACACTATCAGGGAGAAAGTATGTTAAACACAAAAGCAATAGTTTACATTTCTATCAAAATAAGTACATTGTTATTTAAGGTTATTTAAAATAACCACTAACCAATAATCAAAAAAATATAAGATAAATCCCTCCATAGATAGAAGGAAAATACCTAAGGTCTTCATTCAGATTTTGGGTGAGAAGCTATCCGTGGATTAATTCAATATTTATTATTTTTGTCGAAGTATTTGTGTCTATTTTGGAGCAATTACTCCAGAAATTGAAAGTGAGAAATATTAGAAAAGGCAGTTTTTAGTCAGGCTAAAAACACCACTTAAATACCAGAATAGAAGCCTTACAAGATATGTAAATAACGTAAAATTTCAGATACAGATATCAGCCAGAAGGCATAGATGAGATAAAGATAACCGTCGGTGACTTGTGGAGAAATTCGTTCAAAAGGAAAAGAAAATAGTGAATATGTAGAGATATGACTTAAGTTAGTTAGCAGCCAATTACTCAAGAACACAACTCAGCAGATATGAACATTAATGTATATAGATATACTCAATATGATAAGCAAAATTTTTGTATATCAGTTAGAATTAACAGGATGCGGAGCTCGCTGAACCTCTTTCTATGCTAACGGCCCCAAAATGAAGATGAAGCAAGCGGTAAGACTTAAGGCTACGGCCGTATGCAAGTGAAGGAAAAGCAATTAGGCATGAAAGACGTTACAAAAAATTCTTATCGGAGTCGCTGCTGCTGTTGCTGGGGCGTATACCATCAAATTGCTATCAAAAGCAGTAACACCTGATAGATATATTGATGTATAGGTGATGTTAATACAGGCTAGCTCTCAAGAATACAACTCAGACAATATGAATCATTGTGTATATAAAAACATTTAGAGGGCACAGTAATGAAATCATATCTTATGGATCGAATGAAGCTACTTTCGTTAGCCTTATTATTTGTGTCTATCATGGTTCTGGACAGTGTATATCTTCATAACTATATCAAAATTGCTTTGGCCTGTGCTTACGGCCTTTATTTGATATTGAGTATTTATTACAAGATAAAAAACCGTAATCAGAACCCGCCAACATAGGCGGTTTTTTCTTATTCAGCAAAAAATAAGAACTGATGATTTCGGGTGTTAGGGCGCTGAGTTTTCATCTAACACTCAATATCTGAGGAATGATGTGAATGATTGCTATGAATGTATCAATTAGGGGGTGAGAAGCGTTAACGCATTGAATAGTCTCGAAGTCGTCCCGAATATTATATTTAACATAATATATATAATACGCACTAATATTGTAGGTAGATAAAACACTGTAATGCCAGTTTACATACAATTCAATCGAGCTCACTGGCTCTAGCCCTTGTGACTGAGTTCAATGATTGGTTCGCCAGCGACTTGTACCGAAACAAAACCGGCAACGATTTAAGTGCCTGCCAGCAATCAATATATCCAGATATCCATCAAAATTTATCACCGATAATTGCCTTGGCGCTCTGTTTAAGTCCGTATTTTCCCAGAGATATACCCAAACCATACCAGTAAAATCATCCGCGGCCAGCGCTGTGATGACAGCGATTCAACTCGCACACATACCATTTTTTCCATCAGCACGGGATAACTGCTTCGTAGCTTTTCATGGTTCATATGGGTTTTTCTGAGCTTAAGTTTGTCAGTTGTTCCTCCTCGGACTTGGTGATTTTATGGTTATGGGAACTACTGTCTGTTTTTTTTGTATGTTGATGTGATGATTTGTTTTTTAACTATTCATCTAGTTATAGTGTATTAGCATGTAATAAAATCTAGCTTTGCTGTACGATTTACAGCAGTTTTACCTGTCTCTTGCGTGTTTGATTTCTGAGGTTGCACAGCTCAAACGTCCGACAACCTGACAACGTCCACGGTCTTTGGCTTCATATAACCCTTGGTCGGCTTCATTCAATAACTCAGCGACAGAGTCTTTGCCAAGCGACGAACTGACACCTAAACTAATGGTCACTTGGCCGGTCAATCTGAAATGGTGTTGCGCGACAATATTGCAAAGTTTATTAGCTATATGAAATGTTGTTAAATAATCCGACTGAGGACAAATAACGACAAATTCCTCACCACCCCAGCGACCAATTTCATTCGGTTGATTCAGAGATTGTTTCAGCAGTCGGGTCATTTCAATCAAAGTATTATCACCAACCAAATGGCCATATTCATCATTAATGGTTTTAAAATAATCAATATCAATCAGAATGATGGAGAATTCATGGCCTGATTTTCGTGACTGCTCGAGATATTCTCTCATTAACTCATCAAGTTTCATCCGATTATAAATACCGGTTAATGGATCTCTTTCAGCCATTCGCTCGACTTGCTTACGGTCGGTTCTGTCGGTAAAAATGGCCATATATCCCGTCAAATTCTGGAGTTTATCAAACCTCGGGATAATTGATGTATGCAACCACAGTTCGTCGCCACTACGTGTTTGACTATGGAGCTCACCTTGCCACTGTTTCCCGGGTAACAGTGTTCTAAACATTGAAAAAGAAACTTGGTTTACTACAAGTGAATCGCTGAGCATACCGTAAGATTGTCCGAGTAAGTCATTTTTTGTATAGCCGGTTAATTTTAAAAATGCATCATTGCAGCGCAGAATCAAACCTTGTCTGTCGGTGAAAATCACTGGAATATATTGATCGATGATATTAAGACTTGCCTGATTTTCTAATTGGTTGAACATTATCTTACGGTACCACATGATTAATGTGCCGACCAGAATTGAAAAAGTAATCACAGCCATGACTGCTGCAATCACTAACAGATTTTTATCAGTGTGATAAAGCGTCTCCCCTCGCATTCTGTATACCAGTGTCAATTCATTATGACTGGAGACCAGATGAGATAAACTAAACGTCGTAAATCCGGAGGCTTTCCACATCGCTAAAGTTGTCGGCAGAGATGTCAGATGAACTTGCTGGGGATCAACACTTCTGTCATTTGAGTTTCGATTCGCATATAAAATCTGACCGTGTTTATCCAGCAAATAAATGTCTGCATCCGGCTGAAAAAATAGGTGTTGCAAAAATTCAGTCATATCGAGGTTCACAACCAGCGCACCAAGCAGCCTTTCTTGCCTGAAAATCGGTAAGCCAATTTGCAGCACCAATCGTTGTGCTCTGATTAAACCGGATTTCAGCATGATCTCAGAAAACCAAATGTCATTCGGTTTGGCGCGATGCAACGAGTGAATACGAGGGAAAATGGCGAGGTGCTCAGACGATAAAAAATCTATTTGAGTATTCTGTGCAATTGTCTTCACAAAATGGAGCAGTGAGTTGCCGTTTTTGTTCAGAATATCCAGCTGTTCAATCGCGGGAAAACTCTGTGTAAGCTGCTCAATCATGGCACGAAGAAAGAACTGATTATCAGGCTCTGAACGGATCAGATAATCATGTAGAACCTCGCTTTTTTGTAGCGGCTGAAGCGAATGTCTCACCTGTTTCACATAGAGTTCAGCATATTTTTCGACACCGGAAAAGAAAGCCCGAGCATGATTATCTACAATGGTATCTCTTTGATTCTGCAATGTAATCAAAATAAAAGATACAGAGGCCATCGAGAGAATGACCCCAAAAATGAAGTATATATACTTCACATATGTTTTTGACAGAACCATGGCATTGTTCTTATTCCTTATTTAAGCCATATAAAAGCTAGCTCATAATCAAGGAATTGCAAACAAAAGTCAGGTTTATCGCATTTAGTGTTTCTTTTTTTTCTCGATGCCCGATTTCTTCAGGCCGTTGAAAGGAAAAACATTGCGAATTCGTTGTTGAATACTCTTTGGTACCGACGGCGAAAATTTGAGTCGAATCCCCTCTCGGCGCTGGTAAGCTTTCAGGTATCCATTAAACGGAGAATGGTGACCAATTTCAGTCAAATTATGCTTTAACGTCACTGGTAAATGACCTTTCACTTTGACTAACTGCCCGCCTTTAAAATGAACGTACAACACGGGTCGATCGAGAACAAGCAACCAGAAAATCACAATCGCAGCAATGATTATGATGTACATCATAATATAACCTCTTGATTATTCAGATAATAGTCGATTTAAATCTTCTTTCAGTGAGCTCATTTTCTGACTCGCTTTTTCAGTTTTAGACGCTTCGCTGAGTAAATATTCAATCGCTTCAGATAAGGTGCATCCTAATTCATTCGCACGAAAAGCCAGTTTTTCCCAGACGCGATAATCCAAATCAATTGATTTTTTCCGGGTGTGTATCTGTTCAGCATTATAGTGTCTTTTCCGTTTGGCCCGGATCGCCTGTTTCAGCTTGTTATCCAGTTCAGGTGACATATGTTGCTCGATCCATTCCAAAACATGGATAGGCTCATGTTCAATCTGACTCAGCAATGCAATGGCATGATCAATCTCACTGTTATCGATATAACGAGTAATCTGAACCCCCTCTTTATATCGGTGCATGAGATATTGCCATTTCCATCCACATTCCAGATTTTCAAGTTGCTGGTATTTCATTTGGGATAACCTATTGTCTAATGCAGAATAAGTTTAGATGCAGTGACAGCGTAACCCATCATATGAATATCTGCAAATAGATCATTGATCAATGAGACTTGAATCTGTTTTCCAGATGACTTTTTCTATATAATCTTTCATCTTTTAATTCATATCGAATATGCAATGACAAATGATATATGGCGCTTTGTAACGCCTCAGTTTGACGACTACAGCACACAATTTGCACAATACCCATCCATTCAACCTGCTGATTTTATGTCAACCCAGCCTCGACTCCAATCGACACTACGTCGCTTTACCGAGCTGACAGGACTGAGCCGCTTATTAATTATTCATGCACCGGACAATTCCGTTTATCGCCATATCATCCAGAATAGTCTCTCAGCCCTGCTGCCTGAAAATATACCGGTGATTACCAGTGAATCTCTGGAAAAAAGCCACCTGTTCACCACAATTAAAGCCGAAAACGGCCACCTTGTCAGCGAAGTTTCCGGTCTGCTCGATAAAGCTGACGGCGGGTATCTTATTATTTCACCGAACTGGCTGATCAAAAATGCCGATAGCTGGCCGATTCTGAAAAGTGTTCTGTTTGGTGAAGAAGTCTCGGCACTGAACTGTGATAACAGATCGCCGCTCCAGTATGAATGGTCAAAACGTTACAATATTAAACTGATCATCTCCGGTGATCGCGAACAGCTGGCTACGGTCGATTATATTGATGACGATATCAGGAGCGGTTTATCTCTTTATACAGAGATTGAGCTGGAGATGAAAATTGAACCGGACAACCTGACTCACTACTTCGCTTATTTGAAATGGTTGCTACATACATATCGTTACCCGGCACTGTCAGAAGATGCCGTCAAGCTATTGTTGACAGCCGGCGTCCGTCAGACAGAGGATCAACAATACATTCCTCTGTGTTTATTCTGGCACCGTACTTTGCTGGAAGAAGCAACAATTGAAGCTGGCAATAGTACCATTGAGCCAGCTCATATTCAGGCTGCGCTGGATAAACGCTATTATCGCGAAAGTTACCTGCCGGAACGAGCCCTGAGTGATATTCTCAATGGTCAGGTCTTAATCGAGACACAGGGAAAACAAGTCGGTCAGGTGAATGGTTTAACCGTGATTGATATTGCGGGACATCCTGTCTCTTACGGAGAGCCGGCTCGAATTTCATGTGTTGTGCACTTTGGTGACGGGGATATCAGTGATGTCGAGCGTAAAGTTGAGTTAGGTGGTAACCTTCACGCCAAAGGCATGATGATTATGCAGGCATTTGTCAGCAGCGCGCTGGAACTCAATGCACCGCTGCCCTATTCTGCATCGGTTGTATTTGAGCAATCATACAGTGAAGTTGATGGCGACAGTGCATCTTTGGCTGAAGTCTGTTCACTGGTGAGTGCACTATCAAATATCGCCATTGATCAACAGATTGCGGTCACTGGCGCAGTCGATCAATTTGGCCGGGTTCAGGCGGTCGGTGGTTTAAACGAGAAAATAGAAGGGTTTTACCATGTTTGTTGTCACCAAGGCTTAACCGGCAAACAAGGTGTCATTCTCCCTAAAACCAATTTAAGTAATTTAGCTCTTCACCATACACTGGTGAGTAGTATACAAGCAGGAGAGTTTCATATCTGGCCTGTTTCAACTGTTGATGAAGCGATTCCTATCCTGATGGGAAAACCCTTTCGTCGAAAACACACTAACGCTGTCCCGAACAAAGATAGCGGCTTTGAAAAAAATAGTGTTCTTGAAAAAATAGCGGAAAGAATTGAATTATTCGAGCGTGAAGAAAATCCAGAAACTTTGTGGAAAAAACTCAAAAATAGACTGAATTTTTACTGATCGGAGTTGTTTCACATACACCGCTTCACTAACATGCTCGCTGTTAATATTTGGAGTAATAAATAATGCAAAATAAACGTGAATCTTATAATCGTGACGACCTTCTGGCATCAAGCAGAGGTGAACTCTTTGGGCCAGGATATCCACAATTACCAGCTCCCAATATGTTGATGATGGATCGTGTCACCAAGATGTCAGAAACGGAAGGTGAATTTGGTAAAGGTTTGATTCTGGCTGAGCTTGATATTACTCCTGATCTATGGTTTTTTGACTGCCACTTCCCTGGTGACCCCGTTATGCCGGGATGTCTCGGACTGGATGCAATGTGGCAATTGGTCGGCTTCTTCCTCGGCTGGGTCGGCGGCAAAGGTAAAGGCAGAGCTTTAGGTGTCGGTGAAGTGAAATTTACCGGTCAAATTCTGCCAACTGCTAAAAGAGTTACTTACGAAATTAACATGAAACGTGTCGTCAACCGCAAACTGGTCATGGGTGTTGCAGATGGCCGGGTTTTGGTGGACGGTAAAGAAATTTATGTCGCTAAAGATTTGAAAGTTGGTTTGTTCCAAGACACGTCAACCTTCTGATAGCACCATAATATAAGCGATCCTTAAATGGGTCGTTTTTTACTAATACAAAAAATTAGTTATAGTGCACTAGAACAAGATAATAAAGCCCCTGTCTATAGGGGCTATTTCTCAGTGTATGTGGAATGTTTCGTTATTTATAGAGACCCGAATTCTTATCATCTCTGGCTTCGCGCCAACCGCCCATCCAATAGGAGCGAACATCCATCTGTTGGTAAGGGCACTCTTCAGCAGAGCGACCATTTAACCCTGCTTTGTACCCTTGAGACTGTGCTCTTCCCAGACGATCTCGCTTTTGTCTCTTCATAGTAAAGTCCTCATACATTAACGATTCATTAACTGATAACTGTTACAGCGATGTGGCTTTTTTATGACCACATCTCTAAGAATCGCTCAATTAAGAATCAGACTCAAGCATAAAAAGAGGCCAGAAAGCGTGCAAATCCAAATCTGTGACCTATTCCGATTATTGACAAAACTCACCATTTTCGACGGAACAAAAGCAGTGTCAGTAGTGTCAAACCTGCGCTACCCAAAGCACCACCACTGCGCTTAGCTGCGTTTGATTCCAGTCCTCTGGGGCTGATATCACTACTGGTTGCGTTTTCGATCGGGATCAACTTCACCGCAACGGTTGTCTCTGTCTGTCCGCCATTACCACATGTTGCATTGTGAGCCGTTGAATCGTATCCGCCACTACATTTAATCGCAGTTGCAGCAATCACACCCGCATCGTTGATATCGGATGCGTTGAGAATGCGATACTGGTTATTATTGGCAGAGAAATTACCACCATTGGTCAAATCATCCAGTAACCAAGCCCGGTTGGCAAAGATGCCCATTCGTGTGGCGTTACTACCGGCTGTATTATACGGATAGATAAAAGCACGTTTTCTGCGCGGCTTACCACTACTTTCACGGTTGGATTCTGTATCGACCTGACCAACAATTTCGTTAAAATTATTGATCGCATTGGCATGGCCGCCCGCACCGGAAAACGAAATATTATCCGAGATAAACTGCGCTGACGGAGATGCAGCACTGACATCCGGCACAACAAAAAACCGATTGGCGGCCGCACCACCCGATGGCCGGCTTCCCGCCCGTTTCGCTTCACCTATTGCAACCAGATTATCATTCACGGCAGTCAAAACAGTATTGCTATAGATACGATCACTGCCTGACTTGGTCTTCGCGTTATTAATCTCAGTCGGAGTCCAGTTTGATGCTGTTGCATAATCACTGCTAGCGACTTTAAAGACCGTTGCATTCATAAAATTATTGTCCCTGTCATAAGTATTGTAACCAACCCCGTAGATGGTTCCGCTCTTAACGACAAAATCACGTATACTACCCTGAGCCAGACGTTGATCTTTCTCCTGACTGACACCAGAGCCCCAACCAATTTTAACCACTACACCATCACTGCCCCAAATCGCGGCATTAGAGCTGTAATAGTTACCAAAAGTATTGGTCCGATTATCAGATACACTACCGACCGTGAAAGTACCGTCCGTTTTCCAGGCCCGGGATTTATCAAATCCATTCTTTATAGGTTTTAAAGATGCTGGAACTTGGGCTTCAACAGTCTGACGATTATCCCCAGTCGAGCTTCGAATACCAACAGGCTTTGAATCTGTTGTCAGGCTATTAATTACTATATTAAAATTAATACCATCTACAATAGAAGGACTACCTTCAACGAACGCCATCGCGTTAACAGTGATATCCCCGCTCAACTCACGTTGCCACTCCGCCCAATGGACTTCACCCCAGGCATCACAAGTTGAGTAGAGTAACTCACTCGCACAATAATTCTTCATATCGTTTTCGGTCTGAGCATAAGAGAACGCGTTATCCATCCCGAATGGTGCTTCCTCCCGGTAACTCATCCCGTCAACCGCCTGACCGGCCATGGTTTTCTGAATCCGCGTTTCTCCGGCGAGCGTAAAGTCAGAACAAGCCGTCCCGCCGATTGAGCTGGCGAGAAAACAACTATTGAAGTTGGTGGCTGAACTACTATCATCCGTCGAGGGTTGAATCGCGACACCAAAGGCACTTTGAAAACTCCCTGAAGAAACGGGAGGCGTCACTTCAACCACTTGATAAAGGGCTGCGTGCGCCTGTGTGGCTGCAAATACAGAAAAGGCTAAGAGCGATATATTTGTCTTGATTGGTGTCATTATGATTTACTGTCCTGTTGTAATGCTTCAAGCTCTTCCCAGCGGTTAAATGCCTGCTCAAGCTCTGCTTCTGCTGCATCTAATCGTTCTAAAATGGGTTGAGTCTGTTCCACACCCTGCGAAAAAAAGTCAGCATCGTTGACTTGTGCCTGAAGTGTCGCGATCTCTTGTTCCAAAGCTTCAAGCTGTTCCGGAAGCGACTCAAGTTCACGTTGCTGCTTATAAGATAACTTTTTACCTTTACTGACCTTCGCAGGTGGGTTGTTTGTTGCTGAAGACTCCGAGGTTTGTGCCGGCGGTAAATCCGACGGTGACGCCTGGCGCTTCATCTCTTCATTTCTTGCGGCCAATACTTGTTTGCGCTGTTGCTGCGCATCGTGATATCCGCCGACAAATTCTTCAATCCGGCCATTGCCTTCAAAAATCCAGCTGGTCATCACCGTATTATCTACAAAATGACGATCATGGCTGACCAGAAGTAATGTACCCTGATAATTGGCAAGTAAATCTTCCAAAAGTTCCAATGTCTCGATATCTAAATCGTTCGTTGGTTCATCCAACACCAAAAGGTTATTCGGACGCAGGAAGATTCGGGCTAACAATAATCGGTTTTTTTCTCCGCCAGATAACGCTTTTACCGGGGTTCTTGCCCGCTTCGGAGAAAATAGAAAATCTTGCAAATAGCTTAAAGCATGGCGCTGACGCCCACCGACCATGACTTCCTGCTTACCGTCAGCCAGATTATCAATCACTGTCTTTTCAGGATCCAATTTCTCCCGATACTGGTCAAAATAGGCAACTTCCAGTTTTGTCCCACAATGTAAGCGGCCATGAGTCGGTTGAATTTGCCCTAATAACAATTTTAACAGGGTACTTTTACCGCAACCGTTTGGCCCGATCAAGGCAATTCGGTCTCCCCGCATAACATTAAAGCTAAAATTATCAATAATGCAGCGCCCGTCAATCTCATACGAAAGATTTTCAGCCTCAAAAACAATCTTCCCAGAGCGAACCGTATCATCAAGTTGCAGGTTGACTTTACCTTGAACATCACGACGCTCAGTGCGCTCTTGGCGAAGTTTCTTTAATGCCCTTACCCGCCCTTCATTGCGGGTTCTACGGGCTTTAATCCCCTGACGAATCCAAACTTCTTCCTGAGCCAATTTCTTATCAAATTCAGCATTTTGTAATTCTTCAACCCGTAACAACTCTTCTTTTTCAGTCAGATATTGTTCATAACTGGCGGTGAATGAAGCCAGTTGTCCGCGATCTAAATCGACAATCCGAGTAGCCATTGACTGGATAAAGCTGCGGTCATGCGAAATAAAGATAATTGACCCTTTAAAATCTTTGAGAAAACTTTCCAGCCATTCAATCGTCGTTACATCCAAATGGTTTGTCGGCTCATCAAGCAACAACACATCCGGATCACAGACCAATGCTCGTGCCAGTGCAGCCTTACGCTGCCATCCGCCAGACAAATCAGTCAGTAAGGTATGTTCATCAAGATTTAACGAGGCGAGGACATTCTTAATCCGTTCATCAAAACGCCATCCGCCATTGTGATCCAGTTGTTCCTGCACTTGTGCGAGCCGTGCAATATTTTTCTCGCTCGGATCATGTTCCACCAACGTCAGTAACTCTTGATAGCGTTGGAGCTGCTTACCAACCTCAGCAAGACCGTCAGCAACATACTCAAATACAGTCCCTTCCTGATTTCTGGGCGGATCTTGCTCCAGACGGGAAACCACAACGTCCTGCGTCACCGTCATCTTTCCATCATCCAGATGAATCTCCCCGCAGAGAACTTTCATCAGGGTTGATTTCCCCGCACCATTTCTGCCCACCAGACAGACTCGCTCGTTTTCTTGCAAAGAAAAATCAATATGATCGAGCAACGGATGATCACCAAATGCCAGATATCCGTTATGAATGCTTATTAATGCCATATGCTGCTAACCAAATCTTGAATGCTGTGAATATAAACGGCTACTTTCATACTAATCTCTAAGAAATCCGAGCGCCACCAAGTGACAGCGTCACTCAAGTTAAACTTGTATTATTTTCAGTCGTAGCCATTCATTGACAAAGCAGGCTGACTTTCGGTCAGTCTGCTCAACGAAGTAAATTACTGAACTGTATGCTATCGGGAAATGAAGCAATATATCAATTATTCCGAATCAGCTTCGCAATGACGAATGATCCAACAGTTATGGATCTGCTGATGCCGTTTAAAATCTAAAGGCAGTGTTTGTGATGAGATATTCTCTGCAGAGAGCTGCAATGCACTCATCCCTTCCATATCCATCTTAAACTGCCGCTTATTATTGGAGAACACGATTACACCATCCTGACGCAGAATACGCTTCAGATGTTGCATTAAATGGATGTGATCCCGCTGGACATCAAATGTCCCTGCCATACGTTTCGAATTCGAGAATGTCGGGGGATCAATAAAAATTAAATCATACTGGCCTTTGGCTTGTTCAAGCCATTGCAGACAATCGGCTTGCTCGTAGCGATGTTGCCGCCCTATCTGCTTATTCAGAGCCATATTATCTTTCGCCCACTCCAGATAGGTTTTCGACATATCAACCGTTGTGGTTGATTTTGCCCCGCCTAAAGCTGCATGAACCGTTGCTGTCCCGGTATAAGCGAACAAATTAAGAAAATCACGCCCTTTTGCCATTTCTCCCAGACGCCGGCGCGTTAAGCGGTGATCGAGAAACAGCCCTGTATCGAGATAATCATATAAATTGACAATAAACTGAACACCATATTCCTGTACTTGTGAAGTTTTGGCTTTGGTGGACATTTTCTGATACTGCGTATGTCCTTTCTGTTTTTCCCGCACTTTCAGGACAATATGATTCGCATCGACATCCATTACCTGCGTTGTAGCCCGGATCATATCGGTCAGACGTCGTTTGGCCTTCTCCGGTGCAATCGATTTTGGTGCCGCATACTCCTGTATGACAACATGGTCACCATACACATCAATCGCAGCATTATAGTCCGGAAGGTCGGCATCATAGACGCGATAGCAATCAAGTTGTTCTCGCTTCGCCCATACTGAGATTTTTGCAATATTCTTGCGTAAACGATTAGCAAAATCGGCAGCAACTTCCTGAGTTGCCGACTGCCGCTGGGACTCATCCCGCTCAGCAATAGAATAAAATTTTAAGTGACAAGGTAACGAACCATTTCTCATTTTGAATTGTTTATCAGCCCGCATCCGCAGACAGCTTAATAACTCATCAGAACTGGAAAGAAACATCGCCTTGCATCCGCCAAACTCAGATTTCAGTTGCGCACCTAGCGAAGCATACAATGCAATCAGACTTGGCTCCGTCCCTAACCGCTCACCGTAAGGTGGATTAGAAATAATTAAACCCGTCTGAAAAGATGCCGGACACTGTAACTTTGTAGCATCCATTGACTGAAACTCGATCAGATCACGAACACCGGCACGACGCGCGTTTTCTTTTGCCAAATTCAGCATCTTCTCATCATAGTCATAACCATAAATCGGCACAGAAACTTGTTTGATTCCCTTTTTCGACTGAACAGTGGCTTGTGTTTTAACTTGTGTCCAAATCTCCGGCTCATAATCAGGCAGAGACTGAAATCCCCAGTGAGATCGTTTGATACCAGGGGCGATCCCTGCGGCGATCATCGCAGCTTCAATCACGATCGTACCGGATCCACACATCGGATCCAGCAGCGCAACATCACCCTGCCAACCACTGCGCATAATCATTGCAGCGGCAAGGGTTTCTCTCAACGGTGCAGCGCCGGCTTCGGTTCGGTAGCCTCTGATATGCAGACTTCCGCCAACCATATCGATCCCCATGATTGCTTTTTCTTTATTAAGCCGTACATGCACCCGAAGATCCGGACGATCTTTACTGATCATTGGTCGAGGTAAGTTTCCTTTCGTAAAATGATCAACGATCGCATCTTTTACTTTCACAGCGCCGTACTGACTATTGCGGATCGATTGATTGGTACCGTTAAAGTCAACAATCAACGTTCCCGATGGCTGTAAGTAATCACTCCACCGGATGGCTGATGCTGAGAGATAAAGATCCATATCATCCTGACACGAAAATTCGGAAAGAATTCGGATAAAACGTGAAGCAATTCTGCTCCAAAGACAACAACGATAAATAAGTTCATTGCTGGCGCGGAACCGGACACCGGCCTGAACGACTTGGGTGTCACTGACACCTAAACGGTTCAACTCTTCTGCTAATAAATTCTCAAGTCCGATTGAAGTCGTGGCTAAATACTGATGCATCGTTGGTCTTTATACTCTGAAAATTGGTTCGCAATTATACCTGACATTCGACTATTTGGGTAAATCAAACCACGGAATTTTTCTTTTTCTACTCTGAAAATCTTCATTTTTCACTTCCTTATATATCAACACTTTCCCAGTAAGTGAGTATTTATTCACTTATAAATTGGTCTATACCAGAACCCTATTTACAATGTAAATTAATTACAAAAACAGACAAAAAGAGGAACTTCTATCTTAAAAAGGTCATCACTGTAGGGGTTATCATCACCGCATTGGTGATAAATTTATCGAAATTTATGGATGAATCTCACAGTTGAGATATCCAACTTCATGGAAGGGAGAGAATATCAGACAAAAAAAATCGGCCTTTCAGCCGATGGGAAATAAAAAAAGGAACAAAATACGAATGGAAATCACTAGCCAACTAAGGCTACTGGTTGTGAACCTAGGTTCACGTACTCCATACGATCATGCATCACTTTGATAGCCTGACCATATGTGAGTTCTTTACCCGGAGCAAGTGTAAATGCTTCAAGTTCAATGCTGGCGCATAAACTGGCATATTCACCCACTTCCAGAACAATAAATCGGCCTGCGTTCATCCGGTTCTTCAGCTGGATAATGTCCCCGACATGTGGGACAGTTTCAGTATTCTGGATATCAAAGAACCAACTTTTCGGCTGAACCGGTTTATGAAATCTTTTCGCTGCAACACAGTTTAGAATCAATTCCACTTTTCTTGGTTCCGACAAGTCCAGATACTCAACGCTCTCTCTAAACACTTGGTAATCACTGGCATCATCAACGGTGAACTGACCAGAAGTAAAAGCGCAAGTAACAAGCAATTTTTTGGGTAAAAGGGTTTTAAAAACCATCTCATTTCCCAAATCGAGCATTAAGTAGCCTTCTCTGTCACAAAAATACCAGTTCCATTTGTCACTCGGTTTTAGCATATTACGACTCTTTTCATGCGGTTCATTTATGATACTCGTGCCCTGTCAGAGCAGGTTTACCAACGTAATCAATACCATTCTAAAAGTGAAAAGAGAAAAAAAAAGAGGAAATGAAATCTCATTTCCTCTCGATAATTTCAGGCTAATTTGGTGCAAATCAGCTCAATATTGTCAAATCACTATAAATTTTTGACGATGTCTCTTACTAGACCAGGCCCATGGTAAATAAAACCAGTGTAGACCTGCACCAATTTAGCACCGGCTAGCAATTTTTCTTTCGCGGACACATAGGAATCAATCCCGCCGACACCAATGATCGGAATCTGTTCTCCCAATTCCTGATATAACTTGCGAATCACTTCAGTACTTCTGAGTTGTACAGGACGCCCGCTCAACCCTCCCGCTTCAGTAGCGTGTTTCATCCCCGTTACGATTGAACGATCCAAAGTCGTATTGGTTGCAATTACCCCGTCGATATTATTACGAAGCAAGGATTGACAGATCTGTTCTAATTCATCATCGCTTAAATCAGGTGCTATTTTTAATGCAAGCGGCACATATTTATCGTGCTGCTTCGCTAATTCGGCTTGCTTTGCTTTTAATAACGTCAGTAATTCATCCAACGCTTCTCCATACTGCAACGAACGTAGCCCCGGTGTATTCGGTGATGAGATATTGACGGCAATATATCCGGCATATGGATAGACTTTTTCCATACAGATCAAGTAATCATCAGATCCTTTCTCGATCGGTGTATCTTTATTCTTACCAATATTGATCCCCAAAACACCATCATAGTTAGCCTTTTTGACATTTTCGATGAGTTGATCAACCCCTTGGTTATTAAACCCCATACGATTAATAATCCCTTCCGCTTCCACCAGCCGGAACAGTCGGGGTTTATCATTCCCGGGTTGTGGTTTTGGTGTGACAGTGCCGACTTCGACAAAACCAAATCCCATCGCACCAAATGCATCGATACATTCTCCGTTTTTATCCAGCCCTGCCGCCAATCCGACCGGGTTTTTGAACGTCAGACCCATGCATTCAACCGGACGATGCGGTAAATGCTGACGGTAAAGGAGATCGAGAGGTGTACCGGTGAAACGTTTAAAGTTTTGAATTGCAAGATCATGTGCCTTTTCGGCATCTAACTGGAAAAAGCCACTTCTGGCGATACGGTAAAGCATTGTGCCTCCGAAAGAAAAAAGCCCCGTACAAACGGGGCATTATTATTTACTCATTTGCCGCACAATTCAAATTTAATAGTGTCAGTTCCCTGAGTGCCACTGAGAATTTGGCAAATTCATGAACAGCACCGACTTTAAACTCGTTGAGAATATTTTCCCACCGTTGCAGAGTTGTCTGATTCGCTTCGATCCATTGTTCCAATAGTTCAATCTCATCAAATGAATCCCCGAGACAACCACAGGAAAGTACCTGAGATGTTAACTGACGCTGTTGCCAGTCAAGATCTTCTCTGAATGCAGCCCGGGCCAAAGCTTGCCAGTTATTGTCAACGGCCTGATGATTGATTTGCTCCAGGAACCAATGGAGCGATAACCGGACACCGAGATGGAAATACAATTTCGCCGTTTGCTGCACCGTAATCCCTTTCTCTCTGGCGACAATACAAATATCCAGTGCAGAATTGAGACTGGAAAGCCGGGAAACATAACGTGCCATCTCTTCCTCAATCCCCTGTCCGATCCAACGGTTGGCAAGTGCATCATGATCACTGATTTCTCTGCCGACCAGAACCTCATTCAGATGAGCCGCGATTTGTTGTACATCATCTTTATAAAGTTCAATCAGTTCATTGACCGATTTTTTACCCATATGATTACGGAGAATCCAACGGGACAAACGTCTTAAAAACCGCCGGACAACTCCCAGCACTTCATATTGTGCTGCGGTTGTGGCCTGATTATCCAGTACCCGGATTTTTTCCATAATATGGTCAAGATTATAAATATCCCGGGCCGCACAATAAGCATTGGTTATCTCAACGACACCGGCTCCGGTTTCATCCTGCAAACGAGAGACAAAATTACAGCCCATTTCATTGACCATCTGATTCGCCAGTGCTGTTGCAATGATTTCTATCCGCAATGGGTGGGTCGGTAGCAACTCACGATAGTTACGGCGTAACTCAGAAGGGAAGTATTGAATCAACTGCTCAGCATGGTAGCTGTCACTGGCTATCCTTTCATCGGCCAGTTGTTCTTTCAAGACCATTTTTGCGTAAGCAATCAGCACGGAAAGTTCAGGGCGAGTCAGCCCGACTTCCTGTTTTTCGCGCTCCAAGAGTGTTTCATCATCAGGCAGGTATTCCAGCGCCCGATCCAAAGCACCACTCTTTTCAAGTGCATGAATAAAGCGGATCTGCTCTTTAACCTGAGATACTCCCTGCACTTCTGCCACTGAAATTGACTCAGCCTGCTGGTAAGCATCGGCAAGCACAATCTCTCCGACTTCATCCTGCATGGATTGTAGTAACTGATTACGCTTCTTCATGGTCAACTCACCATGAGCAACCAAGGTGTTGAGGAAGATCTTAATATTGACTTCATTATCCGAACAATCAACACCACCGACATTATCGACAAAATCAGTATTGATTCGTCCGCCTTTCAGGGAATATTCGATGCGTCCTAACTGGGTCATTCCAAGGTTACCGCCTTCACCGACAATTTTAGCCTGCAAATCAGCACCATTAATTCTCACAGCATCGTTAGCCCGGTCACCGACGTCAGCATCCGTTTCCTTAGCCGCCTTCACATAAGTACCGATTCCGCCATTCCACAGTAAATCGACATCCATTTTCAGGATTAAACGGATCAAATCATTCGGCGCCAGCCGTTTTTGATCCGTTTGCAGCATGGTACGAACTTCCGGTGACAGTGTGATTGATTTCGCCTTGCGCGAGAAGATCCCACCACCTTTTGAGATCAGTTTCTGATCATAATCTTCCCATGATGATCTGGGTAATTTAAATAAACGATCCCGTTCCTGCCAGCTTCGTGCAGGATCCGGATCGGGATCCAAGAAAATATGCAGATGGTTGAAAGCGGCGAGCAAACGCGTATGTTGCGATAACAACATACCGTTACCAAACACGTCACCGGCCATATCACCGATCCCAATAGCAGTAAATTCAGAGGTCTGACAATCCACACCTAACTCACGGAAATGGCGTTTAACTGATTCCCAGCCACCTTTGGCGGTGATACCCATCGCTTTGTGGTCGTAGCCATTCGAACCACCGGATGCAAATGCATCCCCTAGCCAGAAGTCATAGGCCTGTGAAACAGCGTTGGCGATATCAGAAAATGTTGCCGTTCCTTTATCTGCCGCAACAACCAGATATGGATCATCAGGGTCATGACGAACTACATGAGCCGGCGGTACTACTTCCCCTTCTTGAATATTGTCCGTGATATCCAGTAATCCCTGAATAAACTGGCGATAACACCGTTGTCCTTCCGCAAAAATTTCATCGCGGTTACTGAACAAATACTGTTTCTTACAGATGAAGCCGCCTTTCGCTCCCACCGGAACAATAACGGTATTCTTGACTTGCTGGGCTTTCACCAATCCCAGAATTTCGGTTCGGTAGTCTTCCAGCCGATCTGACCAACGTAATCCCCCCCGGGCAACTTTGCCCCCCCGTAAATGGACACCTTCAACATCCGGCGCATAAACAAAAATCTCATAAGCGGGTACCGGAGCAGGAATATCGGGGATGTCACGCGGGCTCAGTTTCATCGACAACCAAGGCTTGGGCTGCCCTTGTTCATCAGTCTGGAAGTAATTGGTTCGTAGTGTGGCCTGAATCATTTCCATATAACGCCGCAAAATCCGGTCATCATCAAGGCTTTCAACATCTTCAAGTTGGGCTGAAAGTTCATGCACCAGCTTCTCAAATGCCCGAATCCGTTTTTGCTCATCCAGAGCCGGATTGAAGCGCACGGTAAATAAGCCGACGAGACCTTTGGCCAGATTCGGATAGTGATTCAGTGTATCTTCAATATATTGTTGGCTGAACGGGAACCCGACTTGCCGCATATACCGGGCATAAGCTCTCAGAATAGAGACTTCTCTTCCCGTCAGTGAAGCGCTCAGTACCAAACGGTTAAATCCGTCATTATCGAGCTCTCCGCGCCAGATCGCAGCAAAAGCCTGTTGGAAACGATCTCGTGATTCACGAATATCAATCGCCATGTCAGTTTTATGCAACATGGAGAAGTCGAGAATCCAGTAAGTCTGGCCGTTCGTTTTATCAACCTCATAAGGAGACTCACCAATCACCCGCAGTCCGAGATTTTCGAGCATTGGCATGACATCGGACAAATGGATCGGTTCATCCCGATGATAGAGTTTCAGTTTAACCACTTTGGAGTGACGATCTTCTTCCTGTGGGCGATAGAACAGCATATCTAATTTATGTGATTCACTTAAAGACTCCAGCCGCTCAATGTCCGCAACAGCCGTACTTGGCATCATGGCTTCTTTATAAGATCGCGGAAAAGATCGCATATACTCTTTTGAAAGCGGTAATCCTTTACTCTCACCCAAATTGGCAACAATGGCTTCAGATAATCGATCATCCCAACTGGTGGATGCTTCCATCAGGTTCTGCTCTATTCTTTTCACATCAACATCCATATTGTTGTTATCAACCCGCACAATGTAATGTGTCCGGGCTAACGGGCTCTCAGAGAAATACACGGTGTAATCCACCGGTTGTTTGGAGCCAAAATAATCAGCAAGTACCGCTTGAGTTTTCTTTCTCAGCTCTGTCGTATGCCGATCTCTCGCGACATAAACCATACAACTAAAGAAACGTCCGAATGGATCTTTGCGAACAAATAGCCGTAACAGATCCCGATCCTGCATCTGAACCACGCCCATGCCGACTTCGAGTAACTCTTCCTCATTGGCTTGTAACAGTTCATCCCGCGGATAATTTTCAAGAATATTGTGCAACGCTTTATACGAATAAGCGCCCTCACGATAACCGCTGGCAGCAAGGATCCGGTCGACTTTATCACGGATCAACGGGATACTTTCGACGGTTTGGTTATAAACCGCTGAAGTGTACAAACCCGTAAAACGATGTTCCCCGATCACTTTGCCGTTTTTATCAAATTTTTTGATCCCGATATAGTCGGTATAAGCCGGACGATGGATCCGGGACTGACCATTCCCTTTGGTCATGATCAATAAGAATGGTTTGGTTGCCTCTAAGCGCGCTGAATCAGAAAAATCTGAGAGCTTGACTCCTCTTACCCGCTTTGGATTGGAAAAAAGCCCCAGTCCGGCATCGTCGGTCGGTCTCAGTTCCCCGCCTTCCGAGGTATCGATCAAGTCGTACTCTTTGTAGCCCATAAAGGTGAAATTATGGTTGGCCAACCAACGTAAAAATTCAATGGTTTCTGAGAAGCGCCCTTCATCAACCGGTAGTTGCTTCCGCTGTTTTTCTAGTTGCTGAATGACACGATTCAGTTGTTCGACCATCGGCAACCAGTCCCTGACAACCAATCCCGTATCAGCGATCACCCGGCTGACTTCATCACGCAGGTGTTTTATTTTTTGGCTATCGGTTAATCGATCCACCTCGATGTGAAACATCGAATGTAATTCGCCCTCACGCTGACCAATGGTGATAATTTTATTATTCTCATCACGCTGAATCTGAGCAGGACCATGCAACATAATATGACAAGCCAGATCAAGACGGTTCAACACCATTTTGATGGAATCAACCAGAAAAGGCGTATCGGGAACAACGATTTCAATAATTGTATGCGTCGATTGCCATCCGTGTTTGCTGACCACCGGGTTAAAAACTTTGACGGATTGTTCTGTGACTTTGGCTTCATTCAAATGATGCCAAAGGCTAATCACCGCACCATAAAGATCGGACTCCGTTCGATCAATCAGGTCATCCTGTGACACGTTATTAAAAAGATGCTGCGCTAACTGCTTCACGACCGAATGTTGCTCAGAATCTAATTTCGACTGAATCAGTTGGTATACTTTCTCGACTAAAACTGGCTGTAATGTATCGCGGGAGCCCATAGAAACCTCATCTATTACTGGATTACCTGTTATTCTTATTAGTTTATGCGTTCAAGAGAATATTTTTGTAAAACAAACAACTGAATTGTGAAGTAATTTTAATAAAAATTAACTAATTCGCATCACAAAAGAGAAAATGTGTTGCGTAAATGTCAAATTAATTCGAGGCGCTGGAATTTATATTGGGCATCAGTGGTGAGCCGGAATCTGCCCTTCAAACCAAACTGAGTCAAATAAGGACGAAAATGTGTCGCGGGGAGTTGCAGTGTCAGTCCATTATCCGTTTTCACCACAAGATGACTGGCGGAACCGGAGTAATGTGCAAGATATTCCTGATAAGGAATATAAATCGAAAAATAAAAATATTTCATCAGTGAACAATGACCGTAGCAAACGATGACCGTGGCCAAGCCACGGTCTTTCCTCATTTTAACCAATGATAATACAACTAAGCTTCCAGAGCTTTGGTGACTTTTTCATATAAATCTTTCGCTAAATTATCCATACTGAGCAACGCTTCTAACTCTTGCTTCATCAGTTTCTGACGAGCTTCATCATAACGTTTATATTTCAGTAACGGATCAATTAAACGCGAAGCAACTTGCGGGTTGGTCGTATTGAGTTGCTGTAATATTTCACCGGCAAAACGGTAACCACTACCGGACTTGTCATGAAAATGCGCAGGGTTCTGATTCAGGAATGAACCGATCAGACTCCGGATGCGATTCGGGTTTTTCAGCGTAAATGCTTGATGACTCATTGTTTGCTGAATCACCGTTAATGCGTCATCAGCCGGATTCGTACCTTGTAACGCAAACCATTTATCCATCACCAGACCATCATGTTTCCACTGACTGCTATAGTCAGACATCAATGTTTCCCGACAAGGCAGCTCAGCCTGATTGGCCGCAGTCATTGCCGCGATTGTATCGGTCATATTGTTGGCATTTTGGTATTGCCGGCGTACCAATTCATCACCTTGCTCTGTCAATGCTAAATAGGATAAACAGGTATTTCTCAGCGAACGTTGACCAATTGCGGCGTGCTCAATCGTATACTCATTTTGCTTCAACGAGTGATAAAATGCAGAGAATTCATCTTGTAACGATTGCGCTAAAGCAAGTTTGATCGCTTTCAGCACCACTGAGATAGCATCGACATCAACGGTTTCAAACCAACCTGACACTTCATTATGATTTGGCAATGCCAACATTTCGGCAATAAATTCATGTTCCAAAGACGGGTCAAGCAATACCCCACGGAAAGCATCCATCACCGATTCAGGCAACGCCACTGATTGTCCCTGTTGCACTCGCTCAATATTGGCACGGATATATTTAGCAATAAGCATCTGTCCGGCATCCCAGCGAGCAAATTCATTTCTCGCATGTATCATCAAAAATGCTAACGCTTCATCCTGATAGTCATAAACCAATTTTACGGGAGCTGAAAATTCTTTCAGCAGTGAAGGAACCGGCTCACTGGTAATCGATTCAAACACAAATGTCTGTTCACCTTGGGTAACATTCAATACATCAGATACTTTTTCACCGTTACAGCGTAACTCAAAAATATTTCCCTCGGCATCGTAGAGTTCGATAGCAAAAGGAATGTGCAGTGGCTGCTTTTCTTTTTGATCGGCCGTCGGTGGTGTGTGTTGTTTCACTGATAAAGTAAAGGTTTGTGCATCTTGATCATAAACACCACTCACATGAAGTTCCGGTGTTCCCGATTGGCTGTACCACAAACGGAATTGCTGTAAATCAACACCCGACGCATCTTCCATTGCAGCAACGAAATCTTCGCACGTTGCAGCCGTACCATCATGGCGTTCGAAGTAAAGCTTCATCCCTTTCTGGAAATTACTTTCACCGAGCAATGTATGAATCATCCGAATCACTTCACTGCCTTTTTCATAGACCGTCAAGGTATAGAAGTTATTCATCTCTATCACTTGTTCCGGACGAATCGGATGTGACATCGGTGAAGCATCTTCGGCAAACTGTGGCCCACGAATAATCCGAACATTATGAATGCGATTCACAGCCCGGGAGCCCAAATCAGAAGAGAACTCTTGATCACGGAAAACAGTCAACCCTTCTTTCAGACTGAGCTGGAACCAATCCCGGCACGTAACACGGTTCCCGGTCCAGTTATGAAAATACTCGTGACCAATCACCGACTCAATTCCGAGATAATCAGTATCTGTGGCCGTCTGGTCATTGGCTAAAACGAATTTAGAGTTAAAGACATTTAATCCTTTATTCTCCATCGCCCCCATATTAAAGAAATCGACAGCCACGACCATGTAGATGTCGAGATCATATTCCAGCCCGAATCGCTCCTCATCCCACTTCATTGCATTGATAAGCGAACGCATCGCGTGGTGTGCCCGGTCTAAATTGCCTTTATCAACAAAAATTTCAAGCGTAACATCCCGGCCAGATACAGTTTGATAAGAATCGCGAAGCACATCAAAATCACCGGCCACCAGCGCAAACAAATATGATGGTTTCGGATGTGGATCTTCCCAGCGAACCCAGGATTTCCCCTCATCAGTTGTTCCTTGGGCAACTTTATTCCCGTTACTGAGCAGATAAGGATAATTCTGTGGCGCTATAATTGTTGTGGTATAACGTGCCAGTACATCAGGCCGGTCAAGATAATAAGTAATTCTGCGGAACCCTTCAGCTTCACATTGTGTGCAGAATGCACCGTCAGATAAATACAATCCTTCCAATGCAGTATTTTCTGCCGGATTAATCAGCGTCTCTATTTGTAATTCAAATTGAGTCGGGAGATTATTCAATTCTAAACCAGCTTCGACAATCCGGTAGTCTGTCCACAATTGCTGGTTAACCTGAACACTCACCAATTCAATATCTTCTCCATCGAGTATCAACTGATTGCTTTCTTGTAACTGTTTCACCTGAGAAACCGCAACGACGCGGGTTTGATTTTCGTGAAGATCAAATGTGAGATTGAGATCAGTGATCGTATGAGAAGGCGATTGATAATCTTTACGATACTTGGCTTGAAGCATACTTGCCATCTTGAATCCTTTTACGTTAACGATATAAAACTTTTCCAGAACATGCGGAAATAGATTTTGTCAGAGATATAGAACGTCTTTCACGCCTATAGATAGAGCTACTCTAGGCGATTCTTGTATTAATCTCAATGACCGGAGCGAGATTAATCCGAAGATACACAGCTTGGTTATCTCATTGTGATTTAATCGGTTCCATACTGAACAGTTCGTTCCCGGACTCACTGAACCCGGTTCAGTACTGCGACCATCGCTCCGTTTTCAAAATTGACTGTCAGCTGATCGGCATTAACCTGAAAACGGGTATCGTGTTCCCCCTGCTCATACAGTAAAACCAGATGGTCATTTTCGGTATAATAGACACCACGGTGAACGGCTTCATTACCCTGTCCGTCAACAGAACGGATAAAAAATAAAAAATCCGGTTGGAGAATCAATTGCATTTGTGTCACCCCAATCACATCTAACTCCGTTCCCGATAGGTGATCACTTTGCCAGTAGCCGACCAAAGAGCGTGAAAGCGCTTTGAAGAAAGTCACACCATTTAACATGAGCCGATTATGGGTGGTTTGATAGACATAAGTTTGTGGCTCCATACTGTGGGTACCGAGCATTAATGTATTCTGACTGACTGCATATCCACCTTCCCAATATTCAACGGAACTATCACGCTTTTTAACCTGAACAGCAAATGTGTAACTGGAACTCAGCGTCAAATGGATGGACATAAAATCTTGATGCGGGTCGTCGGGATCCGGATTAACCAGATACCACTCCCCGACCAAAAAGGGAAAATCAAACTGAGTGAGATCATTCTTGTGACTAGTAGTAAACCCGCTACCGGAACACACGAAGCTGAGGATGGCAACATACCATTTCACATTTCGCATCAGACAGACTCCTCACTTTTTTCTTTAAGCTTAGAATCCATATATTGATAAAGCGAACAATTCCATCATTTACTAACAGAGCAAGGAAGACAATGACAGGCGATCTAAAAGCAGACAAAAAAGAAAACGCGCTTGTAAAAAGCGCGTTTGTCTAAGCTAAAATCAAAAGATGAAATTAAGCACCAATCTTGACCATATCAACAGTGATTGCGACAGCTTCATCCAAATAAGCATCCGGAGCGACATAGTCCTTCGGCACATCTTCTAACTTGGCGTAAGGCTTTTTGCCTGCTTGCTTCTGACGCAGATTGATCCGTTTTAATTTCAACGCATCCTCAGTTTCCATTTCCTGACGTCTGACAGCTTCATTCAGAGAAAGCCAATTTTCACCCTCTTTCTCCTGTTTATACTTGGCAATATCTTGCTCGATAAACTGAAACTCCATGTCTTTAGCAATGCGTTTTTCATGGCGTTTTTGTAGCGTCTGAATCAGCTTCTGATAGTGATGAACTTGGCTGTAATCAGCACGGCCAATACTATCCCAAGGCAACGCATTGTCTTCAACACTTTCGCCAGTCTCACTCGGATCGACGGCTGTCGGGAATGCAATATCAGGGGCAACGCCTTTATCCTGAGTGCTCCCGCCATTGATGCGATAAAACTTCTGAATAGTATATTGAATGTATCCCAGTGGTTCACTGAACAAATCATAAATACTATTCAATGAGTAATGTTGCTGAACGGTTCCCTTGCCATAAGAGTTTTCACCGAGAATCACCGCGCGATCATAATCTTGCATGGCTGCCGCAAAAATTTCAGAAGCCGAAGCACTATAACGATTAATCAATACCGTCAGAGGGCCGTCATAACTACTCTTGCCATCCGTATCACTGTTGATATTGACTTGACCACGACTGTCACGCACCTGAACAACCGGCCCTTTTTTAATAAACAAGCCAGTTAATGCCGTCGCTTCCGTCAAAGCGCCACCACCGTTATTACGCAGATCAACAATCACACCATCAATGTGCTGCTTCTTAAATTCTGTCAGCAATTTATCGGTATCCCGGGAAAGTCCGACATAAAAACTAGGGACTTCAAGCACCCCGATTTTCTTACCATCCCGCTCAATAACTTTTGATTTAACTGCGCGGTCTTCCAGACGAATCTTATCTCGTGTAATTGTGACAATGTGACTTTTGGCGTTCTTCCCTTCAGGCAGAACTTGCAGCTTGACCTCGGTACCTTTTGGCCCTTTGATCAATTGAACCACATCATCCAGACGCCAGCCGATCACATCAACGATTGCCTTACCTTCCTGACCGACACCGATGATACGGTCACCTTCAGCAAGTTTGTGACTTTTATCCGCGGGGCCGCCAGCAACCAATGAACGAATCACAGTGTAATCATCTGTCATTTGCAAGACAGCACCAATCCCTTCGAGGGACAGATTCATTTCTGATTTAAACTGCTCGGCACTGCGGGGAGAAAGATAGCTGGTATGCGGATCGATCTGACGCGCAAAAGCATTCATATATAGTTGAAATACATCTTCACTATGAGTCTGGGTTAAGCGCTTGATCGCATTATTATAGCGTTTCGTCAGCGTCTCTTTGATTTCCGGCCATTTCTTTCCGGTCAGTTTCAAATTCAACGCATCATATTTCACTCGCTTACGCCATAAATCATCCAATTCCTGCTGATTCTTTGGCCATGCCTCTTTAGAACGATCTAATTCAATCGATTCTTTGGTATCAAACTTTATTTCATGATCCAATAATGAAAGCGCATATTTAAATCGTTCATAACGCTTTTTAACTGAGATGTTATATACGTCAAAAGCGATTTGATCGTTGCCTGAATTGAGTTGGTCATCCAATTCAACCGACCACTGTTTAAACCCATCGATATCTTTCTGAGTAAAAATATTACGGTTGTAATCGAGTAATCCAAGATAACGCTGAAATATTTTTTTGGAAAAAGCATCATCCAGATAAATATGCTTATAGTGAGACTGAACAAACTTATTCTTGACCCGTTCCGTGGCGAGCGAATGTTGACTTTCGGGAGTAAGAACAGGCAAATCCGATTCACGGATTGAAGGTGCAGAGGCTTGAACAGAAGAGACTGCCAGCCAAAGGCCAGCAGCAATTAATGTCAGTTTTGAACGGCATTTCATGCGTAGGAGGTTCTCCTTTATGCGCTTAAGTACTCCGCTTTAACGACCATTTGCAGGCCATTTCCAAGCTGTACGCGCACATCTTCCTTATTGATCTCAACAATGGTCGCAGCCATGTTACCTTTACCCATGTTGACTTTGACCTGACGACCTACACTTAGTTCATCAGCATTCAACGCCCGGGGTTGTACAGTTTTTTCCTGAGCACGTTTTGCAGTTTTTGCCTTAGGATTTGGCTTTCTGGTCTTAGGCTGTGCATTGTTCTTTTCTTGTTTCTGTTTTTCTTTGCGTCGAGCCTGAACTTTTGCCTTACTCTCGGCCAGCGTATTCTGGGCATGTTCGACATGTTCTTGCTCTAATGTACCACATGGATTCCCATCTAAGTCAACTCGTTCAGCACCGGGTTTTACGCCATGCAGATAACGCCATGATGAGGTGTACTGTCTTAACGCTGCACGAAGTTGAGTTTTACTCACCTTCGGATCACCTTCCAAACGTTCAACAAGATCTTGAAAAATGCCAATTTTCAGTGGCTGAGCTTCACCTTCAAGAGTGAAGCATTTTGGGAAACATTCAGCAATATATGCAATAACTTCTTTGCTGTTTTTTAACTTTTCAGTGTTTTCCATGTGGGTTCCTGGTTATTACGGTTTCATTCCGTAAGACATGAAGATATCAATGTTCGGGTATTATAGTGTTCTGAATCGGAAAAACCACCGTCAGACTACAAATAATGTCTCGTTAGTCTGTGAATTAAACAGCTTTTCTACCTGATTCACCATTTCTGTCAAACCTTGTTCGTCAACTTCAGAGAATCGTCCTGTAATCGGACTGTCAATATCCAGTACACCTCTCAATTGACCGTTAATCGAAAAAGGAATCACCAGCTCAGAACGGCTATCGGCATCACAGGCGATATGGCCATCAAACGAATGGACATCAGCAATCCGTTGTACACTGTTGGTCTCAATTGCTGTTCCGCAGACACCTCGTCCGACAGGAATTCGAATACAAGCAGGTTTTCCCTGAAATGGCCCCAATACGAGCTCATCACCTTCTAACAGGTAAAAACCAACCCAATTGATGTCGGTCATTTCCATATTCAGCAGCGCGGATAAATTCGCTAAGTTAGCCACGAGATTGGTTTCAGAACCAATGAATGCCACGGCCTGCTTGGTTAAAAGTCGATACTGTTCAAGTTCCATAAATCTTTCCGTTATCATGCAATCTGTTCAATCATTATTGTAAAAATCGCTTTAAAACAAGTCGGTATATCGCTCAATGATTGATAATACAAGCGAAAACTAACATTCATGTTGTATTGATGCAAATACATCCATAGCTAAGGCAATGTTTACAGCATCAATCGGCCATGATCTCACCTTCAAATACGTTGGAAAGCCCGTCTGATTGTGTATCTTGATATGACTTGTGTATATAATGCAGCGCTTCCCCGCAATTGAACGTTAAATTGAGAGAGTTATTTTGCACACGAATACTTATTTGCCGGATGAATTTCTGCGGACGATCGAACAGATACTGCCATCACAACTGACGATGGATGATTTTATTGCCGCCTGTCAGCGCCCGCTGCGCAAGAGTATTCGCGTCAATACCTTGAAAATATCGGTCACTGATTTTTGTCAGCGAGCCAAAGAAAATGGCTGGCGCCTGACCCCGATTCCTTGGTGTTCAGAGGGATTTTGGGTTGAACCAGAAGATTTCACCACACCGATAGGCAACACTTTCGAACATATGACCGGCTTATTTTATATTCAGGAAGCCAGTTCCATGATGCCGGTCAGTGCACTATTTCATCAGCAGAAAACGGCTTTTGAATCGGTTTTGGATATGGCGGCAGCCCCGGGCTCCAAAACCACTCAGATTGCAGCCCTGATGAATAATCAAGGCATTGTCGTTGCCAATGAGTTTTCAGCCAGTCGAACCAAAGCACTCTACTCCAACATTGAACGCTGTGGCGTCAGAAACAGTGCCCTGACCACATTTGACGGCCGAGTTTTCGGTGAATGGCTTCCCGAACAATTTGATGCAGTATTAATTGATGCACCTTGCTCCGGAGAAGGCACCGTGCGCAAAGATCCGGATGCGATGAAAAACTGGAGCCCGGCATCGATTGCAGCAATTGCTCAAACACAAAAAGCGCTGATAGAAAGTGCTTTCTACGCTTTAAAGCCGGGCGGCATACTGGTTTATTCAACCTGTACCCTGAGCCGTGAAGAAAACCAACATGTCTGTCATCATCTGAAGCAAACTTTCGGTGACGCCGTCACATTTGAGTCCTTAGCATCGCTTTTCCCACAGGCAGAATCGGCATTAACCGAAGAAGGCTTCTTGCATATTTTCCCACAAATTTATGATTGTGAAGGCTTCTTTGTCGCTCGGATTCGCAAGACCGCTGCCGTGCCGGCGCCTCAAGTCACAAAACGGCTCGGCAAGTTTCCTTTTAATAAAGCGACCCTCAATCAGCAACAGACGATTAATCAGGCATTAAAACAGTCACTGGATATCGATTTGCCGACACAGAGTCAGATCTGGCTTCGCGATAATGAAGTATGGCTTTTCCCACAAGCTTTAGAGCCGATGATTGGCCAATTTAAATTCTCCCGTATGGGCATTAAACTGGCTGAATCTCATAAAAAAGGTTATCGCTGGCAACATCAGGTTGTGACGGCACTGACAACAGGACAAGAAACCAAGGCGATAACACTCTCCCGGGAAGAAGCCCGCCAATGGTTTATGGGCAAAGATATTCGTCCTGAACAGACAGCGACCGGTCAGGGCGAAGTTCTGATCCAATATCAGGGCGTGTTTCTCGGACTGGGGAAATGGGTCGGCAACCGGATTAAAAATGGCCTGCCAAGAGAGCTGGTGAGAGACGGTAATTTGTTTTAATTCCCCGTGTTCTGAGCGGTTTTATCCGATAGGTCCTGTACTGACATTTGCTTTGCTCACTCTGGTACAGACAAAAAGCCCGATACCAAAAACTGGTCTCGGGCTTATTTTTACAGCAAGATCGCAGCGTGCAATGATTTACTGAGGATCCTGAATCAATCGGATACCGTTTGCTTCAATATCGACTATTCCCTGTTTATAAAGCTGACCAATCGTCTTCTTATAAGTCCCTTTACTGGTTCGGAATGCTTCAAAAATGGCTTCAGGTGACGATTTATCCCCCAGAGGCAGAAAACCGCCTTTTTGACGGAGCTGAGCAACAATTTTACCACTCAACTCATCAAGTTTGGCGACGCCAAGTTTTTGCAGAGACACATCAATTTTGCCATCATCACGAATCTGCTTCACAAACCCTTTCAGTCTCTTACCGACAAAAACTTTGCCAAAAACATCCGACTGAAACAACATTCCCCAATGCTGGCCATTGATAATCACTTTGTATCCTAAAGCGGAGCGTTCCGCGACCAGTAGATCAACTTTCTCATTGGGCGTGTAATCTGCCGGCGTTTTATCCAGCCACTTATTGAATTTTGTAGTACCGACGATACGGCCGGACGCTTTATCTGTATAGACATAAACCAAAACAGACTGTTCGGCCGTCAGTCGTCCGCGTTGTTCACTAAAAGGAATCAATAAATCTTTACTTTCGATTCCCCAATTGACAAAGGCACCAATGCTGTTGACGCCGACGACTTTCATCATCCCCCATTCTCCGACACAAGCAATCGGGGTTTCTGTTGTGGCCGCGAGCTGACTGTCAGCATCGAAATATAAAAAAACGTCCACGAATGCACCGACTTCAACCGGCTGACGTATCAGCTTCTTCGGCAACATCACCGTGCCATAATCTTTTGCATCGAGAAACACACCAAAATCCGTTTCCCGCAAAATCTCTAGCTGATTGATTTGTCCAATATTAATCATCAAATAGGTCTCATCTCAAATTTGCAGAGATTATACGCGATCTCTGATATCCTTTCTCTACCATTTACAATTATATACTCAGTCAACGTCAGGATTTTATGTCCCTATGGTGATTCAGGTATAGGTGTGTTTACCGGAGGACAGGTTTGATCAAGGTTAGCAAGCATGATGCAATTACGCTGAAAATATCCCATACAATGTCAAAGAGTAAACTTTCCAGTCTGGAAATGTATCTGTTCGTTCCGGGAGAGATCGGGCTCAATCAAGACCTGATTGCCGAAACCGAACTGTATCATAATTGCCTGACCCAAAAACGCGCCTATTACAGCGATAAACATCTCTTGCCGTTGATTCACAGCCGCCTTGCCCAGCGAGGCAGATTGTCATCGACTCAGTATCGTATTAGTTTGAGTCTGTTTGCCTACCAATATGTAATGGCACTCGACAATGCGGTCAGCAATCTGCTCCATGATAGTGACAACGTCACTGAAACTGAGATTGATAATGTTGTTGAACTGACGTTAGATATTCTGCGCCGGCTCAGGCGAACCATTCCCTATGAAGAGACGCTCAAACGGTACTACACCAATATCGATAACTATCTCTCCTGGTATACCGAACAAAAATTCCTTTCTCTGGTCGCGCATTTAACCCGGGACAGTGAGTACAAAACCATTAAAGACCGGTTGATCATTCTGGCAGAAAAAGAGCAGGCTCACCGGGCACTGCATCACTATAACTCTGAACAAGCAGCCCAGGATATCACCCGGATTAGTAATAAGATGCGTCTGTTACGTCGTTTGATCGAGCACCCGGTCATTCTCAAGGAAACCCCCATTGCCTTAGGCAATAATATCCGCCGGGCAGTGAAAGGGCTCGCCACTGGTTTCGTAATGCTTTTTGTGACTATTATCGTTATTTTTGCCCGTGATTACTGGGGAGAGATTACCGCTTCATTTATTGTTGCCATGTCTTTCATTTATGCACTGAGAGAAATATTTAAAGATGATCTGAAAGATATGCTGTGGCGCTGGCTCCGCAAAGGCAAACCGAAATGGAAAAGACGTTACTACGATCCCAGTACGGGGAACCAGATTGGACAAAAATATGAGTGGTTGAATTACCAGTCGATTAGCAATCTTCCGGATCGTATTCAACGTATTCGGAAGAAACGGATTGTTCAACGGGAAGAACAAGTGATCAGCTACCGCTCTGAAACAGAAATGTCAACATCACGCTTTATGAGCGGTTACGAAGAAACCCGTGAAACGATCTACTTTGACTTTCGTGAAATTACGCGACTTTTCGATAAAGATACTTATCGTGTTTATCGCCTGAACAACGGTCAAGTCAGCCGTGAAAAAATTGAAAAACGCCACCTGTTTAATCTCATTATCAAACAGGACAATCATATTGATGAGCCCATGTACTATCGCTGGAAAGTGGTACTCAACCGTAGCAAGATAGTCGCGATTGAGCCGATAGAGCTTACATCTAACGAACTGGAATAAAATCAGACCATGAAAACCGATGAATTAAGAACAGAACCTTTAGGGCATATGCCAACGCCCGAACAATTGCGCACACAGTCTCCGGTCAGTGCTTCCGTTGGCCAGCACATCGCACAAAGTCGTAAAGAAATCGAAGCTATTTTACAGGGCCGGGATCACCGGCTCTTAGTCATCACCGGGCCATGTTCGATTCATGATCCAGAGGCTGCATTGGATTACGCACAACGTTTGAATACCCTGCGCCAACGCTATGCCGATAATTTATTGATTGTCATGCGGACTTATTTTGAAAAACCGAGAACGGTCGTCGGTTGGAAAGGATTAATCACTGACCCGTATCTGGATGGCCGCTATGCACTCGAAGAAGGTTTAAGTAAAGCCCGGAAGGTTTTACTGGCGATTAACCAACTCGGCTTGCCAACCGCCACTGAATTTCTGGATATGATTACCGGTCAATATATTGCCGATCTGATCTCTTGGGGAGCCATCGGCGCCAGAACGACAGAGTCTCAGATTCACCGGGAAATGGCTTCTGCGCTCTCCTGCCCCGTCGGTTTTAAAAATGCCACCAACGGTAATATCAAAGTTGCAGTTGATGCGATTAGAGCTGCGAAGGCATCCCACTATTTTTATTCACCTGACAGGCAAGGCCGCATGACCGTTTATCGAACCAGTGGCAATCCCGACGGCCATATCATTCTTCGTGGTGGAGAAAACGGCCCGAACTTTGACAGTCACTCTGTTCAACAAGCTTGTGCTCAATTAGAATCACACCACCTGTCTCCCCGGGTTGTCATTGACTTCAGCCATGCAAACTGCCAGAAACAGCATAAACGTCAGTTAAAGGTTGCTGAAGATGTTTGTCAGCAGATTCGTCGGGGCAGTGAGCAAATTGCCGGGGTTATGGCCGAAAGTTTCATTGAAGAAGGTCAGCAACCGATAGCCTCGCTTGAGCAGCTGACATACGGTATGTCGATTACTGACCCATGCCTGAGCTGGTCAGATACGGCGCTGATGCTCAGCCAATTAAACGCCGCCGTACAAGACAGAAATAACGATAAACGATAATACAAGGAGCTGGCCCATGCCTTCTTTTGATATTGTGTCAGAAATAGACACAGTTGAATTAAAAAACGCTGTTGATAATTCAAACCGTGAACTATCGACACGCTTCGATTTCAGAAATGTCGAAGCAAGCTTTGAACTCAAAGATGACATCGTCAAGCTATCGGCAGAAGGTGACTTTCAGTTAAAACAGATGCGCGATATTTTGCGGGGTAATCTGGCGAAGCGCGAAGTTGACGGTAACGCGATGGAAACACAGCAAGCCACTCAATCAGGCAAACGCTGGTATCAGGATGTTTTATTTAAACAGGGAATCGAGACGCAGTTGGCCAAAAAAATAGTTAAAAGCATCAAAGATCAGAAACTCAAAGTTCAGGTGGCGATTCAAGGGGATAAAATTCGTGTCACGGGTAAAAAACGAGATGACTTACAGAGTGTGATTACTTTTATCCGTTCAGAAGATTTTGGTCAGCCATTCCAATTCGACAACTTCAGAGACTGATCCCTGCAATGACTATCGTTGTGAATGACGGTCATTATAAATGAAGTGATTTGAACGTTCAGGGGCTCGTAATCACGAGCCCCTTTTATTCCTGCGAACATTATTTGTAAACAGTACTTGCAAACCGTATTGACAAACAGTGGTTGCCAGTCAGTATAAGCAGTCAGACAGCGTGTCCCTCAACAACGCAATCTTTGCAACACAATCTTTGCAACACAAAACACCTGAATCAAAACTTGCGAGGCGCAAACCCCGTCATCACTTCAAGATGCATCGCCTGACCTAATTTGGTCGTCGGATGGGCGATCACAAGCCCCTTCACTGATTTTTTCAGTTTACCGATATCGGCTTGCTCTTCACGGGTTATTTCCCGGAAAAAGGGTAAATCAGCTAATCTTTTACGCTCTTTATTTAAATCGTATTCCTGCTTACTTTTCAATGAGTTGATCTGTTTGTCCAACGCATCAATTTCATCCGTGAACTGGGTGATCATCTCATTATCCCCCCGAGATTTGGCTGCTTCCAGCTTATGTTTACACTTGTCCAATCGATTGTTCAATTGCTGGCTCTGCTCTTTTAAACTCATAGGAAATAACTCTCATCTGTTAGTAGTCGCGCAGTATATCACAAGCACGTTTGATTTTTATTGTTCAGCTAAATCGTGAGGATAATCATCTTTCTACTCACGGTGATAAACGCCGCTACCAAACTGACGTTCCCCGGTTACTCTCAAATCAGCCACAGCCTGAAACTCGGCTGCAGTGACCATAATACACAGGCAGCGGGTCTCATCCCGGGCTTTCACCAGCAAATCTTGTAATTGAGCCCGGCTATCAAACACGGCTCTTTCGGCATCCCGGCGGCATAAATCAAGCCCTTCCGGGGGGATATCCTGATGGTAAAGCACTTGCTCAGATTGCTGCATAAAACGCACCGCTTTCATCGGCAGTAATTCCACATCCGCATCACAAACAACCCACACCACTTCCCGGACAACCTGTTCCGGCTCAGCAAGGTAACGTTGATACATGTGCTCCAGCACCGCCGGGTCTCGCGTTTCTTTGACCATTGGATCTGCCAGAAAAGCTTCCCAGAAACGGCGACGGGCACTAACATCCGGACGTTTTGCTTTCAGATGTTCCCGTTTTTCACCACAAAACTGCGCCAGAACACGTAAATTCTGCGCCAAAATCGCTTCAATGGATTCCCGAATATTGCGCGCCAACACCGGTGAAGCGCCACCACTTGAAATGGCCACTTGGATTGCTCCGCGGTCAATCATTGCTGGCGTAATAAAATCACAATACGGTTGATCATCAACCACATTCACCAGTAATCCGAGTAATTTGGCATCCGCATAAATCTGGTGATTCAGTGAAGCATGATCTGTCGTTGCCCAAACCTGCACATAATTGCGGGTCAAAAACGCGCTGTCATAGCATTGCTGAATCCATTGAATCACATCATCCTGCCACAATGTCCGGAGTGTCGCGGAAATCTCCGGGGACAAAATAGTAACGCGTGCACCGGCTTTGACCAAAGCTTCAGTTTTTCTGCTGGCAACTTCTCCTCCTCCGACGACTAAAACGGCTTTATCGGTTAAATCCATAAACAGCGGAAAATACTGCATAACATTTGCAACCTTATATTAACATCTATAACAAATCACATGACCCAAAAAAGTGCAATGATTATCGAAACAAATGAGCAATTGGAAATTATTGATTAAATTAACACCTAACATTAGATTTAAAAACTAAATTAGTCATGAGTAAAGAAATAAAAATCTAAAAAATCATTCAATAAATATATGGACGCACAATTGCACTATGATTGAACTTGATTGCACTATTTACATTTAAGTAACAATTAGCCATGCTAAATGCAGGCTTGGTTTGCGATTATACTATCATTCTTTTTGATTATAAATTTGAGAAAAACCTAATCCCTACCTAAGCTTACAGACGATTGTTACTGAAAATGGAATAGCATTCTGGACAAATAGCGGTTTCAACCGTCAGAACCAATAAATGCAAAATGAATTACTTGTGTCAGGAATGCCTCTCACAACCGAGTGGTTCATACTGGAAGGATACAAACTCATGGCAAAAACAGTCAAAATTCTTGCTTCAATCACTGTCGCATCCGCTGCAATGATGGCGGCACAGTCTGCTTCAGCAGCAGAAAGCACCCTTGATAAAGTGCTCTCAAATGGCGTGGTAACCTGTGGTGTTAGTACAGGACTCCCCGGTTTTTCCAACCCGAATGCCAAAGGTGAATGGGAAGGCATTGATGTTGAATATTGCCGAGCATTAGCCGCAGCCGTTCTCGGTGATAAAACCAAAGTCAAATTTGTACCACTAACTGCGAAAGAACGTTTCACCGCGCTACAATCCGGTGAAATCGACGTCCTTTCCCGTAATACAACATGGACACTACAGCGCGACACAGCTTTAGGCCTTAATTTTGTTGGTGTCACTTATTACGATGGTCAAGGGTTCATGGTTAAAAAGAACCTGGGTGTGAAAAGTGCCAAAGAGCTTGATGGTGCTTCCGTATGTATTCAATCAGGGACAACAACCGAGCTAAACCTTGCGGACTACTTCCGTAAAAATGGCATGTCTTATAAACCAGTTGTTTTTGACACCTCAGCTCAAACTGCGAAAGGTTTTGATGCCGGCCGATGTGATGTACTGACATCCGATCAGTCTCAACTTTACGCACTCCGTGTCAACCTCAAAGATCCAAGTTCTGCGGTCGTACTGCCGGAAATTATTTCTAAAGAGCCATTGGGTCCGGTTGTCCGTCAAGATGACGACAAGTGGTTTAACGTTGCAAAATGGACGCTCTTTGCACTCGTCAATGCAGAAGAGTATGGCATCACATCGAAAAATGTTGATGAAATGAAAAAATCAACGGATGCCAACATTACACGTATTTTAGGCATAGACGGACCGAAAGGCTCCGGCCTCGGAATCCGCGACGACTGGGGTTATCAAATCGTCAAGCAAGTCGGAAATTATGACGAAGTATTTGAACGCTCTGTCGGTTCAGGCTCTCCACTTAACATTGCCCGTGGTGTCAACGCACTATGGAATGCGGGCGGCTTCATGTACGCTCCGCCAATCCGCTAATCATTCTATTAAAAACGGGCGGTTTAATCCGCCCTTTGTCGGAAATGGACTTGAGGTTATTGTTGTATGAAGCCTGAAAATAACGCTGTGTCCTCAACAGGTAATACTCCTGCCCCCAAAAAAGTGACACACTTATTCTACAACCCCACTTTTCGATCAGTTGTCTTTCAGATAATTGCTATCTTTGTACTGATCTTCTTTATCTACACAATTGTGAATAATGCACTGACAAATCTGGAATCTCGCGGCATTACCACCGGATTTGATTTTCTCGGTCAACAGGCTGGGTTTGGTATCAGTCAGTCTCTGATTGATTACAACGAAACAGATACGTATGGCAGAACCTTTGTTGTCGGGCTACTGAATACATTATATGTATCAATCATCGGTATCTTTTTCGCGACGGTGCTCGGGTTTATTCTCGGGATAGCCCGGCTGTCATCAAACTGGCTCGTGAGCCGCTTTGCTGCAATTTACGTCGAAACCTTTCGTAATATTCCGTTACTGCTACAAATTCTTTTCTGGTACTTCTCGGTCTTACAAGCATTACCCGGCAAAAGACAAAGTATTTCTATTGGAGATTCGGTTTTTATTAACGTCAGTGGTTTGTTTATTCCTAAGCCGATTTTTGCATCGGGAAGCGGTGTGGTATTCGCAGTATTGATTTTTGGTGTTATCGCCACGATTTGTGTGAAGATCTGGGCCAGTAACCGCCAAAAAGTGACAGGGCAACAAACACCGACCCTGCGTATTGCTCTCGGGCTGATTATCGGCCTGCCTGCTATTGCTTACTTCTGGACGGGAATGCCTATTTCAGCAGAATATCCCGTTCTGCAACGATTTAATTTTCAGGGAGGCATTGAGATTATTCCTGAATTCGTTGCCCTACTCGTTGCACTCAGTATCTATACGGCTGCATTTATTGCAGAGATTGTGCGCTCAGGTATCAACGCAGTCAGTTATGGCCAGACCGAAGCCGCCATGTCATTGGGTCTGTCTCGCCGCAGAACCCTCAAATTGATCATCATTCCTCAGGCAATGAGAATTATTATTCCACCATTAACCAGTCAATACCTCAACTTAACGAAGAACTCTTCGCTCGCGGTTGCCATTGGTTACCCTGATCTCATCAATGTCTTTGCCGGGACAACCCTAAACCAGACCGGGCAAGCGATCGAAGTGATCTCGATGACAATGGCTGTCTATCTGACGATCAGTCTGGTGACTTCATTTTTAATGAACACATATAACCGTAAAGTTGCTTTGGTGGAGAGATAAGATGAAAGTACATCAATTTCAACCGGATCTGCCGCCACCGTCAAATGCCAGCGGCCCGATTGTCTGGATGCGCAAGCATTTATTCAGCAATGTATTCAATTCGGTGCTGACGATCATCATCGCTTACTTTGCATTCACCGGACTCTACCATCTCATCGACTGGGCACTGATTAAAGCCGATTGGATCGGAGAAAGCCGGGAAGCTTGTTCAAAGCAAGGGGCATGTTGGGTTTTAATTTACGTCCGCTTCAATCAGTTTATGTTTGGGTTTTATCCGGAAAGTGAACTATGGCGACCACAACTTTTCTATGCCACTTTGGCGGTTTTAGTTGTCCTGCTGGCTTATCCGAAGACCCCGAAACGTGGTTGGTTAGCCCTGTTTACATTAACGGCTTATCCACTATTGATGACCGGGTTGCTCCATGGTGAATGGTTTGGTTTACCAGTCGTTGAAACCTATAAATGGGGCGGCCTGCTGGTCACGCTTGTACTGGCTTTAGTCGGGATCGTCGCATCTTTGCCGATTGGAGTGTTACTTGCTCTAGGACGACGCTCCCATATGCCGGTCATCCGTAGTTTCTGTACCGTTTATATCGAAGTATGGCGTGGTGTCCCCCTGATCACCGTTTTGTTTATGGCCTCCGTCATGCTACCGCTATTTATGTCTGCCGGTGCAGAAAGTGATAAATTAGTCCGGGCTCTGATCGGTGTGATGTTATTCAGTGCCGCTTATATTGCCGAAGTGATCCGAGGCGGTTTACAAGCCATCCCTAAAGGACAGTATGAGGCAGCAGACTCGCTCGGGCTCAGTTACCCCAAAAAGATGGGATTAATCATTTTGCCGCAGGCGCTGAAAATTACCATCCCTTCAATTGTTAATACCTTCATCGATCTATTTAAAGATACCAGTCTGGTACTCATCATCGGGATGTTTGATGTGCTTGGTATCGGTCAGGCAGCAAATACTGATCCCAATTGGCTTGGTTTTTCCACCGAAAGTTATGCATTTGTTGCGTTAGTGTTCTGGGTATTTTGTTTTGGCATGTCGAGATATTCGATCTGGCTGGAAAACAAACTACATACGGGTCACAAACGATAAAAATTTCAAGGAACGTATTATGACGCTACAAAATACTCAAGATAAAGAAACCGTGATCCAAATTAAGGACATGAACAAATGGTATGGTGAGTTTCATGTATTAAAGAACATCAATCTGAATGTGACCAAAGGTGAACGAATCGTCATCTGTGGCCCTTCAGGCTCTGGTAAATCAACCATGATTCGCTGCATTAACCGGCTCGAAGAACATCAGAAAGGTCAGATCGTTGTTGCGGGTCATGAACTCACCGAAGATTTAAAAGATATCGAAGCCGTCCGTCGTCAGGTCGGTATGTGCTTTCAGCATTTTAATCTTTTCCCACACTTGACCGTGCTGGAAAACTGTACGCTGGCACCAATCTGGGTAAAGAAAATGCCCAAAGAAGAAGCAGAAGCCCTGGCGATGAAATACTTAGAGCGCGTTAAAATCCCCAGTCAGGCCAAGAAATATCCGGGTCAATTGTCCGGGGGACAACAACAACGAGTGGCGATTGCCCGCTCACTGTGTATGAATCCTCATATTATGCTGTTTGATGAACCGACCTCCGCGTTGGATCCGGAAATGGTTCGTGAAGTATTGGATGTCATGGTTGAACTGGCCGAAGAAGGCATGACCATGCTGTGTGTCACACACGAGATGGGATTTGCCAAAGAAGTGGCAGACCGAGTTATCTTTATGGATGCCGGTGAAATTATTGAAGAGAATAATCCGCAAGAGTTCTTTGCTAATCCACAGTCGGATCGCACTCAAAACTTCCTTGCGCAAATTCTGCAACATTAATACTCAAAAACTACTTTGATTGAGAAGGCACATGATGTGCCTTCTTTTCATTACCGGACACCGGCAAAGTTAACGCTTGTTTCTCATCAGAAAAATTGTGTTACAACTTCGTCACGGTATTGCAGTTCACTTTTGACTAAGATAAGGTCATAGTCATCATGAAGGGTTGAAGATACGAACTTTTACCCCCATATTCAGTCTTAAGTAGTAATAGACAACCACTATACGAGGAAGCGTATGAACCGTCCTATGTATTCACGCACATCGACTTTAGATAGTGCACTTCAAACAAACAAAGTGTTAAGAAACACCTATGCGCTATTAGGGATGACACTGTTGTGGTCTGCTGTCGTCGCTGGCGTATCCATGGCGATGAACCTGCCGTCTCCGGGGTTGATCATCATGTTGGTCGGCTTCTATGGTTTGCTGTTCCTGACTGAGAAAAACCGTGATAACAGTATGGGGTTAGTTTTCACCTTCCTGTTTACTGGTTTCCTCGGTTATACGTTAGGACCGATCCTAAACGCATATATCAGTGCCGGTCTCGGCGATGTGGTATTAACAGCGCTCGGTGGTACAGCCCTGACCTTTATGGCGGCTTCTGCTTATGCCCTAACCACCAAACGTGACCTCTCATTCCTGTCCGGAATGCTGTTGGCCGGTTTTGCCGTACTGCTCGTTGGGTTTATTGCAAATATCTTCCTGCAACTCCCTGCGCTTTATCTGGCAATGAGCGGCCTGTTCGTGCTGTTCTCAACCGGTGCGATTTTGCTGACTACACAGCAAATTGTCCGCGGTGGTGAGACGAACTATATTTCGGCAACAATCACGCTGTATGTTTCAATCTATAACCTGTTCATCAGCCTGCTGAGTATTCTGGGCTTCATGAACGACGATTAATTGTTCTGAAACAGGCGTTCTGAAATAAAATCAGCGAACTGCCATGTTTTGAACGACACAGCAGCGCAAAAAAAGCCCAGATTCTGGGCTTTTTTTATATTTTCACACATCTTTTCGATAACAGTGATTGTGCCATTCCCGGCACTCCGCTACCCTTACCGCGTTCTAATTGATGAGGCAACACCGAGCTATGTTCGAATATAACGGTCAAATAATTGAAACCGACAGCGAAGGTTATTTACTTGATCACACCCAGTGGCAAGAAGGAATGATCCCACTATTGGCTGAAGCAGAAGGTATTGAATTAACTGAAGCACATATGGAAGTCATTCATTTTGTCAGAGCATTCTACGAAGAATACAACACCTCTCCTGCCATCCGCATGTTGGTCAAGGCCATGGAAAAAGCCCATGGTCCGGAAAAAGGCAACAGCAAGTATCTCTTTAAGCTGTTTCGTAAAGGCCCGGCTAAACAGGCAACCAAACTGGCCGGACTCCCCAAACCAGCAAAATGCCTGTGACACCATCACGATCTCAGGTCGGTGAACATTAAATTAGATGTAACCGACACATTCAAATGACATCGAACCGGTTGAGGTACAGCCTGTTTACGGTTAAACACATTATCGCCTATCGCGCTATCCGTTGAAACAAAGCCCCCTCAACCACGACATTACCCATGAATGAAATTGCCCATTAATGGATTGAAAAGCCCCGAAATGACTTTTCACTGTGAAAATCGGTCCGTTCAACTGCTTCTACACGCGCAGCCGGAGAACCTTGCTGGAGCCAGTGATAAAATAATTCCAGTTTATCCGCTTCACCACAGGCAACCACCTCAACATCACCATTATGTAAATTTTTCGCATAACCGGTCAGCCCTAATTTCAAAGCCTGATGCGAGGTGTAATAACGAAAACCAACCCCTTGGACAACACCTTTCACGGTAAAGATTTCTCGTTTTTGTGACATTTTCAGCTCCTCCTCTTTCGCATCAGAAAACTCATCGAGCCATGAGATTCGCTATAGGGACAGTATATCTGAATTTCTATCAAATGTGATGGATACCCCGCTCACTGTGAACAATAATTCACCACATTCAAAAACACTTGCAACCCAAAGGCTAATCCCTTCAAGCAATTGCTTTTCCCCCTCACATCACCGACAATATCGTTTTTCAAGCTACAGAATACATCTATGACAGCCGCTATCTATCTCGCCAAAGGGCGTGACAAATCCCTCCTCCGCCGCCATCCTTGGATTTTTTCCCGCGCAATTCATCACGTTCAAGGTGAGCCAGTTTCAGGCCAGACTGTGGATGTCTATAGCCACGACGGACAGTGGCTGGCGAAGGCCGGTTTTTCGCCGCAATCGCAAATTCGCGCCCGGGTCTGGAGTTTCGAGCCGACTGATATTGATACCGACTTTTTCATCCGGCGTATCCGTCAGGCACAACAGCTTAGAGAACCCGTCATTCATCAGGGTCAATTAACCGGCTATCGGCTGATCGCCGCTGAATCTGATGGCTTACCGGGAATTACGATAGACAGATATGGCGATTATCTGGTTTGTCAGGTGTTAAGTGCAGCCGCTGAGTTGTTAAAACCCTTGCTGGTCGAAGCGCTTAAAACTTGTTTCCCGGAATGCCATATTTATGAGCGTTCAGACGTTGCCATGCGCAAAAAAGAAGGGTTACCAGAACAAGTCGGTGTATTACATGGTAGCGCACCGACCGCACCGGTTATCATTGAAGAAAATGGTATAAAAATCAGCGTTGATATCATCAATGGCCATAAGACTGGCTTTTATCTGGATCAACGGGACAGTCGTTTGCACGCCATGAAATATGTTCAGGATAAAGAAGTGCTGAATTGCTTCTCTTATACTGGCGGGTTTGGTCTCTACGCACTAAAAGGTGGGGCGAAACGGGTAATCAACGCCGATGTATCCCAACCGGCACTAGATACCGCCAAGGCCAATGCCCAATTGAATGAGTTCGATCTCTCTAAAAAGCGCGCAGTCTTTCTAAACGCAGATGTCTTCAAATTATTACGCGAATACCGTGATCAAGGTACTCAATTTGATGTCGTTATTATGGATCCGCCAAAGTTTGCCGAATCAAAAGCACAGTTGAACGGTGCTTGCCGAGGATATAAAGATATTAATATGCTGGCAATGCAGATTCTCAGACCGGGCGGGACGTTACTCACCTACTCCTGCTCCGGTCTTATGGATCAGATGTTATTTCAGAAAATTATTGCTGATGCCGCACTGGATGCCGGGCGAAGTGTTAAGTTTGTCGAACGTTTTAGTCAGGCCGCAGATCATCCCATCGACTCGGCCTATCCGGAGGGCTTCTACCTCAAAGGTTTAGCCTGTAAAGTTCTGTAACAATAGCTCTCGATGAATGGGTGTGCAGTGCGCCCATTCTTTCCCCGATTCCCCTCACTACTCACACCGTTTTCAATTACAAAAAAACAGACGATAACTCTTATAACAAGTCGCTCACAAAGCAAAAAAATGAGAGCTCACTCCATATTCTGCAACATGAATGTAAATAAAAAGAAAGATTCTGGTATTGACTAACTCATGTTTATAACCTAATTAAAAATATGAGGGAAGATTTTTAGACATCGTCAGTAGTTTTTTAATTTTCGTTAATTAAACAACTAATTAGATAAATGATGGACTGTATAATAAATTATATAAAAGCCAGCCATATAGATAACTACCGGAAATCGGCATATCCAGGATTGATATTTTGTGAAAAATGTTGAGTCAAACGGGAATCACGCGTTCAGGATATCGATTTTCAACCACTTGATATCACTTAGTAGGAAATGAGAATGTTTCAGAATCGCCTCACCTTAAAATTACGACTGGTCATTGCTGTGGCAATTCCTTGTCTTGCTCTGATTCTGGTTGGTATCAATAGCCTCCATAAGATGGCCAATATTCAACATCAATCCGAGCAGCTTTATGTCAATACCGCAGAGCCTTTGCGAGCAATGGCTGAGGCCGCGTCGCGAATTCCGAGAATGCGGGTCGGTATCGATATGATGTTGATGCAAGATACTTCCCTCAAAGATAAAAAAGGGATTCAGACTCGCGTAAAAGAGGCATATAAAGAAGATATTCCCGAAATGCGTCAAGCAATGCAACTTGCGGTGGATACACAGGTTGATCCAGATATGAAGCGAGATGCCCTCAAGCTGCAAAAAGACTATGAAGAGATGATCTCTCAGGCAATTACACCATTGCTGGAAGCTCTGAGTAAAAACGATCTGGAAGGTGCCAGAGAAATCTACAAAGCACGCTATGCCGGATACTATAACGTCACACGTAAAGCATCGAACAAATTACTGGATACCCTACTGGAGCAAGCCCGAAAGCACAATCAAATCAGTATTGATACATACAACCAAGCTCAAATCGTGATGATAATTACCATTGCTCTCGGTTTGCTTGCTTCCATCGTTGTCTCTACATGGATCGTCATTCAGCTCAGAAAACGAGTAAGCTCTCTGAGAAACTCCATTACTTATGCCGCCAATAATCTCGCACTACATACACGAATCACACTCACCGGTCAGGATGAAATCAGTCAAATTGCCGAAAGCTTCAACCGCTTTATCGAGAAAGTCCACAGCTCAATACAGGACGTTTCCAATAATGCCAGAGAACTAGCCGAAACCGCGCAGAATGTAGCCAAACAATCCAACCTCACTCACAACAACTGTACTCGTCAGAGTGAACGGATTATTCAGGTCGCCACCGCAATTACTGAAATGGGCAGCACCGTGAGTGAAATTGCTTCAAATGCGGCAAACGCTGCTGAAACAGCCCATCAGGCAACTCAACAGACATCTGAAAGTAATCAAATTGTGATGCGAACACAGCAAGAGATTGAAGCACTGACAGAAACGTTGAATCAGTCAAGTGATGTCGTCCAGTCACTCAGTCATCAGGTTGATGACATCAGTACCATACTGGATACGATTCGCGGGATCTCGGAACAGACGAACTTGCTGGCGCTTAACGCTGCAATTGAGGCTGCCAGAGCGGGTGAACAAGGGCGTGGTTTTGCTGTCGTGGCTGATGAAGTCCGTAATCTTGCCACGCGCTCAGCCGCATCGACTGATGAAATCCAAGAAGTTATCGAAAAATTACGTCATGAGTCATCTCGCGCAGTCTCCGCCATGCAACTCGGTAAAGATAAAAGCCAGCTGGTAGTCGGCCATGCAACAGCCACCAGTAATTCATTACAGGAGATCAGCCACCATATCCATCAATTAAATGATCAAAACACCCAAAATGCCGCAGCAACTGAAGAACAATCATCGGTCGTGGCTGAGTTGGGCGAGAATATCGAAGACATTAGTATGCTGACGGATGAAACAACCAGACTGTCTGAGCAACTGACAGACGCCAGTACTCATCTGCACAATGTGTCCCAGCAATTGGATGATTTGGTGAAATATTTTGATCTAGGCAAGCAATAACAGTTTTATATCCCACTCACTTAACATGAAGCGCATTTTGTATTCAGTCATAAAAACCAATACGAAATGCGCTTCATCACAGCACCATACAACAGTATGTATGCGCCAGTGATGATTAAAAATATCTCCCCCAGATAAAAAACTTCGGTAGAGTAACGTCACCTACCGAAGAAAAAGTACCACCAAATCTATCCAAACTTACTTTAAACCGAATAAAAATGAGCAGCAAAAGGTCAGTAGCCCCTAATCTATCGGGGAAAAGATGCTCTCTAATTCTGCAATCAGCCAAGTCACAGCCAGTAAATCAGCGCTACCGCCCGGGCTGAGATGACGTTCTATCAGGCAACGGTCAAACTGATTCAATGCCATTTCGATATCCGGATGGGCAATTCCCCCGGATGCCAACAGGCTGGACGCATATTGCTGAGCATACAGTAATCCGGCCATTCCTCCGCGAGCAAGCAAATTAGTATCCTGATTATTGGCAATCAGCACCAACAACGTCTGCCACAAAGCTTGTTCTGTCGAGACCCCTTGTGCGATAGCAGATTGGTAGGCCGGTAATGCATGTACCATAATCGTCTCAAAACCCGACGCAGCTTCACCCCGGGCACCGGTCACACCATATTGTTGATAGAGCTTTTCTCCTTGCGTCACCGGTGTACGATGTTTCATCTCCCGCAGCTCATCCCAGACCGGCTGTTGACAACACTGACTCACCGCTGCACTGATAGCTCGAGCGTTTATCTGCTGCTGATTGGCTTTCAACCAACCGACCACACCACCAATGAGCCCCATCGAAAAGATCATCCCCTTATGAGTATTGACGCCCGAAGTGGCCTGAAACATGGTTGTTTCTGCATCAATGCCTATCGGTCGCAACTCATTTAAGAGCGATGAGAGCGGTTGATGATGCTGCTGCCACCCCATCCGAACAAAACTGGTCATGTATGGGGCAAGCGCTTCAGCACTGCGGACAAATAACGCCAGATCCATGTCCTGATGGGCTCCTTGATTTACGGTATCAACCAACCCCGGTTTCGGTGTCAGATGAACTTCTAGCATCATGGCATGATAAGCCAAATGGCCGACGAATTGGTCGAAAGGAAACTGACCTCGATCGTGACAGTGTAACATGCTAATATTGTCACGATTCAGCTCATCTCTATCCCGTTGTTTTTCAAACAGTAAATCAATGACAGCACTCGTCTGCATGAACCATTTCCTCAATTTTCGCCAAAAGCGCCTGCAACGGATGTCGGCGGGAACGGGCACAGATGACCGCATCTTCCTCACAGAGCAAACACTTTCTCCGCCCTATCTGATAAGCTTTACGACTAATACTTTTGCCTTGCTTATCAATCACGTCTAAGTCCATCAGCCGCCCTGTCGGATGCGTCTTCTCTATGTGCATCATCTGCTTCTTGAGTATGGATGCACTCACCCCTTGCACTGCAAATATCCCCTCAGGACCTGTTTTTTCATGATGTATTTGCTGCGCGATGAGTGTCCATCCCTGTTCATGACAAATGGCTTCTAATGCTGCGAGCCCCTGAGCAAAAATTTGCTCACTGACCGCATTCAGTTTTACCGGCCCCGGCATATTGATGCTAAACGAAACCAGAGGAACACCATAAGTTCTCAACCAAGCCAATTGTGTTTTTGCCCGTTGTTCTTTGCATGCAAGTAACTCGCATAATTGGACGGGTGTTTCTTCTGCTATGTGTGTCATTGAGCAACCTCTTTAATCACATCAATGACAGAACCATCCCGGTAACGAACAAAGGCAATTGTTCTGTCAGTAAATTGAATGGGTTCAGGCTTACCGGTAATTAATTCAGCCCGTGCCTGCAATGCATCGATAGAATAAACCGGAATTGAAATTGCATTCAGTCGTTCGATCAGGTCTTCACGTCTCGGATTTACAGCAATACCGTGATCCGTGACTAACACATCAACCGATGCGCCCGGTGTTACCACATTCGTTACCCGCTCAACAACGGTCGGAATCCGTCCCCGAACTAATGGTGCGACCACAATCGTTAAATTCGCAGCGGCAGCAGTATCACAATGACCACCGGAGGCGCCACGAATCACCCCGTCAGAGCCCGTAATCACATTGACATTAAACTGCATATCAATTTCTAAAGCACTGAGGATTACCACATCCAGCCGATCAACAACAGCTCCTTTGGAAGAAGGATTGGCGTATTCATTGGCTGAAATTTCATGATGGTTCGGATTCCGGGACAAAGAGTCAGCAGCCACCGAATCAAAACACTGCACATCCAGTAGTGTTTCGATCAAACCCTGCTCATGTAAATCAACCATCGTGGCCGTAATTCCGCCCAGACCGAAAGATGCCACAATATTATGTTTGATCATCTTATCTTTGAGGAAACGCGTCACCGCAAGAGAAGCGCCGCCGGAGCCGGTTTGCAAAGAAAAACCCGGTTGAAAATAACCGGAATGTTCAATGACCTCAGCCGCATGTTTTGCAATCAACAATTCACGTGGATTGGTAGTCATTCGCGTTGCATCTCCACCGATTTTATCCGGGTCCCCCACCTCTGCGACCTGAACCACTGCATCGACACAGTCCTGACGAATTGAAGCGGGCGCATTGGGATAATCAACAATTGATTCCGTCAGAATGATAACCCGATCCGCATATTGCGCATCAACCTGAGCATAACCTAAAGAACCACAGCGAGATTTGCCTTGAATGCCGTTAGCATTGCCAAACTCATCACTACATGGCACACCGATAAATGCGACATCGATATGGACTTCACCACTTTGGACTAAGTGAACCCGTCCGCCATGCGAATGAATGTGAACCGGCTCTTCCAGCAGCCCCCGGGAAACCGCTTCAGCAAGCTCTCCCCGTAATCCGGAGGTATACATTTTACGGACGACACCATTGCGGATATGTTCAATTAATGGTGCATGAATCGACGTCAGAGAGCTGGAAGCTAAAGTTAAATCTTTGAACCCCATTCTGGCAATCACATCCATCACAGCATTGATAGTTTTATCACCGCCTCGAAATGCATGATGAAAAGAAATCGTCATCCCATCCGCCAAGCCCATTTCTTTAATGGCCTGCTCAAGTGAACCTTTTAGTTTTCTGCCTTTTTTAAATCGTTCTTCAGCCAGATGCGGTGTAATTGCGTTGGCTCTTGTATATGGCGTTAATGAATGGATTTCCAGTTCATCAAGCGAAATAGGATTATTTAACGTACTGACACTCATAACACACTGCCTTCTATTGTTTGATACCGGATTCAGCACGTTGCAATGTCCAGCGTGCACGTTCAATGATTGGGCTATCGACCATTTTCCCGTTAAGAGACACAACCCCTAGCCCTTGCTGCTCTGCTTCTTCAGCCGCTTCAATGACGGCATAAGCATAATCAACCTCTTTTTGGGTCGGCGCATAGACATTGTGAAGTAAATCGATTTGGCGTGGGTTAATCAGTGATTTACCATCAAATCCAAGCTGTTTGATGTGCTCAGCCTCGCGGAGAAACCCTGCTTCATTGTTCGCATCCGAATAAACCGTATCAAATGCCATAATTCCGGCAGCTCGTGCAGCCTGAAGAATACTACACCGGGCAAACAGTAACTCCGTCCCTTCCGGAGAGCGGTTTGTTCTCAGGTCACGGACATAGTCTTCCGCGCCCAGCGCAATCCCGATAAGCCGGGAAGAACTATGCGCGATCTCGACTGCATTATTGATTCCTTGAGCACTCTCAATCGCAGCCAAAAGTTTGGTACTACCGACGGCACGACCACAGGCTCTCTCAATTTCTTCAATTTGGCTTGCCATCAGTGTCACGTCATGAGCCGTATCGGTTTTAGGAAGACGCACAACATTCGCTCCTCCTCTCACGACTGCATTTAAATCATTGATACCGAATCTGGAGTCAATCGGATTCACCCGGACAACTGTTTCAATATCCTGATATAACGGATGTTGCAATGCACGATATACCAACATCCGGGCAGTATCTTTTTCCCGTAGTGAAACCGAGTCCTCAAGATCGAACATGATCGCATCAGGTTTATAGATAAAGGTATTACTCAACATTGCGGCATTAGCGCCCGGCACAAATAACATACTTCTGCGTAATCGACTCATGACAATAAGCTCCAATCAATCTGTTCGACACCACAAGCACGCATTACTGCCGCCTGCACCCGAGCCTGAATCACGCAATCCAAAGCCCCTTTATCTTCAATGGTTAAAATGGCATCGGCAACTTTCAGTTGCTGGAGAGAATCGAGAACAACGTGCCTGATCACTTCACCGAACTGCTGCTGAACCGTACTATCAAGATGAATGATGATGCCACCTTCGTGATTAGGGGCGATTCGAACCTGAAGATCACTGGACTCCAGAGTTCCTGCAAACGCTGGTTGTTTAATTTCCATGGATTTGGCCTTTCTGATTTTAAATTTTTATATGAGATGCCGTTCAGGCCGCAACCGACTTGGCCCTATGGTACTGAACGTCATCGCTAAATAAGATTTTATAGGTGGTTTTCGGTACCAGTTTTGCAACTAGCTCATCCTGTTGCTGAGATAGCAACCGTCGTACTCTGGACGCCGATACAGGCTCACCATCAATGGCTTTTCTTGGCACTTCGACAATTTCAATACGGTTTGACCGGCAAGCCCCTGATGCCAACCAACAATGCATCGACTCGTTATAATGATTGGTTACCGGACAAAGTGGTTCCGTGCCGACATAGCGGTGGGTGATCCCTAAAGCAGGAACAATCCCGTCGCGAAATAGCTGAAGATCCAGTGCTGCATGACAATAATTAATTTTTTTCTGATCTTTGATGAAGTAAGTCGGGAATGTCGCTCTGGAAATCATGTAATCCGAGCCCGGATGAACCGTTACATTTTTCAAGTGCTGTGTACCGGCTCGAATCATGCTCAGCCGTTCAAGATAAGAGAAATCCTTTCCTTCTTCCCGGACAACAAACAGATGAACCCAATCACACTCCGCACAGGCTTTTTCAACCAGATATTGATGCCCCAATGTGAATGGGTTGGCATTCATGATCATGCCACCGATACGTTCTCCGGCCACTTTCATGAGTTTGAGTTGTTGACAGTAGGATTGAAAACGATTGGGACTATTTTCCATGAGAATCATGGCGTCATCGACTTGCGCAAGCGGGAAAAAGCCAGACTGGCGGAATAAATTAAAATTCTGAGGTTTGGTAAATAAAAATAAATTGTATCGTCCTAACTCATAAGCAAAGTTGGTTAATTCGGTCATCAGTGTCAATGATAATCCACTGCCGCGATACGTCTTCTCAATTGCAATCGACTTTAAAACTTTTCCGGCGATTGCACCACAGGCAAGTATCTGTCCAGAGATATGTTTCCCAATCACGAAGTATTCTACATCTTCATCAATATCCAACCCGTTATGTGCTAAAAAGGTTTGAATTTTGTCTATTTTATAGCGATTCGTAATCGGAACTCGAGAAAAGGATATCTCGTCTAACATGACGTACTGCCTCTGTAACTAAATTCATCACGACATAGTTTGCGGTGTTTATATTCATAAAATAATGATATGAATCACTTTATATACGAGCTTAAAAACTCTTTATGAATTTAATGAATTAAACTATTTATCTCATTGTTTTTTAAAAATAAAAAACAATAAAAACCATTAACGCCATTGACGTTTTTAACGTCACTTCATTCAATGAACTTTTTCACAATTATGGATCAATTTTTTATCTAAATTGCTAAATTGAACATCAACCTACGGAAATTGATTATGAATGAAAAAACGTTACGAATAACAAGTGACGCCCCCAGCGCTCATTCGCTTCTGTCACAAATAAAAATATTCGGGATACCATTCCATCTTTTTGCCCTACTATTTCTTGTGGTTTTGACTGCACACATTACCGATACACTACCGAACAATATTGTCGGTGGGTTCTGTTTTATGTTTGTTGTCGGTGCCATATTCGGTGAAATCGGTAAACGTCTACCGATATTCAATAAATATATTGGTGGCGCGCCTGTGATGATTTTTCTGGTCGCAGCTTGGTTTGTCCATATGGGACTGCTAACTCAGAAAGAAATTACCGCGGTCTCCGATGTGATGAAAAAAACCGATTTTCTCGATCTGTTCATCGCGGTCTTGATTACCGGATCGATTCTTGCCGTGAATAGAAAACTACTGTTGCGCTCCTTAGTCGGCTATATTCCAACAATTCTCGCCGCGGTAGCTGGTGCATCGATTCTGGGTATTCTGGGTGGTATGATTTTCGGCATACCGGTGGATCGTATTATGATGCTGTACGTCCTCCCAATCATGGGGGGTGGTAATGGTGCCGGTGCGATTCCTCTGTCTGAGATTTATGAATCCGTAACCGGCGGCTCAAAAGAACAATACTATTCGGTTGCTATCGCCATTCTGACGATTGCCAATATCGTGGCAATCATTGCTGCAGCCGTCCTGAATGGTTTAGGAGATAAGATCCCGTCATTAACGGGTAACGGAGAACTGCTACGCAAGTCAAAATTCGATGTCGGTGAAAAAGCTAAAACACCGACGATTACCCCTCGTGAAATCGCGATTGGTCTTATGCTTGCGGCCTGTGTTTATACGTTATCAGCCTCGCTGTCAAAGCATATTCTCCCCGGATTTGGTGATATTAAAATTCATACTTTCGCTTATATGGTGATCATTGTTGCGCTCATTAACGGTGCCGGTCTCTGCTCTGACGAAATCAAAGAAGGTGCAAAATGTCTGTCTTCCTTCTTCTCGAAACAGTTGCTTTGGGTTTTGATGGTTGGTGTCGGTATTGCCTACACCGATCTCGGTGAAGTCATGAATGCTTTAACTTTCACCAATGTCATTATTGCTGCACTTATTGTATTCGGTGCAATTTTTGGCGCTGCAATCGGTGGTTGGATGATGGGCTTTTATCCGGTTGAATCTTCAATCACGGCGGGTCTGTGTATGGCAAACCGTGGTGGCTCTGGTGACCTTGAAGTGCTGGCAGCCTCTAACCGGATGAATTTACTCTCTTATGCCCAAATATCCTCTCGGCTTGGTGGTGGGATTGTTCTCATCATTGCCAGTGTGATATTCGGAATATTTATGTAATTCTCATTTCTTTGTAGCGTGTCATCCGACGCGCTACAAACCACGATACTTCACGGAATCGTTCATGATATAAGACATCGTATGATAATCGCCTGCCAGCGTTGACCGGAATGAATTGTATTTATCACAATGGTGATGCTGAAAAACGGTTATGGCAATACAAGAAATTAACGCTTAAATGGATTTTGAATCACTTTGATCAATCTATTCATCCGCAGAATCGATATAATCACCTGATAACTATAATCCTTTACCTACAGCCTTTGATAATCATCAGCCTATTATAACGTTATGCTCAAAACGATCTTTCAAGCCGCTCATACACACATATGTCAGAAGCTTTCATTCCGGCTCAGGGTTGCACTTCTGCTTATCTTTGTTATTTCAATTCAATTAATACTGGTCACAGTTTTTTTTCATCTTACGCTCAGTAAAAGTCTCGAACATCAGTTCAGAACCAAAGCCGTTATCCAGGCCAGAGAGATTGCACACAATAAAGTTCTGATCCAAAACATCGAACAACATAATGTTGCAGCGATTCAAGAGACCGTCCATGAACTACAAGCTATCTCCGATGCCGACTTCATTGTTGTCGGCAACAAAAAGGGAATTCGGCTGGCACACCCTGATTCAGATAAAGTCGGTTTTCCTATGCAGGGAGGTGACAACGTTCGGGCATTAAAATACGGGGAATATTACTCGTCTTTAAGAAAAGGCAGTCTGGGGTTTGCGATTCGTGGTAAATCAGCAATTATTAATCAGCACGATGAGATTATTGGTGTCATCTCCGTTGGTTATTTAGTGAATAGTATCAGTGACTGGCTGGCATTTTATTCTTATCCGTTGTTTTATGCCGTATTTGCCCTGCTGATTTTATCCATGCTCGGAGCTTGGTTATTTACCAAACATATCAAACAGCAAATGTTCGACATGGAACCGGAAGAAATAGCTCTTTCTCTGCGCTTACACAGTTCAATCTTACAGAGCGTTTATGAAGGTATTATCGCTGTCAGTACCCAAGGGGAAATATTGTCGGTTAATAACCGTGCACTCAAAACATTAGGAATCGCACATCCCCCCAAGTATTTGCTCGGCAGAAACATTACTGAATTTGTCACACCCGCTTCTTTTTTTATGGGAAGTAACCCGCATGGTCAGACTGATACCAATGATCAACAAGATGAACTGATCACTTGTAACGGAGAAACATTGGTTGCTAACCGAGTCAACATTTGGGAGTACGAAAAACATATTGGCTGGGTCGTGAGTTTTCGTCGACGGGATGACATCAATACCCTGACGTCGCAAATTTCACAAATTCGCCAGCATACGGAAAACCTTCGTGTGCTCAGCCATGAATACACCAATCGATTATCAACTATCGGAGGATTAGTACAAATTGGCGCTTACGATGAAGCCATTCAGGCAATTCAGAAAGAAACGCACAACCAACAACAACTCATCGATTATATTACTCAAACTTTCGGCTCGCGGATTATTGCCGGGCTGCTGCTGGGCAAATACAGCCGCGCGAAAGAACTCGGCCTCCAGCTGGAATTTGATCCGCTCTGTCAGATGCAAAAACAACCACAATGCATGTCATCCGACGAACTGGCCGCAATTTTGGGGAATCTACTTGACAATGCCTTTGAAGCTACTTTAAAAAACGATAGCAGTAATAAAACAGTCTCACTGCTTTTAACCGATGCCTCAGACGAACTCGTCATCGAGGTAGCGGACAATGGTACCGGTATCCCAGAAGAAATTTCTGATTCACTTTTTACCAAAGGTGTCAGTAGCAAGGAACAGCCGGGACATGGTATCGGTTTATATCTCGTTCACCGTCTGGTAACACAGGCCAATGGCACGATATTGATTGATCATGCAGAACCGAAAGGTACCATTTTTTCTATTTTCATCCCTAACGTGAGTACATAATAATGGATGTGTTTGATGTATTGATTGTTGAAGATGAAGTCAGTATTTCTGATTTTCACACTTACTACCTGAATCAAATGCCTAGATTTCGCCCGGTTGGTGTTGCCCGCTCCCTCGCTGAAGCGCGCAACATGCTCCGCTTTTTAAAACCACAATTAATTATATTGGATAATTTTCTTCCCGATGGACGCGGCCTGGATTTATTGAAAGAGATGATCTCTGGCGGGAATATGCCGGACGTTATTTTTGTCACCGCGGCTTCAGATATGGAAACCGTCCGTGAGGCGGTTCGCTGCGGTGTTTTCGATTACCTGTTAAAACCGATTGCCTATGACCGGTTACAAGATTCACTTGAACGATATTTAAAATATAACAATTCGCTGAAAGCTGCTGATAACTTCAACCAAAGACATGTTGATGAATTACTCAACTTTCAATCAAAAGCACAATACCATCAAGATAATCTCCCCAAAGGTATTGATGAACTTACACTGGATAAGATCAAAGTCATTTACCAAGAAGATGATGTAACACACACCGCAGAATCACTGGGTAAGCTCGTTGGCATCAGTAAAACGACCGCTCGCCGATACCTTGAATATTGTACGTCCACCAGCTTCCTTGAAGCGATTATTCAACACGGTCGGGTTGGCAGGCCCGAAAGACTGTATCGTCGGAAGTAAAGCCATGGATGGGTCAGTCCTGTTGCTGACTCTTTTCATATAGCTCCCCCAGTGTCACTTGTTACATCTGCTGTTATTTCTCGTGACCGATTGATTCTTATCGTCTTGCCCCTCAAAGCGTCATGATTCATTCAGTACATATCTCGAATGAATAATCTTGCATCCGGCATTCGCCATTTTCGCCAGCGCTTTTTCTTCATCGTCAGGATCCAAATTCACAGCACGGCAGGCATCCTGAATAACATAAGTTTTAAAGCCAAGTTCAACGGCATCAAGTGCTGTAAACAGAATACAGTAATCTGTTGCAAGCCCGACAATATATAATTCATCTGAATCAATTGTTTTTAAATAATCCAAAAGTCCGGTGGTCTGTCGTTTTCCGTTATCAAAGAATCCACTGTAACTATCAACCTCTGGATTACTGCCTTTGTGAACAATGTATTCAATATGATGTGTTGCTAACCCGGGGATAAATTCAGCGCCCCAAGATGACTGAACACAATGATCAGGCCATAAAATCTGCTGGATGCCATTCAGCTCGATCATCTCCCCGGGAGAAAGATGATATACGGATGCGAAGCTACCGTGCCCTGCGGGGTGCCAGTCTTGCGTAGCAACAACATGGTCAAAACAAGGCATTAACCGATTGATCACAGTGACAATACTGTCTCCATCGGGTACAGGCAATGCCCCCGACGGTGAAAAATCATTCTGAACATCAACAATAACTAAGGTTTGAGTCACTGGTACCTCCTGAATACGCTTCATCACCCTAAAATTGTAACATCTGCAATCACAACATGTATCAGCTAGCGTATTTTACGAGTGCAATATTGATTCTCTTTTAAAGTATACCATACTGAAAGATGACACTCGCGTCCTGAAGTAGATTCGACATGTCAATATTTTTGATAAAATCGGTATCTATAACCGGAAAATCGTTAGATAGACGTCATTTCAAAATCTTTCACTAGATGATCGCATTTAATGCTTATATATATCCAATTTATTAACATGAAAGCGCTAACATTCTTATATAATCCTATCCAACAGAGTAATTCTCACAAAAGAAAAATTAAGAAAAATTTCTCATATTAGAGACTGTAGAGCATATTTTTTATTTTTTTAGATGATTTTATTTTATTTTATATTTTATCCACTACGCCTCTTCCTTCCTAGCGATTGACTAGCCGTATCAAGATCACTTCTCCCTCTTTTGATAATTATGACGATAAGCAACTATTTACATTAAAACCAAGAGCAAATAACTTAAATTTATATGGATAATTCAAAAAGGGAATGTTTTAACTAAGCACCATTCATCTGATTAAAGTTTAACCGTCACTTTTATGCTTCATTATGCACTTTATTACATAGTGACCAGTTGAATAAATTTAGATATTCATATATCAATAACAATAATGATGTAATAAATATGTTTAAAAACATACAAAGAGAGTTCAGCTCCTTACCGAGAGTTCACAACCTTGCCTTCTGTTTCCGGTTATGTGGATCAACAGACGGACAAAAAATAAAAGTATTAGAACGAGATGTAGAAGCATCAAATTGGGTAACCCACTTGAGCAAGTGTCACTCCCATAGGAATCACATTGAAAAATGTGACGATGATAAACAATTGAACAACTGAAGTTTGGCGGTAGGTAGATATGAATAACGTTATATGTAGCAAATATGGCATCACGCTGCGCAAGTGGAATGATGAAGATATTCAGGGGTATGCAACACTGGCTTCCGATGAAGAAAATATGAAGTTTATTTCTTCCGGGCATGCAAGAACCATCGACATCATCAAAGATGAAGTTGAACGATTCAGACAGAATCAGGAACAGAAAGGATGGGCTCGCTGGGTTGTTTCTCAAGGCCCCGGTGCACCTTTTATGGGCTATGCAGGATTTGAAGAGAAGCAGTTCGGGATTAACTTCGGTATGCGCTATTTACCAAAGTACTGGGGAACGCCTTGGACATATCTGGCAGGCCATACAGCATTGTGTTGGGCTTTTGATGTACTGGGGTTCACATCAGTTTATACACTCACAAACATCAAACACACTCGTGCCATTCAGATGAACCTGAAATATCTCAATCTTGACCGTGATCAGTGCCGAGTTGTATCCACCCAATTCGGTGACCATCTGAAAATTGACTACGATCGGGATAACTTCTTCAAAGTCCGAGACAAAAACGAAAGTACCGCTCAAAAATTACATCAGTACATTCAAAAACAAGAAGCACGGGAAACAGTACATGCAAAATCTTGAGCAACCAACGTTATGTCAAGATGTCCCTATCTCGACATTATGTGATGTGAAATTGTGGCACCATTTTTCAGTCCTGACAGTCATGTATATGCCATTCGGCTTTTTATTATTGCTGTCACGTCTGGTGCTCATTGGTGCTTACGGACTCGTGTTTCCGCTCTTTCCTCATGAAAAAAGAAAATCGGTATACCGAGTATTTATTCGTCTACTGGGGATTCGCGTCCACTGTAATATGTCACCGGAAGCTGTAGGTCAGCATACTGCCGGATGTGTTGTTGCATCCACTCACGTCAGTATTTTTGACCATATTCCGGGTTTGGCTATGCCACATGCGACACTGATGATTGATAAAGCAGATAGTCCTCTGGGGAAATTTGTCGGCTATATCTTATTCAAAGGTTCGAACTCTAGCTATTGGCTCGTCAAAAACCAACGGCAGTTAGTCCAGTGTTTCCGTGAGTGGAATAAAGCACCGGAAAATCACGCGTTATACATTACCCCGGAAGCCACACTGAATAACGGTCAGGCTCTGTTCCGTTTCCGTCCTGAATTTATGATTCGCGGACAGCCTGTGGTACCGGTCGCTTTAAAAGTCAGGCTTCCTTTTGGATTATCTCCAAGTCCGATGATGTCGCCGGGATATATTCGCTTCATGACGATTCTCATGATGCCCTATATCCACTTTGAAGTGACTTATCTGGATAAACTTCACTACTCCAAGGAGCAATCACCGCAAACATTTGCAGACACAGTCCAACAGGCAATTGCCGATTATCTCAAGATACCGGCCACCCGCTGGACCAGAGACGATAAATATAGTTACAAAGCGCAGTTAAAACAGCCATGAATGTCATTTTTGATTTTGATAATACATTACTGCCGGAAGAGAGTACGGTAGAAGTATTGAAAATTGCATTGAGTCAGAAGCCAAACGGTCATGAAACAATGCGATATCTGGCAGAAATTGCACCTCGAGCGTTTGCCGGTCGTGCGACTTGGCAAGAAAAGCTGATCATGCTCAGAACTGCGATGTTTGTTAGCAAACAAACTATCGAACAGTATGTCGCAAGCCGGGTGGATGCTCTGGATCCCGTATTGAAAGAAACATTTCGCTCGCTGAACGACAGAGGTGTCAAACTGCATGTTATTTCCGGAGGGTATACTGAATGGATTGCACCTTTATTAGATGCATGGGAGGTTCAATATGAGCAACTCACCGCAAACCGCTTTATCTGGCTGGGAAACAGAGTACTTAGTATTCGCCCTTCGCCATTACTTTCTTCAAAAGGAAAAGTACAGGTGATCGAGCAGTGGAAACGTCAGAATAGAACGACCGGGAAGTTTATCATTGTTGGCGACGGCTCAGCCGATCAAGATACATTACGCTATCACGCCAGCGATGCCTTTGTTTCAGCCGAATATTTCCAGAATAATCAGCTGCCTTCAATGGAACAGATGAGACGGGCTGCGACACCGGCAGAGGTTCGACAGCACATTGATCATTTTTTAACGCAGCTCTCCCCTGCAACTTAACCCCCGGACGTCCTCATAAAATTATCGATACACTCAGTGGGTCATAGGCCCACTGAATTTTTGTCATCTTCATTTTACCCTTTACGTTGATAGCAACGTTCAGGACGACCAACCGTTCCATAATTGACATCTGAGATGAGTTCTCCGGTACCATTCAAATACTCCAGATAACGTCTGGCAGTCGTTCGGCTTGCTCCGATCTGTTCTCCGGCCTCATCCGCAGTCAGCGAAACATTATCTTGAAAAAGCTTGCGGATTTTATCTAAAGTCACAGCATCAATACCTTTCGGGAGTTTCTCCACATTTGTTGTTGATACGACGGCTGAACTGGAAAGCATTTTATCCACTAGCCCCTGATCAAGGCCGCCCGCTTCCGTTAACTGTTGTCGTAACAGCTGGTACTTTTGCATGGCTGACTCAAGACGGGAGAACACCACCGGTTTCAGTAAATAATCAACCACGCCATAACGCATTGCCTGCTGTAATGTTCCGACATCTCTCGCTGCTGTGATCAAAATGACATCACACTGATCTTGATTGTTTCTCGACTGCTGCAAAATATCCAGCCCGGTACCATCCGGCAGGTAAACATCCAGAAGTATCAGGTCCGGTTCAAGCAATGACAATTGCATCTCAGCCTCAAGTTTATTGGTTGCAATGCCGACAACGTCAAACCCACCGATCTGTTCTAAATAACGCTGATGAAGCTGAGCAATCACCAGATCATCCTCAATAATCATGACTCTGGTATTCATATCAATGGTTCCTTGGGCAAATAAACCGTCATTCTTGTACCATTTCCTTTCTTATCGAACATATCCAACTGCCCGTGGTATCTGTCTGTCAACTGTTGCACCAGAAACAGCCCGACACCTCGCCCCTGATGGCTTTTACTTGATACGCCTCTTTCTGTCAGTATATCAACACTGACCCCATCCGGCAGACCACATCCTTGATCATCAACTTCCAGAATGATTTCATTCCCATAATCACTGATCGAAACATCAATAATACGTCGTTCATACGCAATATGTTTAATTTGCCGTACCGATGTCAATACCGCTTCAAAGGCATTGTCAATTAAATTGCCCAGTATGGTCACAACATCTTCAGCATGGAGGTGCTCAGGTAAGGCATCCAGTTTTGTCCCTTCTTCAACCCGAAGCTCTAGCGATAATTCCCGTGCCCGTTCACTTTTACCCAGCAACATACCTGCGATCAATGGATCTTTAATCGCACCGCGCAAAAATTCGATCAATGCCTGATAATGTTCGGTCTCCTGACCAATCAGCTGTTGAACGGCTTCCAGTTCTCCCATTTGAACTAACCCGCTGATCGTATTTAGCTTATTTCTATGTTCATGCGTCTGCGAACGCAATAACTCCGCATAAGCTTTCGTTTGGGAAAGTTGCTCGGTTAAGTCGTTGATTTCATCACGCAGCCGGAAACTGGCAACGGCACCGACGACACGCCCGTCGACAACAATCGGGCTTCGGTTAGCAATCAGCCATTGATGATTGAGATACAACTCAATATCACTATCGGTTCGCCCGGTTTCCAACAAGGTGTAGAGATTGCTGTCATGTAGCGAATCAGTTAATAAACGATTCAGCGCCTTGCTTTTATCAATCCCGAGAATTTTGCAGGCACTCCGGTTGATCGAACGAAGGTACCCCTTTTCATCAATACTCAAAATGCCTTCTTTTAATGTACTCATCGTGACATCGAGCTCTCCGTAGAGACGGCCGATCTCTTCAGGCTCAAAACCTAAAATTGCTTTTTGAAAACGTCGGGAGATGTAGCCGGAGATGAGTCCATTTACAATCACTACCAGCACCACAATAATCAATAGATAATGCAGATAAGGTTCAACCCTATCTTGTAACCGTTCAATCAGATAGCCAACTGACACCACACCAATAATATGACCGGAAGCGTCAACGACAGCGGATTTCCCCCGTACAGAACGGCCTAAAGAACCGTGCGCAAAGGAGATATAAGACCGGCCTTCCCGCAGGGCTTGCTGATTATCTCCGCCAACCATCGGCAGACCAATCCGCTGATTCAAAGGGTGAACCAGTCGAATCCCCTGGCGATTGCCGATGACGATAAATGCAGCACCAATCATATAAGTCAGATCGCGATAATATTGTTGCTGGCTGGTATCTTCCTGACGAATCATTTCAATGACGGCCGGGGATTCAGACAAGAATTTAGCGACGCGCAATGCCTTCTGCCCCATGTCTTCTTCTTGCTGATGGCGAATATAGGAAAAACCGGCCAATGCCAGAATCAGTAACTCAACGAGCCCTGAAAACGTCATGATGATCAACATCCGTTTACGGAAACTAATCTCATTCCATGTCATATGTACCTCCGGAAAAGAAGCCGTACATTAACACTTATCTAACATTGTTAAGAGGAATAAGACCAATAACTGTGATTGATTCAACGCATTACGCATCATGACCAATATGAACAAAATATATTTAATGCTCTTTATTCTCTTTTATCACCATAAACAGGACAAATAATTAACATTTGTATAACTTTTGTCATGCAATCGCGAATGAAGTGATCCATCAATACAAACAATAAAGCGAATAAAGCATCAATTGCACACTGCAAAAGGAACGTGAATTATGAAGCAACTGAAAACCCGCCTGATCATATCCATGCTCACCGCTGGCTTTTCCATCAACGCACTCGCAGCAAATATTGAAGAAATCCACTTTCTGGTTCCCGGTGGTGCCGGTGGTGGCTGGGACATGACCGCACGAGGCACAGGTGATGTACTGTACAAATCCAAACTCATTGATAACGTCTCTTTTCAAAATATGTCCGGTGGCGGTGGCGGAAAAGCAATCGCTCATCTGATTGAAACCGCAGACCGCCAGCAAGATACCCTGATGGTTAACTCCAGCCCCATCGTCGTCCGCTCCCTTTCCGGTGTTTTCCCTCAGTCGTTTCGAGATATGACCCCTGTCGCTTCCATTGTGTCTGATTACAGTGCCATTGTTGTGCGTGCCGACTCAAAATATAAAACGTGGAAAGATATCGTTGCCGACTTCCAAGACAATCCACGGAAAGTCAAGATTGCAGGGGGTTCAGCCCGGGGAAGTACCGATCATCTGGTCGTTGCAGAGGCATTCAAGAATGAAAATTTCGACCCGAGAGCGGTTCGTTACATCGCATATGATGGCGGGGGTAAAGCAATGGCCGCCCTACTATCGGGAGAAACACAACTCCTCTCAACCGGTTTAGGTGAAGTACTGGAAATGTCAAAAGCAGGACAAATCCGAATTATAGCTGTCACTGCACCTGAACGGTTACCTTCAGCTCCCCAGATTCCGACGTTAACCGAATATGGCAACTCAACGGTTTTTGCTAACTGGCGTGGTTTCTTTGCAGCGCCGGGAGTCAGCAAAGAAAAAGTCGCGGAGTGGGACAACGTGCTGGAAAAAATGTACCAGACCCCGGAATGGAAAACACTTCGGGATCGCAACGGTTGGGTTGATAACTATAAACCCGCGCCAGAATTCAATGCATTTCTTGAAAAACAGGAAAAGCAGATGGGAACCCTGATGCGTGAATTAGGTTTTATCCAATAACTTTCCTGCAACCGGAATACCAACTGTCATATACAGGTTTTTGCTGAATCCTTTGTTGCGATTCCCCCGTCCAGGCAGCCTGTATATGACCCCCTCATATCCAATGGAGTAGGATAATGTCTACTAAAATGAACTCACTGCTCTCAAGTGAAAATTTGTTATGTCGGGACAGAGTCGGCGCATTAATCTTTCTCGTATTTTGTCTGGTCTATGGTTACCAAACCTTTAATATTCCACTGTTTCCCGGAGATGAATACGAACCCTTCACCGCCAGAACATTACCGATCTTGCTCACTTACATCGGCATCATTCTGTCCGTTGCGCTGCTCGTCACCGGACAACCCGATGAAAAAAGTGGTGCCGTCCTCTACTTCAACTGGAAATTGCTGATCAAATTCCTGCTGTTAATGACACTTTATGGCATCGGGCTGACCTATGTCGGATTTGTGATCGCCACAACGCTCTTTCTGGCTGTCGGGTTTTATCTGTTAGGTGAACGACGTAAAAAAGTGCTGTTCGGGGCGTCATTCCCCTTTGTCTTAAGCTTTTATCTGTTGCTGACCCAAGGTCTGGATATCTATCTGGAACCCGGTGTCATTTTCACCATCTGGTAAGGAGACTGCAATGTTAGATGGAATTCTTCAGGGACTCAGCACAGCAGTCCTGCCGATGAACCTGATGATGGTTGTCGTCGGCTGCTTTGTCGGCACATTTATCGGTATGCTACCGGGATTGGGGCCAATTTCAGCAATTGCGTTGATGATCCCGATTACTTATGGATTAGAACCCTCTTCCGGGCTGATTTTGATGGCGGGCGTCTACTACGGGGCAATATTCGGGGGCTCAACCTCATCGATCTTGATCAATGCACCGGGTTGCTCATCAACTGTCGTGACCGCTTTTGACGGCTATCCGATGGCTCAGAAAGGGCAAGCGGGCAAAGCTCTCGCACTGGCGGCCTACTCTTCTTTTACGGGCGGGACTCTCTCCGCAATCATGTTGCTATTTGCAGCACCGGCACTCGCCACTGTTTCACTCAGTTTCCAGTCAGCCGATTATTTTGCACTAATGTTAGTCGGTCTCTCTGCTGTGGCTGCTTTTGCCGGCAAAGGACAAGTATTGAAAGCATGGATGATGACCGTATTAGGACTGATGCTCTCTACCGTTGGAATCGATAAAGGTATTGGCGTTGAGCGATTTACCTTTGGTTTAACCGATCTGATGGACGGATTTAGCTTTTTGATGCTGGCGATGGCAACATTTGCTTTAGGTGAAACCTTAATGGGAATCCTGAAACCAGATACTGATTCGAGTCAGACTGAAACTCAGAAAATGAGTGAACTGGGCAGTATGAAGATCAATAAAGAAGAGTTTAAAGAAGCAGCGCCAGTTGCTATTCGCTCTTCTATTCTTGGCTTCTTTACCGGAGTTTTGCCCGGTGCCGGTGCAACCATCGCTGCATTCCTCAGCTATGGTATGGAACGGAATCTGGCTCCGAAAGAAAAGCGCGATTTATTTGGCCATGGTTCGCTCCGTGGGCTCGTTGCTCCGGAATCGGCTAACAATGCCTCTTCCAGTGGTTCATTCGTGCCATTACTGACGCTCGGTATTCCCGGTTCAGGTACAACTGCAATCATGCTGGGTGCATTGATTGCTTATGGTATTCAGCCAGGGCCGCGCTTGTTTGTTGAGCATCCGGATGTATTCTGGTCTGTGATCATTTCTATGTATTTTGGCAATATCGTACTGATTATTCTGAATCTGCCACTGATTCCTTATATTTCACGCTTACTTGCCGTCCCGAGAACTGTACTACTGCCGATGATTCTGTTTTTCTCTATTACCGGTGTCTATCTCGTATCATTCAACACGATGGATGTTTTCATCATGATTTTGATCGCGATCGGTGCCATCCTGCTGCGACTTGCGAATTTCCCACTGGCGCCCTTATTACTTGGATTTATTCTCGGCGGGCTTATGGAAGAAAACCTCAGGCGAGCCCTGATGATCAGTGATGGCGAACTTAGTTTTCTCTGGGAACGCCCTATTACTTTCACATTCACATCACTGGCGGTGTTATTACTCATCAGCCCACTGCTCAGTCTTGTTTTCAGTCATCTGAAAACACGAAAAGCCTCATTACGTCATTCTTGATGTTGTTATACAGCCCGGCATAGCCGGGCGTTTTCAAAGATAATAGTTTTACTTTTTTTTAACAATTTCATTCTCTTCCATCGAACCAAACGTAACTTCCTGCTATGATGATAAAAAATGCTCGTTATCTCGTTATAGGGAAACCTACATGCATACAGAATTATTGGAAATTAAACAATTTTTTGCCCAATATCCACCATTCAACGAGTTTGAAGATTCAGTCCTTGAAGAGATCATTCAACAGATAGAAATCACCTATTTCCGCAAAGGAACACCGATCATTCAAAACGGTGGTGAAATTCAGGAATTGTTTATGATCCGAAGTGGCGCTGTTGAAGTCTACCGACGCAAAGGTGAACTCTATAACCGCCTTTCACAAGGTGACCTGTTTGGGCAGATGGGATTACTCACTAATAACAAAGTGGTTTTTCCTGTCACCGCGATTGAAGATACATTGGTTTATCGGATTCCTGAATCCACCTTCCAGTCTTTGTATGATAACTATGAAGTCTTTGCTGATTTTGTCGAAGTGAATGATAAAACCAGACTGCGCCATGCTGTTTCCAGCACCGTAGAAACCAACGATCTTTCTACCGCCAAAGTTAAAAATTTGCTAACCGGGGAAGCTGTCTGGATTTCTCCGGAAACATCGATTCATGAAACCGCGCAAAAAATGGCTGAAGAAAATGTCTCGGCCCTGCTGATTTTAAATACAGAACAACCCGCAGCGGATTGCCATGATGACAAACCTCAGTTAGGGATCATTACTGACAGAGATCTTTGCAGCCGGGTACTGGCGAATGCCATTTCTCCGCAACGCCCAATCCGTGAAGTAATGACAACCGAGTTGCTGACGCTTGATCATAACGCTTATGTTTATGAAGCGATGATGGTGATGTTACGGCACAAAATTCATCATTTACCAATCCTGAAAGAGAACAAACCATTAGGGATACTCGAAACGACCGATCTGGTTCGTTATCAGTCCCAGAACTCACTGTTATTAGTCAGTAGTATATTCCATCAAAATAGTGTTGATGATTTGGTTACCATTGCCGAGCAGGTGAAAGATAGTTTTGTTCGTCTGGTCAATGAAGATGCCAATGCACATATGATCGGAACAGCGATGTCAGTCATCGGCAGAAGTTTTAAACAACGGATTATTGAGCTGGCGGAAGCGGAATATGGCCCACCACCAATCCCCTACTGTTTTCTGGCACTCGGCTCAATGGGAAGGGATGAACAACTGGTGGTGACCGATCAGGATAACGCGATCATTCTCGACAATCGTTATGATGCGAACAAACATGACGCTTATTTCAGTAAACTCTCTCAGTTTGTCTGTGATGCTCTTGCACGCTGCGGCTATAGCTATTGCACCGGTGGGATTATGGCTACGAATCCGATTTGGCGGATGACCCGTCAGGAGTGGGAAGCTTGCTTCTCCGATTGGATAGATGATCCGAATCCCAAAGCCTTGTTGAATGCATCCATCTTTTTCGATCTGGATGGCGTCTATGGACAAACGCGTTGGGCAGAACAACTCAATCGCTTTATTGTCAGACGTGCTCAAAGAAGCCCGCGTTTCCTTGCCTGTCTGGCACGGAATGCGTTAAACCGTACACCACCACTGGGATTTTTCAAAAACTTTGTGATGGAAAAAGATGGCCGACACAACAACTCGATCAACCTGAAACGACGGGGAACAGCACCACTGGCAGATGTTATTCGGGTTCATTCCCTTGCGATCGGCTCACATGCGAAAAATTCGTTTGAGCGACTGGATGATATTATCGAATCCGGTCTGCTTCCCAAAGGTGGTGGTGAAAACCTCCGAGATGCGCTTGAATTTATTTCAATGGTGCGTATACGCCATCAAGCCTACGATGTTGAGAATCGCATTGAGCCGGATAACAATATTGAGCCGGAAAATCTCTCGGACTTTGAACGACGGAACCTGAAAGATGCATTTCAAATTTTGAGCAATGCGCAAAACTTTTTGAAATATCGTTATAAAGCCAACAGTTCACCACGTTCATCATAAAAACATGCTAAAAAAATTATTGAAAGCCCCCAGTATTGACTGGCAAAAAAAATATCAACTCAAACAGAAACGGGTCACGCACCCGTCTCTCAATTATTTCTATCAACAATTACTGCCGGATGCAGACACCCCGATTGAGGAAATCGAGTTTCTGGCGCTTGATTTTGAAACCACGGGACTGAATCCAGCCAAAGATGAAATCGTGACAATAGGAGCCGTCCCTTTTACCTTGGATCGCATTAAATTGAGTCAGTGTAAACATTGGCTGGTAAAACCTCGTCGTCCTTTGAAAGAATCTTCCATCATTGTGCATGGTATTACGCATACGGACATCATGGATGCACCAGATTTAAACGAGTTTCTTGATGAAATTCTGCACCTGATGGCAGGAAAAGTGATCGTCGTCCATTACTACCCGATAGAACGTCAGTTCCTTGATCAAGCACTGAAAAAGAGAATTAAAGAAGGAATTGAGTTCCCGGTTGTAGATACCATGAATATCGAAGAACGAGTTTTGCTTCAGCAATCCGGTGGTATTCTCAATCTGATGAATAGTTTTAAGAAAAAACCGTCAGTGCGATTGGGAAATACGAGAGAACGTTACGGGCTACCACTCTATCCACTGCACGATGCCCTACTTGACGCTCTTGCTACCGCTGAGCTGCTTCAGGCACAGATTGCCAATCATTATGCCCGCACTCAGGCAATCAGTGATTTTTGGATATAAATCTCTTCTCCAGCACGACCAATATATTGGCTAAAATATTCCCGATAAAAAAGAAGCCGGCATACGCCGGCTTCTTTCATAACATTCGAACTCACAATTAATTTATTCGCTCGGTTTTCATTCCCATAACCAAGCTGACACACATCATGAGCAGGACAAATGTAAATGGCAGTGCTGTCGAAATGGCACCGGCTTGTAGTGCCTGAATCGCTTGCGTTCCGCCAATCCACAATAATGCAATCGCAATTGCCCCCTCAATCGAAGCCCAGAAGATTCTCTGCGGAACCGGAGCATCAACCTTACCACCGGCAGTAATGCTATCGATAACCAATGAACCGGAGTCTGAAGAGGTAATAAAAAATACCAAGACTAATACAACACCGATTAAAGACAGTACCTTACCGTAAGGTAAGACATCAAACATCTGGAACATTGCCAGTGAAACTTCGGTAATCCCTTTATGACCCAGTTCACCAACTTGCTGAACGACTTGATCGATCGCCATACCGCCGAATACGGACATCCAAACTACGGTCACCAGCGTCGGTACAAAGAGTACCGCAGTGATAAATTCTCTGACTGTACGACCTTTTGAGACTCGGGCAATAAACATACCGACAAATGGCGACCATGAGATCCACCAAGCCCAGTAGAAGACAGTCCAGCCTTGGAACCATGCTTCATCTTCACGGCCATGCGGGTTACTCAAAGAAACAATATTTTCGATATACGAAAGTAACGTCGTTTTAATTGAGTCAAACGTGACAGCGTAACCAATCAAACCCACCGCAACCAACAGCAAGAAAGCGATGAGCATATTGATGTTTGAAATGACTTTCACCCCACCATCAATACCACGAACCACTGAAACGACGGCCAACATCGTCACGGCAATAATCACAATAATCTGTAGCCCGATACCGGCGTCAATGCCAAAGACATGATGAATACCACTCGCTGCCTGTTGCGCACCAAGCCCCAACGATGTTGCTAATCCGAATAATGTTGCAACAACGGCAAGGATATCGACCAAGTGCCCGGGCCATCCCCAAGCGCGATCCCCGAGCAACGGATAAAAGATTGAGCGTATTGATAACGGCAACCCTTTATTGTAACAAAAGAATGCAAGTGACAGGGCAACAACGCCATAAATCGCCCAAGGATGTAATCCCCAGTGGAACATAGTTGCACCCAAAGCCAGCTTCGCGGCTTCCGGAGAATATGCTGCAACATTCAACGGCGTTTTATACCACCCGGTATAGTAGGCCACTGGCTCAGCAACACTCCAGAACATCAGTCCTATCCCCATACCGGCAGCGAATAACATCGCCAGCCAAGAGAGATAAGAGTAATCGGCCGTTGCTGACGGGCCCCCCAAACGAATCTTACCGAATGGTGAAACGACAAGAACCAAACAGAAAATCACAAAAATATTACCAGCCCAAATAAATAGCCAGTCAAAATTACCGATGATTTTCCATTTGATACCGTCTAAAACAGATTTTGCAGTTTCAGGATCAGTGATTAACGTTGCTACAAGGAACAGAAGAATCAGCCCCGCGCTAATACCGAATACAGGGTTATGAACATCAAACCCCCACTTCTGCACATTATCCTGCCCGACAGTGTAATCTGTACTGTCGATACTATATTTATCAATACCTTTGGTCATAATTCCCCTCTTTATGATTTAGCCTTCAAATTATTATTACCTATCCCTAGGAAAATCAGCTAAAAATCATCTGAATACGCCATAAACAATTACGTAATGGTCGTAGGATAATTTATCTTAAACAAATCGATAATGCTATCAAATGGTTAAAATATAGACCAAAAAACAGATAATACAGGATTTTATGATTAAAATTCCAACACACATGGCGTGCTTCACTGGCAAAATTGTTTTGTACACTAATATTTTATACAGATGACTTTATTGTAAAAATCTTATGCTATAAGCTAGCAAACGACTGCATTGCAACAACATAACATTCATGTCATCCTTTATCATCTCGTCCTGCATGATATGATATGGACAAATCAACGAAATACTTTCAGTCACCTCTTTTCTGAAGATAATTGGCAAAGTAACGATGACATCAATACTTTTCTTCTGTGAATAAGTAAGGTAATGTCCGCGTTATTTATATGAGTAATCAATCACAAAGTCTGGATATCGATTTTGGAAAAACATGAAGAAGTACTGGTTGCTATACGCCAGATCATCCGAGCTATTGACCTTCATTCGAAAAAACTGAGCAAAATCGCGGGGCTCACCGGGCCACAACTGATTTTAATGCGTTCGATCGAGCAGTTAGGTGAAGTCACAATTCGTGAACTTTCACGTAATACCAATATGAGTCAGGCGACTGCAACGACCATTCTTGATCGTCTGGAAAGAAATGGTTATGTGAAACGTGTTCGCAGCGTGAAAGACAAAAGAAAAGTTCACGCACATCTGACGGAATTCGGTCGAGAGCTGTTACATAAAGCGCCACAACCTTTACAGGATAATTTTGTTTCTCAGTTTCAACAGTTGGAAGAATGGGAACAGACTCTGCTACTTTCTTCGATTCAGCGTCTTTCGACAATGATGAAGGCAGATAATATCGATGTAGCACCGATGCTGGAAATTGGTAGTATTCTGAATCACGAATAATTAATTGACGACGAACGCCTCTTGATGTCCCGAAAGATCCAGTGGAATCACATCGCGACTGGATCTTTGAGGAAACATCGGGGGTTAAGCGCGTTTATAAAGCACCTTATTCCCTGCCAGTTGCACTTTCTCAACAAGATTGTCTTCTAAAAGTTTTTTCAGTGCCCCTGTTGCCCAGCTGGCTGCTTTTGCTTCTTCTTGGCCGGCTTCCAGTCCAATACTTTTCGGATTAATCCCATCAGCATGTTGAGCGACAATTTCCAGTACCTGAGCCTGCTTCGGGGTGAGATTTTCGTTGACGATTTTCGCAACCTTTGGCTGACCCGAAGAAACAGAAGCCTGCATCTTAGTTTCAGACGACTGTTTTAAAGTCTGGTTTACAACAAAGGCTTTCATACGCTTTTGCAGCTTATTCTGCACATTACGCTTATGCGCTAGTCTCATCGAATATTCTCCATTACAACTGTCGAGACAGTATTCATTAAACAAAGTGCGGTTTATATCAAAATTTTGCCCTAATTTATAGGCAGCAGGAATGATTTGGTATGAAAAGTTCGTTTGCCCATAAAAAATGCTTAAAAACCATACAAATCAGGTGTAACAAACCAACAATGAGAGAGGAAACCTGTATCTTCCGAATACTTAACGATACTATATTCAGATAGCTTCAGAGTGTCCGCTCCCGAGTCTTATTTCTTTTGGATATTCGCTTTCTTCAAAAATGGACAACAATTTAGTTTATTGAGGAAAAAACATAGAACGAAGTGATTGTGGAACAGATATGCAGACGGTTCATCTTTCGAATTTTGAATTTGATTTTCACCAGCGCTCTGTGCGCTTAACGATGATGGCGTATACCACAGCCGCCCTGCTTATTATCATGACGGCAAACACGCTTTCTCTGGCTTTGGTTTATACAGCACTGTTCTCAGGAGCAGCGGTACTGCTCTATTGGCTCATCCGTAAAAGTCAGGTACGCTATACGCTGACAGCGACCCACTTCCAACAGCATACCTTTCGCGGTGGTTGGGTGGTCAAGTGGAATAATATCCAAGATATTAATCAATGTACCTACAATATTGATGGCTGGCATCAACCGCTACCTTGGGTCGGTATCCGCCTGAAGTCCTATTCACCTTACCTTGACAGTATTTGTCCACGGATTATCAGTGAGATTTTACTCTCTCAGCGTGGGTTGCTCTATCTGGGCATGAAACAGCATCATGTCCGACTCTCTGAATTTGAAGATATTGTTCTGGATCCAAGTTTATATAAATCAGCAGAGGGGCAGCTATATTCCGGTTTGCTGGCGATGCTGGCAAACCGGATGAGTTATCAAAGAAATTACCATGGATACGATATCTTCATTCCCATGAGTGATTTGGGAATTCAAGGAGACGAACTAATTGGGATGGCCAGGCGCTATATTGCCGCAGCAGAGCCGGAACACCCCCATCAATAAAGTGGCATTTCATCAGCAACAAAAGGATTGGAGGCACGTTCATGACCGAATGTGGACTGTGGCCCATGTCCGGGAATAAAGGTGATATCATTGCCCAACGGCCAAAGTTTGGTTTTAATCGAACGAATCAAAGTCTCAAAGTCGCCTTGCGGAAAATCTGTTCTTCCGATGCTCCCCTGAAACAAAACATCACCGACAAAAGCAACCTTCGCAGACTCACTGAACAGGCAAACATGGCCCGGTGTATGCCCCGGTGTGTGGTAAACCTGCAACACTTGCTGACCAAAAGTAATTGAATCTCCCTCATTTAGCCACTGATCGGGATCAAATGACGTTGTCCGGGGAAAACCGAACATCTGGCTTTGCTTTTCCAGTTCTTGCAGCCAAAACCGATCAGCCTGATGAGGCCCGATAATATCGACCGAGCCCAGAGATTGACGCAACGCTTGCGTCCCCCCCACATGATCGAGATGCCCGTGCGTTAAAACAATATGGACGACTTGTACCCCTAATTCATGAATGACTTCAGCAAGATGCTTTTCATCTCCGCCGGGGTCAATCACGATCCCTTTCATTGTTTCATCACACCAAACAATTGAGCAATTCTGAGCAAAAGCAGTTACCGGAACAATTTGATACTGAAGAGACATATTTTTCCTTATGAAACCAAATTTCAGTGAACTATGACACTCCAGAATAAGTTTGACAAGGATCGGCTAAGCCACGAATCGTCCATTCAATTGCCTTCCGCATTCATAACAAACGAAAGCTTGAGAAGTGCTCTTACTTTACGTCATGAATACAGAGGCAACATTTCCACTACAGGGAACCACATCACAGCATATACAAACATTGAGGGGACGAGTGGGATGACAATCAGTTCAATGGTGCCACTTACAACGAAAGTTTATGCTTACCATAACTGACTTTGGCTTTCAGATAATTGGCATTACCCGCTTTAATATGAGCCGCGGTATGGACAATCTCAACAATTTCAATACCGTGTGCTTTTAAGTCATTAACTTTCTTCGGATTATTAGTCACCAGACGAATTTTAGTGATATTCAGCGCCTGCAGCATTTGAGCCGCTTCAGAAAACTCTCTGAGGTCATCCTCAAAACCAAGTTTCCGGTTTGCTTCGTAGGTATTCAACCCCTGACTTTGAAGTCGATATGCATCAATTTTATTATACAAACCAATCCCTCGCCCTTCCTGACGAAGGTAAAGGATGATTCCACCAGCCTCTCCCATTTTCGTAATCGTTTCTTCTAGTTGTTCACCACAGTCGCATCTTGATGAGTGGAAAACATCCCCTGTCAGACACTCTGAATGCATCCTCACTAAAGGAATTTCTTGATTTAAGTCTGCAGATTTAAAAATCAAAGCAACGTGTTCTTTATCTGTATTCAAACCGTTAAAAGAGAGGATCTCAGCATCAATATCACTTTTTGCTCCAACTTTTAAATCCACTCTGGCTCGGACATCCGCCATATCAGTACTCTCTACTCAGATATTTCTATATTGATAACAATCAAAACATTTCGCACTCGCGTCCCCCGTGAATACAGGGGGGGAATGTTATAATATTACAAATAGAAGATACCACTAGATGCGCAAGAGAAAAAGAGATTATTCTATATTACGATGCAATTGCCTCTGGCAAATGTCAGCAACCAGATTGCCAAACAGTACCATCGATCGCATCTCTAAAAATTTTCAATATAAAAAAAGTATCCACCGGCATAGCCGGTGGTTTTTCATATGCGCCTATAAGGCTCTCCTACTAGCAGCGCCCTAGCAGGCGCGTAGTGATCTGACATTTGCATATGACTACTTCCTGCGGCCCGTAAACGGGCTACCTGAATACGGGATCGACAATTGCTCTCCCATTTTATCCTGCTCTAGTTGCTGCTTAATGTAATTTTGTATCTTGCTCGTATTTTTACCTACCGTAT
>NZ_FULE01000007.1 GCF_900163965.1 Vibrio ruber DSM 16370
GAAGTACCGATCACGGTGACCGATGATCGCGGTGCGACCGATACCACCACGTTGACCATTACCGTGGTAGGCACCAATGATGCACCGGTGGCACAAGCGGCAGTGGGAATTGTTGCCGAAGATGCACGGATTACCGGCAATATTACCGCCACCGATGTGGATTTACCGGCGGATGCAACGCTGACCTTCAGCACCGACTCGACCGTGGACGGGCTGACCCTCAATGCCGACGGCAGTTACAGCTTTGATGCTTCCGGCTATGATGCGCTGGGAGCCGGTCAGCAACAGGTGATTGAAGTACCGATCACGGTGACGGATGATCGCGGTGCGACCGATACCACCACGTTAACCATTACCGTGGTGGGCAGCAATGATGCACCGGTAGCACAAGCGGCAGTGGGAATTGTTGCCGAAGATGCACGGATTACCGGCAATATTACCGCCACCGATGTGGATTTACCGGCGGATGCAACGCTGACCTTCAGTACCGAATCCACCGTGGACGGCCTGACGCTGAACGCTGACGGCAGTTACAGCTTTGATGCCTCCGGTTATGACGCGCTGGGAGCCGGTCAGCAACAGGTGATTGAAGTACCGATCACGGTGACGGATGATCGCGGTGCGACCGATACCACCACGTTAACCATTACCGTGGTGGGCACCAATGATGCACCGGTGGCACAAGCGGCAGTGGGAATTGTTGCCGAAGATGCACGGATTACCGGCAATATTACCGCCACCGATGTGGATTTACCGGTGGATGCCAGTCTGACCTTCAGCACCGAATCGACCGTGGACGGCCTGACGCTGAACGCTGACGGCAGTTACAGCTTTGATGCCTCCGGTTATGACGCGCTGGGAGCCGGTCAGCAACAGGTCATCGAAGTACCGATCACGGTGACCGATGATCGCGGTGCGACCGATACCACCACGCTGACCATTACCGTGGTGGGCAGCAATGATGCGCCGGTGGCACAAGCGGCAGTGGGAATTGTTGCCGAAGATGCACGGATTACCGGCAATATTACCGCCACCGATGTGGATTTACCGGCGGATGCAACGCTGACCTTCAGCACCGAATCCACCGTGGACGGCCTGACCCTTAATGCGGACGGCAGTTACAGCTTTGATGCCTCCGGTTATGACGCGCTGGGAGCCGGTCAGCAACAGGTGATTGAAGTACCGATCACGGTGACGGATGATCGCGGTGCGACCGATACCACCACGTTAACCATTACCGTGGTGGGCAGCAATGATGCACCGGTAGCACAAGCGGCAGTGGGAATTGTTGCCGAAGATGCACGGATTACCGGCAATATTACCGCCACCGATGTGGATTTACCGGCCGATGCAACGCTGACCTTCAGTACCGACTCGACCGTGGACGGGCTGACCCTCAATGCCGACGGCAGTTACAGCTTTGATGCTTCCGGCTATGATGCGCTGGGAGCCGGTCAGCAACAGGTGATTGAAGTACCGATCACGGTGACGGATGATCGCGGTGCGACTGCGAACACCACGCTGACCATTACGGTGACCGGTACCAATGATGCACCTGTTATCGCTTTAGAGGATTCGGCCAAGCAGGTTTCTATTTCTGAAGAAGGGCTCGCTCATGGTAACCCAGATACCACCGGTTCCCATGATACAACCAATGCCAGACAAGCTTCCGGATCGTTTTCTGTATCCGATCCGGACTCATCAAGTGTGACAATGTCACTTGTTGCACCAACCACACCGTTGTATAGCCATGGTATCGCAATCATCTGGGCGTTGCTGGAAGATGGTTCGTTGGTGGGGCAGGCAAATGGTGAAACAGTGATGACAATTAGCCTTTCCGATGAAGGAAATGGTGATTATTCATATACAGTTCATATGCAAGGTTCAGTCGATCATCCTGATTCTTCAGGTGAGGATGCGCTACAAGTCGAGTTCGGTATCTCCGCGAATGATGGTCAAACGGTTTCAACCCAATCGGTTTTGGTCTCAATTGAAGATGATTCACCGGATTCACATACAACAAATGTTGTGGTTGAAGCCGATGATACGCCTTTTAATTTTTCTGTTACCGGCACAACAGTAACATTGGGGAATTCTGTTTTCGATAATGGTGACTGGCATACCCAGCAAACTGATACGAGAGTTGCATGGGGAACTTCAGGTGCATGGGATACGAGTTATTCATCTTATCAGGTCTCACCAGCACAACAGGGACCAAATGGTTATACAGAAGGACAACCATTTGAACTGGCAACATTAGTACATCAGAATGGTTCGGTCTTAAGCTATGAATCAACATTGGATAGTACGGTATTAACAATTGTCACACAGGTGACTATTAATGGTGTAGCGCAGTCGGTCACATTACATTTGAATGTCGATCATGATGAAACTTCTAATAATAGTCAGGTCGATGGTGATTCAATTACGTTGACGACCGATTATGTTGATGTCGAGATCGATGGTGTGATGTATCGGCTGGATATTGAAGGCTTTAAGAAAGAAGACGGCACGATTTCTAAAACAGTTGTGACACCTGAGGGTGATACAGAAACTTATACACTTGTTGCGAGTCTGAATTACCATCCTGATTCTCACCCTGATCAAGTCGTTACAGGGACAATCGACTATGATGCGGGTGCCGATGGCATGGCTTCAGTCGAATGGGAAGCCGGGACTGAACATAATGGTGCCACCGTGATCCATGGAGAATACGGTACACTGACGGTTTATGCCGATGGTCATTATACTTATGACGTAAATGAAGATGCGTTGGCTACATTGGATGAAGGAACAACAGCGACAGATTCATTTAATTACGTAGTAACGGATAATGATGGTGACAGCGCAGCCAGCTCACTGAATTTTGAAGTTTCCGGGAATTCGGCTCCACCGTTGAGTACCGGCCTTCACGGGGAGTTTTATAACTATCAGGAAGGTTGGTCTAATCACTGGAATAATGTTGATAGCCTTGCTGATGCATTGGCGATTATCCGGAATCAGGATCCGAATGCTGAGTTTACTTCCACAAAAGTGGATTACCAGAGTGATCTACTTGCCTATAATTTAGGCAGTTATGATACAGCCTACTGGTTGAATGGTCGTACAAATCTTGAAGAATGGCTGGAAGATACCGGTGATGATCGCTCGGTTATTTTCAACAATAAGGAGAATTCATCAGATGCTGTTATCCGTTTAACCGGGGGCGTTGCGCTCGATAGTGGTACTTATTCAATCAAGGTCACCGCTGATGATGGTTATCAAATTAAGATTAATGGTGTAGTTGTTGCTGAATACGATGGGATTCAGTCGGCAACAACCGATACATTTACCTTTACCGTTGATGGTTCCGGATATCAGACTGTTGAAATTGTCTATTGGGATCAAGGTGGAGCTCACCAACTCACTGTTGCTTTGGCTGATGTGACAGATGGTGTGACGGGCGATTATTCCGTACTGGGTAGCGATGCTTATCCGACTGTAAATGGTGATGTAACGGCTGCCGGTTCTGTGGATGTGATTACTGACCATGAAGCAATGGCGGCGAGTTATGAAGATCGAATCGCTCAATTCGAAGCCGGTGACTATTGGCAAATCGATGGTGATCATAAAGACAATCACTTAGTCGGTTCATCGGGCGATGACCATATTGACGGTCATGGTGATGATGACTGGATTGATGGGGGGCTCGGTGGTGCGGATTGGTTACAGGGTGGTCATGGCGATGATACTCTTGTGAGTAGTTATGGCAACGAAGGTGACTTACTGGACGGCGGAGATAATGGGGATCATCTGTATGGTCGGGATGGCAATGATATTCTGATTGGTGGTTCGGGTGAAGATTATCTCTCTGGCGGTGCAGGTAATGATATCTTGATTGGCGGCTCGCTCGATGACCATCATGCAGATGGTTCTGATCTGTTGATTGGTGGTGCCGGTAAAGACCTGTTTGTTCTGGATTCTTCCTCGGTCGATAAGATTCAGGATTTCCATACCGGTGAGGATGCGATTGACTTATCGAATCTGTTAGCTGACGTTTTAGATAATCAGAGTAATGATGCCATTCAGCAATACTTGGATCAAAATGTTGAAGTGACATCTGAACATGGACAAACTCATCTGAGTATTAACAATGTCAATGTGGCTGATTTTGGTCATGACTCCAGTTTTGATGCGAACAGTGCAATTGCGGTGATTATTAATGACCATGAGTTCTCAGTGAAATATCACAATTCATGACAAATCGCATTTTTGCGGAGCAATAGAATAAAGCCAGTGTAGTGTGCCTATGCTGGCTTTTTTATCGGAATTATTTGGTCATCAAGTAACTGAATAATCTATTTTTTTCTTCAGGCGTAAGGTTTTTTATCCGCTGAATATTATGCTCGGGAATCAATTCGGGTTGAGGGTAGTGTGTCAGGACTTTCTCGATACTTTCTTCACGGATGAGATGGTAGATCGGATAAGGTGATTTGTTGGTGAGGTTGTCATCGTCTTCAGGATGATTCCCGGCAAAGCAATAGTTTGGGTGGAACGTAGCGACTTGATAAATGCCTTCCCACTGATGTTGTATGATCAGGGCATCGATCCAGTCAATAAACTGATTGTAGTCATCAAATGACGAAAGAAAATAAGGAACCACAACCAGTGTTGTTTCCAGCCGTTCAGGTGGTGTTGACTCCAGTTCAAGCAACTGCTGATAAATATCTTCCAATAATGGTTCTTCTTGTCGGGCTTGGCTGATATATATTTTGATCTGTTTCTTTTTATGCGGTTTAGCCGCGAAAGGACATAAGTTCAGGCCGATGACGACTTGAGTCAGCCATTGTTCGACCATTTGATGAATCAATGTATGCTCTGATTGAGAGTTCATAATGCAAAGTCGCTGCGTATAGGAAAAATTGCAGGCAGAATAGCATGAAATCTAGATCGAGTTGGTATGTTGTTGTGCTTGGTAAGTATCAAACTCTTTCAATCGCCAACACAAAGTCAATAAGAATAAGTAAATGACAGTTCCGCCAGCCACGACAGTATGCCAGCCACCATACTGCCAGCAAGCAATCAGAAAGAACCCGCCAAGGCTTCCCCCCAAATAATAATGGACTAGATAAAGTGCTGTGGCTGTTGCTTTGGCCTGTTTGGCATGTTGGCTCACCCATGCGTATGCCAAGGTATGACTGAAGAAAGCGCCGGAACTGATACAGATTAAAGCAATGATGATCATCGGGAGTGATTCAATCATGGCAAGCCACATGCCGGATAGACTGAGACATGTTCCGGCAATCAGGCCGGTAACCGTGTTGTGGTGTCTGAGCCAGCGGGATGCCAGACGTGAACTTAGTGTGCCACCCAGATAACAGATGAATATCAGGGATGCGAATCCGACAGGGATTGAATAGGGGGCAGACACCAAACGAAACCCCATCACGGTATACAAATTGACAAACAGGGCAAAGTTCGCCCCGCCAAATAACATTGCCAGCCATAACTTACGTTGACGAAGGTGCATCAATACGGAGCGTTGATGTTGTAAAAATTGTCCCTTACGAGGGGTAAAATGCTGCTGTGGCGGAAGTCGGAAATAAACATATAATACGCCGGCAATACTCAAAACACTGACCACAGCGACCGCTGTTTCCCAGTTGAACAGATCGGTGAGATTTCCGCCGAGAATCCGTCCACAGATCCCACCTAATGAATTCGCAGCAATATAGCCACCAATTGCTGCTTGAAAAGCCTGCGGTGAAAATTCTTCAACCATGTAGGCAACAGCAACGGAAGCAAAAGCGGCAATTGCCACACCGGTAAGTGCGCGTGCTGTCACAAGGATCCACCATGTCGGATGTAACAGCAGGATAAAACCGAGTAACGGCAGCGTCAGTAAGCCAATCATCATGATTTTTCGGCGTCCGAATGCTTCTGAGCAGATTGCCCAAGGCACTAAAGTGACCGATAAAGCGAGTGTTGATGCTGCGAAGAGCCAGTTCACTTTTGTTTCAGATAGCTGATAGACCTCAGCCATGTGGGGGAGAATAGGCTGAAAAAGATATAAGTTACAGAAGACAATGAAAGCACCGAGCGCTAATCCAAAAGAAACCTGACGATATTGAGGGGTATCACGTTCGATCATTCATTTGTCCTGCTATTTATCCTGTGACCAACGTAACATTAGTATCTTAATTAATAAAATATATTAAAAATATTGTTGCTATATAATTTGTATATTCATGGAAGTTCGTCAACTGAAACATTTCACCACGATTGTCCAATCCGGGAGTTTTACCGCAGCGGCTCGATCACTACATATTGCCCAGTCAGCATTGAGCATCTCAATTAAGAAGTTTGAGCAGCAGTTGGGGGTTCGTCTGCTCAAAAGAGATGAGCGCAAAGTGAGTATGACCGATGAAGGTAAAGTGTTGTATGAATACGCCCAACGTATATTACAACAGGTTGATGATGCGCATCTGGCGATGGATGAGCTGAAGGGGCTGGTGAAAGGTGAAGTTCGTTTGGGAACACCGAGTATGACGGGGTCTTATTTTTTTCCTGAAATTGTCATGGCTTTTAAAAGTCACTATCCGAATTTGAAAATGACGGTGGTGGAGGCCGGTGGTCAGTCAATCCGGAATATGCTGTTGACCGGAGAACTGGATATCGGGGTGATTTTGAACCGAGACATCCCCGAAGGACTGAGTGTTGATCCATTACTGACATCACAGATGGTCGCAGTTGTCAGTCAACATCATGAACTGGCCGGTGCTGCTCACCTCAGTCTGGATACCTTTTTACAACATGAATTGGTTACGTTTCAACCGGGGTATTATCATCGTGAATTTATTGAGCAAGCCTGTCAGGCCCATGATTTCCATGCTCAGATTTCATTTGAAACCAATCTGTTACCGATGATTTTGAGGATTGTAAAACGTGAATATGCAATCAGTGCATTACTTGAGTTGGTGACGGAACAAGAACCGAGCGTTCGTGCAATTCCTTTTGATCCTCCTGTGCCGGTCAATTTAGCATTAGCATGGCGCAATGATGGTTATCTGTCTTATGCAAATCAGGCATTTATCCATTTTGTGAAAAATCATGTATCTTGAGATAAAGCCAATATAAAAGAGTAAAATGATAGTCAGAACAATGTCTATGCGTTGAAATCGTGCTAGGTTTAAAGAAATTCGTTTCAGACTGAACTTAATATCAGGGAGGTTGAAATGGATCCTGACATGTATCTGCCGTGCCAGCCTTACTGGTTATGCCGGTCTTTGATGTATACATTCTATGTTGTAATGGCGGGTGCCGTGCTTTGGCTGATTATTCTCGTCATTCGTGAATATGTTCGGATTAAGAGTCGTGCGAAATATGTTCAGGAGCAGCGCAAATTGCATTACAAAGAAAGGCATCGATTAAAATCTGAACGTGTGATCAAACGTGCCAAACGACCCAAAAGGCGAAGATAATCTGTGGTTGGTGCCTGAATGATGATCGGTCCGTTATCCTGAGAGGAGTCTGGTGATGGATATTCAGGTTTTCTTTTATGCTCCGTGTCAACCTGACTGGTTATGCCGGCCTGCTTTGATCGTGATCGGTATTATGCTCGCGATAGGACTGATTTTATTCATTCGGCTGGTGATTCGGGAATATTTGCGAATCCACCGCACACAATATGTCTTAAAACGTAGACGTCTCCATTACAAACAACGCCACAAATTAAAACCATATCATCCAATGCGTTGGCCGCGAACGCCGCGTGATTAACACCAGCAAGACATCACCAGAAAAAACAGCTTTCAATCAAGTTGACGTTGAAATGCCAATGATTGTTCCGTTGTCCCGAAATCTTGAACAAAAGTAGCGAGGCGTGTTCTGGCAACGGAGAGTTGACGGGCTTTAATTGCCATTTCAATGAGATAAAACTGAGACTGAAACCGTTTTGGATCATGAGCCAGAGCCTGCAAAAACAATCGTTTGGCTTGTATATCATTCCCGGATTTAAGTGCGCAAAGTGCAGCATTTTCGTAACTGGCTGCAATCTGAGGGTAGTTTTTTCTCGAGTATATTTGCGCGAAATAGTGCAATGCCTGTTCGGTATTCCCTTGTCTGCACAAAAACGTCCCATAGTTGTTGTATACGTCCGGATGATTCGGATGCTCGTTCAATGCCTGTATATATTGCCGTTTCGCTTGGGCTGTTTCACCAACCGTTTCATAGTAATAGGCTCGCGCAAGTTGCAATCGGATATAATGTGGGGCGATTTCGGCCGCTTGTATTAGGTTGATCAGGGCTTTTTGAGGTTCATGGCGTTGAAGGTAGGCAAGACTCAGTGTAATTCTGGCATCCGCAACCCGGTTATGTTCAGAAATTGAGGGCGCCGTATGGCTACAACCAGAAATGACAAGCCACCATCCTAGCATTAATCGACGTATCACAAGACCTCCGCTCAATCACACGTTTGTTTATCTGGTGAATGATAAAGTGATTTTACGGGGAGGAAATATGGCAGCGTATATCTTGCGACGCAGATAAAAAAGAGGGCCTTGACTCAGGCCGCTCTTGAATCAGATAACCTTATACTAGTCGTCTTTGGTAAACTTATCTTCACTAAAATGTTCCAGATCATAAGGTGTCTGCTGGTAAACACAGTAGTTCAGCCAGTTTGAAAACAGCAGGTGTCCGTGGCTGCGCCAGCTGGCGATGGGTTGATTGTCGGGGTTGTCATTCTGGTAATAGTTCACCGGAATGGTTGGCTCCAAGCCTTCACCCAGATCCCGAATGTACTCACCATGCAGTGTAAAAGCATCATATTCAGGATGACCGGTGACAAACACATGACGTTTATCCGGGCTGGTTGCCAGATACATTCCCGCATCTTCTGAAGTGGCAAGGATATCGAGGCTGGTATTTTCCCGAATATACTCAACAGGAAAATCAGCATATCTGGAATGAGGGGCGAGAAAAGAGTCATCAAATCCCCGAATCAAAGGGTGAAAATCTTTCTGGAGAGAATGGGTATAAACCCCGGAAAGTTTCTCTTTACGTGTCAGCTTCGGTAATCCGTAGAGGATATTGAGCCCTGCCTGCACAGCCCAACAAACGTACAAAGTGGAGGTTACATGATCTCTGGCCCATTGGATGATGGACTCCAGATGCTGCCAGTAGACGACATCTTCAAAAGCAACCAACCCTAGCGGGGCGCCTGTTATAATTAATCCGTCAAAGTAACGGTCTTTCACCATTTCAAATTGCCGATAGAACGTATCTAAATGTTCTTCGGGCGTGTTACGGCTCGGACGGTTATCGATTCGTAATAGTTCAACATCTACCTGGAGTGGGCTGTTAGAAAGCAGACGTAAAAACTGAGTTTCAGTCTCAATTTTTTTAGGCATCAGATTCAGTATCAGCACTTTGAGTGGTCTGATTTCTTGCGTAGAAGCTCGAGATTCATGCATGACAAAAATGTTCTCATGGAGAAGAACATCAGTTGCTGGAAGTTGATCAGGAATCTTTATCGGCACAATTTACTCTCACAATCAATCTATCTGGACGTCTATACATCTAAACTTAACTGAATCGATCACCGATGTCGAGAAAAATAAAACACGCATATGAAAGGATATCTTACGCTCTCATTTTTGAACAATCCTGTTCGTTTCTACTGGATAATGGAATATCGGCAAATCGAAGACAGAAGTCACGGATGAACACCACAGACAAACGTCAGAGTTGAATGATTAGCTTATCTGTGGTGACAAGAGATGAGATGACAGACAATGGTCAGATTCGAAAACTTGTTTATTTATGAAAACTGGGACAGAAGAAATCAGCGCGCCATATGAGCTTATGCTTGCCTTTCATCGATAATAAAACGTCTTTGCCTTTCATTTGAGGAAATGCAAGCAAAGGAGGTAAATCATCGACATCATTAGCGACGGCTTTCGCTTTATAAGCACGGATACAAGTAAAAGTTGAATCTAAATTGTCTACCAGCATCTCATGGGATAAACAAATACCTAGCTCATCACGTCTCATTGTATGTTCCTTCTATTTTTGCTCTTCCAATTTTTCCAATGGTGTACCACATACTGTTCGGATGACTTTAAATTATAGGAAATAGTTTCAACACCTTCGTATAAAAAGTATACAATCTATATGGCAACACCAATGAAATAAGTCATCATTTCCTTGTGATCTTTGCCAAAAATCATGATGAAATTTTTAAAGTTGTTTTCGTGATAACAGCCTCTTGTGTCTGTTGCACGTTTGAGTAAATTAGCTAATGATACTGACGCTGACTTAGCTGATGAATTTATTGTTATTTTTCCGAAATCCTGACAATATGAAAGATGAAAGTTTTATGAGATCGGTACACCTCTGATGAAGAGATACTTTTGTTTGAGATGAAACAATAAGATACTGGTCATATTCTTTCGCTCATTCACCGATAAAATAGCGATACTCGGGTAGATAAGATCTACAATAACAATGTTAAAGTTGCTGTTTTTACAGCCCGGATCAATCCAGAATAGAAGTAGAGCAGTATGAGTCATCCAACTAGTACGATCTTGACAGAAAGTGGTACCAATGAACTTGAGATTATCGAGTTTCATATAGAAAAACGCTTACCTAACGGTGGCACCAAAACTTGTTACTATGGTATTAACGTTGCAAAAGTCCGGGAAGTGATTCAAGTTCCCGAAACAACCGATTATCCGAATGCCCAGCCGCATATGATCGGTGTGTTTTCTTCCCGGGAAATATTAACTCCGTTGGTTGATCTGGCTGGTTGGCTTGGTATTCCAAAGTCACCGGATGTTGAGAGTAAGTTTGTTATCGTGACCGATTTTAACCGGATGACGAATGGGTTCTTAATCGATAGTGTCAGCCGAATTCATCGTATTTCCTGGAATGATGTTGAATCGCCAAGCCAGTTTCTTGAAGCCGGTGAGCAAGATTGCGTCGTCGCTGTGGTGCGCAAAGAAGGGCACCTGATTATGATTCTGGATTTTGAAAAAATCATTGCTGATATTAACCCTGAATTGAGTATGGAAAAATATGATATCAGAGTGGATAAGAGCATCGACCTGAATCAGAAAATGGTGAGCAAAAGAAATGCGAAGACCGTGATGGTTGTGGATGATTCTGCATTCATTCGTAGCCTGATCCAAGATACGCTCAGCTCCGCTGGTTATAATGTCATTGCTTGTAAGGATGGCGGTGAAGCTTTTGAAAAACTGATGAATATCGAACAAGAAGCAGCGAAAGAAGGTGTTCAGGTCCGGGAGTTGATTGATGCGGTGGTAACCGATGTTGAAATGCCCCGTATGGACGGAATGCATTTGGTGAAGCGGTTGAGAGACAATAATTCGTATCGTGATACCCCCATTGTAATGTTCTCTTCTCTGATGAGTGATGATAACCGTCATAAAGCATTGACACTGGGTGCCAATGATACGATTACCAAACCGGAGATCGGTAGATTGGTGAGCATGATGGATCAGTATATTTTTGAAACAGTGTAACCAAACTCAAAGGTGTATATACAGCTGTTCATTCGATGGCGTGTATTTAATCTGTGTTTAGGTGCATCACCGGGGGGTATTAAACGACGATGCTGAACATCTTTATTATTGTTGTATTGTTAGTCTTGTTCTTTCTTTTTGCGCAGCGCTACATCATTAAAAAAGATGACAGTAAAGAATATAGTTATCGACGATTCGGCCCGCTGCTCAACCCTGCTGAGAGTATATTTTACCGGGCATTAATTGAAGCGGTTGGAGAGCAGGGGGTTGTATTTGCTAAAGTGAATATGGCGCAGTTATTAGTTCCCGCTGGGCTGAAAAAGAAAAAAGATATATTTATTGCCAGCCACAAGATTTCAAAACATAGCTTTCAGTTTGTTGTTTGTGATCCCAGAACATTTGAAGTACGGGCAGTGATTGAGCTCGATAATGGTAAATCATTGAGTAAGACTAAAATCGAGCGTGAAAAACTGCTGTTGAGTGTCTGTCGATCTGCCAATATTCCTCTGATTGGAGCGACCATTAAATATAGTTATCAGGTGAGCCGGCTACGGCGGCTTTTAGCTGCTCATATTGATTTGATTGAAGCGGATAAAGAAGTTCGTTTTTGCAAAAAATGTGGGAGTCCGATGATCATTCGGGTTGCAACACAAGGTGATTATAAGGGGCGGCGATTCTTTACTTGTAGTCGTCAGCCTCACTGTAACTATACAGAGAATTATAATGTTGTTTATGAAGATGATGGCGACGAACGTTAGTAACTATTTAAGAGCTTAAGCTGATTTGTACTGTTCAACATCATCTTCAAGCGATGTTTGTGCGTCTGCCTGACATATCCGCACTTGATTCTTCCCATTTTTTTTCGCTTTATAAAGCTCAATATCTGCCAACTTCAGAATGTCAGATAGGTTATCGCCATTACGGTAGCGACAGATCCCGATGCTTAACGTCAACTGTAAACGTTTGTCACCGAAGTTGAACAGATGATTGCTGATGGTATGGCGAAGCTTCTCACCGATTTTTTTTGCTTCATTCAAGTCTACGTCAAACAAGGTTATGCAGAATTCTTCTCCGCCAATCCGAAAGAGATTTTCATCACCGACGATACGGCTGATAATCAGACTGGTTTCGATCAGCACTTTATCACCGATATCATGACCAAACCGATCATTAATCTGCTTAAAGTAATCGATATCGAGGATCAACAAACTCAGATGCTGTTGTTCTTTTTTAGTACTCGTAAAGCGATGGAATGATGTAGATAGAGATAACCGATTGTGCGCGCCGGTCAGAGAGTCTCTGGAAGCGAGATACATCAGTGAGTTTTCGATATCGGAGCGATTAGATTCATAAAGGTGCGACACAATCCAAATGCCGATATAGCAGAGCACCAGATTAAACATGCTTTCTAACATGCTGTAAGTTTCACTCTGATTCAGCTTCATAATGATTATCGCTGATTGAATTGCCAAAAACAGGCCACTGGTATACATACCGTGTTTGATGCCGAGTAATAAGTACAACACGATCGGTGCCAGGCAGCTCCAGACAAACAACCCCTGTGCTATGGGTTGAAAGTATGTTCCGACCAACAACATAAACATCAGATAATAGGCGTAATAGAGGATATACCGCTTGGGATACCGTTTTTGTTTGAGTTGGGTATAAATCAAATAAGAATAGGCAGACAGAATACACTCAACAAAGGCTAAAAATAGTTCGCTGCGATGAATAACATGGAAGAGAGCAAAGAACAATGCTATCAACGATAAAAATAGACTGATACCGGAAAGCACAGAAGTTCTGAGCAAGTATGATTTATTAGGTAATCGATCATCCATTTTAAGAGCGTTCTGCATATGTTCTAGCCGATTGACGTATGTTACGCAATCATTGTAATACTTCAACTAGTTTTTTGGGTTAATGTCACAAAATTGGACTCATGTTACAATTTACTTCCGTGTAATAAAGAGATGATATTTAGATGAAGAATGATTCTGATTGCACAAAAAAAATCCATATTGGTGAACTTAAAGGCAATCGATTCATTTTCAGGGAAATTTTTCTTGCACAACGTGAAGACTGTCGTTAATATCCTCCCCGTTCTTGATTGATGCGTCCGTAGCTCAGTTGGTTAGAGTATCGCCTTGACATGGCGGGGGTCGGTGGTTCGAGTCCACTCGGACGCACCATTACAAGAAAACATCATTATGCGTCTGTAGCTCAGTTGGTTAGAGTATCGCCTTGACATGGCGGGGGTCGGTGGTTCGAGTCCACTCAGACGCACCATATCTGCATTATATTTATTCAAAAAATTTTCCTGCTATACTCATACCTCTCTGTTTTCAGCACCTGCTATCACATTATCACCTGTCATATATTTTTGCTTTCGCACTAAATCACGAAGATGCATCACATAAGTTTGCTCACCTAAAACAAGTTTGCTCACCCAAAACGTAGCTCGTTGCGGTGACTGTCGTTTCGCTGACGTAAAAGTGCGGCCGAAGGAATGACAGTCGGTCTCTGAAATTGAGATATTTGTCACTCAGAATTTGAGACGACAGTATTTTTCCTCTGTTTACATCTCAAATACAACAAATGAACAATAGTCAGTGAAGCGTGTATTTGTAAATAAAAAACAAAAAATAAGAGTTAATAGGAACTATCAGGCAGATAATGGTGTTATTTTATTACATTTTATTAAAAAGAAAGCCAATGATAGAACCATTCAATGGATGAGATAGAATTATCCTATTTCTCTGGTGATTATTTTTATTGATAATATGATTGTTAATATTACGGAATATTATCATTTGGTCTTTTAGCGATAGTACCAGTCAGGATTCACTCAATCATTTTTTTATTTGAAGTAATCCTGTGCATTTGAAGGGATTGTTACCTCAATAGGGCAATACTCAGATTGTGTTAAGCAATGTGATCAGGAATTTATTTAAACTCCTGTCAGGCTTGAACATTTTCGAGTGTTGCCTTTTTTTGTTTGTAAAAAATATTAATGATGATCCTAAAACACACATGCTGCTGGTTTCTTAAAGTAATGGCATGTGCATAGCCAATTATATTTTATTAAATGTCGGCATAGTTCTTAATCGAAAATATGTGTCAATGGAGTTTTTCATGAAGAAAACAATATTAGCGACGCTCGTGACGAGTAGTATTTTTTGTCACGCGATCCCTGCAAATGCTACAGCGATATCCACGAATGAACCCGTGAAGAAGCCCAATGTTGTCGTATTATATCTGGATGATGCAGGGTTTTCTGATATCAGTGCCAATGGCGGAAAAGTAACGACTCCGAAGCTGGATGAATTTTCCCGGGCCGGTATCAATTTACAAAGCTTTTATACATCTTCATCGGTGAGTTCACCTTCCAGAGCCGGATTATTTACCGGTCGGCTTGGTAATCGGACGGGTATGTGGGGAAAACACATGCATGTATTGCTCGACTTCGATAAGGATGGATTGCCTCAGAGCGAAACGACACTTGCTGATATATTGGATGACAATGGGTACGACACCGCGCTGTTAGGAAAATGGCACTTGGGTGTCGGAGATCATAATCAGTTTACACCCACCCGACATGGTTTTGATGAATGGTATGGCATTCCCGGCTCTAATGATATGTTTTACAACAAATTTGATAATCAAAAGAACATTGGTGCTCTCCATTGTGGTACGCCTGAAGAACGTAAAGCCGCACTTAAAGAACGTGCATCGAAGAAAGCTGATCTGATTGGCAATGATGGGCGGGGCAACCAATCTGCTTTTGACGTGCCTGTATATCACTCTTATAAAAATAACGGAAAATTTGATGATAATATCACTGGGATTATGAATCAAAGTGAGTTCACACAGGATATAACAAACAGAGCCGTCCATTATATAGAAGAGCATAAAGACAATCCGTTCTTCTTATTTGTCTCGTATCCTCAAACCCATGTGCCTTTATTTACCTCTCCCAAATTTAAAGGGGTAACGGATACAGCATATGGGGATGTCATGAAAGAAATCGATGACTCCGCAGGTCGAATTCTCAGTGAGCTACACCAGCAGGGATTAGATGAAGATACTATTGTTATTTTTACATCTGATAATGGGCCATGGCTCGGATATCAGAAGTATGGTGCTTCGGGCTCCGCTTTACCTTACCGTGACGGAAAAGCAACAACTTATGAAGGGGGTGTGCGAGTTCCTGCGATTATTCGGTGGTCAGGTCATATCAAACCGGGTCATTCGAATGAAATGTTCTCTGCTTTAGATTTCTTACCGACATTAACCAAATTGACTCATTCCACGTTACCCAATGTCGATCTGGATGGATTCGATATGTCTCTGATGCTATTGCAAGGTAAAGCGTCCCCAAGGCAAGAAATGCCATATTACTATATGGGCGATTTACAAGCTTTTCGAATGGGAAAATGGAAAATTCATTTCATGACATCCTCACATATGGTTAAGAAAAAACTCGACAAACCAGAACTATACAATTTGGATGAAGATATTTCGGAAAAAAATAATGTCGCAGATAAATATCCGGAAATTGTTGCGAAATTAGCAGCGCAAGCGAATAAATATGATAAATCTATTGGTGGATGGGAAACGCCTCTTTTTGATCTGGATGATCAATATAAAGGGAGTAACTGTAAGTAGTATATGAATATAACAATCATATGATTTTTCTTGATGAGTTTTCTTATGGATAGGAATGAATCTATATGAATCAATGACTGTGAATTGAATCGGATCATTGTTCGTTAAACTCAAATTTGAAATGAAAAGGAATAACCATGAAAGCATTGAAATTTAACCATCCTAAAGTAAAAGCATTATCTTTATGTGTCACCGCAGCATTATCATTTGGTCTGAGTGGGAATTCATTTGCTGCAGAACATGCCAACAGATCACCGACTGATCATCCTAATGTTATTGTGGTTTTAGTCGATGATATGGGGATTGAGGGCATCAGTCATTTTGGCGGAGAATATTACAGCCCCAATGTTGATCAGTTGGCGAGAAGTGGTGTTTCTTTTGATAATGCACATGCAATGCCCCTCAGTTCTCCAACCCGAACTCGTTTGATGACCGGGATCGAAAACCGTAAAAATTATAAAGCTTTTGGTTATCTTGGCCCGGAACAAATAACATTTGGTAATACCTTTAAACAGGCCGGTTACGCCACGGCGATTGCCGGAAAATGGCAATTAAGCGGTAACGGTTTTGATGGGCTGGAAGGTATTACTCCAAGCGGAGCCGGTTTTGAAGAATCATTTGTGTGGTTCCGTAATTCATTATCTGATAAAGGCTCTCGCTATTGGGCACCAACGCTCTTTTATAATGACAAAAAAGCATCATTTGAAGAAGGTTTCGGGCCGGATATGGTCCAAAAATTTGCCAAACATTTTATCAATAAAAACCAAGAGAAACCGTTCTTCTTATACTATCCGATGATGCTGACTCATGATCCATACGTTGTTACGCCTGACAGCATGAATGCGAAAGGGGAAAAGGATAAGTTCTCAGGAATGGTTTCGTATATGGACAAACAGGTCGGTGACTTAGTCAAATATGTGGATAGCAAAGGATTATTAGAGAATACAATTTTCGTGTTCACTGCCGACAATGGTACTTTGAGTAAAATCACCTCCTATCGTAATGGTCATAAAGTTAAAGGTGGTAAAGGTTTCCCTACTTTGAATGGTACACACGTTCCAATGGTTGTTTCTTGGAAAGGTCAAATTCAGCCTAAACAGCATGTCAGCGGGCTATTTGACATTATGGATGTGTATCCAACGATTACCGATTTGGCCGGGATAAAAATTAAGCAAGAGATTGATGGTATCAGTCAGGTTCCCGTGCTGAAAGGGAAGAAAGCGTCTGTCAGAGACTCTATCTTTATGCACTATGCTCCGATGTGGAACCGGAAACCAGCAAGCTTCATTTTTAACCAAGGTTGGAAGCTATATAAAGACGGAAAATTTGTTAAATTGAACCCGGATACGGGTGAAGAAGTGCTGATTAAATCCCAGAATCAAACGAAAGAGTCAGAAAAACAATTTAAACTCCTGAAAACGGCATTTGCTAAAGAAAAAGATACACCATTAGAAAAAGTCACCGCACCATTTTGTAAAGGTCATCAGTCATTGAAACCGGGCGTTGATCCTACGATTGCCGGTTGTGACCGTTCTAAATTAGGGCTGCGTTCAATTACACTGGATTTCCTCGAGTAATCAATAAACCCTCAGTACCATCTTGGCGAATGATTTCGCTGAGATGGTTCTGTTAATGTTGTATATCAGGGATGATGAATGCTTGAATCACATTCATACCGATACATCATGCTCTGTCCTGTTCAAATTTTTCTACAATTTCTTTGGCAATTTCTTTGGCTAAGCTATTCTTCTTTAAATACATAACGCCACCATTGAATTCTGGTAGTTTAAATTCAATTGGCAGTGCTCTTAATTGATAGTCATTCGCTAATTTTTCTAAGTGAGTAGATAAAACGATCAAATATTCCGTATCTTTTACCAGGTTGAGTGAAACGGTGACAGAGTGACTAACACAGTGAACATTTTCTGGATTGACGATATAGTTATATAAATTATCCATCATGGTATACTGACTAAGAAATCTGAGTACAACCCATTTATAGTGAATTAAATCTTCCTGAGTAATACTTGATTTTATAAATAAGGGATGGTCCTTGTTGGCATAAATAGTCGCTTTATTTTTAAATACAGGCAAATAATCAATTTCATCATATTGTATTAACCGATTAGGGATAATTCCCATAGCAATATCACAACTATTTTTGATGAGTTCATCCGGCAGAGAGATTATTTCTGCATTATTAATATTAAATTTTATATGTTGATGTGAGTTGATCACGGTTTTTATTTTTTCGAAAAAATCTGTATGGGTCCAGTTAAACCCACATTTAATCGACAACGTATCTTGTGTATGGTGCTGTAGTTTTTCTGCAACCGAGATTAAACGATCATATGAATGAACGGTTTCAATGGCATTGTTATAGAGGGTTTTTCCTGCTTCGGTCAGTTCAATACCTGTTTTATTTCTAATCAATAAGGTGACACCTAACGCTTGTTCCAGGCGACTAATATTTTGGGTTAATGTTGGTTGAGAGATACCAATGACCTTACTGGCTTTTGTGATGTTCTTGAGATCACCAACGATTTTGAACTGATTGAATAGTTTGAACATGGACTGATACGCTGCCCTCAGTGAGACCCATCATAATATAAAACCATAAGATAGTTCATTCAGGCCAGAATGATAAGTCATTCAGTTAGTTTAATTTATATTAAACTCAATTCATCAGAAACAGGCTCAGGGATTTTGAGCCATCCCCAGCCTGAAGAAGATTATCAACCCCCTCTGGTTACTTTTGGCATTGCTTGGATTGCATCGTATTGACTGCATGGATAAATATCTGCTGAATATTCGGTATTCGTAGGGCTCTTGCCTCATCTAACAACGCCAGTGCTTTGGCAATATCGTGATGACTCACCGCATCTTTGATGGCTGACTGATAATAGTGAGTGGATTCCGCTTGCGGCGGTGCGGTGGGTTGCCACTGCTTGGTCTCGATATTTGGTTGTGGGGATGTCTGTGTGCTGACCATCGCGTTGCTGCCCGATGTTTGCCGCGATTGTTGGAGCGCATGTTGACGAATCGATTCCGTTTCAACGGTCATCTTCAATGATCCCTGATAGCTTGTGGTGACAGAGATATCTGCAACCAGCGGCAGTGGCGCACCATCTTTAATCGCGCGTCGTTTCGCAGGATGGGGAATGGTAATCGTTTGTCCGACCTGATCGGGTTGAGTGAAAATGAGCAGATAAGGCGTTTTTTCCGCATTAATTGGGTAAGTCTGTTCGAGTCGATCGGATTCAAATACATCGCTGAACCGAAGCTGATGCTGATCGAGCTGAAACGTCTTTTGCGGCTGGTAGTCGGCATCCAGTAGTACCAGCGTCGGCATAAACATCTGATGATTAAACACCAAACTCTTGAGCGTCAGTTTAACGGTGCCGGAACGTGGTGAAAATTGAAAGGCACCAAAATATGAGCGGCCACTGCTGAAATCCTTCGCCGGGGATGACGGATCAAGTTTAAGCTTAACATCGTCGTTGGGATTGAGTGGTGTCCAGTATATATCTTGATAACGGGTACAACACACAGTGTCTTCAGCAGGCGGCGGAGTGATATGCTGAACCTGTTTTGTTGCTGAGCATCCCGAGACGATAAACAGCGTCAAGGTAAAATGGATCAGTTTCTGCATTTTCTGCATCGTGACTTCCTGTAGCGGGCGAATGAGTGGTTCAGGCAACCCAAAGGGTTGCCTGCGCTTGAATACCATCACTGAGCTGGTATCAGAACCAAATTTCAGCTTCGATACCGACCCGTGTTTCAGTGTTATCATCACCGGAGGTCCAAGCATAGCCATTATCACTTGATTTCATATAAGTAATATAGGGCTTAATCTGTGGTCGTCCCCAGTAATCTGCGTTGACGGTCAGAACTGGCGCTAAAGTTGCGGTATAAAATGAGGTATCAGCATCTTCACGTCCCCATGTTCCGGCAGCCCCGAGACTTTCCAGTGCATAGGTCAGAGTCGCTTCCATCCGGAAATTTTCGTTGACTTGATAAGATGGCGTCACTCCGACAATCAGGCGTGATAGTCCGTCTTTGGAACCCCATACATCATGCGTTGTGTTATTATCCAGCTGCCAATAGGTCACTTCGGTACCCAATTGAATATGCTGCGCAAGATTGGCGACCCCATAAGAAGTCAGGAAGAGGGATCGGTCATCTTTTTTCCAGTTACCGCTCCACTGACCGAAGTTGACGCCCCGGTTCGCTGAAACACCTTTCCCGTAAGTAATGGCAGTGGTTGACCAACCATCAAAGCCATAATAGTCACGATGATAAGTGATCGCAGCGCCAAAACCATCTTTAGCGGTACTCGACTCATCAACATGTTTCCGTGAGGTTATCTTCAGATCAAAATCGAATTTTCCCCCTAATCCTTCGACGCCATAATAGTAAAAATCAGCGGAAGTGAGTGTGGTACTGCGCCCGTCACTATCTAAAGAGCACTGTTTTGAATTGACGTTTGCCCCAGAGAGTGTGCAACTTCCTTCACCGGGGTCGGCAGACATCACCGCAAATCCGGCATCATGATACTGAACTCCGGCACCGACGCCGGAAGACTGCTTCCAGAACTCCTTGGTAATGATGCCTGACTGGCGGTTCAGGTAACGTTGACCGGCCCAAACACTGAGACCATCGGCAAAATAGGATAAGTCGCCCAATTCAATATAGGCTTCTTTGAATTCCAACTGGCCGCTTTCCAGATGGCCTTCATTGCCTGACGATGACGTATAGAACCCGCGGCCATTGCCGCCTTCATTGTTGCCGTATTCGGCTTTGAGTACATATTTAGCCCAAGAGCCGGAATCAAAGTTCTGACCTTTGGTTACCGTGAACTCGATTTGCGTCGGATTTCCGGAAAACGCAGCACCGGCGGCGTGATAGTCTCTGCGATGGCCGTAACTGTCGTTTAAAGAGAGTGATTCGCCGACATTATACTGTAAGTGTCCGTAACCGTTGACTGTCCAGCCTTCGTGGACTTTATCTTCAGCGGAGGATTGCATTGAAAGCAGTGCTCCGGAAATCGCGAGAGCAATTAAGCTTACCTTTTTCATGTGATTCGCTCCTGTTTATTGTGATTATTCCTATGTGGTGATCTGGTTTGTTGCCGGAACAAATCTTGATTTATCACGGCGTTGTTCTGACCAGAGAACAAGATAAGGAACGGTAAGGGCTCTGACTTCCTCTTCGGAGGGGAAATCTACGGAGGACATGCCGGGAGGAGAGAGGCGGAGAAAAAACAGAATCGCAGTACAATGCTAACTGAGTCACAAATTTGGGGTGGAGGTTGCAGATCCGTTGTGACGAATGCCGTTTACTTGAGTGATCTGAATCGCATTTTATCCACCGACAGAACAGCATGGGCTCAAAAACAAATGTTCAAAAATGTGAAATACGCCTGATTTACAGGCAGATTTGTCAATGAGCCAATGAGCCAATGAAAGGGCGGACGCGTGGTTATCGCCATCGCGTCCGTGTGTGATTGATTAGTATCCCATTAAGCTCAGTAATCGCTCTGCTGTTTCGATCGCTTCTTTACGGTTAGTTAAGTTGAGCTTCTGATAGAGATTTCTGATATGGGTTTTGATGGTGGTTCCCGCGACATCGAGCTCTTGAGAGATCTGTTCATTACTGAACCCGGAATAAATCAGGCCAAGCACTTGCCATTCACGTTGCGTCAATGGACTGGTGCGGACGAGTTCAGGGACTTTGGGATGGTGAAGTAACTTATCGATAAACTCTTCATCGAAATGCAATGAACGACTGCGTTGCTTTTGAGCAATCTCGCGGAGCAGACATTTGGCACGATGTTTTTCTAGGTCCTCGAGCGCTTCGCCTTGTACCAGTCGTTGCAAAATAGGATATAAATGATGACCTTCAATGAGAAAATCCGCCATCATGCCAGTCTGATTGGTCATTTTTAAGGCTTGACGTAACACCGTTTCAGCCGCTTGGGGTTGCTGGTTATATACCGAGAGCACTGCTTCGACGATCAGGTTACGGTTGGTATCGGTAAAGAGTTCGGATTGTTGCGCTTGATGCTGCAAAAATGCCAGACTTTGCCGTGCTTCTTCAAGCTGACCGGTATAGATTTGAGCCCGGGCAATATTACGCCACTGGAGCTGTGAAAAGTGATTTTTGGCTTGTGAAGGTCTGGGCGCCTGAGCCAGCCATGCTTCAACTGAATCAACATCATCCCTGACTTGCCAGTACAGCAATAAAGCAAACGATGCATTGGCGGTCCAGTCGATATGATAGCTGGACTGGTTTAACAACGTCTCTATCTGGGCAACAAATTTTGCCGCACGATCGATTTCTCCGCGGGCAATCGCGACCCGAGCCAGAATTGAGTAACTATGCAGATGTTTACTGATGTCCAGATTGCCCAAAACCCGAATACCTTTCTGAGCAAAGACTTCCGCCTCATCCAGTGAATTCCAGCACCAGAGGACTTGTGCATGAAGTCGTAACAGAAATTCATGCAACGGCACCTGATGCAATTGTTGTTCTTCAATCAGTTTGAAAGCTGACTCGTGTAGCTCAAAGGCGGCTTGAACATAACCCTGCGCGAGCAAGATTTCGCTCTGTTGAATTAAAGCCCATAGCACTTGGTGATAGACCTGATGCTGACGGGCTAATTTCTCAGTTTGTTGCATCAGCGAAAGTGCCCGGTTGAGTTCTCCCTGCACATGATTGACTTCTCCGACAATTGAAGTCGCAATAATCCGGCTGCGGAAATCGGTTGTCTCCAACTGACTCAGGGCCAGTTCTGCCAGTTCTAAAGCGAGTTCCGGATCGTTCTTGTTGATGGCGATCTGTGCCCTGAGCGTGTTGAGTTGTCCTTGTTCCGGCTGAGAAATCACAATGTTTCTCTGCTGCATCTCATGTTCGGCCTGGGTTAACATATCCTCAACCCGGGGATAGCGGTGCTGGCTTTGTGCTAACCAAGCCTGAAGTAACGGTAGTTTAACCCCGGCGTAGAGATGATCGGCATCGAGCTCATCAATTGCCGTTTCCAGAACGTTTAACTCACCATGGTTGAACATCCGCCAGCCATGCGCGAGCAGAATCTGAGTGGTTAAATCGCTGTTGGTGGTTTGCTGAGCATGCTTGAGTGCCTGATGAGGAATGTCGAGCTTCAGCCAAGCCTGCGCTGCCCGGCAGTGGAGTTGCTCTTCTTCATCAGGAATAATCTTATGCCGCTGATGGGTCAGAAATTCCGCAAACAGATGGTGAAAGCGATACCAGTTCTGTTCGCTTTCCAGACGGTGAATGAAAAGGCCATAGCGATTGAGTGACTCAATCATATTCAATGCGTCACTGCGCTGGGTCAGTTCCGCAACTAAGATATCGTTAAAGGTTTCCAGCACCGCACATTGCATCAGAAACAATCGGGTCTCGCTGTCAATATAAGCAAAGACCTCTTCAATCAGATATTCCCACAGATGGTCATGGTTAAACCGGGCGACTGATTGCCGGGATTGAGCCAGCGACCGGTTCTGGTGCTTGGCTTGTAAAGCAATCAACTGGAGGGCGGAAGGCCAGCCTTCGACATAATGCCTCAGCTCGCTGACCGTTTCCGAGTCAAACTCATCATGAACGACCTGACTGAAAAAGCGGGTGGTTTCTTCTTCGTCAAAGGCCAACATATTGTGATCAATTTCGATGAGTAGATCTCGCACCCGCAGGTTCGCAATACCCAATGGTGGATTCGAACGGCTGGTGACAACCACCGTCATATTGTCCGGCATATGTTTAATAAAGAAACGCACCGCTTCATGAATTTTTTCATCATCGATCAGGTGGTAATCATCCAAGACCAGATAGCAGGGTTGCGTCACATCCTGAATCTCATGAAAAAGTTCGGCAAACAAAGAAAAGATCGAGGAATACTGGCTACGTTCTGCGAGGGTCTGACTGTTCGGACAACCATTGCCGGTGGCAATATTGATGGCCTGAATGAAGTAATTAATAAACCGGAACGAATCATTGTCACCATCATCGATGCTATACCAGCCGACAGCAGGGCTTTCAGCGAGCCACTGTGCCGCCATTGTCGTCTTACCGTAACCGGCCGGTGAACGAAACAACACCACTTTACATCGATGTGCATGGCGCAGGGTATCGAGTACCCGCAGTCGAGAGATCGCGTGGTGCAGACGACTCGGACGTGTCAGTTTTGATGGAATCCACATAAATTCTGCATTTTTTCTTCGAGTTGCATAAATTCTCAGTAGTTTAGCGTGGAGCGTACTGTCTGGAACTTGATCGACTTCTTAATACACAAATTTCTAACAATTTTATGAATTGAGTGATGAGTTTTTGAGCCTTTGGGCAAATCATCAGGCTCTACGCCTACTGACTCCTACCACAATTCCTTTTCTACGGGAGGATGTTTCATGATGCAGGACTATGCAGGATATCCCTATACCTTTAGCCCTTAAATTAAGCAAGATGCTGTAAAGAGTGAGATCGTCATGAACAGTGAACAAACAAATCATTTTGAGCCGGAGGCATTCAAACAGAATGTCTTACATCATTTGAAGACTACCTACTCGCAAGAGATTGAACATGCCAGCTCCCGGTCATGGTATTTGGCGATGGTGCGGGCATTGTCTGAAATGAGCGTTGCCGATATGGTCGATACGGCACAAGACCCACGGGTTCGCAACGCGAAACATGTGAATTATCTGTCACTCGAATTTTTGATGGGACGTCTGACGGGCAATGCACTGATTAACATGAACTTGTATGCGCAGGTCGAGCATGTGATGCAGATGTTAGGCCAGTCGCTGTCTGATTTATTGGAATATGAGCGTGATCCTTCGCTCGGCAACGGTGGCTTGGGGCGTTTAGCGGCTTGTTTTATGGATTCCTGCGCTGCTCAGCAATACCCGACAGTCGGATACGGATTACATTATGAATACGGGTTGTTCAAACAGTCTTTTGTGGCCGGACGACAACAAGAAGCGCCAGACGAGTGGCGTGGCGAAGAGGGATATCCGTGGGAACGGCTGCGGCCGGAACTGACTCAGCGAGTCGGGTTGTTCGGTCACGTTGAAACCGAACAACAGCAAGGCAAAACCAAGCGCCGCTGGAAACCGGCTCAGACCGTGAAGGCGATGGCGTGGGATATTCCGATTATCGGCTATAAAAGTCGCACCGTTTACCCGTTACGTTTATGGGAATGCCGGGCAGAGCAAGGCTTCTCGCTCGATAAGTTTAATGAAGGTGCTTATATTGAAGCGCAGCAAAGCATGATTGAAGCGGCAAATCTGACCAAAGTGCTGTATCCGAATGACAATCATGAGCAAGGTAAAGTCCTGCGGCTGATGCAACAATATTTTCATAGTGCGGCATCTATCGGTGACATTGTTGCTCGTCATGAACAAGCAGGACGTGACTGGGAAAGTTTACCTGACTATGAAACCATTCAACTCAATGATACCCATCCGGCAATTGCGATTCCTGAACTGATGCGGGTCTTGATCGATGAGAAAGATCTGGCGTGGCAAACCGCATGGTCGATTTGTACACGGGTCTTTGCTTACACCAATCATACTTTGATGCCAGAAGCGCTGGAAACATGGCGCAAGTCGCTGATGACGAAGTTGCTGCCGCGGCATATGGAGCTGATTACGGAAATTGACCGGCATGTCTTGAAACAGGTCGTGCAACGGTGGCCGGACGATACCGAGAAACAGGCGAAGCTTGCGATCATCTCCACGGAGAAAGAGCCGATGGTCAGAATGGCGAACTTATGTGTGGTCGGCTCTTATGCTGTCAATGGCGTTGCTGCAATGCATACGGAGTTGGTGCAAAAAGAGCTGTTCCCTGAATTCAATTCGTTATTCCCCAATCGGATCCGCAATGTCACCAACGGTATTACACCGCGTCGCTGGTTAACCTATTGCAACCCTGATCTGGCAAATTTGATTCGTCATAAGATTGGTCACCGCTGGGAAGACAACCTCGACCATCTGGTCGATTTAGCCGCCTATGCTGATAAGCCTGAGTTCCAGTCTGCATTTATGGCGACTAAAAAGGCCAATAAAGAGCGTCTGGCACAGTGGGTTTCGGCTCACCTCGGATTAGAAATCAATCCCGATGCTCTGTTTGATGTCCAAATCAAACGTCTGCATGAGTACAAGCGTCAGCACCTAAACTTACTGCATATTCTGTCTTTGTATCATCGTCTGTTGCATGAACCTGACTTTGATATGGTGCCACGCGTGGTCTTTTTTGCCGCGAAAGCCGCTCCCGGTTATCACCTGGCAAAAGAGATTATCTATGCGATTAATCAGGTTGCCACAACCATCAATCAGGACGACAGAGTCAACGATAAGCTGAAAGTTGTCTTCATTCCCGATTATCGGGTCAGCATTGCGGAATTAATCATTCCCGCTGCGGATCTGTCCGAGCAAATTTCAACTGCGGGCAAAGAAGCATCCGGCACCGGTAACATGAAACTGGCCCTCAATGGTGCGCTGACGATCGGCACGATGGACGGTGCCAATGTGGAAATTCGTGAAGAAGTCGGTGATGAGAATATTTTTATCTTTGGTTTGAACGTACATCAGGTCAATCAATGTCTGCGCGAGGGTTATGACCCTCACCGTTACTACACAGCCGACCCGTTACTCAAAGCAAGTCTTGACTGGCTTAATACCGACTACTTTACACCGGGAGAGCCGCACGGACTGAAGCCGGTTTTCGACACCTTGTTACGTGACGGTGACCCGTATCTGTGTCTGGCTGATTTTCGGTCTTATGTTGATGCTCAGACAGCGGTTGACCGCCAGTATCGGGATGTGCAGGGCTGGGCACGCAAAGCGATTTTAAACACGGCGCTGGTGGGCAAATTCAGTTCGGATCGGTCGATTCGCGACTATGTTGAGACGATCTGGCATTTACAGCCCGTCAAACGTTAATTCAGTAACCGGTTAATGCAGCAACCGAATGACATGGTGTATCGGAGCCGGGCGTGGTGCCCCGGCTCATTTCATCTTATGAATTCTTATCAATGCAATGTCATTGGAGTGAAACATGATAACAAAACCAACATTGGAGCACGTGGCTGATCTTGCCGGAATCGCCAAGTGCTACACGGATGCATGGGGCGATGAAGCAGAAGTCCCTGAGCAGACGTTGCGTCAGATTCTTACGATTATGGGCTATGATACGTCTGAAGATGCCCGACTGATGGCATCGGCTGTCAGCAAACATCAATCCCACTTGTCACAGCCGGTCGTGGTTGTCCGCGGAGGTGAGCAACCGGTCGATATTCCCCTCAGAATCGGCCGGGATGTGTCCTATGAACATTTCTCGTGGCAAATCCGTACCGAAGACCATCAGCATTTTGCGGGCAAGGTGGCAACACATCTCCTTGCCGATCGGCGAGACCATGACGGCACCGTGACCCTGCGTATCACGGGATTAACGCTGGGCTATCATCAATTGTGGGTGAAGGATCACCGGACGGGTCATCTTGAAGAGAGTCTGCTGATCATCGCACCGGCAGCCTGCTATAAACAGCCCGCGCTACTCTCGGGTCAGAAAATGTGGGGACTTAGCATCCAACTCTATACACTGCGCAGTAAAGCCAACTGGGGGATTGGTGATTTCGGTGACTTGAAACAACTGGTCACCGAAGTTGCAGATAAAGGTGCCCAGTTTATCGGTTTAAATCCCTTGCATACGCTTTTCCCTGACTGTCCTGAATTTGCCAGTCCTTATAGTCCGTCTTCGCGTTTTTGGCTAAATACACTTTATATTGATGTCAGCTCAGTTCCTGAATTTGTCCTCAGCCACGCTGCTCAGTCGCTGGTCGGGAGTGCCGATTTTCAGCACCGGCTTGAGCAGACAAGGGCGAAAGCATGGGTTGATTACACTGAAGTGAATGCCCTGAAAATGACAGTGTTGCCATTGTTATATCAGGAATTCCGTCACCGCCATCTGGCACATCACTCTGAACGGGCTCAGGCTTTTATACAGTTTGTGGAACAGGGGGGCGAGAGCTTAAAGGCACTGGCGGTATTTCATGTGTTATCCGAGACATTCTGCCAGACCGGGGCAAAGATGAACGATACGACCCAGCCCCGGGGATGGGCACAGTTTCCGCCTGAGTATCAAGATTATCAGAGTGAGACGGTACAAACCTTTATTGAGACGCACCAGGAAGCCATTCATTTCCATATGTACTTGCAGTGGATTGCTGACAGCCAGCTGAAAGAAACTCAGCTGATGGCGAAAGAACGAGGGATGACGATTGGCTTATATCGGGACTTGGCGGTCGGTGTCAGCAAAAATGGTTGTGATACTTGGGTGGACAGCGAGCATCAGACGCTGGTTCAAACGGTGAGTGTCGGTGCACCACCGGATATTTTAGGCCCGCTCGGACAAGACTGGGGGCTACCGCCATTTCATCCGGTCACGCTCCGGGAACAGGCGTATCGTCCTTTTATTGATCTGCTGCGAGCAAATATGAAGCATTGTGGTGCGCTGCGGATTGACCATGTGCTGGGATTATTAAGACTGTGGTGGATTCCGGAAGGGAAAACCGCCAAAGAGGGGGCTTATGTTTACTATCCGGTTGAACATCTGCTCGCGATTCTGGCATTGGAATCACACCGGCATCAATGCGCGGTGATTGGTGAAGACTTAGGCACCGTTCCGGCGCAGATGGCTGAGATTCTGGCAAGTGCGGGGATTCACTCATATAAAGTCTTTTTCTTCGAAAAATCTCAGCAAGGGGTATATACACCGCCGTCAGACTATCCTTATCAGTCGATGACGGCTTTGTGTACACATGATATGCCGACCCTGAGAGGGTTCTGGCATGGTTCTGACCTGTCATTGGGGCAACAACTGGGTCTCTATCCCGATGAGGCTCAACTCGAACAATTGCGTCAGGATCGCGCTCAAATGCGTCATGGTGTGTTGCAGGCGCTGGGAATGTTAAATGCACAAGAGGAAGTGCGTGCCGGTGCTTCGCCAACCGACTCAGCAGAGGCGCACCGGGTGATGGATCCATTACTGGGGGAGTTAATTCAGCTTCACGTTGCTTCTGGTCGTTCGGCGCTGGTCAGTATTCAGCTTGAAGATTTACTGGCGATGGATGAACCGGTTAATGTGCCGGGAACGGTGGATCAATATCCGAACTGGCGGAGAAAACTGTCAACCGATCTCACCACGATTTTCTCGTCGCCGGCAATTCGCAACATGCTGGTTAAGCTGACTCAGATGCGGGCTGCCTGATACGATATCTGAAAAGTTTGAAATATTAAAAAACCGGTTCTCAAACGAGAACCGGTTTTTTGATTCGGCAAGGCGTCTCTGAATTAAGATGCATCATCGTAAACTGTATCGAAATCCACGCCTTTTTCACGATAGAGTCTCGGACAAGCCCGGCCATCACTGTGGAACAGATGGCAACGATTGGGTTCAATACCGATGGTATACGAATCACCGACCGCCACATCAAGGGTATCCATTGCCCGATAAATCACATTAGCATCCGCGCCTTTCAAATGCAGGTAGACCTGCGTTTCGTTGCCGAGTTTTTCCACAATCTGCACTTTGCCTGATACGGTGAATGTCGCGGATTCGGCACTGATTAAATGTTCCGGACGAATCCCTAAAGACATCCGTTCACCCGGACGAACCTGATCGCCTTGAACCGGAATCCAGAAGGTCTCACCATTGGGTAATTGCACCATGACTCGCTCCGGTTCCGCGGCTTCGACATTGACGGTCATAAAATTCATTTTCGGTGAGCCGATAAAGCCTGCCACAAAACGATTTTTCGGATAATGATAAAGTGCCAGCGGCTGGCCGACCTGTGCGACGGAACCCGATTGCAGCACCACGATCTTATCCGCCATGGTCATGGCTTCAACCTGATCGTGCGTCACATAAATCATGGTGCAACCGAGCTGGCGCTGTAATTTGGTAATTTCACTGCGCATATTGACTCGTAAAGACGCATCGAGATTCGAAAGCGGTTCATCAAGGAGAAACACATTCGGTCTTGAGACCAAAGTCCGGCCAATCGCAACCCGCTGACGCTGACCGCCGGATAATGCTTTGGGCTGACGATCCAGTAAGTGACCGAGCTGGAGAATTTCTGCCGCTTCAACAACACGTGCGTGAATCGCTTTTTTATCGGCTTTCGCGAGTTTAAGACCAAACGACATGTTGTCATACAAATTCAGATGCGGATACAGAGCGTAGGACTGAAAGACCATTCCTACCCCTCTTTTGGAGGGTTCAATATCATTGACGCGCTGTTCACCAATATATAAATCACCGGAGGTGATATCTTCCAGGCCGGCAATGCAACGTAGCAGGGTGGATTTTCCACATCCTGACGGGCCGACGAAAACGACAAACTCACCGTCGTTAATCTCCAGATTCACATCCTTGGAAATCACGACATCATCATAAGCCTTCGATACATTTTTCAGGGTGACACTTGCCATTTCGATCATCCTTAACTCAAATATAGATTTGTGACATGAAAAGGGCTCAGCCATACTCAGTAGCTGCGCCTCATTATCGGGTATTCTTTCACCTTACACGGCGACTTGGAAATAGTATCTGTGAAAGGATGACTCAGTGCATCCTCCTGTCCGTTAATCCGCAGGGCGGACAGCAAAGGATTAGTATCAGAGGAGGGATGAGGCCGGGCGCGACTTCACCGGTTCTGAAACCGGGTGGAATAGTGTTATCTATCACACTTTATCTGATTTTTAAGCGATTCGGTCGCATAGATGTTGATGGGAGTCACGAAAATACCGTTATATCTCAGGGGCGTAGGGCTCAGGATGATGAGGAACGCAGCAATATTTCTCATCATATGGCATCACCTCCTACGACAAGTTGAACAATAAGGATAAGCGCATGAAAAAGACCCTACACGCTGTCGCAATTTGCACCTATACAGCTCTGGGCTCGTTGAGTCTGAGTTTAAGCGCACATGCTGCCATTGCAGAAGGACAGCTCACGATATGGATTAATGGAGATAAGGGCTACAACGGTCTGGCGGAAGTTGGCAAAAAATTTGAACAAGATACCGGGATTCCGGTCACCGTGCTGCACCCGGATGCGTTACAGGATAAATTCCCGCAGACCGCCGCCACCGGTGACGGGCCGGATATTGTTTTTTGGGCACACGACCGGTTTGGCGGATATGCTGAAGCGGGGTTACTTGCCGAGGTTCATCCGTCTCCTGAACTCAAAGCCAACATGTTCGACTTCACCTGGGATGCCGTCAAATATCATGGCAAATATATCGGCTATCCGGTTGCGGTTGAGTCACTGTCGCTGATTTATAACAAAGATCTGGTGCCTGAGCCGCCCAAAAACTGGGAGGATATCGCCAAACTGAATGACAAGCTGAGCAAACAGGGTAAAAGCGCGATTATGTGGAATCTGAAAGAACCGTACTTCACCTGGCCATTGCTGGCGGCCGATGGCGGGTATGCGTTTAAATTTAGTGATAAGGGCTATGACATCGATGATATCGGAGTCAATAAACCCGGTGTCCGCAAAGCGATGACGTTTTTGAAAGGGCTGGTCGATAGCCACGTTATTTCACCGGATATGGATTACTCCGTATCTGAGTCTGAGTTCACCAAAGGTAAGACAGCCATGACCATCAACGGGCCGTGGAGCTGGGGCAATATTGACAAAGCTGGAATTCGTTACGGTGTCACCACGTTGCCGAAGTTTAATGGTCAAAACTCAAAACCGTTTGTCGGCGTTCTTTCTGCCGGGATCAGCACCGCTTCACCGAATAAAGATCTCGCGGTTGAGTTTATTGAGCATTACTTATTGACCGATGAAGGGCTGGCAATGGTGAATGCCGATAAACCACTGGGCGCCGTCGCGTTGAAATCTTATCAGCAAAAACTTTCCAGCGATCCGCGTATTGCTGCCACCATGTACAATGCGACATATGGTGAAATTATGCCAAATATACCGCAGATGAATGCATTCTGGAGCTCGATGAAAAATGCCATTATCAATGTGGTTGACGGACGTCAGTCGGTTGACTCGGCATTGGCTGACGCGCAAAAGCAAATTGCACATTAATGGAACCGGGGCAGGTGATACTAAGCCGTCATGATTCATCCGTATGGTCGGTCATTGAGTGGTGTATCGCCTGACCTGAATTAGCTTGATTAGATTTCAGGAAGTTTTATGCAGTTCGTTCAGAAAGCAGACCCCGGCAGTTTGAGTACCGGTCATAAAATCAAGTGGATCAAATGGGTAACCCTGTTTGCGATAGGCATCCTGAACGGTTATGCCAGTATCATGATGTATGCGCGCGGGGAAATTGCGTTTGCTTTGTTAACCATCGTGCTGACGGCGCTGGCACTCTACATTTTTGGCAGTCGGAAGACCTACGCACATCGCTATATTTATCCCGGTGTTGCCGGCATGATCCTGTTTATTCTGTTTCCGTTGGTGTACACCATCGGGCTATCATTCACCAATTACAGCGCCAAAAACCAGCTCTCGCTGGAACGGGCACAGTCGGTTTTACTCGATCAGACCTATCAAAGTGGTCAGAACTATCCTTTTACGCTCTATCGTGAACAAAACGGCTATCGTCTGGCGGTGCGTGACGGCGAGCAGTTATTGGCGACACCGGTATTTTCACTGGGACGCCATGTCGCGCAAGAGTTGACATTAACCCCCGTCCAATCTCTTCAGGGATGGAAAAAAGAGTCACTGAAAACGGTGATTCAGCACCGGGATACACTGGCGGGACTCAAACTGGTTACGCCGGAGAAACAGACCATTCGGATGAATGGGTTGCGGCGGTTCTCCGCGATTTCACCCAGATATCAATTGCTGGATGATGGCGTGACTCTGCGCAACCGGCAAAGTGGTGAATTACTCAAGCCCAATATGGACATCGGTTTTTATCAGCCGGTGGATCAAAACGGTCAGTTTTATCGGGATCCGATTTCTCCCGGATTTATCGTCAACATCGGTGCCGCTAATTTCCAACGGGTATGGCAGGATGACGGCATCAAAGAACCCTTCATCAGTATTTTTATCTGGACGGTAGTTTTTTCCGCTCTGACCGTCGGGCTGACCCTGATCATTGGCTTGGTGCTCGCCAGTGTCGTGCAGTGGGAAGCACTACGTGGTCGGTCGGTTTATCGCGTGTTGCTGATTTTACCTTATGCGGTGCCGGCTTTTATTTCGATCCTGATTTTTAAAGGATTGTTCAATCAAAGTTTCGGTGAAATCAACATGGTGTTGAATGCGCTGTTCGGTCTGAAACCGGCGTGGTTTTCCGATCCCATCATGGCGCGGGTGATGGTGATTGCGGTCAACACTTGGCTGGGTTTTCCTTACATGATGATTTTATGTATGGGATTGCTGAAAGCGATTCCCGAAGACCTCTATGAAGCATCCGCCATCGACGGAGCAGGGCCACTGTATAATTTTACTAAAATTACCCTGCCATTGATGATTAAACCGCTAACACCGCTGTTGATCGCCAGCTTCGCGTTCAATTTTAATAACTTCGTGATGATTTATCTGCTGACCGGCGGCGGGCCGAATATGATTGGCACAACTGAGCCTGCCGGCTATACGGATTTGCTGGTCAGCTACACCTACCGGATAGCCTTTGAGGGCAGCGGCGGCCGCGATTTCGGTCTGGCCAGTGCGATTGCGACCCTGATTTTCTTACTGGTGGGTGCATTGGCATTAATCAATCTTCGTTTCACGCGTGCAGGACAGGATTAAGGAGGCGTTGCATTATGGCAATGGTTCAAGGAAAAAGTTTGAAATACCGGGTCTGGGCAACCCATATTGGTTTATGGTTTTTTCTCTCACTGATTATTTTTCCGATGCTGATGATCGTGGCAATTTCATTGCGGGAAGGCAATTTTGCTACCGGGAATATCATTCCGGAACATCCGTCTTGGGAGCACTGGAAACTGGCACTGGGGTTTGCGGTGACGCATGCGGACGGCAGTGTCACACCACCACCATTTCCGGTTTTGACCTGGCTGTGGAATTCGGTCAAGGTTGCCACAATCGCCTCGGTACTGATCGTCGCTTTGTCTACCACATCGGCATACGCGTTTGCCCGGATGAAATTCGGTGGCAAGAGTCTGATCTTAAAGGCGATGATGATTTTCCAGATGTTTCCGGCAGTGCTGGCGCTGGTGGCGATTTACGCCCTGTTTGATAAGTTGGGTCAGTATATTCCGTTTCTGGGGTTGAATACCCACGGCGGACTGATTTTCTCTTATCTCGGTGGTATCGCGCTCCATGTCTGGACCATCAAAGGTTATTTTGAAACCATTGACGGTTCGCTGGAAGAGGCCGCCGCACTCGATGGGGCGACACCGTGGCAGGCCTTCCGGCTGGTGTTGTTACCGCTGTCAGTGCCGATTCTGGCGGTGGTGTTCATTCTGTCGTTTATTGCCGCTGTCGGTGAAGTCCCGGTCGCATCGCTGCTACTGTCTGATATTAATCAATACACCCTTGCGGTCGGGATGCAGCAGTATCTGTATCCGCAGAACTACCTGTGGGGAGACTTTGCCGCCGCCGCAGTGTTATCGGCACTGCCGATAACACTGGTGTTCTTGTTAGCGCAACGCTGGTTAGTCGGTGGCCTGACAGCCGGTGGCGTGAAGGGCTGATGCGGTCATTTTCTCTGTCGGTGGCGGTGCGTAGCCGCCCTGACGGGTGGTTTTGACCTTCAGTCTGACCAGACTTTCACACAGCGACACCGCACAAGTGACTCCGTCGAGCACCGGGATGGAAAACTGAGCCGATAATCGTTCGGCCAGATCGACCATTCCGGCACAACCAAGAACGATTGCTTCTGCGCGATCGTCGCGAATCGCCAGCTCAATTTCCTGAGCTATTTTGTGGGCGGCCTCTGAGCCGTCCCGTTCTAATTCAAGCACCGGAATGTCAGAAGCACGTACACGGATGCATTGTCGCTCCATCCCGTAACGCAGTAAATTGTGTTCCAGTGCCGGAACGGAGCGGGACAGCGTGGTGACAACACTGAACTTATTGGCGAGCATCGAGGCCACCCGGTAAGCGGCTTCACCAATCCCAATCACCGGTTTATCCGTGATACAACGGGCAGCATCCAGACCTGTATCATCAAAACAAGCAATCACAACAGCATCGAAATCTTGATGTGCCTGAATCGCCTGAAGCATACCGGGCACAGACATCGCTTCATCGTAATAGCCTTCAATTGAAACCGGGCCGTGTGCCGAAGTCACCGCAATAATTTCAGTGCTTTCAGAGGCCACTTGCCGGGCAGCAAGGCATGCTTTTTCAGTCATACTGGCTGTCGTGTTCGGGTTAACAACAAGGATCCGCATTGGTTCATTCTCTCCATGAATTCAGGAACTAGGTGGGTCTTTCAGAGCATGATGCAGATTGTATACAATTTCAAACGCAATTCAATTTTCAACTGAATCTAATTTCAAACGTGATCTAATTTCAAACATCGGCTTGTCAGTTTTATGGGGTGTGAATTCGTGAGTCGGTGCTGAGGTATTTATCAAGCTAAGCTGTGACCTTCCGGCTGATCAACGTTGCATCGATCAGCCGGAAGATCGCGTTTGGATGACGGATCAGACTTGTTCTGAACTCAATACCATGGCTTCGCTGGCTTTGGCACGCTGAGATTTGGTGGCCAGAAAATAGAGATAGCCGACAAACATCATAGCCGCAAATAACAGGGCGATGATGAGATTAAACCAGATCATGGCGATCAGGCAGATTACCGATAAAACCAAAGCAATGGCGGGAACAACCGGATACCCCGGCGCCCGGTAGCTGCGCACCATGTGAGGTTCACTCTGGCGCAGTTTAAACAGACTAAGCATACTCATGATATACATCACAATCGCCCCGAAGACGGCCATGGTGATCATCGCCGCAGTCAAACTCATTCCTTGCAGGTTAATGACCCCGTCACTGAAAATGGCAATAATTCCGATAATACCGCCGGTGATAATCGCACGTTGCGGTGTTTTGAATGCCGACAGCTTTGCCAGACCTGCGGGCATATAACCGGCACGGGCGAGGGCAAAAAACTGGCGTGAATAGCCGAGAATAATGCCGTGGAAGCTGGCAATCAGACCAAACAGGCCAATCCAGACCAACATATGCAGCCAGGTGGAGTTATCGCCGACAATCATTTTCATCGCTTGGGGCAGCGGATCATTAATCCCTGACAGGGTCTGCCAGTTTCCTGCACCTCCGGCGAATATCATGACACCAATTGCCAACATCACCAGGGTTAAAATCCCGGAAATATAGGCGACAGGAATGGTCCGTTTCGGATCTTTGGCTTCTTCAGCAGCCATGGCTGCGCCCTCAATGGCGAGAAAGAACCAGATGGCAAACGGAATCGCTGCAAAGACTCCGGTGATCGCGTGGACACCAAAGGTATCACTACCGGCCCAGCCATTGGCTGTGAAGTTCGCCAGACTGAATCCGGGGGCGACAACGCCCATAAACACCAACAATTCAATCACCGCTAAAATGGTTACACAAAGTTCAAAGGTCGCGGCAAGTTTGACACCCAGACAGTTCAGCCCCATGAAGACAATATAAGCGCCGACGGCGGCATATTTGGGATCCAAACCGGGATACTGAACATTGAGATAAGCACCGATGGCCATTGCAATCGCCGGTGGCGCGAAAACGAATTCAATCAGCGTCGCATAACCGGCAATTAAACCGCCGATTTCACCGAAAGCACGCCGACTGTAGGCAAACGGCCCGCCTGCGTGTGGAATCGCAGCAGTCAGTTCCGTAAAGCTAAAAATAAAACAGGTATACATGATAGCAATTAAGGCTGTGGTAATCAGGAACCCGAGTGTTCCGGCTACGCCCCAGCCATAACTCCAGCCAAAATATTCCCCGGAGATCACAAGCCCGACCGCAATTCCCCACAGGTGAATCGTGCCCAGCGTTGGTTTCAATTTTTCGGTCATGATTGCCCTCCATTTATTTCGTTCCATGACGATGAGATCCTTTCCCAACATCCATGTTTTCAACAATATGACAGACGTCCAATGCTTAAAGTGTGCCTGAATGATTTCGGTGGCGTGCAAGTGGGGGAAGAGACGGTTGTGGTGATACGGTATAGAGGGGGGCTGATTGCATCAAACGAGGGCGACAGGCTGCTTTGTGAGGATCTGATGTGGCAAAACTATCAATATTCTGAAACAGAGATAGCAGATGTTGCGACGAAAAAGGTTCACAAAATCAGTGAGAAGACAGGGCGTAGACCGTGTGATTTGCGCAATGATTGTGCATGGAGAACTGTTTTTGTGCGTTTCTTTCGGTGCATGATATTGAGAATATCAGGTCATCGTTAAGCAGGGCACCAGGCGTGCCCTGCATCAAGATTGTTATTGAAGCCGGATCTGAGTCAGCGCTTGAAACAGGGCTTTTTTATCTGCGTCAATGAGGTATTTTGAATTGAGCGTGGTTTTAAATGTGGCATAGTCGCTTGCGGAGAAGTGTCCGCCGTCGCGCAGATATGCCGCAATATCGGTATTAATTTGGTTACCGAGTGTGATCAGCGCAGGGCGAATCACCGTTTTTAAGTCTCTGGGTTGCGCGGTCGTCGGCTGGCTTAATAAATCAGCACGATAGCGATACTGTATCGCTTTGGCGGCTGAGATCTGTGCTTTAAAAAATCCGATCACACTCTGTTTATCCAATCCTTTTTGTGCTGCGGACTGGCTCGCCTTGTCAATCACAACCACTTCACGCTCAATATCTTCAATCGGTTTTCTATGGATGGCTTTGTACAAGGCGACATCTTCCATATAACTGAGTCGCTGGTTGATGGTTGAAAAAATCTCCGCAGGTGTCGGGGCTGCGAATACATTAAATGATAACAATGCCACGACCAGTACGGTTACCGTTTTAAACATAACTACCTCATATTTTATGAATAAGATTGATTATCATAGAGTGATTTGTCGGTGGCGCAATCGATTTTATGATTGGTGTTGAGGAAGGGGGGCGTCCCAAACACTTGTATTACAGTTTTATCTTCCTAGCCATTGGCGTTGCAGTTTGACGCACAATTGCGTTTTTCGGTTTCAGAGGCATCGGTGCTCAGTGCGCCAGTTCATCTTTCAGAGATGAAAGACGAACCAGAAAATCTTTTTTGTTTGGCGGCGTCACACGCGTTCCAGAACCAGCTTTTACGGGCGTCCTGCCCGGAAAAGCCTAACCATTCATCCGTGAATGGTTTTCTTCGGTGGGTGGTTGATTTGAGTTGGGTGAAACATTGTAATGTCTTGCAATCCCTGTCTACATCAAAGAATGTCATGGTTGTGTCAATTTTTTATGGATGTTTTCTGCAACATATTCAATGATATATCCGGTATTTAAGTATTGTTTATGAGTATGAATTCATATGCACTTCATGTGGTGAGACAATTGACGGTCCGCCATTTTTATATCTGGTTGCTTCATCAATTTATACCGTAAGAATGACTTTACGATGCTGCCCGCAGATGCGGGCGTCATACTTTTTAATCGACTCTGAGGATGTCAAAACATGTCGTTAACCGAGCAATACAATAAAAACGGACTTGCTAAACCTATCACTATTCGTCCGACATATAAGATGCATTTGTGTCTCTGGGGTGGGGGGATATTTCTACTACTTTGCAGTTTTATATCGGCAGGATCTGATGACTGGATATTGAGTATTTTCGGGATTCCCTTCTTTGGACTGGTTCTTGTTGTCGCCGGAAGTGCGATACGAAAAGGAAAAGATCGTGGTCTTGTTCAATTTTCCGATTCGGGGCTTTGGCTTTCAACCATTGCCACAACACTTCCTTGGGAATCTATAGGCCCAGCTTGGGTAAATAGAACTGAAAATGAAGGCCGCGCAACTGACGATGTTGTGTTTATTGTGCACAATGTCGATCAATATGTTGTAGAAACGAACTGGATAACTCGTTTGTATCTAAAACTCACTAAAAAAACGCTTAATATTAAGGATGGGGGGATATTAGATTTTGGCCTTGAGGTGCTTTTTATAAAGGCTGATGCAGAGGATTCTTTGGACGAAATGCAAACGCAATTAGAGCAAGCTAGAGAGCTTGCTGGTGATGACCCGACAGCTGTTCTACTGAATATACCAGTCCATTTAGGTTAGGTACGTCTCCCTACGAACTTGCGGCTTTACTTAACGCTTGCTCGTCAAAATATGGAAAGAAAATTGCCTGAGGCTTGGTTCCATATTCAGTCTCTTAGCCTATGACTTCGAAAATATGGCGCACAATTCTGTTCTTCAATTTCTTTTATATCGGTAATGTGCGCCAGTGACTCTTGCCAAGATGCAAGCCTAACCATTCTTCCGTGAATGGTTTTCTTCGGTGGGTGGTTGATTTGAGTGAAGTGAAACATTGCAAAAGCTAGATGAGTCACAGGACTTGGAGCGAAAATTCTGTTTGATATTGGTACGTTGTCGATATTTTTATGAGTATTTTCAATTCATTGCATGAGGTGTTTTATAGAATCGTTCTGTATAATCACGATTATGTGCTACTGAGAATAAAAAAGGAGATTTGTCGTGAAGGTCTATGGAGATATCCAATCTGGAAATTGTTACAAGGTAAAACTGTTGCTTTCATTTTTAGGGATTGCGCATGAATGGTGCCACATGAGTGTTTTAAAGGGCGACACTAAAACGGCTGAGTTTTTGTCAATCAACCCGAACGGCAGAATACCAGCAGTTGTCTTGGATGATGGCCGCTTTTTGTCAGAGTCGAACGCCATTCTGGGGTATTTTGCTGATGGGACAGCGTTTATTCCTAGTGACAAATATGACAAAGCTAAAATGTATGAATGGTTGTTCTTTGAGCAATATAGCCATGAGCCATTCATTGCAGTAGCGCGTTTTATACAAAAATTTCAAGGCATGCCAGCATCAAGATTAGATGAGTACCATGCATTGCAGCCCGGTGGTAACAAAGCTTTATCAATTATGGATAGCCAACTAACTCAAACGGATTATCTTGTTGGCAACCAATTGACGCTCGCTGATATTGCGTTGTACGCGTATACGCATGTGGCAAATGAGGGTGGCTTTGACTTATCCCGTTATCCAAACATTCAATTATGGTGTAAACGAATTCAAGCACATGAAAGTTACGTTGGTATGGCCTAAAGCACAGATTAGACTGCACGATAATTTCTGCTTGGTATGATATTGCCCTGATTTTTAACATGTTTTTATACGATTATGTGAAATGTTTATTGGACGACAGCAAGTGATACAGAAGTATTCCTATTGCATGGTTCTGTATCACTTTCTGTTAGCTGTAAAGGAAAAAATGAAGAAAAAATACTTGATTTATGGATTGGTTAGCTCGCTTGTAATCACTGGTCCGTTAGGCGCTGAGGCATTAGGCGGTCGGTCCGGCGCTTTAGAAATTAAGATACTGTCTACGATGATTGCGTTTACTGTCTATAGCATTATCGGTTTGTGTTGTCATGCAACATTGGCAAGCAAATATGCTGATGTTGGTAAGTTTGGTTTAGGCGTTACTTGCTGTGGACTGGTATTTTCTATTGTGACGACTTGGGCAGAATTTCGAATTGAGGATTTTCTTCCATTTCGTTTCACTTTGTTAGTGATCAGTATTTGCTTTGCTCACTGTTCCCTGATGTTGTTAGTAAAAGTTTACAACTCCGCTATCTCAGCAACAAGGATTATCTCGATATCTGCAAGTATACTTTGCGCTTGCATCGCCATGTCTATGACGGATAGTCGTAATCTAAATGTAGAGGTACTTATGCTACTTGGCATCGTTGCTATTGTGGGTTTGATATCAACAATTATCACATCAATATTGTCATTCACAGCGGATAAGTCAAATTATACGGACGACGAAAACGCCACCGATGTTTGAGAAGCGTTAATGTTACAAGGAAATGCCAATTCCCAAGCTTCAAATATCATCCTTTTACTTTTCCAGCCTTGGGCTCCTGAATTTGACGCACAACTGGTTTCCCCGGTTTCAGAGGCATCGGTGCTCAGTGCGCCAGTTCATCTTTCAGAGATGAAAGACGAACCAGAAAATCTTTTTTGTTTGGCGGCGTCACACGCGTTCCAGAACCAGCTTTTACGGGCGTCCTGCCCGGAAAAGCTTAACCATTCTTCCATGAATGGTTTTCTTTGATTGGTGGTTTGTTTGAGTGAAGTGAAACATGTTTAAAACGAAGCTAAATTGATCGATGATCTCAGGGTAAGATTCAGGGATGAATTTTCAGGATTGCTTGAGCAGGATGCGAATCAATCCGCCCCTGATGACGTGCGCTGAACTTAAACCTAGGCCTTTTGGGGTACTTTTTCGGCCGTGAAAAAGTATCTGGGGCGCAGTCGGAGATGGCAATGAGAGCGAGGAACGGGATTGCGCACCAAACCAACAGATTTACTATTGGTCACACCAAACCGCGATTTAATCATCTCAAGCGAGCTTCCCTGTTACTCCCATTCCAAAAATAACCACTCCTCATCAAAACCCCCAAATTTAAACATGTTTTATAAATCCATTTGAGTATAATTGTTAATTCATATGAAAATAATTTTATCAATAAGCATCCATCGATAAAACAATCACGGCTCAGTCAACAACGTCAATGAACTATCAAACCACTCAAATCTACAACCTGATGCGTTATGAATTTGCTCAAGTTGAAGGGGATTTTGCCTCTTTAAGTGAGTCAGAGATGAAATCTGTCATGCCTGCCGGAATGCGCTTTGCTGATTTTCTTGAACAACTTCACTACGGTCATCAAGTGTTACTCACTGATGTGCCATCGGTTCCGTTGCTGATTCGGGATCGGGATGAATGGGGCAATCAATATTGGCGAGTCAATCCCGGGGTTGAGCCTCATCTCGATTCATTAGCCTTCAAGGCTTATACCGCCAGAGTTGAACTGGTCAATCATGGCATCGGTTCATCTTATTCCGGCAGCGTTAACGCTTCTGTTTCTACCGAGCCTTATGTCGAGCGTGAACCTGTGAAACTCACTTTAGCAGAACGTCTGAACAAGCAGCGTCAGGAGCGACTACGGGAGCTGGATAAAATCCCACTGCCTTCATCCGCATGGCAGAACGTATTTAACAAACCGCCCGTCAAACCCTCCCGTTTCGCCAAATCTGCGCGAGTGCCGAGCGGTACGTGTGACATCGGTACACAAAGAGAGTCGCTTTCTGCGCTGGGGGATTATGCAGCTTATACACTGGCCGTCGGGCAAGGGGTAAGTGCAGCATCTGGAGAAGCCTTTTTAACGCGTATTGGCGGTGCAGCGCTGGCAGAACTGCCGGGAATGGCGATGAAAATCGTCGGGCGAGCTGGCATTCTGGCTGCATTTGTGCCGAACAAATTAGCGGACAGTACGCTCTATAGTGCAGCCGATATGCTCAATAAAGATATGGTTGAAACCAATATTCGCTTGGGTTTCAATACGGAAGGGCGAATTTACGGCTATCACGTCAATGGGACGAATATCCCTAAGCGTGAAGTAAAACAGGTTGGTGAGCGGTTTGTCGTCGAGTTAGAGCCGGATATCACTATTGAATGGGTGCCGATCAGTGGTGATTTTGGCGGTAAACCGATCCTTGTCAATCCTATCCCGGAGATGGAAAAGTTTGATATCTGGATCCATCCGGAAGCGGAGCAAGGTCAAGAGTTTGATAATACCTACATTACGCCAATTACTGATGCGGATCTGCAAGACTATATTCTGACCTTTCCGGCAGAGACTGGGTTACCACCGTTGTATGTGGTGTATCAGAAAACGGATAAGCCAAAAGTAAAACCGTTAGAAGTTGGGACTTATGGCGAGCTGGCGGCAAGAAGTGCGAAAGATGGGATGGATATTGATCATATTCCTTCATTTAAGGCGATTGAAAAGTGGGCTTCAAGCGATGGTGAGGATTTAACAGCCGCTGAAATCCGGGCTTTAAAAAACGCTACAAATGGGCTTGCCATTCCGAATGAGATTCATAGAAAATGTTCCCGTACCTATGGAGGACGAAATACTGATAAGCAAAGCTCACTTGATGCTTTAGATTTAGAGGCAGCAGCTAACAAAGATATGAAGGCAATTCGTGGTTGCTTAGCGCAACATGGATACAGTAAGAACGATATTGATAATACATTTGATAAACTGCATAGATTAAACAAAGAAGCGGGGTTATATGACTAAACCAACTCAGTGGCTCAATCAAACTTATCAAGAACTTGTGCATGATTCGTCGTTCATGACTGTAATCGGTGGAAACGTTCCTCAGTTTGATGAAGTGTTAGATGAAAGACATGACATTGTTTGTTGTGACGGTCATGTGAACATGATTTTTGATCGTGATTATCGATTGAAGACGCTGATTTTTTCATTATCGCCTGATAGTGCTGTTTGTGTTCGCTATATTGCGGCAGAGTTAACCTTTTTTAATCAATCTACTGTGATTCATGATGTGCTTAACACATTAGGAGAGCCAGATGAGATAGGGAAAGCGAAGAAGCTTCCCGGTTTAATAAAAAAGGGCTGGTTAAGGTACAACCGTGAATTTTACAGAATAACTTTCTCTATCGATAATAGTGATCCAGATAAGATTGCAGACGTTCGCTTCAGTGCTTCTCCCAATAATTGAATTTTTGATGATATTTTACCTTCCCAGCCTCTGGCTAGACATGGCTCAAGATAAATACGAATAGCTACTCCTTTGAATTGAATCGCATTTTCTCTCAATGAACAATGTAAAACGAGTGGTGATGGTGTTCTTTGTCAGCCGCTTCTTTTATGCTAGCGCTATTCATCCACAACGAGCCCCAATACTGCGATTATGAAAACATCTCTCGATCATCTGCCCGAATATAAACAGCGTGAGCTGGCGGATATCTCAACGATTCTGCGCGATACACTGGAAGATTACCTGCAAGGCAAACAGGGCAGTAAGCGTGAGTTCCGCATTCTGAAAATTATTCTGTTCGGCAGCCATGCCAAAGGCAGTTGGGTCAAGGATCCGGTCAATGGTTATATTAGTGATTACGATATTCTGGTGATCGTTAATAAAGCCGCCTTGGTGGAGGATTATGTAGTCTGGCAGAGGGCCGAAGAGCAAATTGATCGCAAAGTGAAATCGGCCCCGTTGGGTTTGATTGTCCACGATTTAAAGGAAGTGAACGAGCGCTTGCAACAGGGTCACTATTTCTTTAAGGATATCCGCGAAGAGGGCATTGAACTGTTTGCCGCGACACCGAAACCGTTGGCGGAGCCGGGTGATTTGACTGAGGAAGAGCTGCGAGAGATTGCCCGTAAGCATTATGAACACTGGTTTAAGCGTTCATGTAGCGGATTAAAAATGTTTCATTTCGCGTTTGAAAAATCAATGATTCACGATGCCGCTTTTACGCTTCATCAAGTCACAGAAAAACTCTTTGCCTGTACATTACTCACTTGTACCAACTACCTGCCGAAGTCTCACAATATCGAGAAACTCGGTAATCTGTGCGCACAGATTGATCCGGCCTTTGCTGAGATTTTCCCGATGGACAACAAATTCCATCGCCGTAGTTTTCGGCGTCTGCAACGGGCGTATGTTGATGCGCGTTATTCAGCGCACTACGAAATCACTGAAGAAGAGTTGAATTATTTGGTGGCAGAGGTGCAGCGGTTGCAGGCATTAACCGAACAGGTTTGTCGGGGGAGAATCGGGGATTGAGTGTTGTATTTTGATTCGTAGCTTTTGGCATTTGGATGTGACGCACAATTAAATTTTTCGGTTTCAGAGACATCGGTGTTTTGTGCGCCAGTTACTCTTGCAGAGATGCAAGAGTAACCATATATGGTCACTCCATCTAAATCAAAGTATTTTTCAGACTTCCTCAATGTATTTATTCATCTCATAAATTCACCATCGACGGTTGTTCCTGAAAATGAAACGCGGCCTTAAACATATATCCGGCGTCAGTTTGATACTCTATGTATCGCGCCCAAATGAGATCCAAAAAGTCTTGCCCGCCTAATCAGAAAATATGCCTCACTGGATGGGCAGGTTA
>NZ_FULE01000009.1 GCF_900163965.1 Vibrio ruber DSM 16370
TTCAACAATCGCGGTTTTACCCACACCGGGTTCACCAATAATCACCGGGTTATTCTTGGTCCGACGTTGAAGAACCTGAATCGTCCGTCTGATCTCATCATCGCGGCCAATGACGGGATCCAGTTTGCCCTGTTCCGCACGCTCGGTGAGATCAATAGTATATTTCTCAAGTGCCTGACGTAGCTCTTCCGCATTCGGGTCATTAATTTTCTGCCCGCCACGAATTTTTTCGATTGCGTCTGAGACTTTTTTGTCCGTTAAACCAATTTCTTTGAGTAATTGCCCGAGCGGCCCTTTGTCTTCTAAAGCAGCAAGAAGAAAAATTTCGGAAGAGATATAAGCATCTTGCCGTTTCTGGGCAATCTTGTCACACATGTTCAAGAGTGTGCCCATCGTATTCGACAATTGAACTTCGCCACCAATACCACTCACTTTAGGCAGTCGGTCAAGCATTTCTCCCAGTTTGGAGCGTAAATGCATGACATCCACATCTAGCATGGTCAACAGGGGGCGAATCGGGCTGCCATTTTGATCGAGCAAAGCCACCATCAAATGGACGGGTTCTATATATTGATGATCACGCCCGAGTGCAAGTGACTGGGCATCAGAAATAGCAATTTGAAATTTGCTGGTAAACCGATCAAGGCGCATATCTATCTCCTGCTTTCTACGGAGCAATAAAATTCACTGATAGAAAAATGGATACGCCGGATCGTTTTTTCAAGGGGACATGGTCAAATTACCACCACAAAAGGATGGTTATTTGATCCAAATAAATGAAGCTTGTCTTCCGGTGACACCATCACGTCGGAAAGAAAAGAAGTTGTGTGCATCACTGTATGTACATAAACCACTGGAGAACACCTGTTTCACACCAGCTCGGTTCAGACGTTGATGTGCCAATTGCACCAAATCTGCGAACCATTTCCCTGCTTGCTGACGGGGCTCAAATGCTTGCTCTGCCATTGGATCAACTCGGGTAAATGCACTAACGACATCATCACCGACTTCAAAAGCGGTTTTCCCTATCGCGGGTCCCAGCCATACCATAATTTCCCCGGAGAAGCAGGCAACGGCTTCTTCAAGAATACCGTTCGCCAACCCTCGCCAGCCAGCATGAACCGCTGCCACTTCAGTCCCTGATGCATTGGTCATCAAAATCGGCAGACAATCTGCGGTCATCACGGCACAAACAACCCCGGGCGTCCGGGTAAAAATCCCATCGGCCTCCACAACATCGGGCGTAGGATAATCAATCTCTAGCACTCGCGTTGAATGGGTTTGATTCATCCATACCGGTGCCGAAGGCATTTGTGCAGACGCAATGATCCGTTGACGATTTTCAGCAACATGCTCCGGTAAGTCTCCGACATGCATCCCCAAATTCAAACTTTGATATTTCCCTGTAGAAATACCGCGTTGGCGCGTCGAAAACACCGCCTGAATATTTTGAGGATGTTGCCAGTCGGGGATAATCATGATGAATACTCATCTTTGCCATATTTGTTGATATCATCACGTAATGCTTCGGTCAGAATTACCATGTCTTCAGGAACCGGAGCATGAAATTCCAGCTCTTCTCCTGTGATCGGATGTTCAAACCGCAGCATCACCGCGTGTAGCGCCTGACGATCAAAGTTTCTGATCAACGCCACCACATCGTCATCCGCGCCTTTGGGAATTTTGACCCGTCCGCCATAAGCAATATCACCCAACAACGGATGCTGAATCGATGCCATATGCACCCGGATTTGGTGAGTTCGGCCGGTTTCCAGACGTAATCTAATCCGCGTATGTTCACGGAAATGTTCTGCAACCCGGTAATGTGTTACTGCCGGTTTTCCCATTGGTGACACTGCCATTAATGTCCGTTTGGTCGGATGTCGTCCAATCGGTTGATCAACCAGACCACCAGCGGTCATCGTGCCAATTGCAATCGCTTCATATTCCCGGGTAATTTTGCGTTTCTGAAGCGCTCGGACTAAACGCGTTTGCGCCGGAACCGTCTTCGCCACCACCATCAAACCGGTGGTATCTTTGTCCAAACGGTGGACAATCCCCGCTCGCGGCACTTCCGCAATTTGTGGATAGTGATGCAGTAATGCATTCAATACCGTACCATCAGGCGTCCCGGCACCGGGATGAACCACAAAATCACGAGGTTTGTTGATCACCAGAATATCATCATCTTCATAGACAATATCCAAGGCAATATCCTGAGGCAACCAGCGTTCTTCGTCTTCCAGTTCAGCGTGAAGGATAATTTCTTCCCCTCCCATGACTTTCTGACGCGGTTTAATCACAACCTCGCCATCGACCACCACTTTGCCGGCAAGTAACCATTCTTTAAGACGAGAACGGGAAAAATCAGAAAACAGTTCAGCAATCGCCTGATCAAGGCGTTGTCCTAACTGACTATCTCTTACGGTACTCTTTAATTCAATCTGCTGAGCCATATCGAACTTTTTAAAAAACAAGGAGACTAATAGTCCCTAGTATGGATAAAATGATGCACTATTGTATCTGTTACCACAGAGAAAGTAACGTAACCTTTTACAAAGAGAACTTTCACTGAACTATTTTGAATTAAAGGAAGCCACTTCTGACATGAAATACCAAGCTTTATCAGGTCTACTTGCGCTGACACTTCTCGCGGGATGCTCCAGCAGTGAACATGTTGTTCCCGATATTCCCCCTTCACAGCTCTATTCAGAAGCCAAAGTCTCTTTGCAAAGTGGTAACTGGACCAATGCAATTGAAAAATTGGAAGCCATGGACTCACGTTACCCGTTCGGTGCGTATTCCAAACAGGTTCAGCTTGATCTGATCTACGCTTATTATAAAAGTGATCAGCTCGCCATGAGTCTGGCAACGATCGATCGGTTTATGCGTTTAAATCCGACTCACGATAAAATCGACTGGGTGCTGTATATGCGGGGCTTAACTAACATCGCCCAAGATACAAACTTTATGCAGGATCTGTTTAATATTGATCGTTCGGATCGCGATCCTGAGCCTGCAAAAGAAGCTTTTGCCGATTTTAAGAAATTACTTGAGCGCTATCCAAACAGCCCTTATGCCAAAGATGCCCATCAACGGCTTCTGGCCCTCAAAAACAGACTGGCCAATTACGACTTAGCAACAGCAGATTTTTATTTGAGAAGAGAAGCATGGATCGCAGCAATCAAACGTTGTCAGGAATTGCAGAAAACCTTCCCGGATACTGAAGCTGCGAGACAATCGCTACAAATACAATTAAAAGCTTACCAACAGTTAGGGTTAACCGAGGCTGTAAATCGGACGAAAACACTCATCCAATTAAACCCTATCGAATAATTACGACTTAATATACTGACGGATTGCTCTTCTCATCTTGAGAGGAGCAAGACGATTTAGGGCGGAAGGCATAAGATAAGTTATCTGAGTTGTATCTCTGGATACTTTTTAATCTGGTGCTTTTTAACAGGCTGAGATAAGCCACTAAAAAACAAATATTTTTCAGTTCAACCTTCTTCTAATCTACCGTGCCGTAAAATATTCTCAACTCTTTTTTCACTTTCTCGCGATGACTCTTTGCGACAGATCACGTTTGGTTCGACGTCAGAATTTGCCATTCATTTAAGTGACATTCGTCACATTTTTTCCATATCAAACAGGTAACCTGAAAGTAATCCAGATGGGATAGCAACAGAGGAATCACCTATGAATGTAAACATTATCGGTAAGAATATTGAAGTCACCTCTGCAATCCGCGAGCATATCGAAGGGAAAATCAAAAAACTGGAAAAATGGCAAGTAGATATCATTGGCTGTCAAACCACTTTCCAAGAAGAGCCGGATAAAAAGAAAAAATTTGAGGCTGTCATTTCTATTCCTAAAGGGCAACTGGTTGCCTCGGCCACACACGAGGATCTTTATATCGCGGTGAATGAAGTTGAGCAAAAGCTGGAACGTCAGCTCAATAAGCTGAGACACAAACCTGAGGCCAGACGCACCGATAAAGATAAAATTGACCCATCTACGACCTTGTAAACAGGAAATATTCATCATCTCTGACAGCGCTGATTCAGCGCTGTTTTTTTGCTTGACGCCTTATAAGACCTTGCTTATTGTGTGACTCATGACCATTTTCGATTTTAGATTCATCCTATGAATCAGCGCCGAAACTCCGAATCAAAATGACAATCATTGCGCATATAAAATAACAAATGGAGGCCTCCTTTCTGTGCGGAGGTCTTTTCTTATGAGGAAATATTATGACGTCTCAGAAGTACTCTTTGCAGGATATTCGCTTAAGACTGAACGAGTTAGACGATCAGTTACTTCAGTTACTCTCAGAACGCCGTAAATTAAGTATTGAAGTGGCAAAAAGCAAGGTGGAAACCGCCAAACCTGTGCGCGATGCCGACAGAGAACAACAATTACTGGTTAAACTGATTAATAATGGTAAAGAAAAATACCAGTTAGATGCTCCCTATATTACTAAAGTGTTTTACACCATTATTGAAGATTCCGTCTTACTGCAACAAAACTATTTACAGAATTTAGCCAACCCGGTGCACAGAAAACCGACTTCCCGCGTTGCTTTTCTGGGAGCGAAAGGCTCCTACTCACATTTGGCAACTCGTGAATATTTTAGCCGGAAAAATGTCGAACTGATTGAAATGAATAGCGAGCAGTTCAAAGATGTCACCAAATCGGTTGAATCAGGACACGCAGATTACGGCGTATTACCGATTGAAAATACCAGCTCAGGCTCAATTAACGAAGTGTATGATCTGCTGCAACGCACAACATTACATATTGTCGGAGAATTAACACTACCGATAGAACACTGCCTGCTGGCAACACAAGATATTTCTCTGGAAGATATTCGGGTGCTTTACTCTCACCCACAACCCCTACAACAGTGCAGTGAATTTTTAGGGTATATGCGTCATGTCACTCTGGAATCCTGCATCAGTACCGCGGATGCGATGCAGAAAGTCAAAGAGATGAACCGCCATGATATCGTCGCGATCGGTAATGCTTCAAGCGGAAAACTTTACGGCTTACAACCCATCAAAACCAATATCGCTAATCAAACCGAGAACTATACTCGCTTTATTATTGTGGCTCGGAAACCCGTCGAAGTTTCCTTACAAATTCCCGCCAAAACAACACTGATTATGGCAACATCCCAGGAAGCCGGTGCTCTGGTTTCAACACTGCATGTGTTGCAAAAACTGGGAATTAATATGACTAAACTTGAATCAAGACCGGTGATGGGAAACCCTTGGGAAGAGATGTTCTATGTTGACTTAGCGGCTCATTTAGCGTCGGCCGAAATGCAAAAAGCCTTAGAAGAATTAACCCGGTTAACGAAATTCCTCAAAGTGCTGGGGTGTTATCCGATTGAAAATGTAAAACCGACGCAAGTGGAACAATATTGAGAAACTGGTGATTTCAACATTTGATACAGCTGACAATACGGCATCGGCAACATAGAATCCGTGGGTACCAATGAATGCTCTCACCCAAACTTAGTCTTTCGTCGTATTGTTATCTGAAATATAGGATAAAGTAGCAAATAGCATCTACCCTATTTTCAGGTTCGGCATACGTCAGGTTCAAACACATATATGATGTTTAAAAAACTGGTTAGAATACTGATCATTATCTTTGCTGCTATCCCCTTAACAGCCAGAGCTTCAGAACTTAATATTTATCTGTGGGAAGACACGCTGTCAAAACATGTCATATCAGAGTGGAATAAATATTTTAATATCCCTTTACATCAATTTCATTTCGATAATGATGATGAGCGAAGTCTGCTCATGCTGAAAAGTTTTCAGCTTCCTTTTGATATTATTGTTTTAGATAATGTTTCTGCTCAAATTTTTGCCCGTCAGGATGCTTTTGAGGATCTCTCATCACTAGAAAACCGTCAATATATCGACCCCCGTTGGAATCAAGTTTGCGGGACACACGCCATTCCCTATTTTTGGGGAAGTGTTGGGATTGTCTACAGAAAAAATAAAATCGTTTCCCCTCCGCGCACATGGTCTGAATTCATGAATCCCCCCCCAGCGGTCAAAGGGCATATCGGTATGATACAAGACAGCGTCGAAACATTGTTACCTTTCCTGTATGCACAACACCTATCCCCGATAACGGATGCCTTACCTGAGTTGAGAGCCGCTTATCATGCAATGGAACGTTTTAACGCCAATATTATTACTTATGAATATGCACTAAGCTACGTACGAAGCCACAAAGATAATAATAACCTGTACATGGCATTGGGATATAGTGGCGATCAATATTCACTCAATCGGTATTTTCACAATGACAATTGGCATTTTATCACCCCTGACGGACCGATATTTATTTGGGTTGACTGTATGGCAATCAATAGTAATTCAGTCAATAAAAAGGCAGCAAAAGATTTCTTGAATTACCTGATGCAACCGGATGTCGCAGCTAAAAATGCCCTGGATATCGGAGCGGCAACACCAAATATGGCAGCACTCAAACAACTTCCGGCAAGTTTTATTCATGATAAGAGTGTTTTTCCACCAATCGGAAATATGAAGAATGTCATTATTGATACGGAACTTTCACCCTTGAATTTAAATATACGATCTAAAATCATTAATAGCCTAATTAATCAGCATGAAGCTCAGCCATAGAATATTATTACTCATCGCACCTGTTATTTTAATGGGTGCTGCTGCATCGACTTACATTATTTATGTGATGCAAAAAGATGCACTCATTAAACGGACTGATAGTTACCTACAACTCAACATGGAAAAACTAGCAGGTTATTATCGTCAAACGAATACACTGGTTAGTAGTTATGCCTACACATTGGCTAAAAGCGATATTATTCGCCATTATATTCACCATGAACAGAATCCGTTCCGAGAACTTGAGCTGGTTGATAACCTGAATGACACCATTTATGCACTTCAACCCAAGCAACAACAGTTTGTCGCGTTATCGATTCTGAATAGCCAACACAAGGTTCTTTACTATGCTGACAGAAGTCATGACCCATTTGCCCAGATAGATCCCAAAATTCTAAACTACACCGAGCAAGTATACCGACAAACCAAAAAACTAAAGTATGTTGGCTACACTGAAAATTCATCCGGAGAAGGTGTCTTAGTTCGTTATGATGTTTTAGATACGAAAACGCTGCAAACACCGCTGAGTTATAACCAGAATGAGATCTTTTTCGTTCTGGTTTATGCAACGCTTGATCGTTTCAATCATCTGAAAAAAAATCTGGAATACGATAACCAAACCACCATTTTTTTCACCGACCACTCTGCGAAGAATACAACCTCTGAAAAACAAGAACTTGTCCAAACAGTTGAACTTCAGCCCGGCTGGTTCGCAACACTGGATCCGGCACCATTGATTCTGAATCAACAGCTCAATGCTATCCAGAAAGCGTTAATTTTAGCGTTTAATGTCTCAGCACTTTTTACAGTTATCCTGCTATTGCTCCTGCTATATCGACATGTGATTAATCCAATCACCCGACTGGATCATCAATTACAGGAAGTTGAAAACAATCAGCGTAAAAATATTGAAGTGCTGTCGAGCAATGATGAGATCGGACGTTTATCATCAAGATTTTATGTCATGTATACCGAACTGGAGAAAACCTACCAGCAAACCAAGTTATTGGCCGAAAACGATCACCTCACTAATCTGGCGAACCGTCACCAGTTTCAACGTCATGCCAAAGCGATTCTTTCTCAGGCACGAACAGATATCTGGGCTCTCTATATTGATTTAGATAACTTTAAATACGTCAATGATAAATATGGACATCAAATCGGGGACTCACTACTGATTAACTTTGCAAATCACATCGAAACATTATGCCAAGATTTTAATCAGACCTATGACGTACAGTGTCTGGCCGCCCGGCTTTCCGGAGATGAATTTGCCATTCTGCTTCATTCATCCACTCAGCAACTTAAAGTCGCTGATGAATTTGCCCGGAAACTATTAGAACCAATACAAAATCGGGCACAGTCACCCATAGGGCACTTCCCGATTACAGCCAGTATCGGCATTGCGACCTTCCCGGAAGATGGTCAACATATTGAGAAACTCCTCTCCAACGCTGATACCGCGATGTATCAGGCAAAAAATGCAGGCAAAAACCAGATAGCACATTACTCAAAAGCACTCGATAAAGTTGTCAGACGTCGGGTGAACATTGAGCGGGCACTCCGAAACGGTTCTTTCGATCATGAGTTTAGTTTGGTTTATCAACCCTATTTTACCGGCTCCGGAACAACCATCATGGGATTTGAAGTGTTACTGCGCTGGGAATCCGTTAAGTTGGGCGAGATCTCTCCCGATGAGTTCATTCCAATAGCAGAGCAAACCGGATTATTCGGTGATATCGATCGTTGGGTCATCCGCAAGGCCTTTGAAGAATTCGCAACACTACAAAACCTTCAGGATGAACCGAAAAAAATTGCAATCAACCTGTCATCCGCAGAACTGAACTCCTTAAAACTGGCAGAATATATTGAAGCACTTGCGACCACTTATCAGATCCCTGTTCATTTGGTAGAGTTTGAAATTACTGAAACATTTGCCGCCGAATCTCAGAGTTTTCCACTATTACACGAATTATCGAAGCTTGGATTTGGCCTGACGATTGATGACTTTGGTTCCGGATACACATCGCTTTCACAGTTAGTTCAATACCCAGTCCAAAAAATCAAATTAGATCGTCAGTTTCTTGATACCCTAATTGCCACGGAAAAACATCAGGTCGTGAAACCATTGATTGACCTGTGCCATTCTCAGAATATGGCAGTCACGGCTGAAGGGATCGAAACGGAAAGCATGTATCAATGGCTGCAGGCATACCAATGTGATTATTTACAGGGCTATTATTTCGGTAAACCACTGTCGATCACTGAACTGAAAACACTCGCAGAACAATCAAAAGGAACACAATGATGGCCCGAATTATTGTCGCATCACTCAATCCAGTTAAAATTAATGCGGTAAAGAATGCCTTCCAAGAAGTATTCCCGACACTCCAGGCAGATGTAAGCGGTATTTCTGTTCCCAGTCATGTCCCGGAACAACCGATGAGTGACTCAGAAACACGTTTAGGCGCATTAAACCGTGTTTCCAACGCCCGCAAGAAAATACCGGATGCGGATTTCTATGTGGGTTTGGAAGCAGGTGTAGAAGGACAATTTACTTATGCATGGATGGTTATCGAATCTGGACAGAAAAGAGGCGAATCCCGCTCTTCCAGCCTGCCGCTTCCTCCGAAAGTCGTCACGCAGTTAAATCGTGAAACTGAACTCGGTAGCGTTATGGATCACCTGTTTCAGACAACCAATATCAAACAGCAGGGCGGTGCGATCGGCTTACTGACCAACCACCTTCTTACTCGTGGTTCGGTTTATCATCAGGCTTTGATTCTGGCGCTGGTTCCGTTCATCAATCCAACACTTTATCCTGATAACCTGACTCTCACTTCAAATTAACCAACCGCACCAACTTGCATTCGAACCGGTATAATGATAATAATTATCATTATACTGAGAGGTGAGACTATGCATCGAGAAGAGATTTTATATAACGCTTTTTTCAAAGCTCAGGATCGGTTCATTCACGATAACCAGCCTCTGGGAAGCGAGCCTGAGATTATTCAGGAATATATTCAGAGTGGTCTGCTGCTCGCGTCACTTTATCGTCCCGAGACACATCATGAAAACTCGTTACTCCATGAATTGTTTCTCCGTCAGATTTTTTTTCATCTTCTGGACGCCATTCAAAATCCCGCCAACAGTCGAATTTTCCGCCGCATCTGTCTCGATTCAATCCATATCCCACTGCTTACGCTCAAACGCTATTACCACCAGCTCGATAATGGCGATGTTAAACTTATGGAACTACAACAACAGTTAAGAATGATTCAGACCATACTCGATTAATAAATCATAGGAGCGCACTCATGAAACAAACATTCAGAACTGAAGCCGACAGTATGGGAGAAGTGCAGGTTCCTGCGGATGCCCTCTATCAGGCACAAACACAACGCGCTGTGAATAATTTTTCCATCAGTAAAAGACCAATGCCAGACGGGTTTATTCAGGCTTTAGCCTATATCAAACAAGCAGCAGCACAAACCAATGTTCAATTGGGCTTACTGGAAGATGATATTGCCAAAGCAATTCAACTCGCATCCCAACAAATTATTGACGGACAGCACCTAGAACAATTTCCTATTGATATTTTTCAAACCGGCTCCGGAACAAGTTCAAATATGAATGCCAATGAGGTCATTGCGACACTCGCATCCCGGATTCTCGATGACCAGATACATCCGAATGATCATGTCAATATGGGGCAAAGCAGCAACGATGTGGTTCCGACAGCCATTCAAGTCAGCAGTACCTTGTCTATCGAGCAACAACTACTGCCTGCGTTGCGTCACCTGGTTGAAACTCTCAAGCAGAAAAGTAGCGAAGTGGGCCATTGCGTCAAAACAGGACGTACCCACTTGATGGATGCAATGCCGATTACATTTGCTCAGGAACTCAGCGGCTGGGCTCATCAAATTCAACATGCGATGCAGGGAATTGAGCATAGTCTGACGTCAGTCAAAGCTTTAGGACAAGGTGGGACAGCCGTCGGGACTGGCATCAATGCAGACCCTCGGTTTGCCGCAGCCTTTGTTGAACACTTGTCTCAAAAAACCGGGATCCAGTTCACCAGCAGTGACAACTTCTTTTTCAATCTCAGTAGTCAGGATGCCATTGTCGCCCTATCAGGCCAATTAAAAACCACAGCCGTCGCTCTGATGAAAATTTCAAATGATCTGCGCTGGATGAATTCAGGTCCGCTTGCCGGATTAGGGGAAATAGAGCTCCAAGGACTACAACCCGGCTCATCGATCATGCCCGGCAAGGTTAATCCTGTCATTCCGGAAGCAACGGCAATGGCCGCAGCTCAAGTGATTGGTAATGATGCAACCATTACCATTGCCGGACAGTCCGGCAACTTTCAGCTCAACGTGATGTTACCTGTCATTGCTCATAATATTCTGGAAAGTATCGAACTGCTGGCCAACAGCGCTACAGCATTAGCCGATAAAGCCATTGCAACATTTACAGTGCGTCAGGACAATCTGGATGTTGCCTTGGCGAAGAATCCGATTTTAGTCACTGCGCTCAATCCCGTTATCGGATATTCAAAAGCGGCCAAAATCGCCAAACAAGCTTATCAACAACAGCGAGCAATTATTGATGTCGCAGTTGAAGAAACCGATCTGAGTAGAGAAGAATTGGAAAAACTACTCGCCCCGCAGAAACTGACTCAGGGAGGTATCGGTTAACAACGCAATATCGGGAAGCCAAAAATCAAGCCGGCTGAGGTTGACCGTATGTTCACCGTCAAACTCAACCGGCTGATCGAAAGGGGAATTAATTTTTTCCAAGCAGCAGTTCCGTCAAGGCTGCTTTATTGTCTTCAGAACATGATTTCAGTTCATTCGAACCTCTGGTGATCGTTGCAACGCCCACTCCCAGCATTTGACTAATCTGCCGCTGAGACATATCACCTTTGAGTAGCTCATAAAATATATTGATTCTGGAAACCAACGCTTCCCGCTCATCTGAAGTCATCATCATCGTCAACACCATTGCCAGACGATCTTGTTCCGATGCTTCTCTCAGCAGCTCCAATAAAGACTGCCAGTCAGTAAATTTCGGTTGCTGTAACATGACTGTACTCGTTGATTGATACACTCATCCATTGTAGTCGTTTTATCGCCCAATGGAATCAATATTTTGTCTCCACTTCGGTATGCTGTAAAAAATTACCTTCCACTCCCATCAAATACCGGTAGTAGTTTTCGAACATCAAGACATTTTGCACATAGCCTCTGGTTTCATGGAAAGGGATCGACTCGATGAACCGATACACATCCAGCCCACCATCCGAATCTTCTAACCATTGATCAACCCGGTATGGCCCTGCATTGTATGCAGCAAAAGCCAGAATCCGGTTCCCGTCATATCGGGTCAGCAATTCATGAAGATACTGACTACCCAGCTCAATATTTTTTTCCACATTAAACAGATCATTGGCATTGTGGTACTGCAGTCGGTATTTTTTGGCAACATGCCGGGCGGTAGATGGCATAATTTGCATCAATCCCTTGGCTCCCACCGGAGAGTGCGCTTCAATATCCATCGCACTTTCCTGTCTTGCTAAAGACATCAATGAGATCGGATCAACATTGTTTTTATTGCCAAAAAATTCAAACCATTTCAGATAAGCTCTGGGAAAACGCAGATCCAGATTGGCCCACAGCTTGGCCTGAATCGAAGCGACGACAGCCAGATGATACCAGTGCGCTGTTGCGGCATAACGTGCCAGCATTGCACGCTCTTCTACTGAAACACGCTGCAGCAGCCAACGCCACTCGCTTTTAGAAGCCGCAATTTTCCCTCGCTCAATCAACTCCTCAATCCGAATCAGCGCTTTCTGATAAGGTTCAATCAAATCAGGGTTGTAGTTCAGTGTCGTCGTGCGATAGACAAACGGCTGTTGCAGAATCTCCGATGCCGCCACCCCATAAAAACTTCGTAATTCGGTGAGCGCAGCGAGTTTATTGATACCTTCGGCTTCATTACCCGATTCGATCTCACTGCGGCCAAGCCAGAACTGCCATTTGGGCAACTGTTGTAATGATTCGGGTAAATAGCCAATCCAGCGATGAATATGACGCCAGTCCCCTTGTCTGATTTCCTGACGAATACGTTGTTCGATTAACTGGACATCACCGCTTTCTGTAATGACTTGATCCCGCCATTCAGTAATCCCCGATGCTTGTTCTTCATCCAGTAATTGTCTGGCGACATAGAGAGAAAGCTGATTCAGTGCTTCAGTATTCAGCACTGTCAGTTGATGTTGTGCGATCAGCGAATACACGGCAATCGGCTTCTCAGCGGCCCATTTTTTTAAACCAAGCACGACCGTTTTAGCATCATCAGCACTTAATGTATTGGTATTGATCAGTGCCAGTACCCGCTTCGGGTCACGATAGACATCCAGCAATCGTTGCGCCTGTCCATGTGATTGATCCGTTTTTAACTGTCGAGTGAGATACTGCATCAGAGAGAAACTGCGTTGTTCAAATGCAAGAAACATTCGCTCAATAATCTGTCGATCCGTAAAAAACCGCGTCTGACGCCACTGAGAAAATAAAAAATCGCACGCATCGGAGACACTTTCCCCGCTCAGCCATAGCGATTCAGCGCCCTGATAGGCTTCACTTTTTCTGCCGGTGTGCCACATCGCTGTATAGTAATAGCAACGATATTTTTCTTGTCTGGGAAGCGAACGTTGATAGGTCAATAAAACGGACCACTTCTTCTTCTGAGCCAACGCCTCTATATAAGGCGCACTGATTCGTCCGGAAAATGGGAAGTTGCGGTGGCTGTCGATGAAATTTTTGATAACCAATGGCGGCTTATCACCGATGTTGACTAAAATAGAGCGATAATCAAGATAAGGTGTTAAAGGGTAATCAAGCAGCTGGTCACGGATACGGTGGTATTTATCGACATCTTGATGATCCAGCCAAAGTTGAGCCTGCTCGTAAAGCTGACGCTGTTGTTCCAGTGTTAAGTCGCTTTGCGCCAAACTATTCGGTATATAGAAACAGCCGAGCACAACCCCAAATACAATGGGCAATATACCTTTCTGCCATAACCCGTTCATAAACGATATAATCGGCCTGATTCCCCTAGAACGATTTCTTAACATTTTAGCCATAATTTCCTCATTTATTACATGAGAGAGGCTAAATTAACAAAAAATCTCAAACAACATCAATTTGCATATTTTTTCACAAATCATCTGACGCCCCCAAAGTCTGGATGAAAAAAATGTCTGCAAGTAACAAATGTCATCTGATTAGTATAAAATGACGGTTTTGGTCTATGAGTAACAGTTAGGAACGATCGGCAATGGCTGAATACGTGTATACAATGTCTCGGGTGAGCAAAATCGTGCCCCCGAAAAGACAAATCCTGAAAGATATCTCTCTAAGCTTTTTCCCGGGTGCCAAGATTGGTGTTCTGGGTCTCAATGGCGCAGGTAAATCAACGCTGCTCCGTATCATGGCTGGTATTGATACCGACATTGATGGCGAAGCACGTCCTCAACCCGGACTAAATGTCGGTTATCTGCCACAAGAACCGGTACTGGATGAAAGCAAAACCGTCCGCGAAATTGTTGAAGAAGCAGTTTCTGATGTAAAAAATGCCCTTGAGCGTCTCGACGCAGTTTATGCAGCTTACGCTGAACCGGATGCAGATTTTGATGCACTTGCCAAAGAGCAAGGAGAACTGGAAGCCTTAATTCAGGCCAAAGATGGCCACAACCTTGACAACATGCTAGAGCGTGCTGCAGATGCACTTCGCCTGCCTGAATGGGATGCGAAAATTAGTCACCTTTCCGGTGGTGAACGGCGTCGGGTCGCGATTTGCCGCTTGCTACTGGAAAAACCAGACATGCTGCTATTAGACGAACCAACCAACCACTTGGATGCCGAATCCGTTGCTTGGCTGGAGCATTTTCTGGTTGATTACAGTGGCACCGTGGTAGCCATTACCCACGACCGCTACTTCTTGGATAATGCTGCGGGCTGGATTCTGGAGCTTGACCGTGGTGAAGGTATTCCATGGCAAGGGAATTATACCTCTTGGCTGGAGCAGAAAGATGCCCGTCTGAAGCAAGAAGCGGCTCAGGAAAAAGCCCGTCAGAAAACCATCGAGAAAGAACTCGAATGGGTTCGTCAGAATCCAAAAGGTCGTCAGGCAAAATCAAAAGCCCGGATGGCTCGCTTTGAAGAGTTGCAAAGCAGCGATCATCAAAAACGTAATGAAACCAATGAACTGTTCATCCCGCCCGGTGAACGTTTAGGTGAAAAAGTCATTGAAGTGAAAAATCTCACCAAGTCATTCGATGGCAGAGTGTTAATTGATGATCTGTCGTTCACCATGCCGAAAGGGGCGATTGTGGGTATCATTGGTCCAAATGGTGCAGGTAAATCTACCCTGTTCAAGATGCTCAGCGGTATAGAACAGCCTGACTCCGGCACCATTGACATCGGTGATACGGTGAAGCTCGCTTCGGTTGATCAGTTCCGTGACAGTATGAACGATAAAAATACTGTTTTTCAGGAAATTTCCGAAGGCGCCGACATTATCCGCATCAATAACTTTGAGGTTCCGGCTCGTGCCTACTGCTCGCGCTTCAATTTCAAAGGTGTCGATCAGCAAAAAGTCATCGGAGAACTCTCCGGAGGTGAACGGAACCGCGTCCATCTGGCAAAACTGCTCAAAGCTGGCGGTAACGTCTTACTGCTTGACGAACCGACCAACGATCTCGATGTGGAAACACTGCGGGCGCTGGAAGAAGCGTTGCTCGAATTTCCGGGATGTGCCATGGTGATTTCGCATGACCGTTGGTTCCTTGACAGAATTGCGACACATATTCTTGATTACCGTGATGAAGGGCAAGTCAACTTCTACGAAGGTAACTATACTGAATACTCAGAATGGCTAAAACAGACACTGGGTGCTCAAGCGGCAGAACCACATCGCATTAAATACAAACGTATTGCGAAATAGTGTTTTCTGTTGATGTAAAAGGCCGCCACTTGCGGCCTTTTTATTATCGGGAAAGACAAATGGCGGTGTATCCTTCGTACACCGGGCACCCCTCTACCACACAGAGGCAGAGATATGGCAGAAAAACGTCGATTTTCACGGATTATCTACCGGGCTCCGGCTTTACTGACTCAAGGGTCAGTCCACATTGCAACAACGGTTCAGGATTTATCACTGCACGGGATACTGCTTTCCGTCATTGGTGAACCGAGACTCGATCCCCACCAACCGGTTTACATTGAATTCCCACTCCCTGAAAGTGATATCTCGATTCAAATGACTGCAAATATTGTCAGTTTGGAAAACAGTATCTTGCACGCAAGTATTGCTTATATCGATGTCGAAAGTATTTCCCACCTGAAACGGCTGATTGAGCTAAATGTTGGCGATGACGCCCTGCTCCACCGGGAACTCGAACACCTGACTGATTTGGGTGATGAAAGTGACACACCTGATTCAATATAAACATAAGCTGGCTTAACAATAACCACAACGAAAAGCAGTGGTTTATTCGTGCTGACAATGTAAAAAAGAGCGGGTAACCCGCTCTTTTTTATACTTTCCGTCGATAATACAACTGAATATTTACCCGCGATGAATCGCATCATTGGCATGTTTGAGTAAACTCTGACTCTCTGACATAAATTTTTGCGAGTAGTCACCAAACCATTGACTGGTTTTAGCAAAGCTTTCGATAAATCGCGCCTTATCCTGTTCATCGATGATCGTCATCGCTTCGGTAAAACACTGATAAAAGCGGCGAATCATAGCGGTATTTTCTTCCGAGGAGAAGATGATATCACCATACAGATTCGGGTCTTGGCCGAACAAGCGCCCGACCATCACAAGCTCCAGACGATAAATCGGTGAACTGAGCTGAAGCAGTTTTGCCAAATCGGGGTTTTCTTTCGATAAATGCAGGCCATACACATAAGATGTAAAGTGCCTCAACGCCTGAATCAACGTCATCCCGTGATCATGATCTTCAGCCCGGAGCTGACATAGACTGGCTCCCCACATCGATAGTTGCTGGAGTAGCCACTGATAATGCTCGGCTCCGCGCCCGTCACAATAAACAACAACCTGCTTCGCAAGGCTGGGGACATCCGGACCAAACATCGGGTGCAATCCGACAACCGGCCCCGAATGAACATCAAGCATCGCTTGTAACGGCTTAGATTTTATTGAGGTCAGATCGCATAAAATACAATCTTCAGGCAAATTGTTGAGTTTCGAGATGACATCCAGTGTCAGATGAATCGGCACAGTCACAACAACCATACCCGCATCCTGCAACAGCTCATCAGCATGTTCCCAGTCCTGACGCCCCAATATTTTTACCGTATAACCGGACAAACGGAACATCCGGGCAAACAAGCGGCCTAGCTGCCCTTGCCCACCGACAATCACTATCGGACGCAATTCTGGGTTCAGACACTTAAACCCGGCATCTTTCTCACTAGCATAAGATTCACGCATCGTCCGGCGTAGAATGTCTTCAATCAGTTGAGCCGGAACACCTTGCTTCTCAGCTTCTTCACGGCGTGCCGCCAGCATTGCGGCTTCACGTTCCGGGGCATAAATCGGTAAACCGTGCTGACTCTTCACTTCACCGACTTTTTCAACCAACGCCAGACGACGGGCAAGCAGTTTAATCATCTGCTGATCGACTTCATCTATCTGATCTCGTAACGCGTTGAGCTCAACTGACATGAACAACCTCTTTAATCTTGCAAACGTTTCTCTAAAAATGGAACCAGATCCTGATGTGCACGACACAGCAAGGTTTCAGTCGCTTCCCAGCTGATACATGCATCCGTAATGGAGACACCGTATTGCATTTCCTCACGAGGCAAATCTGCGGATTGGTTTCCTTCATGAATATGGCTTTCGATCATCAATCCGATAATCGAGCGATTTCCCTCACGGATCTGATGGATCACATCTTCAGCGACTAGTGGCTGACGTCTGAAGTCCTTACGAGAGTTCGCGTGACTACAGTCTACCATCAATGCCGGGTCAAGTTGTGCATTGTGCATTTCTGCTTCGCATTCAGCAACAGAAACTGAATCATAATTGGTTTGCTTACCACCACGCAGGATCACATGCCCATTCGCATTCCCCTGAGTCGTCAATAACGCGACCTGTCCTTCAGCGTTAATCCCCATGAAACGGTGGCTCGATGAAGCAGCCTGCATCGCATTAATTGCCGTAGATAAGCTACCATCTGTGCCATTTTTAAACCCGATAGGCATCGATAGACCGCTGGCCATTTCCCGGTGAGTCTGAGATTCCGTCGTTCTCGCTCCGATAGCTGCCCAGCTAAATGTATCGGAAAGATATTGAGGACTGATCGGATCAAGCGCTTCCGTTGCAAGCGGGATTTCCATTTCTGCCAACTCGACCAATAATTGCCGGCCGACATGCAGCCCGTGTTCAATATCGAATGTACCATCGAGATGCGGATCATTGATTAATCCTTTCCAGCCCACGGTTGTCCGTGGCTTTTCAAAATAAACCCGCATGACTAAATACAGTTGATCACTCACCGCTTCAGCTAACGCTTTAAAACGTTGCGCATATTCTTTGGCTGCGCTCAGATCATGAATCGAACAAGGGCCACAAACAACCAGTAAACGGTGATCCCGTTTATGAATAATGTCAGCAATCGTCTGACGGGACTGATGAATGAATTGCTGTGCATTTTCACTCAGAGGCAGCTTCGCTTTCAGTGCTTCCGGCGTAATCAAAACCTGTTGGTCAATTATATTAATATCATTGAGTTCATTCATTGTCGCCACCTGTACAAATAATTTTACACTTCATTTTCTATTCAGAGAATTAAATCACATTTAAAACTTAAATTACCAGCAAAAACGCCACTTGTGAATGTAAATAAATAAAAACATTAAGTGTAAATAATTATTTACATTCTAACAACGCCATCACGTCATCACAATTCACTGACAGGTTAGTATTTTATTGCTACGCCTTCCCCTAAAATAAGCAAACAGTTTACAAGATATTTTGTCTGACCATGGATGTGATTCTTTCCCTGCTGCAACAAATGTGCGTTTATCTTGTGCTTGCTTATATGCTCAGTAAAACGCCCCTGTTTCTGCCACTCCTGAATATTTCTTCCCGCCTGGAACATAGGTTGTCCATTTATGTGCTTTTTTCGCTGTTTTGCATTCTGGGCACTTACTTTGGCTTACAAATCGATGATGCTATCGCCAATACCCGGGCTATCGGTGCAGTGATGGGCGGGTTATTCGGTGGGCCGGTCGTCGGTTTTGCGGTGGGCCTGACTGGTGGACTTCATCGTTACAGCTTGGGCGGCTTTACTGATTTAGCCTGTGCGATTTCAACCACAACTGAAGGTCTCATCGGCGGGTTACTGCATACCTACCTGATGAGAAGATACCAACGGGAACGTCTGTTTCAACCGGGAGTGGTGTTCGGGATCACGCTATTCGCGGAAGTGATTCAGATGTTGATTATCTTATCGGTTGCCAAACCATATGACCAAGCGTTTTCACTGGTCAGTACCATTGCAGCGCCAATGATTATCGCCAACTCTGTCGGCGCCGCGCTGTTTATGAGTATTCTCAAAGACAAAAAATCGATTTATGAAGAATACTCTGCAACCTTTTCCCGCAAGGCATTACGCATTGCTGAACGTTCCGTCGGGCTGCTGTCCGATGAATTTACGGCTAAAACCGCCGGGCCGGTCGCCCGAATCGTCTATGAAGAAACCAATGTCGGCGCCGTATCCATTACCGATCGAGAAAAAATTCTTGCGTTCATTGGCATCGGTGATGATCACCATCATCCCAACACTCCCATTTCATCGCCCAAAACACTGGAATCGATTGAGAAAAATGAAATTATCTATCTCGATGGATATGAGCGTCCTTATCAATGCTCACTGTCGCCGGACTGTAAATTAGGGTCTGCGCTGATCATTCCGTTACGCGTTGATGATCGCGTTATCGGCACGATCAAACTGTATGAACAGAAGCGTAAACTGTTTTCATCGATCAATATGTCAATGGCCGGAGGGATTGCACAGTTATTATCGAGTCAGATCCTGCATGGTGAATATCAACAGAAGAAAACATTGTTGTCTCAGTCAGAGATCAAGCTCCTTCATGCGCAAGTGAATCCTCATTTTCTCTTTAATGCATTGAATACCATTAGTGCGATCATTCGCACCGACCCCCGGCAGGCTCGCGAACTGATTCAACATCTGGCTCATTTCTTTCGCAGTAACTTAAAACAGAATATTGAAACCATCACCCTTGCAGAAGAGCTGGCGCACGTAAATGCCTATTTGAGGATTGAACAAGCCCGCTTTTGTGATCGCCTTGAAATTGAGATTCAGATCGATCCGTCACTCATGGAGCGGCATCTACCCACCTTTACACTCCAGCCTTTAGTGGAAAATGCGATTAAACATGGCACCTCTAATTTACTCGGGCAAGGAAAAATACGTATTTATAACCAACCCACAGCACACGGACACCTGATTGTTGTTGAAGATAATGCCGGGCTCTACCGCGCTTCACCCCATCCGATCCAGGGGCTTGGTATGCAAATCGTCGAAAAACGTCTGATCAATTACTTTGGTCATTCATCACAACTGCAAACTGACATCCAGCCGGATGTCTCGACAAAAATGCAGTTTTTACTCCCAAACCTAACTTGAAATATCTTTGAGAGACTATCTGAATGCAAGTACTGATTATTGATGATGAAATACATGCCAGAGAAGAACTGATTCAACTGCTTGAAGAAGATGACACGTTGAAGATCATCGGTCAGGCCGGCAACGCCATTGACGGGCTGAAACAGATCAACCAGCTCAAACCGGACGTCGTTTTTCTTGATATCCAAATGCCGCAGATCACCGGTATCGACCTACTGGCGATGTTAGATCAAGAAACCATGCCGAGAATTGTTTTTGTCACAGCCTATGATCAATATGCTGTCCAAGCCTTCGAAGATAACGCATTTGATTACCTGCTCAAACCCATTGATGAGCAGCGGTTACGCAAAACCCTGCAACGGTTAAAACGAGATATACAACGACAGGATATCTCTTCTATTATCCCGAAGTCACTGGAACAGATCCCGTGCACCGGACTCAACCGGATTGTGATTATCCCAATACAGGCCGTTGAGTTTGTCAGTAGTGATCTGGCTGGCGTGCATGTCCAAACCAGTGACAAAAAAGCCACCAGCCAGCTTACATTGAAACATCTGGAAGAAAAAACCCCGCTGCTGCGCTGCCACCGTCAGTATTTGATTCATCCGAAAAACATTCAGGAGATCAAGCTACTCGAGCATGGTCTGGCTGAGGTACTGACCATTTCGGGATATACGGTGCCGGTTAGCAGGCGCTATCTGAAAAACTTAAAAGAAACGCTCGGAATCAGTTAGACAACATACCGGGTTACTCCTCCGTCAGTGGTCTGAGCGCTGCCACAGCCTGTTTCCACTGAGGGGTTGCTTTCAGTTCTGCCGGATTAAACGCGCGCTGTTTTTGCAGAGATTCAGCACCGGATACAGCCATGATCGGTAAATGATCCAACACGCGGACTGATGCATCCCGATCATTACACAGTAATAACATATCGCATCCTGCCGCCAAGGCCTGATGGGAACGGGCAACCGCATCGCCCATGATCGAGGCACCTTCCATCGCCAAATCATCCGAAAAAATAATGCCATTAAAACCGAGTTTGTGCCGTAAAACCTGCTTCAGCCAGAATGCCGAACCGCTCGCAGGCTGTTGATCGTAATGAGAATAAATCACATGAGCCGGCATAATCGCATCCAGTAAATCAGCCTGAATATGCTGCCGGAACACCTGCATATCCGTGTCGAAAATATCTTCACGATGATCGTACGGTGTTTCTTTATGTGAATCTTCGACCACCCCACCATGTCCCGGAAAGTGTTTGCCCGTTGTCGCCATCCCGGCAGATTTCATCCCCTGAATATAGGCCCGACTCATTGATATGACCGTCTCATCATCTTCACCAAAAGCTCGGTTGCCAATTGCCCGACAGGAAAATCCCGTATCAAGAACCGGGGCAAAGCTTAAATCAATATCATGCGCTATCAGCTCACTGGCCATTAACCAGCCACCCAGTCGTGCTAAGCGTTCACTCTCAGGGGAACGGGCATAACTTGCGGCTGCCGGTAAGCGGGTAAATCCATCCTGAAAGCGTTGAACACGGCCCCCCTCTTGATCGACCCCAATCAGTACCGGTGTTCTTGCATATTGTCGAATCGACTGAGTTAAAGCCTGCAACTGTCTTGAATCGAAATAGTTTCTGGCGAATAAAATCACCCCGCCGACAGTCGGATGCGCCAACATCTCTTTTTCTTCCGCACTCAACTCACATCCTTCAACATCTAGCCACAGCGGCCCCATACCTGTCTCCCGAACTCGAATGATTGATTTGAGCCGATTATATACACAACAGCGCCCGGATGCAGTTCTATTCGCAAGAGCAGTATCGCGGCTCTGCAGGTAGTTAACGCTTTGAAGGACAGATAAAAAAGAACAATCAGCAAAGATTTGCCAGCACAGTGGTGCTGTGACAAAAATCAATTACAATGCAATGATGCGCCACCCAAAGGAAACGATCATGGCTGAGAAAGAATTGTATATTGGTGTGATGTCCGGCACGAGTCTGGACGGTGTTGATGTGGCTCTGATTGAAATCGATGGCCAGAATATTCAGTTGCTCTCATCGGCAATCTATCCGATGCCCGAATCAATCAAACAAAACATTCTGGATATCTGTACCGGCCAGCCGACACATCTGCCAGCAATTGGCAGGCTCGACCATCGTCTGGGACATTTGTTTGCGGATGCAGTCAATGCACTGCTGGAACAAAGCGGCTATCAGGCTGAAGATATCCGGGCAATCGGGTGTCACGGACAGACGGTCTATCATCATCCGGACGGAGACACTCCTTTTACAATGCAGCTCGGAGATGCCCATATTGTCGCAACCAAAACAGGTATTGATACCGTGGCGGATTTTCGTCGTAAAGATATGGCGTTGGGGGGACAAGGTGCCCCACTCGTACCTGCTTTTCACCGGGTCGTTTTTCCGCATAAGAATGCGACGCTGGTTGTACTTAACATCGGTGGTATTGCCAATATTTCAGTAATCAGGCCGGAACAGCCACTTTTGGGATATGATACCGGCCCGGGAAATATCCTGATGGATGCCTGGTGCCAATATCATACACAAGAAAAATACGATCAGGATGCACAGATGGCCCGCAGCGGGCACATTGATACCGCGTTACTGGAACTGATGAAACAGGATCGCTATTTTTCACAACGCCCCCCGAAAAGCACCGGCAGAGAATACTTCAATCTCGATTGGGTATGGTCAAAAGTCAAATTGCTGAACCGTCCCATTGCTCCCGAGGACGTACAAAGAACACTGTGTCGGCTGACCGCAGAAACCATTGCCGATCAAAGCTGTTTATATGCCAGCGGTGTTCAGCCCCGGCTATTTGTCTGTGGTGGCGGAGCTAACAATCCCTTACTGATGCAGGAGCTACAAACCCTGTTAAAAGACTGGCTGGTCAGTGGTACATCGGAGCAAGGCGTTGACAACGATTATATGGAAGCGATGGCTTTTGCCTGGCTGGCCTATCAACGCATACATGAACTCCCGAGCAACGTTCCTGAAGTCACCGGTGCTACCCAAGCGGTATCACTGGGCGTCATTTATACCACCCGATAAAATTACAAGAGTAGAAACTTATGACTAATGATGCTTTGCTGTCCGCACTGTCTCAACTGGTTTCTGAAGGACGAAACCCGGAAACCATGGATATCGATTTGCTGTCTACAGAAGCCATTCTGGAGCGACTGAATCAGCAGGACAAAACCGTGCCTTTTGCAGTAGAAAAAGTCATTCCTCAAATTGCGACCGCAGTCGATGCCATTACCACAGCATTTAAAAATAAAGGGCGATTAATTTATATCGGTGCCGGTACCAGCGGTCGTCTGGGGGTGTTGGATGCATCGGAATGTCCCCCCACTTTCGGCGTGTCGGATCAGATGGTGATCGGTTTGATCGCCGGGGGCAAAGAAGCGATGTTTAAAGCCCAGGAAGGCAGTGAAGATTCCCCGAGTGCAGCGAGTGATGATCTCCAAAACATTGCGCTTACCCCGCAGGATGTTGTGGTCGGTATTGCAGCCAGTGGCCGAACCCCCTATGTGATTGGCGGGCTGGAATATGCCAACCAAATTGGCGCTACAACTGTAGCCGTCTCCTGTAATCCGGACTCCAAAATCGCAGCCATTGCACAGATTGCCATCTCACCGCTGGTGGGGCCGGAAGCATTAACCGGCTCAACCCGATTGAAATCCGGTACAGCACAAAAACTGATCCTGAATATGCTGACAACCGCGAGCATGATCCGCTTAGGTAAAAGCTATCAGAATCTGATGGTTGATGTTCAGGCCACCAATAAAAAACTGGAAGCCCGGGCTGTCAGAATCGTCATGCAAGCCACGGACTGTGAAAAAACACGAGCCGAACAATTACTGGCACAAAGCCACAATAATGCCAAAGTTGCAATTTTGATGGCGCTGACCGATATGAATTATCAAGAAGCACTTGAGAAGCTCTCACAATCGGAAGGGTTCTTACGTAAAGCAATCCGACCGTCGTCTTAAAATATTCAGTTACGGTCTGTTATCTGTTGGTCGTTTCAATACTCGCTGACCTATGTCGCTGAACCATGTCGCTAAATCATGTCGCTGAGAGATGCAATAGCTCGTCGCTCAGTGACTGGTATATTGATCCCAACCACGTTGCCACTCCATGCGAAACCGGTTTCCTGCCGGAGTTCCGGCACAAACCCCATCATAATATTGACCGGATAACCCGATTTGATAGGCAAAATCTGGATTACAATACTGGGTAACCCCGTCATCATATCCCTCATCATAATCGGCTAGTTGAACAGCCCCCAGCTTGTGAAGCGCTTGATAGGAACGCTGTTGATGTCCTGCAATCCCATCACGATAACCGATTTGATACCAATCTCCTTGTGTGGCAAGTGATTGCTCCGACGCAGAACACCCTAACAACAGTAAAGAAATGGCCATGCCAGCGAGCCAATTAGGAAAATTTATCACGACATCAATACCTTGTTTTAAACTTATGTAACTTCAACCATATACGCTTTCGGCACAAAACACCAAACTACGCTGCCCGGTTTGCTTTACAGCACATCATGATTGACCGTAATCCACTAGGGGCAGTTGACCTTTCGTGGTTGAATTTCGTTCAATCTGAGCGGGGATTAATCGCGGCGCGGGGCAGTCGCTTAGCCATCCCCTAAATAACAAACCACTTCTTGCGGACAGAAGACCACTTAATTCTCCATACAACCACTCAGCTGACTTTAACATGCATTACAGTTCTGGTCAGACTAGTCTATTGATAGAACATCTCTGCCCGCAAACAGAAGGAAAATAATATGTTATGGTTCTTCGTCTCCCTGATCGCTTTAATCGGCGGCTACTTTATTTACGGTACCATTGTCGAAAAAATATTTGGTATTAATGAGAAACGCCGAACCCCTGCCTACACTCAGCAGGACGGGGTAGATTATGTCCCGATATCAACGCCAAAGGTCTACCTTGTTCAGCTATTGAACATTGCCGGTGTCGGCCCTATATTCGGGCCAATTATGGGCGCGCTATATGGCCCGGCGGCATTATTATGGATTGTGGTTGGCTGTATTTTTGCCGGTGCCGTACATGATTATTTCTCCGGGATGCTCTCCGTCAGAAATGGGGGAGCCTCAGTACCGAACATCAGCGGCAAATACCTTGGTAACGGCGCGAAACATTTTATGAATGCCTTTGCGATTATTTTGTTACTGCTGGTTGGGGTTGTGTTTGTTTCTGCACCTGCCGGTATGATCACCAACTTGGTGAATGAACAATTTTCACTACATGTCGGCACGGGTCTGATGGTCATCATCATTTTTGCTTACTACATTTTGGCCACGATCGTTCCCGTCGATAAAATTATCGGACGTTTATATCCGTTATTCGGAGCGCTGCTCATTTTCATGTCTGTTGGGTTAATCACCGCAATTATGCTCTCTGACAAACATACCATTATGGGTGGATTTGCTATCGAGGATCTGTTCAGTAACCTCAACCCACGCGATATGCCACTGTGGCCGGCACTCTTCATTACCATTGCTTGTGGTGCGATATCCGGCTTTCATGCCACGCAGTCTCCTTTAATGGCACGCTGTATGGAAAATGAAAAAAATGGCCGTTTTGTCTTCTTCGGCGCCATGATTGGTGAAGGTGTGATTGCTTTAATCTGGTGTACGATTGCCTTGTCTTATTTCGGCTCACTGGACGGGCTTTCTGAAGCGATTAATCAAGGTGGACCGGGTAACGTGGTCTACAGCTCTTCATTCGGATTACTAGGTGTATTCGGGGGGATTCTGGCGTTTCTTGGTGTGGTCATTCTCCCAATTACTTCCGGAGATACAGCTTTCCGTTCCAGTCGTCTGATCTTAGCGGAGTATTTTAATATTGAACAGAAAACCCTGCGTAGTCGCTTATTAATGGCGATGCCACTCTTTGTTGTCGGTGGTATTCTGACTCAGGTTGATTTCGGGATTATCTGGCGTTACTTTGGTTTTGCCAACCAGACCACCGCAGTCGTCATGCTTTGGACTGCTTCCGCATACCTTCTGCGCCACCAGAAATTCCACTGGATCACCACCGTTCCTGCACTGTTCATGACAACGGTTTGTGTCAGCTTTATTCTCAACAGCAGTACGCTTGGATTTGGACTACCGATGCAAATATCAACTATTCTTGGTTTCTTGGCTGCGATTGCGATGCTTGCCTATGTGCTCAAAGTGACCAAAGGCCATGACAATGAGGCACTTTCCAAAGTGAACAAAGCATCGGACGAGCAGACTAAAACAGCTTAGTCACATATAGTCTTCATCATTTTTCATGTAAAAAAAGGGCTCCCTTCGGGAGCCCTGATATCATCATCGGAAACAAACTAATGGTCAGTCTACCATCTTCATTTGCAACTCTTTCGGCACTTCAAAAAACATATTTTCTTCTCGTCCCAGCACTTCTTCCACTGACACAGCGCCTAGTTCTTTAATCCGCTCAAGAATCTGATTGACCAGAGCTTCCGGTGCCGAAGCCCCTGCTGTCACCCCGACAACCTGTACACCGGATAACCACTGTGGATTAATATCTTCCGGCGTATCGGTAAGAAATGCAGCCGTGCCCAGTTTTTCGGCTAACTCTTTCAGCCGGGTTGAATTCGACGAATTTTTAGAGCCGACTACAATCATCACATCCACTTGCTGAGCAAGGATCCGCACCGCATCCTGCCGATTCTGCGTGGCATAGCAGATGTCATCTTTGCGAGGCCCTTGAATTTCAGGAAAAACGCGCCGGAGTTCATCAATCACATCCGCCGTTTCATCCACTGAAAGCGTCGTCTGACTGACATAATGAAGATGCTCCGGATGTTTGACGAGAGCTTTCAGCTTGACCACATCTTCCGGTTTTTCAACCAAATACATACCACCGCTCTGGCTGGCATATTGCCCCATCGTCCCTTCAACTTCCGGGTGTCCGGCATGGCCAATTAACACGACTTCCATATGTTTTCTGCTGGCTCTGGCAACTTCCATATGAACTTTCGTCACCAACGGGCAAGTCGCGTCAAACACCGTCAATGATCTGGATTTAGCTTCATTTCTGACGGCCTGAGAGACACCATGCGCAGAAAATATCACAATATGATTGTCCGGAACTTCGTTCAACTCTTCAACGAAAATAGCGCCACGCTGTTTCAAGTCTTCAACCACAAATCGATTATGGACGACTTCATGACGAACATAGATCGGTGGCTGATACATTTCCAAAGCCCGCTCGACAATACTGATGGCTCGATCAACACCGGCACAAAAGCCACGTGGATTTGCTAGTAATATTTTCATGTCATTGCTCATGGTTTTTACTCAATTCACGACGTCCGTCGTTATTCACCCGATTCAACGGCTAAAATTTCAACATCAAAAGTCACATCCTGACCGGCCAACGGGTGATTAAAATCAACTGTCACCGATTCCCCTTCAATTGCAGTCACGATGCCGGGAATCTCCATCCCGTCCGGGCCACTAAATGCCATGATCACACCGACCTCAAGCTCAGTTTCTCCGGCAAACTTGGTTCGATCCATATGGTGAATGTTATCCGGATTAGGTAAACCGAATGCATCTGCTGCTTTGAGCTCAATCGTACGTTGATCACCAGCCTGTAGCCCGAGCAGACATTGCTCAAAATTGTCACTTAAACTGCCATCTCCGATGATCAGCTTCGCGGGTTTTCCCATCTGATGCGTACTATCAGCAACAGAGCCATCTTTCAGTTGAATGGTAAAATGGAAAGTGACGGCAGTCCCTGCTTGGATCAATTGTTTTTCGCTTGTATTTGTCATGTGACTTACTTTCTCCAGCCTTGATGCAAAAAGCGCTATCCGGTTGAGCAGACAGCGCTTAGGGAGATTCATTCAATGAATCCGGATCAACTATTTTGGTTCATCTTTACGACGGAACCCATCCAAAATCAGCATCACCGCCCCAATACAGATGGCACTGTCAGCCAGATTGAAGGCTGGCCAGTGATGTCCTCCCCAGTAAAAATCGAGGTAATCGACCACGAATCCGTGCGCGATACGATCAAAGACATTACCAACAGCGCCACCAATAATCATTGCATAAGCACTGTTTGTCCATCGTTCAGATGCAGGTTGGCGACGCATCCAGTACATCAGTAACAGTACCACAAGCAATGCAATACCGGTGAATAACCAACGCTGCCACCCGGTTTGATCACTGAGAAAACTAAATGCAGCACCATAATTATGAACGTACAACAGATTAAAAAACGGCAGCACCTCAATGCGGTGTTGCCATCCATAATCCATATGATTCATGACAACCAGCTTGATAACAATATCAAGAGCGAAAACCACAACCGCCAGCCATAACCAGCGGATTCCTGAACGCTTAAGTGTCAATTCTGTCATATTGATTCCGTCAGCCTACTGATTATGCAAATTTGCGGATTTCGCCGGCACCTTCGACATTCGATACACAGCGACCACAAATATGTTCATGTCCGGCAATCGTACCGACATCATCGGTGTGGTGCCAGCAACGTTCACACTTCTCAGCATCAGTCGCTACAACCCTAACAAACAGGCCATCAATCTCGGTACTCTGCGCTTGTTCCGTCTTCTGCGAAGTCGGTTGAACAACCGCTTTCGAAGTCAACAGCACAAAACGAAGTTCATCTTCAAGCCGATTCAGTTTATCTGCCAATTCACCATCAACATACAGTGTCACCTCAGCTTGCAGCGAACCACCGATGATTTTCTCACTACGGGCGGTTTCCAACAGCTTATTCACAACACCACGCACTTCTTGAATACTATCCCAGAATGCATTGTCTAAAGGCTCGCCATCTTGTAAATCGAACAACCCTTCATACCACTCTTCAGCAAAGACAAAAGGATTACGCGCTGCGCCGTTCGCTTGCAGTGCTGGCATTTCACGCCAGATTTCATCAGCGGTGAATGACATAATCGGAGCCATCCAACGAACCAAGGCTTCCACAATATAGAACAGTGCCGTTTGACAACTTCTTTGCGCATGTCCGCCACATTTCGCAGTGTACTGGCGGTCTTTAATCACATCGAGATAGAACGACCCCATTTCAATCGAGCAGAAATGCATCAAACGCTGGACAACCGCATGTGTGTTATAACCGTCATAAGCCTTGATAATTTCTTTTTGGGTCGCGAGCGCGCGAGCGACAGCCCAACGATCCAATGCGACCATCTCTTCCATCGGCACAATATCTGTTGCCGGATTAAAACCGTTCAGGTTGGCCAAGAAGAAACGGGAAGTATTACGAATCCGACGATACGCATCTGCAGAGCGCTTCAGAATCTCATCAGAAACAGCCACTTCACCGGTATAGTCCGTGGAAGCAACCCACAAGCGTAAAATATCCGCACCCAATTTATTGACAACATCTTTCGGAGCGATGGTATTGCCGATCGATTTGGACATCTTACGACCTTGTCCATCCACCGTGAAACCATGTGTCAGCACTTCTCGGTATGGCGCTTTATCTTTCATCGCAATCGATGAAATCAGAGAAGACTGGAACCAGCCACGGTGTTGATCGGAACCTTCCAAGTACATATCAGCTTCTGCACCGTGGAACTCTTCACGGGAATCGACCACTGAATAGTGAGTCACACCGGAATCAAACCAGACATCCAGCGTATCCAATACTTTTTCGTACTGCTCGGCTTCATCACCCAGCAGTTCGGCGATATCGAGATCCCACCATGCCTGAATCCCTTTCTGCTCAACCCGTTGGGCAACCTGCTCAATCAACGCAGCAGAATTCGGATGTAATTCAGAGGTCTCTTTATGCACAAACAGTGCAATCGGTACGCCCCAGGTTCTCTGGCGGGAAATACACCATTCCGGACGACCTTCAACCATGCTTTGAATACGACCTTCGCCCCAATCCGGCATCCACTTGATACCTTTGATTGCTTCCAGCGCCTTGTGACGCAGACCCGCCTGATCCATCGACACAAACCACTGCGGTGTTGCACGGAAAATAATCGGGGTCTTATGACGCCAGCAATGCGGATAGCTATGTTCATAAGCATGATGATGTAATAAAGCGCCCTTCTCTTTCAGCACTTCAATCACTGAATCGTTGGCTTTAAAGACATGCTGACCGGCAAACAATTCTGTATCCGGCAGATAAACACCGTTTGAACCGACCGGATTGGCAACTTCCAGTTGATATTTCTGACCGACCACAAAGTCTTCCTGACCATGCCCCGGAGCGGTATGGACAATCCCGGTTCCTGAATCAGTTGTGACGTGATCCCCCAGCACCGCCGGGATCGTGAAATCATAGAAAGGATGATGATAACGGGTTAGCTCTAAATCAGCACCTGTGGCAAATCCAAGATTATGGAAATGCTCAACCCCAGCGCGATCCATCACATCTTTTGCCAGCTCGGAAGCTACAATAATCCGCTCCGCCTGACGCCCTGTTGCTTCATCAGCTTCAAGCTGAATTAACACATATTCCAGATCATCACGTAAACAGACCGCTCGGTTTGCCGGGAAGGTCCATGGAGTGGTCGTCCAGATCACGATAGAGACATCACCGTGACCTTCATGACCTTGATTTAACATAAATTTAGATAATAACGCGGGGACATCAGCCGCTTTGAAGCGAACATAAATCGACGGTGAGACTTTGTCTTTATATTCAACTTCTGCTTCAGCAAGGGCACTGCCACAATCGGTACACCAGTGAACCGGCTTAAAGCCTTTAAGCAGGTGACCATTATCAGCAATTTTCCCCAACGCCCGGATAATGTTCGCTTCAGTGGCAAAATCCATCGTGAGATAAGGTTTATCCCATTCACCAAGAATGCCCAAACGTTTAAAGCTTTCTTTCTGTCCTTCAACTTGACCGGCAGCATACTCACGACATTTTTCACGAAACTCAGCAGCCGTTAATTTCTGTCCCGGTTTACCGAATTTCTTTTCAACCATCAACTCAATCGGCAATCCGTGACAGTCCCACCCCGGAATGTAAGGTGAGTCAAAACCTGAAAGTGTTTTGGATTTAACAATAATGTCTTTAAGAATCTTATTCAGAGCGTGACCAATATGAATATCACCGTTGGCGTAAGGAGGGCCATCATGTAATACGAAAGATTTTTTGCCTTTTTTAGCTTTACGGATCGCGCCGTAAAGGTCCTCTTGATACCAACGTTTCAGCATATCCGGCTCGCGTTGCGCCAGATTGCCACGCATTGGAAACCCTGTTTCAGGTAAATTCAGGGTATCTTTATATTCACTCATCGATTCTTAATTCCGTTATACTGGGCGAAGTTAGACATTATGTCAGCCGAGTCTGTCCCGGCTAACCCTCATACTGAAGCAACCACACCCTTGCCGCTTCAGCATCCAATTCTATTTGTTGTTTCAACGCTTCGAAGGATTCAAATTTATGCTCCCCCCGAAGTTTATGTAAAAGTGCGACTTCTAGCTGTTTACCGTAAATATTGCCCTGAAAGTCAAATAAATGAACTTCCAGTTGCTGACGAACGCCATTGACCGTCGGCCGGTTGCCAATATTTGCGACACCGTCGATTGGCGAATTACCCAGGCCAGAAACCCGGACTGCGTACACCCCGGAAACCGGGGAAACACACCGTTTCAGCGGAATGTTTGCGGTTGGGAAACCAATGGTTCGCCCTAACTTTCTGCCATGAGATACCCGGCCACTGATACTGTAATGACGCCCAAGCATCTCTTTCGCAGCAACCAGATCATCTCGCGCGAGTGCTTCACGGATTGCAGTGCTGCTGACCCGCTGGCGATCGACACAAAAACTTTGCGTGCTGACCACATCAAACCCGAAGGTCTTACCGGCTTGTTGTAACATCGTAAAATTACCACGACGTTGCCGGCCAAAACAGAAATCATCACCAATGACAAGAAACTTAACACCCAAGTGCTTGACCAACAAGTCATGAATAAAGGTTTCTGCATCTAACTGGGCAAATTGATGGTCAAAATTAACACAAAGCAGGCGATCAATGTCGAGTCGGCTCAACTGAACAAATTTATCCCGAAGGCGTGTCAGCCGAGCTGGTGCATGATTCGGGTTAAACAGCTCCAGCGGCTGTGGTTCAAACGTCATCACCATTGATGGAACCCCCAACACTCGGGCCCGCTCCGACACTAACCGCAGCACTTGCTGATGCCCGAGGTGGACACCATCAAAATTCCCGATCGTCAGTGCACAACCATGATGTTGAGTGCGTATATTATGAATACCCCGGATTAATTCCATATCGGACGTTTAAAACCTATGATTCAATTCTCTGGTGATGAAACCGACGGATTATATAACCTCAGCTCAGGAGAAGAAAGTCAATCAAGCCAACAAATACGTTCCACATCCTGCTTTAGTGATGTGATAGCCCTGTTAGAAGAGCGACTTTCCTCAATATAAAAACGGGATGCTACAGCCTATTGGATCACTCGGATATCTTTCAACCGAATCCCACTGATTAAGCTGGCTCCCCCATAAACACAGGCACCGGACACGATCAATCCTACCAACATGAGGGATCGTTTTAGCGTTCCCCACTCAGCCCAAGCCGCAAGGTGATCTGACCCAAAAGCAAGACATAGGCTCATGATGAAACTAGCGATAAAAATACGGCCAATAAATATCATGGTCGAACGCTGCATCTGATAAACAGAGGCTAAATGCAGCCCCCGGTATAACAAAGCCATATTAATAAATGCCGACAATGCCGTCGCCATTGCCAAACCAACATAACCGAAAAACCAAGCAAACACCGCATTAAAAAACATATTAGTGACCATCGCCACAATCCCATATTTGACAGGTGTTTTAGTATCTTGGCGAGAGTAATACCCCGGTGCTAATACTTTGATCAGCATAAAACAAAGCAGACCGGAAGCATAAGCCTGTAACGAAAGAGCCGCTTGCTGCACGTCGGCTAAAGTAAATTCACCGCGCATAAATAAGACCATAATCATCGGTTGAGCCAATACGATTAAGCCGAGCGTGGCAGGGATTCCCAGCAGGCACACCATCCGCACCCCCCAATCCATCGTATTAGCAAACCCGATCGGTTCAGCATCAACATGTTTTCTTGATAGAGCCGGCAAAATCACGGTGGCGATTGCGATACCGAATAACCCGAGCGGAAACTCTAACAGACGATCCGAATAATACAGCCAACTAATCGACCCGGTTTGCAAAAAGCTGGCAATAAAGGTATCGAACAGTAAGTTGATTTGACTGACAGAAACACCGAACAGAGCCGGAATCATCAACGTCCTGATTTTTTTAACCCCGGGATCATTCCATCCCCATTTCGGCCAGACAAATACACCGGCCTTAATCAAGAAAGGTAACTGAAACAGAAACTGAACCAATCCGCCGAGAAATACACCAAAAGCTAAACCAATCTCTGGCTGCGTCAGACGAGGTGCAATCAGTAGTGCGGAACCGATAATCATCACGTTCAGAAATACCGGAGTAAATGAAGAAACCGCAAATTTACCCAGTGTATTTAAAATTGCGCCAGACAACGCAACAAAAGTAATAAACCATAAATAAGGGAACGTGATTTTAAGCAGTAAGCTGGCCAACTCAAACTTTGCGGCCGACGGCCCGCCATGCAACCAATCAAGGAACCAGCCGGCACCGAAAACTGCCGTCACGACACTGGAGCCCAAAATCCCAAACAATGTGACGATCGAAACAAGCACACCGAGCGTCCCCGAAGCCCGGGCAATGAGCAGTCTCGTTTTGTCCATATCGCCCTGAGCGTGGTATTCGGTCAGAACCGGAACAAAAGCCTGAGAAAAAGCGCCCTCCGCAAATAAACGACGTAAAAAGTTAGGGATCTTATTGGCAAAGAAAAACACATCGGCACTCGCACCGGCTCCCATAAGATTCGCAACCACTATATCCCGGAATAATCCTAAAACGCGCGATAGCAGTGTCATGGTACTGACAATCAGACCAGACCTGAGAAGACGTTGACTCACCGTAACCTCTATTAATATGTCAAATCACATCCGAGAGAATCCCGGCGACTTTATTGATTGATATAGCAGGATCATAAGCATCGCGCGGACTGTATCGGCGTGCTGAGAATACTTTCTGCCTGTGTGCAGTTTTTTAACGTAGAATACGTTGCTTTTCAAATCATAGTTGTGTCAATAATTGGTCTGGCTATTCAAACTGGACCATCCGGCATCATGCTCGTTGCAAGACGGATAAACACAAAAAAAGATACCGTTGAAAGTGCAGATTAAGTATTAGCATTCAAAAAAGAATGCTGTTAGAATCCCCGCCATCTTAACCGCGAATGCCCAACGATACCAAAAATGTTTTGGTTCGTTGTGTTTTTGCACAAATGAATTGACATTTTTAGGCAAATAAGGGATAGTTCCCGCCCTTAAAATGTCACTGAACTAAAGTTTTTGGGAGTAGACCCTTGGCAAATAGTAAATCTGCTAAGAAGCGCGCTATTCAGGCGGAAAAAAATCGTCAACACAACGCGAGCCGCCGCTCAATGATGCGCACTTATATGAAGAAAACTGTCGCTGCTATCAAAGCAGGCGACAAAGAAGCTGCAACTGCCGCACTAGCTGAAGCAACACCTATTCTTGACCGTATGGCAACAAAAGGCCTGATCCACAAGAATAAAGCAGCTCGTCATAAAGCTCGTTTTGTTGCGGCAATCAAAGCGCTGTAATGCACTAATTGCTTCATACAAAAATAAAAAACCGACATTATGTCGGTTTTTTTATTTTCCGATGGCAATTTTTCAACTCGCTTTACGCACAATAAAGACGATACAGCAATTCAATCATTTCTTTCACTTCATGACTACTAATCGAATAATAAACTGTCTGTGCTTCTTTTCGCGTCGTAACCAGTTTCTCCCGACGCAGTAATGCCAGATGCTGAGATAATGCAGACTGACTTAACTCAAGTTTGGCACACAACTCTCCCACAGAAAATTCCTGCGTTAGCAATAAACACAATATCTGAAGACGTCTCTCATTCGCCATTGCTTTGAGTAAGACAACGGCTTTGGCTGATTTTTGTTCCATTTCCTGAAGATTCACGAAAGGCTCCCTTTATGGACAGGTTCACTTCATACGATAACGACTACAACCTTGCAGCCTTACAAAATCACTTGGCTTAACTGACTATTCTCTACCGCGATTCATCATTATTATTTTCTCGACGGCATCACAAAACTTTTACCTGATAATAAGTAAGTGCTAGATATTAAAGCAATTACCCATGAAAAAGAACCAATTATACTGACAAATAACCAAAATCTTCACTGCATATACGCTTCACAGCCGGATGTTGAATCATCCGCTCGGCAAAGATAACGTAGTATTCTTCCTTTAAGTCATCGATTCTATCAATCAAATGCAGCGCCAAATCGCCATTTACTACTTCAGTATAGAGAGATGGTGCTAAAAAAATAGCCTCTCGATGCTCTCTGGCAAAAGCTTTCATCAGCGCAACATCATCAAACTCTCCCATAATGTTAGGTTGAATGCCCTGACTATCAAACCATTGCATCACACTTCTTCCCATGGCAGTCCGGCTCCCCGGTATCAGTATTTTGCTATTGGATAAACATTCAATCAGTGAACGCTCTTGAGGAACAGTATATGAGAAAAAGCACATTTGATTTTCTCCCAGCTTTTTACTAAACAGTCCGGGACTACGAGCAGAGTCAACCGGACAATCAGACAGAATCATATCCAGTTTATGCTGAGAAAGCTGCTCAAGTAGCAGCTCATGCGTCGATTCAAAACAACGTAAATGAATATGTTCATCTTCAGGCTCAGGAACAGCACACGACAAAATCTTACTGACGATCTGTTTAGAAATCGCATCTGCGACTCCGACATCCAGCAATAAATTTGCCCGCTGGCTATAGTTGACAATATCGAGCATCTCATAACTCAAGCCATACATACGATCCGCATATTTATAAACCAACTGCCCTAACTCGGTTGGTTCGACACCCCGGCCGGCACGTTTCATCAACTGACCGTCCATACGCTCCTCCAGCGCTTTAATTTGTCCGGTCACCGTTTGCGGAGTCAGAAATAAAGCTTGGGCGGCTTTCGTCACCGAACCCTGTTTACAAACCATCCAAAAATAATATAAGTGATTGTAATTTAAATGAGACATATACTCAGACCATCAGTCAGATTCAATTCATATCAGTACAGCGTATTCTATCATCAGCCACTCGAAATAGCCGAGGTTTTCAAAATATATTATCGGTATATTCGAACATAAAAATATCTTCAATACTGCCCCTTACAACTCCTCGGGAAATTCATTAAACTGATAAAAAATTCATGAATAGGCAAGTTATGAAGCAGTACATTGCATTATTAGAAGATATTCTGGAAAACGGTGATGTCAAAGGTGATCGCACCGGCACTGGGACACTTTCTGTGTTTGGCCGTCAAATTCGTCACAACCTCCAAGAAGGCTTTCCTCTCATTACAACCAAGAAACTCCATTTCAAAAGTATCGCGAACGAACTGATTTGGTTCCTCAGTGGGGATACCAATACCACTTGGCTCAAAGAGAATGGCGTCTCAATCTGGGATGAATGGGCGACGGAAGATGGTGACTTAGGCCCGATTTATGGTAAGCAGTGGACCGCATGGCCAACGCAATCAGGTGAAAGTATCAATCAGATCGATTATGTCGTGGATGCTTTAAAAAATAATCCCAACAGTCGCCGTATTCTATTCCACGGTTGGAATGTTGAGTATTTACCTGACGAGTCAATGGCACCTCATGAGAATGCCCGGAACGGGAAAATGGCGCTGCCGCCCTGCCATTTGCTATATCAGTTTTATGTTTCAAACGGTAAGCTCTCCGCGCAATTATACATTCGTAGTTCAGATAGCTTCCTCGGGTTACCTTATAACATTGCCTCACTGGCGTTGCTCACCCATATGCTTGCACAACAATGCCAACTGACACCGCATGAAATTGTGGTCAGCTTTGGGGATTTACACGCATACTCAAATCATATGGAGCAAATTCAAACCCAGCTCACCCGCGAACCACGTCAATTACCGGAACTGCGTATTTTGCGCCATCCCGAATCGATTTATGACTACCGTTTTGAGGACTTCGAAATCGTTGGTTATGATCCACATCCATCGATTAAAGCGCCGGTCGCGATATAACTCTCGATTCCCCCGCTCAACGGTAATTGGTCGGGGGAGCTTTAGACACCACGTGCAGAATTCTTCCTTATCCGCAGCAATCTAACTCGATTACTCTGGTGAATCGGAACGACGACGATAAGCCCAAACCATCAACAGTGCCCCAGCCAGAATCATCGGCAAAGAGAGAATCTGCCCCATCGAAATGAATCCGGCAAACAATCCTAGCTGTGCATCCGGCTCTCTGAAATACTCAACAAAGGTACGACAGGCGCCATAACCGATAAGAAAGAGTCCGGCAACTGAACCGGCAGGACGAGGCTGACGAATAAAGAGATTGAGAATGATAAATAGGAGTACCCCTTCCAAAAAGAATTCATATAGCTGAGAAGGATGACGCGGCAGAGGCCCTGCTCCCGGAAATACCATGGCCCAAGGTACATTGGTCACTCGTCCCCATAATTCACCGTTCATAAAATTCCCTAAACGTCCCAACGCAAGTCCAAAAGGAACCAGTGGTGCAACGAAGTCGGCAACAGCAAAAAACTGGCGCTGATTACGTTTTGCATACCAGTACATTGCTGTTATCACACCGAGTAAACCGCCATGAAAGGACATTCCGCCAGTCCAGACTTTAAACAGATATAACGGGTCGGCCAGGAAATATTCAAATCCATAAAACAGGACATATCCCACTCGTCCGCCAATCACCACACCGACAAATCCGGCAAATAACAGATCAGAGACTTGTTCTCTGGTCCATCCGCTGCCTTCCTTATCTGCTCTTCGGTTCGCCAGCCAAGTCGCAAAAAGAAACCCAAGCAGATACATCACACCATACCAACGAATGGAAAGTGGCCCGATGGAGACTAGAACAGGATCAATATTCGGAAACTGCAGGAATTCCTGAGACATAAATCTTTACTCTTTATTTAATATAAAACGGTTTATGACATACCGCGCTCAGCGCAGCAACATATGAACAGATACAAACATCAAAAAGACAGCAAACACCTTTTTCAAAACTGATGTCGGCAGTTCAGTCGCTAACTTGGCTCCTATTCTGGTCGTAAACATCGACGAACAAGAGACAAACAGCAAAGCGGGCAGATAAACGTACCCCAAACTAAACGGCGGCAGGTTTTGAATTGTAAAACCATGCCAGATAAATCCCACCATACCGGATAAAGCAATCACACAACCGCAGAGCGATGATGTCCCAACCGCCTTACGCATTTCTACACCATGCCTGTTCAGATAAGGTACTGACAGCGCTCCGCCACCGATACCAGCCAAACTGGAAATCATACCGATTAAGCTCCCACTCAGGATCATGCTCCCTTGTCCCGGCATCGGCTTCATTGTCTGCTGGCGTATCGAAAGAAACATTTGCATCGCCAGAAAAAGAACAATCACCCCGAACACTTTGGGCAAATATTCACTCGGCATCCAATCAGCCAGCGTCGCCCCCATCAAACCACCGGCGACAATTCCGGGCGTCAGCCATTTCACCGCAAGTAAATCAATGTTGCCATAACGTAAATGATTCAATGCCGAGGAACCAGAGGTCAGAATAATGCAGGAAAGAGAGGTGGCTAAAGCCACTTGCATCGCGATATCAGAACCGATACCGATATGAGGAAACAAAAATAACAGCGCAGGTACAATAATTAAGCCACCGCCAATACCTAATAATCCGGCCATAACACCGACAAAAGCACCTAACACGATCAACAACAAGACAAAAGTGATGGTCACGCCCATTCCTCAGATTAACTTAATGTTTACCGGCACGAATAAAGCCAGCAAAGCCGAACTCTTCAAAATAAGTCCGCATCATACTATAAATATCATGACCATAAGGTTGCATCAGTGCTTGCGACGCAAGTTTTTTCAGTGTTTTGACGTCTGAATGACGAATCAGGTATTTCACTCTGGCAACGTTCGACGTGTTCATACTCAATGTCTGATATCCCATTCCGATCAGAAGTAACGCCCCAATCGGATCTCCGGCAAGCTCACCACATACACAGACATTAATCTGATGCTGGCGGCAGACATCGGAAATATGCTTTAACGCCATCAGAACTGACGGATGCATGGATTCATAGACATCAGCAACCCGGGCATTGTTCCGATCAACGGCTAATAAATATTGCGTCAAATCGTTGGTACCGACCGAAATAAAATCAACGCGCTCAGCAATCCGGGGTAAAAGATAAAGCATCGAAGGCACTTCAAGCATGACGCCAATTGCAGGCATTTTCACGCGCTCATCCACTGAAGAGACTTCTGTATATGCCTGATCAATAAAAGCAAGGGCATCATCAAGTTCTTTCATTCCGGAGATCATCGGAAAGAGAATCCCCAGATTCCCCGTCTCGATACTGGCTTTCATCATGGCCCGGAGTTGAATCAAAAAAATATCAGGATGATCCAGCGTGAAACGGATACCCCGCCAGCCTAAAAATGGATTATCTTCTTCGATAGGAAGATAAGGCAACGGTTTATCGCCACCGACATCTAATGTGCGCATCACAACCGTTTTGTCCGGATGAGAACACAGTACCTGACGATAAAGCTGTATCTGCTCTTCTTCAGAAGGAAAGCGATTTTGTAATAAGAACGAAATTTCAGTCCGGTACAGACCGATTCCATCGACCCCTTGATTAACCGCCGGGTTATTCTCGGTATTCAGCCCCGCGTTCAACAAAATATTGACCGGATACCCATCACGCGTGATCGCTTTCTCTGCAAGACTTTGGTTCACCATCTCCGAGAGTTCACTTTCTTCTTCCATCAACTCTTGGTATTCAGCCAGAACTTCAGAATCCGGTGAGATATGAATGAAGCCACTGTAACCATCAACAATCGCTAATTGATTATTGATTTCTTTGAAGTTTAAGCTAACCCCCATGATAGCCGGAATTCCCAAAGCCCGGGAGAGGATTGCAGCATGGGAGTTAGCGGCCCCTTCGAGCGAGACAACAGCTAAAAGTTTATCTTTCGGAATACTCGCCAGAATTGAAGCGGTTAACTCTCTGACAACCAGAATAATCGGCTTTTCCAGCGTCAATTCTTCCTGCTCGCTGTTGTACAAAAAGTACAGCATTCGCTGGCCGAGTTCCCGGATATCATGGGCTCTCTCTCGCATGTAACTATCGGACATTCGGGAAAAACGTTCGACATATGCTTCAACAACCTGACGCAGCGCCCAATCAGCGCGATCACCTTGTTGTATCTGTTCTCTCAAGTCTTTGCGAAGCATCGGATCATTGAGTAAATGGGTAAACAGATCAAAAATAGCCAACGTCTCTTTGTGAATATCGCCATCCAGTTTCTTACGCATTCGTCGAAAATCGCTCAGTGCATTTTCAACCGCTCTGGATAACCATTCTTGTTCTTTCTTAACGTCGAGTGTCGAAGCCGGCAACACATTTTCCAGCTCCGGTTGAGAGTTATCCCACCAGAATTCACCAATCGCAACACCCGGAGAGACGCCAATACCGCGAACCACCGGTTGTTGTTTGACAAGTGACCATAATCCCTGAGATTGTGCATGAGCAACCAAAACGGCTAACTGAGCCGAAAGCGTCACAATAAACGATTCTTCAATTTCACTAAACTGGCGGGGAGAACGTTGCTGGACAACCAACACGCCCAATACTTGCTTGCGGTAAATAATCGGAGCACCTAAAAAGCTCTGGTACACCTCTTCACCAAGTTGCTTGAAATATTTAAAATGAGGATGTTTTGAGGCTTCAGCCAGATTGATCGGTTCGGCAGAACGTTTAACCAAGCCGACCAATCCTTGATCAAAACCAATATGAATCTTATTGCCTTTAAACTTCAACCCTTGCGTTGCAATCAGTTCAAGGCGTAATTTTTCTTCATTGGCGAGGTAAATCGTGCAGCATTCAGTATTCATTGCCTCACAGGTTTTTTTCACCAGAATATCAAAAGCCTGATGAACATCTTCAACTTTTGAAACCTGTTCTACAATGTCCCGAAGCTGAGAGAGCATGTTTATCCTCTTTTCCCTTTCCGTTTACCCTTTATTTTCCGTGCTTTAAATGGCATCGCAATAGAGGCAAACTCTTTCATTGCTCGTCGATAAACGTCACGTTTAAACGAAACAACCTGCCTAACCGGATACCAATAACTCACCCAACGCCAACCATCAAACTCAGGGGTTACGCCACGTTGCATGTTAATTTTTGACTCATGACACTCTAAACGTAGCAGAAACCATTTCTGTTTTTGTCCAATACAGACAGGTTGAGAATCCCAGCGTACCAATCGTTTGGGAAGTTTATACTTCAACCAATGACGACTGGAAGCAATGACCTTCACATCCGTTTTTGTTAAACCAACCTCTTCATATAACTCCCTGAACATTGCCTGTTCTGGAGTTTCACCATGATCAATTCCGCCCTGAGGGAATTGCCAAGAGTGTTGTCCGTATCGTTTCGCCCAGAATACCTGACCATGGTTGTTGCAGATTACAATACCGACATTCAGCCGGTAACCATCGCCATCTATCACTGGCAAACCTCTAATAAAATTTAACTTCTCCTGATTTTTTCATAGATCCCCAGATGTAGCAAATATCCATTGACAATAAAAACAAAATAACCCGTGGACTAAATTTGATATTTCACTTCATCTCAGTCACTTATTAACACAAGATGACCAATTTAGCCGATCTTATTCACCTTTTCTGTGAGTAACTATGTGAAAAAGTGATAGATTACTCACAATTCTCTGATTCTTCTCTTACCATAAACCTTTCAACAGCCAGTTCACAAAAAAAAATAATCAATATTTATCAATAAATTAAAACAACAATCATGATACTTACGATCGTCCTCTGATCCACAAGGATCAACCGCCCCGTCACATTGCGCAAAGATCAACCATCATCATTTTTATCCACATAACAACTGCGATTTCGCTGAAAAAATCACAGAAAACCCGCAACAAAGCCTGTATATCCATCCATAACATCAGATTGTAACCTGTCACAGATCAGCATCCTGTGGATAAGCTGAGGACATAATCAGAATACTGTCAATTCAGACAAACCATAACGGTCTCTCATTTGATCTGTTAAACTACCTTGCGTTACATCCTAAATGTTGCGCTTCTATCACGAATACCCAAAAGATGTTATGAAACCTGAACCAAAAACAGAAAGTGAATTACTTGAAAGAGCCAGAGAGATCGCCGGACTCAGCTTTGCTGAGCTTGCAGATATTGCCCGGATGAAAACCCCTTTGGATCTGAAAAAAGATAAAGGCTGGGTCGGGCAACTGCTCGAATGGCATTTGGGGGCAACGGCAGGAAGCAAACCACAACAGGATTTTGAAAAACTGGGAATTGAGCTGAAAAGCATTCCGATTAGCTACACAGGGAAGCCACTCGAAACCACATTTGTTTCCGTAGCACCACTAACCGGTGTCCATGGTTTAACCTGGGAAAACAGTCATGTCAGAAACAAACTGTCGCGCGTTCTCTGGATCCCCGTGGAAGGAGAACGAGATATCCCCGTCGCAGACAGAAAAGTCGGAGCACCACTGTTATGGAGCCCTTCACCAGAACAAGAGACACAACTCAAAAATGACTGGGAAGAGCTCATGGAATTCATCGTGTTAGGTCAGATAGAACAAGTGACTGCACGACATGGTGAGATCCTGCAATTACGTCCTAAAGCCGCCAATGGCCGTGTCAAAACGGAAGCTTATGGCTATAACGGAAAAATCATCCGCACCCGCCCCCGGGGATTCTATCTGCGGACTCAATTTACGGCGCAGATCCTCGCTCACCATTTCATATAAACACATCTTCTTCATATAAACACGTCTTCATCCGCAGCAATGCCACTATTCACAAGCATATCGCAACAAACGTCATTTTGGTCTTGATATATTCAATACCATGCCCATTCGTCATCACGCTTTGGCTATCAATTTCTATTTCCTTTCCGGTAGGAATTTCGCTTATAGTGAAAGGCGAAGCATATATACCTAAGCTCAAATCTAATGAAGATATGCAGTCGGATCTGCTGGAAAATTGGTTCTCTAACAAGAAAGGAAGTCATATGCATTATACAAAGCTGCCTCACTCAACATTAGAAGTCAGTAAAATCTGTCTTGGTACCATGACCTTCGGTCAACAAAATACATGTGATGATGCTTGCAGCCAACTTGACTACGCCCTCGAACGTGGCGTGAATTTCATCGATACGGCAGAAGTCTACCCAATACCGCCTTCTCCGGAGACTCAGGGAAAAACAGAAGAATTTATCGGTCACTGGCTTGAAAAGTCTGGCAAGCGAGAAAAAATCGTTCTGGCAACCAAAGTCGCCGGCCCCGTCAACGCAGGGCCAAGAAATCCCCTTCAGATCCGTGAGAATATGGCACTGGATCACCGTAATATCCATCAAGCCATTGACGATAGTCTCGCCCGGTTAAAAACCGACTATATCGATTTGTATCAAATTCATTGGCCACAACGCCAGACAAACTGTTTCGGAACACTCAACTATCCCGAACTGCCTGAAAAAGAAGAAGTGACGCTGATTGAAACACTCGAAGCAATGACCGATCTTGTCCGGGCGGGGAAAATTCGCTACATCGGTGTTTCCAATGAGACGCCATGGGGAGTCATGACCTATCTCCGGTTAGCTGAAAAGCATGATTTACCTCGTATTGTCACCATTCAGAATCCATATAATCTGCTCAATCGTAGCTTTGAGATCGGTCTTTCAGAAATCAGTCATTTTGAAGGCGTGAAATTACTGGCTTACTCCCCACTCGCATTTGGCATTCTCAGTGGGAAATATCTCGATGGAGCAAAACCGGAAGGCGCACGCTGTACACGCTTCGAACGTTTCAAACGCTACTTCACGCCTCAGGGAATCAAAGCGACCGAAGCTTATATTCAGCTTGCCCGGGATTATCAGCTCGATCCGGCGCAAATGGCGCTGGCCTTTGTCAACCAGCGCTCTTTCGTTGGCTCCAACATCATCGGTGCGACGACGCTGGCTCAATTAAAAACGAATATCGATAGTATTGATATCACATTGTCTGATGAGCTCATTGGCAAAATTGATGAGATCGCCACGACCTACTCCAACCCTTGTCCGTAATTTTTGCAGAGATTAAGCGCCCGGACAGCTTCGCAGCATATATGGGCTGAATCGCAGGCCAAAAGGATGCAAACGTCCCTTTGGCCTGCTTTCGTTATGTCGGTATTCGCAATGCTATAAACTGCCTGAGCAGATGCATACGACGAGTCACATACTGCTCTTCATTGATCGAACGACCAACAGGGCGGCCATCGGCTTGCAGGCCGATATCACGCAGCAAATGAGGATTATCCCACGGAATCGCATAAGCACTCTGACGTACTTTTCTTCTCCATGATCGTTCTTCACGACGTAAATCGGCTCGAATGAGCAGCGCAGCAAGTGATAGATAAAATGAGTGACGCATAGCAGAATTCTCCTTGAGAATCATCGGCTGGAGGAAACCTAGCGACACTTAATAGAATGCAGAATGAGAGAATTGAATTCTTTGACTTATTAAGCTGCTACATTTCCGCAGCCTAATAAAAAAGGTACGGATTGATTAACTAAAAATATCTCGTTTCATTTGACGTGACATACCAAGAATGGCATTTGTTCGTAAATGAGAAATAGTTCGAGACTGAAACGCACAAACAGAAATAATACGGAATACAGATTTCATAGCGCGTCTCCTTTTAGTCATAACAATCCAATTAAATTCATGGCCGAAACCACAGCTTTAATTTAGTGGCAATACGTCCATAAATCAATCAATACATCACTGACATCTTCAAAAAAATAGATTAGTTCAATAAATAATAATCATTCATGTAATCACAATGCTATTCAACCAAAATGGATTATTTTATTGAAACAATTCACTAACACTACTTTTAATAGTGAGAATATCTCTATCGTATAAAAAAGCCTTATTAAAATCATAAGGCTTTTCAAAACAGTATCGTACAACTTTGTTAAAATAAATAAATCATAAATAATTAATTCATATCTTCCGAAATTAAATTATGCTTATTCAACAATCGATACATTGTCGCTCTTGATATTCCTAACTCTTTTGCAGCCTGAGTAATTTGCCCGGAATTAGATTCAAGCACCAGCATCAACGCTTCTCTTTCGGAGCGTTCACGGATACTTTTCAGACTTAATTTTCCATCACCAAATTTTGGCAAGTCCAGATTACTTTCACTGAGCATGACGGTATCAGACATCAGAACCATTCGTTTTACCTGATTGATGAGTTCACGAATGTTCCCCGGCCAATGATAACGAGAAAGCATTTTGAGTGCATCTTCGGTAAAACCGCGGGCCTGAGCATTGTACTCTTTTGAAAATTGCTGAAGATAATGACGGGCAATTAAAGGGATATCGGAAACACGTTCTTTTAGACTAGGCACGTTAATTCGTAACACGTTAATATAGTGATATAACTCGTCATTGAAATTACCATCAATTAACGCTTTCTCTATATCCGTCGCATTTGCAGCCAGTATTCGGATATCAACCGTCTGAAACCCTCTTGATGTTTCTATTGTACCTTCTTGGAAAAAACGGAGTAAATTCAACTGCTGATCTTTCGTAATCGACAAAATATCATTCAGAAGAACGGTGCCACCATCTGCTTTTTCCAAAATGGAAACAAAATCATCATCAGCGCCAATCCCGAACAATTCCATCGCAAAACGTTTTTCGGACATCGCCCGACAATTGACAGAGATAAAAGGCTTTTTGGAACGGGAGGAGGAATTATGGACAGCCTTGGCAACCATCTCTTTCCCTGAACCACTTTCACCATGAATCAAAATACTCACATCGGTTGGCCCAATTCGTTTGATTTGATCACGCAGCCGTTTCATTGCAACAGACTCACCAATCAAGCCAAAATTATCGTTTAACCCATAGTGAGGCCATACTTTTTTCTCAAGCTTCAACATCCCAAGCTGATGCCCGATCGTGCTAAGCAACTGCGCATCAGGTATAGGTGCCGTAAAGAAATCAATACAAAAGTTTACAATAAATTGACATATTGTATCTGAACTTAACTGTGACTCGCGAATGAATGCAAGCCACCGAACTTGTCTATGACTACTGACTAAGTTCGCAACCCCATTTAAACTGAACTCATCGTGACTTAAATCGACAATACCGATACATGGACCGACTTCATCAAACAAGACATCTGCTTTTCTTAAATCGCCGACTTGAGAACATCGCCAACCAACTTGTTCTAATACCGAAAGCCATGGTTCATAAGTGCCACCAACCACGATAAGAGAACCTGGCACAGAGTCCATACGGAACTGATTACCCATGAACTATTCCTTATCATTTATTCATATTGTTATGTTATTTGGGGGCTTATATAGTATTAATTATTAATAATTACGCTACCGTAGGCACGAATTAAAAAACGCATATTCTTAATTATGAGACTAACATAAGAAATTACATAAAAAGAACAGAAGCGATAAAATACTACGACCCGTTTTCCTTATACGATGATAACTACTTAAATATATTTCCCCCCTTTTAACTCCTCTAATATATGAAATCATCACTGGTCTAATCATCCTACCTGCTCTTTCTGATAAAACAAAGCCTTTCCCGAAGGAAAGGCTTTCCGTGTTTTTTAGCACTTTAATCCATCACCAGTGATAAATTTAGTGAATTATCCCTGAGGACGCATCGCCGGGAATAGAATTACATCCCGAATCGTATGTGTGTTTGTAAACAACATCGCCAAACGATCGATGCCGATCCCTTGTCCGGCCGTCGGTGGTAAACCATGCTCCAGTGCAGTGATATAATCAGCATCATAGAACATCGCTTCATCATCACCGGCGTCTTTAGCATCGACTTGAGCTTTAAAGCGTGCATCCTGATCTTCGGCATCATTCAACTCAGAGAAACCATTGGCGACTTCCCGGCCACCGATAAAGAACTCAAAGCGATCCGTAATAAACGGGTTGTCATCACTACGACGAGCTAACGGAGAAATGTCAGCCGGATAACCGGTAATGAAAGTCGGTTGAATCAGTTTTGGCTCAGCCGTTTCACCAAAGATTTCCTCTAACAGCTGACCACATGTCCAGAATGGTTCAACTTCGATATGCAACGATTTAGCAATCGCGACCATCAGCTCACGATCCTGAATCTTGTCATTATCAAGCCCCTGAATCTCAGCATGATCAGGGTTATAGTGTTTCACCGCCTCTAACATACTCATCCGGGCATAACGGCCACCGAACTCAACGGTTTCGTCCCCGTAAGGCATTGAAGTCGCACCCAGAACCGACTGAGCTACCGAACTCAACATCTCTTCAGTCAAGTCCATTAAATCATTATAGTCCGCATAAGCCTGATAGAACTCCATCATGGTGAATTCAGGATTATGTCGCGGTGACAGCCCTTCATTTCTGAAGTTACGGTTGATTTCAAACACACGGTCAAACCCCCCCACAACCAAACGCTTCAGATAAAGCTCCGGAGCAATCCGCAGATACATTTCCATATCTAACGCATTATGATGAGTAATAAACGGGCGAGCTGTAGCACCACCAGGGATGCTCTGCATCATCGGAGTTTCAACTTCAATGTATCCTTTGCTGATCATAAAGTGACGAATGGCACTGATCAGTTTAGAACGGATGATAAATGCCTGACGCGAATCTTCATTCATAATAAGATCCACGTAGCGCTGACGATAACGCATTTCCTGATCCGTCAGCCCATGAAATTTCTCCGGTAACGGACGCAACGCTTTGGTCAGCAGTTGGTAAGATTCCATATTGACATACAGATCACCTTTACCAGATTTATGCAGCGCCCCTTTCACACCGATAATGTCACCGATATCCAGCCCCTGATATTTCGCTTTCAAGTCTTTTTGTACATCTTTACTGGCATACGCTTGAATCCGGCCGGAAGTTTCCTGAATCACCAGAAAAGGCCCACGCTTGGCCATAATTCGTCCGGCAATTGCCACAACATGATTCAATGCTTCCAATTCTTCTTTTGTCTTTTCACCGAAGGTTTGTTGCAAATCACTGGCCAGACTATCGCGGCGAAAGTCATTAGGGTGACCGTTTGCCTTACAATCCTGACGGATATAATCTAACTTACCGCGTCGCTCCGCGATGAGTTTGTTTTCTTCTTGTCTGTTACTTTCTTGAGTCGTTTCGTTTTGAATCGCATCAGTCATTTCGATGTACCTGTCATATCGGTGAAAAGCTTAAAGACCTGATTTCAGGCTTGCTTCAATGAATTTATCTAAATCTCCATCCAGAACCGCCTGAGTATTGCGGTTTTCGATCCCCGTTCTCAGATCTTTGATCCGCGAGTCATCAAGCACATAAGAACGAATCTGGCTGCCCCATCCGATATCAGATTTGGCATCTTCATTCGCTTGCTTCTCGGCATTCTGTTTATGAAGTTCAAGCTCAAACAGCTTCGCACGAAGTTGCTTCATCGCCTGATCTTTGTTTTTGTGCTGGGAGCGGTCAGTCTGACACTGCACCACTGTATTGGTCGGTAAATGCGTAATCCGAACCGCAGATTCAGTTGTATTGACGTGCTGCCCGCCGGCCCCGGATGCCCGGTAAACATCGATCCGCAAATCAGCAGGATTTATATCAATATCAATGTTCTCATCAACTTCCGGATAGACGAACGCTGATGCAAAAGAAGTATGACGACGACCACCGGAATCGAACGGAGACTTACGCACCAGACGGTGAACACCGGTCTCGGTTCGCAACCATCCATAAGCATATTCGCCAATGATCCGCACGGTTACCGATTTCAGCCCGGCGACTTCGCCCTCAGAGACTTCAATTACTTCGGTTTTGAAGCCTTTGGCTTCAGCCCAGCGCAGATACATCCGCAATAACATCGAAGTCCAGTCTTGTGCTTCGGTTCCGCCGGAACCAGCCTGAAGGTCAATATAACAATCGGAAGGATCGTGCTCTCCCGAGAACATCCGGCGAAACTCGAGCTTCTCCAGATTCGCTTCCAGCTCATCCAGTTCAGGACCGATCTCATCGAACGTTTCCTGATCTTCAGCTTCAATCGCCAGTTCAAGTAAGCCTTCGACATCATCAACACCACGATCCAAAAGATCAATGGTTTCAACGATCGCCTCCAATGCGGCTCGCTCTTTTCCCAGCGCCTGAGCCCGCTCGGGTTCATTCCAGACTTCGGGTTGTTCAAGTTCTGCGTTGACTTCTTCGAGACGTTCTTTTTTTACATCATAGTCAAAGATACCCCCTCAGGACATTTGTGCGGTCAGACACGTCCTGCAGGCGGTTTTTTATCGGGTTGATTTCAAACATGATTGCTCAATCGTTTATTAGAGTAGAATTTAACCGAAGAATTCTACTGAAAAATGTGATGAAGATACAGGAAAAATTGCTGGTTCCACATGACTTTCCAGCATGCAGAAACTGAACCGAACGCCCATGTTATCAATAATCATGCAGCGTTCGGGGATTTGGGGAAAAGAATGACATTGATTGGTCGCAAGCAAACTCTCACTCACGACGACATATCAATGGGTTGCTTCGTTCATTTCCATCGCTTGCTCCGGGCGAGACAAGCAAAACATCGCCACGAATATAATCGCGGTCGGTAATAACCAGCCCATCCCAATATTAAACAGAGGCAAGAAACTAAAAGAGGAAACATCGACGCCAACAAACTTAAAGGCATCGATCAACGCAAACAGAAAAGACACCAGCAAAGCAATTCGATAGGCAACTTTAGGATTCGGGAGCTTATTCCGGACAAATGTCAGCGCAACCAAAGTGATCGCCACCGGATACAATGCAAATAAAACCGGAATCGACAGTGAAATTAACTGACTCAACCCCACATTCGCAACTACGGCACAGACAACACTGTTCACAACCACCCACTGGTGGTAACTAAAACGAGTCAGTGAACTGAAGTAATCAGAACAGGCAGAAATCAGGCCAATTGCCGTTGTCAGACAAGCCAACAATACAATGACCGATAAGACAACCTGACCAAAGTAGCCAAACATTGCCTGAACATAAAGGCTGAGTATCACACCCCCGTTATCAGCCCCGATCGCAACCATTGAACTGGTCGCTCCCAGATAGAACAACGAAATATAGACAAAAGCGAGCCCGAAAGCCGCAATAAAGGCAGCAGCAATCAGATATTTGGTCGTAGCCCGGGATTCAGTAATCCCTTTGCCCCGCAGCACATCTACCATCAACATCCCGAACATCAGTGAAGCGAAGGTATCCATGGTGTTATAACCTTCCAGAAAACCGGTAGTCAGCGGCTTTTCAAGATACGCCCCCTGAGCCGCTGCGATTGTACCTTGCGGATGAATAAACACCCCGACAGCCACAATAATCAGCCCGACAAACAATGTGGGAGTTAAAACCTTACCAATCAAATCAATCAGTTTGCCTTGAGACCAAGAGAAAAAAGCAGCAATCACAAAAAATGCAACAGAGAAAAAAGTAAGATTCGTAAAGCTCCCTTCACTGACTAATGGTTTAAATGCCATCTCAAAAGCAACGAGCCCGGTACGGGGTGCAGCAAAAGCAGGGCCAATAATGATGAAAATCAGCACCGCCATGATCGTCGAGACTTTAACCGGTAAATCTTTAGTTAAGTGCTGCCAGCTACCACCGGCGACGGCAACAGCAATGATTGCGATCAGAGGAAGCCCGACGGCAGTCAGTAAAAAACCGCCCATTGCAGATGAAAGGTTTTCGCCGGCCATTTGGCCGGCCAGCGGAGGGAAGATAATATTGCCGGCCCCAAGAAAAAAAGCGAACAGCATAAAGCCGACCGCCATAATATCGGTTAATTTCAATGTCTGTTTCACAGAGCACCTTCTTATTGTCTATGTTGTGTTTGTAACAGTGACAGTTAACTGTCTTTCGTTTTTTGCGCGATCATGTACAAACAGAATGAAATAATCAATAACACAATAAGAATTAGTCAATCGATCCATGTAAAATCACATTTACTAGAACAATAATCTAATAAAAAAGCAAAATTATGATACAAAAATTAAAAACATTTAGTACAAATAATTCACAAAAAGCAGCAACACTCAACCTCTTGAAAGATCATGTGATTGTTGCCAGTCTCCCGCTAAAATGTACATCTCATGCTCTGAAAGCATAAAGAACTGCTTCAATGAGATGAAGTTCGTTACTGATGGAACAATATTCATGAAGAAAAAATCACAGCATCCCAAGATGTTCCATTTCAAGCAATTTTCAGTATCCGCCGGGGAATGTGGTATGCCCGTCAGCACAGACGGCGTGTTATTGGGTGCTTGGATGAATGGTCACAACCTGCGATCGATTCTCGATATCGGAACGGGCACAGGCTTACTCGCTTTATTTTGTGCTCAACGCTTCCCAAAGGCGCAGATCACTGCACTCGATATTGATCAACAAGCAATTCAGACCGCTCTCAATAACCGGGACAATTCTCCCTGGGCTTCCCGGATCGAGGTAAAGCATCAAGATATTTTAACCTTCACGCCCCACTCAGATTATGATGCGATCATCTGTAATCCGCCTTATTTTACCTCCGGACAAGTTGCAACCGCCCCGACACGAGCCCTTGCCCGGCATGTTTCCGGTTTTTCTCACCAACAGCTCTTACACCACTGTCAACACCTGCTCTCTCCGACAGGTCAACTCAACCTGATTCTGCCTTGTCAGGAAGGAGATGCACTGATTAACATCGCCAAGCAACAAGGATGGTTTTTAACCCGCTATTGCCTGGTTTCTCCCACTGACACCAAACCGCCGGCTCGTATCCTGTTTTCACTCAGCAAAACAAAACCACCGGCTTGTGAAGAGACCCGGCTTACTATCCGTATCCAAAACAGCTATACGCCCGCGTTTACCGAACTCACCCAAGCGTTTTACCTGAAGATGTAAAAAAGGATGTAAGATCGTGATGGAAGTCTCTATAATGCCGAGCTTTGGTTTTGCCGTCTCCGTTGCACAGATCACTGATAACGGATAGCTTAACAGATAGTTTGATGAATGAGCGTTTTGATGCAGAGCGTTCGACAAGCAGAGAAATAGCCGTGATTAAAAATTTTTCAGACTTAGAATTAGATCCCTGTCTTCTTGAAGCCATAGAAAAAGCAGGATTTACTCGCCCGACACAAGTTCAGGCCGAGTCCATTCCCTACGCTTTAGACGGTCGGGATGTCATGGCTTGTGCCCCGACAGGGACAGGAAAAACCGCAGCGTTTGGTCTGCCCGCAATTCAGTATTTAATCGACTTCCCGCGCAAGAAACCGGGGCCGGCGCGAGTGCTGATCCTCACCCCAACCCGTGAACTCGCGATTCAGGTCGCGGAACAGATCCAGACGCTGGCTCAGCTGACCCACCTGAAAATTGTGACGATAACCGGTGGTGTTCAATATCAGCAACATGCCGACCTGCTCAATGCGACCCAAGATATTGTGGTCGCGACTCCCGGTCGGTTAATGGAATATATTGAAGCCGAGCGTTTTGATTGTCGCGCCATCGAATGGTTGATTCTGGATGAAGCGGATCGGATGCTGGATATGGGCTTTGCACCAACCGTGAATCGTCTTTCCTCTGAATGTCGCTGGCGTAAACAAACCTTGCTGTTCTCTGCCACCCTCGAAGGGAAAGGCGTTGATGGGTTTGCGGAAGATCTGTTAAGCGACCCGGCGGAAGTCCGTGCGGATCCCCCACGCCGGGAAAGAAAGAAAATCACCCAGTGGTATCACCGGGCAGATAGCTTAGCTCATAAAAATGAGCTGCTTAAAGAGATCCTGACCACGCAGTCTCAGCGAGCCATCGTCTTCGTCAAAACCCGTGATCGACTGGCAGAGTTACGTTCAGAACTAGAGCGCAGCCAGATCCCCTGTGCCTGGATTCAAGGCGAAATGCCGCAAGAACGGCGTAACAATGCAATTAACCGGTTTCGGGAAGGTGAGATCAACATTTTGCTGGCCACCGATGTTGCCGCCCGTGGTTTAGACATTTCAGATATCAGCCATGTGATCAACTATGATCTCCCACGAACTGCAGATGTATTCCTGCACCGAATCGGCCGTACCGCCCGAGCCGGTAAAAAAGGGATTGCAATTTCTCTGGTTGAAGCGCATGACCAACCGATGATCGAACGAATTCAGCGTTACATGAGCGAAGAGATCAAAGAACGGTTTATTGACGGACTGCGGCCGAAACATAAAAAGCCGGTCTTCAAAAAGAAAAAGTCACCGGCCAAGAAAAAAGCAGCGACCAAAGATAAAAAAGTCGTGAAGAAGAAAACCGCCAAAAAGAAAAAGTAACGTTGCTTTGACGCCGTGATCAAAAAAGCTCCCCAAGGGAGCTTTTTTGTCTCTGCGGTAACGCGATTAATGCTCGCGAGTCGCTCGGAAATCAATATCCGGGAAACGTTCTTTTGCGAGGTTAAGATTGACCATCGTCGGCGCAATATAAGCCAGATTATCCCCACCGTCTAAAGCCAGATTAGCCTGATTCTTACGCTGGAATTCATCTAACTTTTTGACATCATCACACTCAACCCAACGGGCGGTTGCAACGTTAACACTCTCGTAAATCGCTTCAACGTTATATTCAGATTTCAGACGGGCAACCACCACATCAAACTGTAGCACCCCGACCGCACCAACGATCAGATCGTTATTTTGCATCGGACGGAAAACCTGTACGGCACCTTCTTCAGATAGCTGTACCAGTCCTTTCAACAGTTGTTTCTGTTTCAATGGATCTTTCAGCCGAATGCGGCGGAACAGCTCGGGGGCAAAATTAGGAATCCCGGAGAATTTTATGGTTTCTCCCTGGGTAAAGGTATCACCAATCTGAATCGTACCGTGATTGTGTAACCCGATAATATCCCCGGCAAATGCCTCTTCCGCCCGCGCCCGGTCACCGGCCATGAACGTCACCGCATCAGAAATGCTGATCTGTTTCCCGATCCGGACGTGATTGATCTTCATCCCTTGCTGGTAAGAGCCAGACACGATCCGCATAAAAGCGATCCGGTCACGGTGTTTCGGATCCATATTGGCCTGAATTTTAAACACAAACCCGGAGAACTTTTCTTCCGTGGCATGGACTAAACGTTCAGCCGTTTCACGCGGCATAGGTGACGGTGCCCATTCAGTCAGACCGTCCAGCATATGATCGACGCCGAAGTTCCCCAACGCAGTGCCGAAGAATACCGGTGTCAGCTCGCCCTGAAGAAAGAGTTCCTGATCAAATTCATTCGAGGCGCCGACAACCAGTTCCAGCTCTTCTCTTAGTTGCGCTGCCAGCTCACTACCTACTGCCTGATCAAGCGCCGGATTATCGAGCCCTTTGACAACCCGCAACTCCTGAATGGTATGCCCCTGACCGGTTGAATATAAAATGGTTTCATCACGCTGCAAGTGATAGATACCTTTGAAGTTTTTACCGCAGCCAATCGGCCAGGTCACTGGCGCACAGAGAATATTCAGCTCGTTCTCAACTTCATCCAGCAATTCCATCGGATCGCGGATATCCCGGTCTAATTTATTCATGAAGGTGACAATCGGCGTATCCCGCAGACGGGTCACTTCCATCAGCTTACGGGTCCGATCCTCAACCCCTTTGGCCGCATCGATGACCATCAGACAAGAATCGACAGCAGTCAGTGTCCGGTATGTATCTTCAGAAAAGTCTTCGTGTCCGGGAGTATCAAGCAGATTGACCAGACAATCATTGTAAGGAAACTGCATGACTGACGTGGTAATCGAGATGCCCCGCTCTTTTTCCATATCCATCCAGTCTGATTTCGCATGTTGATTCGAGCCACGTCCTTTAACAGTACCGGCTTGCTGAATCGCACGTCCGAACAACAGCACTTTTTCAGTAATGGTGGTTTTACCCGCATCCGGGTGAGAAATGATAGCAAAGGTTCTTCGTTTATTAACTTCGTCGAGAAAATTCTGGTCAGCCATGAATAAAATCTTTTATCTGTACACGGATTTGTACATATGTATCAAGCCGCCTTTCGGGCTCGCCGCAGCTCAAATCCGTCATGTGAATCGAAATAGGCTGCTATTCTCGCTGATCTTGACTGTTTAAACAATCACGGTTGCTTAAATCAGCCAAGATTTACAGGTCAGCAAGCTGGTCATCACGATGTTCACCGAGATGAATCGCAGATTCACTCGCGCCACGATGATAAAAAGCCCGTACTCTCTGGCCTCACCATCGCTTTGACTAAAATCGATACATCAGTCCGATATTCGCTGAGTTGACATCCACATCACTCATCCCTAAACGTTGCAGGCCGACATTGACCGAAAAACGCTGATCTAAGCGAAATAGCCACCCCGCCCGTAAATTATAACCAATCCCGTCTTCGTCAATGGTTTTGACTGAACGTAATTCAACTTCGGTCTGGTTATAGTTCACCCCGACAGACGCATAAAGAAACTGGCGATCCGTAAGATAGAAGTTGCGGTTCAGGCTCAGGGAGACGGCACGATAATCAAGTTCCTCTTCTGACTCAGTGATCACACCGATTTCTTTGCGTGGCACACTACTCCCGGATCCCATATGTACGCCCGCTAAAACGCTCCAGTTCTGGTTCAAATCAACTCCGGCCTGAATCGCACCGGTCCATGAAACATCAATACTATCCGATGCCGACTTATAATCAGAAGAACCAATCCCCGTCTCAATACCAACCCAAGTCGCAGCCTCGCCCGTCGATGCGAGCAATACACTGGCGGAACCTAAAATACTGATGAATTTTTTCATTACTTTTTCCTCTGACAACAATGAAAACGGACAACATGAATCATGCTGTCATTATCATTGAACAGAGGCTGAAATTTGAGATACTTATGGTGACGCTGTGTGACAGTCTGTAGTAGTAAAAAGAAAGCTCAGGGATTGGCCGAACACGGTTTCACCGGCAAAACAAATAGCCTGTCGGGAGACAGACTCGTGACATTCCGATGCGGTTCAGGTTGTAGTTCAGTCGGTATAAACACACAGCTGGTAACCGATCCCTCTGACCGTTTTAATCAACTCTTTGCCATCTTCCAGTACCAATTTTTGCCGCAAACGGGATATTCTGCGATCAATCGAACGATCCAAACCATCATATTCAAAACCACGGATTTTTTGCAAAATCTCATCGCGACTGACCACTTGACCCACGGTGCTCGCCAGTAACACCAATAGTTCAAACTCCGCCGTCGTCGTCTCAACGGGAACCTGATTTAACACGACACTTCGATTACTGACATCAACAGTGAGCGGCCCACAAACCAATGTGTTTGAAAAAAATGATGTATTTGCAGCTGGAGCGCCGGTCCCCTCTGTTGCATTTGCATGGGAGAGTTTTCGTTCAGAGCGCCGTAATAAAGCATAAATCCGGGACAGTAACAGGTGGGGTTTTACCTGCTTAATCACGTAATCATCAGCACCGATTTCCAATCCCTTCATCTGATCAACATCATCATCTAAAGCCGTTTGCATCAAGATATAACCGGAATAGAAAGCACGTATCGTTTTACACACTTCCATGCCGTTCATCCCCGGTAGCATCACATCCAAAATCACCAGATCCGGATGAAGTTCAGCCACTTGCCGGACAGCATCTGTACCGTTGTTCACGGTATTCACTTCAAAACCATAGCGAGACAAAAAATCCTCGATCAGGCTCGCAAGTTCAATGTCATCTTCAACCAGAAGAATCCGTTTATTGTAATTCGCAAAGTCAGTCATTTATCTCCGACTCCTCAACATAAAACGACGTTTGCCTCAGTGTAGCGAAATTCAACCCAAAATAATGTAGCACTTTGTAGCAGAGCTGCACATTCTGTACGCAACGCACAAAAGCCGACTTCCCCCACCGATAGGAGTCACCACAATTTGGTCAACTCAACGGGAGAGAAGCCGGCCGCCCTTTCGGGCCGATGTTAAACAGCGATTATTTGAGAAGCCGTGAGCGCTCCCTCAATTATGATTCCGGAACCGTCTTATCAATATCCCGCTCATACCACTGTGGTTTGGTCAGCACAACCAGCTCTCCGGACTGAACCTTTTCAGCCACCGCATCAATATAAGCTTTGAAAAATGACTCATAAACATTGATCCCCGGATTCGGTGTGTCAGGCGTCCAGCCTTCTTCAGGATCCGGCACAATCCGATGGAAATAAGTTTCCATCGTGGTGCCACGTAAAACCACCTGCTCTAATAACGGTAAAAACTGGTTGAACGTCATGTAAGAGGCTCCCTGACCAATCGTGGTCATCTCTCTGCCCCCGAAGCCGAAGCGGGTATACATATCACCGCCAACAGTAATCCGTCCTGATTTAAATCCGGCTTTATTCAGTGCTGCCGGCAGTTTATCTAAATAAAACTCCCCTGACTCATCATTAAACATGGCGGGTAAATTTTGCGGCGGAATCTTTCGTGACAAAGTCACCGAAGATACAGCCTCTCCACCACCGTTAATCACATAGGTGTTCTTGGGAATATTCGAACCGTAGACTCGCATCCCGACATGGATCGGATAGCTGTCATCGAGGGTCACCACATTTGAACCATCCGAAGTCATGGCGGTTACCTGAACCGGTCGGACAGAAGTATCGAAAAATTTTCCGCCGGGGTAGCACAGGTGATACATCGCATCGGAGTCCAGACCATGCTGCTTCAAGTCATCCCACGCAGAAGTTGCATTGGCTACCGCAGTAGCAACATCGGCAGTGTCAGTCATCGGTGTATCGTCCGGAGAACCATCCACACTAATCGCCCAACCGGCCTCCGACAACATCGCAACTTGCTCCCAGCTCAACCGGTCAACCCAACCAACCTGCTGAGTCGGCAGATAAATCGTCCCGACCAAACCGTACTGCGTCATATAAGGGTAGGCAATACTTTCTATTGTATCTTCCCCGTCATCAAAACCGATCACAACCGTGGGTTGCCCCTTTGCATTTGCATACAGTGAATCAATGGTATTGTTAATCATATAAGGGGGATTGCGTGCCGGTGAACTGACCCGAACTTTTGTAATATCAACCGATTGTGACAACAATGGATCTTCTGACTGGTGAAATACAATCCAATATGTTTTCAATGGTGCATTCGAAGTCAGATTGGCTACATTAAGATTATAATTCACGCCAGTGTACGAGCCACCAGCCGTTCCCAGCCTGACATTCAGATTACTCGTCACGCGAGGTAACGTTTTATGTACAGCAAAAGCGATCACACCCATATCACTTGAATTGATCGACTCCGTTAATGTCTTCTGGGCAATGACATGAGACAGTTCTTCCCCCTTACCCAAAACTGCCATTGCCCCCTGCCCTTCAGTGACTGGACAGACTTGCCGGAAAATGCCTCCGCTATTGACGGCCCACCCGTCCATAGTATCGAAACTTTCCAGTAATTGAGGCGTGGGCAGACTCGTTGAGTCGGTTTCGCTGGCCTCAACCGTAACAGTACCCACGCATAAACACATCATTATCAACGCACCAAACAATCGATGACGCGTCGATAAAAACCACCTAGCTAACTTCATATTTTCTCTCCCTCATCATTCAACAGACGATTTCATTTATCATGAACCGGGGAAATCCCCGAGTTACCTCAGGTGTTGTTTCAGCAAAAATAGCTGAATAAAAACACCAATACGAATCCATTTAATTCAAACAAGCAACTTCGTTCATTCATCAGGCGCAATCATGCATGGCAAAATAATCTGAAATAACAGAGAAAAGTAAGATTGTTGTATGTATATGTATAGTCTTCTTATTTTGGGAAGCATGACAAAAGATAGGGGGATTTTATTATGATACATATATATAAATATGGCACAGACTGAGCTTATACGTTAAAAAATAATCAATCTGTGGAGAAGGTATTACGGATTGATCTTCTCGGCCCACGCTTTCGCAGCCCGATCAAGAACAGCATAAACCTGTTGAAAAACTTCTGAGGATTTCTGATAAGGATCGTCGATCTGACTGATGCCAAGCCAATGTCCGAAAAGCATGGTTTTATGGCGTGCTTTAGGAAACATTCGGCTCAGCATCTCAATCTGATTTTGGTTCATCACTAAAATTAAATCACTGGAATCAACCATGGTGGGGGTAATCTGCTGTGCCCGGTGAGCACTCAGATCGATCCCCAGAGTACTGGCAATATCTTGTGCCACCGTAGCTGCCGCAGCACCGGCAAGTCCGCTTTTTTCGGTGATCAAACCGGCTGAACACACTGTATGAGATGGCATGAGACGCTGCAGCCGCCCGGCAGCATAAGGAGAGCGGCAAATATTCCCCGCACAAATCACAAGAATGTTGTCAAACATAAGATATCTCTTCGCCGCGTTATTGCTGCTCAATCATCCATTTGAGTAAGGCTTTCCTTTCTGCATCAGTCGCTTGTAAATACCAAGCCTGAATCCGGGGCACAAAATTTTTGGAATTTCGAGCATCTGACGGCGGATGAGCAACCGCTTGACGGCTGTTGTTCAGCGGTTCTTGTTCTTGCGGTCTGATGTCGAATGCAGGACTCGCCTTCACTGACGGCATCTCATGCTGTCGGTTATAACGCTGAATGGCAGCTTCAATATTTTGATAAGGCAGAAAGCCGGGATTGCCGGGCAGTTCAACGGGCTCAAGGTCAGTCAACCGCGCCTGTTGATCAGCTAATTGCCAGGACACGGTTCCATTCTCAAATGCGGATTCCGCTGCCGAATAATCCCGAAAACGAGAATGACTAAGCGTCATTTGTGCCGATTCAGCAAACGGGATGGAAACAATCAAAGGCGTCGACTGATACTTCTTTTTACGAGTCCCGAAACGCAGCGATTCTTCATACCGGAACACCAACTGATGCTGCCCTTCAGACAGCTTCAGTGTGTTGGTATGATCAACTTTCTGCCCGTCGAGAGCCAATAATTCAACACTCCCCGGCAAGGTTAATTCTGCTGCGAAAGTCGTGCCGGCAAAGCTCGCGACAAGAACCCCTACAAAAATAGATTGAATATGTTTCAAAAATGACTCCCTTAAGTATGATTATCATTGATCAATCTGCATCGGCTTGTCCCGAACGGTGCTCCGGCGTCTGCAAATCAATCAACACCGACTGAGACAGGAGCAACGCAATCAACAAGCCGTAGCACCGCGATATCAGAACGTTGTGTCCATACCAATGACATAACCGGTATCTTGGTTATCCTCATCCGTTAAACCGACTTCGGCATAAAGCGCAACATCATTTGACAATGAGTAAGTCACATTAACATAGAAATCATTGACATCCCCGTCCGGTACAGCATTGCTGATACTATGCTTCGTCTCAACCACCGCCCATCCGGCAGCATATTCCAATCGGCCGCCATCACTATAGCTGACCGTCAGACCATAGGTTGATTTATCCCGATCCGAGGCATTTTCCTGCTCTGTCGCAGAGACACCATACGTTGTGGCAAACTGCCAGTCACCATACAAATACCGGATTTCCAGATCGTAGGTACTAATATCAATACTATTTTTCTGGGCATGGGCAAGAAAAACGGTAAAGTCAAAATCTTCTACTCTTGCACCTAAATTCCCATCAAGCTGATAGTCATCATCACTACCCGAAGTATTGGTATTATTCTTATTCTCTAAATAAGCCAGCCCGCCATAGAACATCTCACCGCCGTCATATTTATATTTAATGACCTGATCCCCTTCATTCTTGGCACTTTCCACGAAAGAGGTAAAACCGAATTCATAGTCGTCCCCGATACCGGAGTCATCCAGAATGGTCGGTTGTGCGCCAAAACTAATCGTATGGGACTGAAGATAGATGATCTTACCGTATACATCACCTCGTCGGATCGACCCGTTGTCTTCTTCATCATTGGCATCAATATCCATATGTGAGCCAACGACCAGATCCTCAGTCATCTCATAAGTCATATCAAAGCCAAACTTCGCTTCGTTGACATTCCATTCAGAATGCTGACTTTGATCCTGAGATTTATAATACTGCACATCAACTTCCCCGGATAAATCAACGGTTACACCATCGAGTGAGTATATTTCTGCGGCATGAGCCACCGAAGCGCTGCTTGCCACTGCTAAAGCAATTAATGTCTTTTTCATTGTATTCCCCGATATTTTATCGTACTGACGTTCCGTTCATCTCTACAAACAATCTTCGTAAAAACGATTCACGATACCGATTGGCGTAATATTTATCGTGTTCTGAACGACTTGCAGAATTAATCCATAGATTAAGAGCACAGACGTCAATTTCATGAAAGTTCTTGTTCAGCGCAAAATAAATAACAATATTTATTGTGTCATTCTTATTAATAAAACAAGTTCTCGTCTGATAATATCTCCGTGACCAAATAAAACGATGGCTTTCATACGGTAATTTTTTCAACGTAAACAGAATGTTTTTCCGGACGGATTTGAATTTGCCTCACACAGCCAGACAACACTAAAATCAGAATAAATGTCACAGCATTCGCGGGGGCCTGTAGATGGAAATCGACACTAATTTGCGCCATCATCGCCAGAATCCCCATCAGGCATCCTAATGCGGTTCCTTTCAACGTTTTACTATGCCGGGTTCTGATCACATGAAAACAAAACCACAATGCGACCAGTATCGGTATACCTAAAAGGACAACCGCCGGGATTCCCGTCTCGGCAGCGAATTGAATATACTCGTTATGGGCATAGTTGTAATAGCCGATATTGTAGTGCGTGTAGTGGGGGAAAGTAGAATAGAAGCTGCCTAATCCCGTACCGGTCAACGGATAGTCGCGGATGATATCCAGACTCCACTGCACCGCCTGATCACGCGTCTCAGTTGCAACAGAAGTGGATGCGATACGCTGCTGAACCTTATCAATACCAAACAATGTACCGACCAGCAATGTATCAATCAGCATCATAGATACAATCAATGCCGTCAACGCCCTCGGTCTGCGCTTATAAAAACATAGCGCAACGACCCCACCACATGCGATCACTGAGAAGAAAACCGTATTGCCCATTCGGGAGCGCGTCATAATCAGAGCAATCACCATCACAATCAGACATAAACGGATCATCATTTTGGCGGACATCAGTGCATTGAACCACCGTCTGATACGTACATGCCAAGACCCGGATTCGGTCTGATGCAATTGCGAGACAATCAACCCGATTCCCAGACACAAACACATCACCAGATAATTGGCTAAATGATTAAAATAAACAAAAGTGCCCGTAGCCCGGTTGCCTTGCGGCAAGCCGAAGAACCAGCTTCGGTGAGTGTCTGATAAAACGGTCAGAACGCCATAGAATGATTGAAAAGTTCCACTGATCACGAGCGCATACAGTACGGCTTTCACACGCGGAACAGAATCGATCAAAATAATGGCATTCAGCGCAAACAACGTATAGGCGATTCCTTTCATCAGCCCGATCATGGTCGCATAACGGTCATAGGAAAGGCTACCGACATCCGCCCCGGCCTGCATATAAACCTGAGCAATATCCGGTGCAATCACACGCAGCATATCAACTGGTAATGGTATGGTCTGAACCGCAATCCAACATTGAAAGAGACTCAGTGGTACCAGCAACCAGACAAATTTACGGATTTTCTGCCAGGGGAACTGATGCCATAAAGACCCAATCAACAACAGCGTCTGGCAGGCTATCCAGATTTCAAATATCGACCATGACCACATTCTGTGGCTGCCGAGCGGAATCGGCAGCCACAGCAGCATGAGCAACAGGGAATACCAGCACCAACCTTCGCTACGACGCATGTCCTTATGCCGGCCAAGATTCACGTTATTATGTTGCGTTCTGACAGTAAGGAAGTCCTCGTTGTACATCATTAACTCGGAGAAATACCACTTCCCCGAGGGTGACGTCTGATAATCGGTGTTTGCGTTGCCGGACCGGCTGCAGTTGCTTGCGCAACGGTTGTCGGGTCAATATTGGCAGTAATTGCCAACCCCGGTAACAATGTCGCATCCAAACCTAAATCGAGCGCCATTGATGCAATTGCCAGCGCAGACTCAGGTGCTGCGTTAAACGCGGCTAATACCAGTTCTTCAAGAGAAACATTTGGTGCTTTACGGTACACAGCCTGAAGCACTAGCGGGGCATCAAGTGGGCTTTCCTCACTCATGATACGAACGACGTCGAGTGGTGAGTTGGCAGTGAACAGTTGATCAACCTGTTGCCCGACCCGCGCCTGTGCTGTACTGGTCGCTGTATTAGAAGCCACTGCCGAAACGTTGTCCGTCTGAGTTCCGTTCTCCGGTGCAGCCATTACGGAGAATGCCAGTCCGGCACTCCATAAAATATTCACTACAAATCCTTTGCGTTTCATAACTATTACCCGCCTACCCGTCGTTGCGCCAAGTCAATCATGGCTATCCATTCCCCCAGATGATGAATATAACAATTCCATTTTTAATGGTGATTACATTCATCAGATGATTCAAACTATAGAGCGAGGAGGCTGGGTAAAACAAGATCACTGAATTAGGAACGCCCCCTAATATCAATAATGAGACAAATGTATTTTAAAATAAACATAAGTGAGACTCATCAATGGTGCAATAACCGGCTCAATGAGTCCCGATAACAGGCGAGAAATGATTGATCGTCAGGGATAATTATTGCTGATGGATATAATCAACAATATTTTTATAGGTTGTCACCCAATATTTATCGCGATGCTTCGCTAAATATTTTACTAATTCGAGATGCGCTTTATCACTGGTAGATAAATAATCACCGCCAACCCCGTGAAATTTAATCCCGATAACTTTAGTCTGCGGATTCGCTGCGGAATGTTTAATGTAGTTGATCAATTTTTTACCTGAAACATTATGAGCAGACCAGAAAACTTCTTCCGGCTTGGGTAGCGTTTGTCCATAGACCCCGGCGACCAGAGGCCGGACAGCTGCCAGATAATCACCGCTCCCTGTCATGGTTTCAAAACATGGTGGCGTGAACGTGCGACTTTTTTGCCCATCGAGTAAAAACAGGAACGTATTCGCCATTTTCACTTCCGCGGCCATCCACTCCGGCGACCGCTGTTCCAGAGAAGCGTACGGTTTAACCCAATTCCGATCCGAGCCTTTCGAGGAACAGGGATGAAAGACGGTATGATTACCCAGTTCATGCCCGTTCTGCGCCGCTTTTTTCCAAGCCTCAACCTGTTGCTCATTATTGAGAGTTTCTGACCCCGGCAACAGATAGAAAGTACCTTTGATATTGTATTGATCAAGTGTCGGAACAGCATGTTCCAACTGAGACGGTAATGCATCATCATACGACAAATGAACCGCAACATGTGCCCCGTTCGGATACGTTATTGTGTCATCGCTTGCCTGACTTGCCTGAAAAGGAGTCACCAACACCATGAGCATCCCGATATAACAACGACCTCGGTTTAACTTTAGCCAATGTTTACGTTGATTGTTGATACCTATCATTGATTATCTTTCCATTATTGGAGCGAATCTTTCGGAAAAATTCCCAGCCGATTCAATTGAATACCTTCTTTTTTGACGACAGCCGGATTCCCCGCCACTAACGTGTTCGGCGGGACATCTTTGGTCACCACTGCACCGGCGGCCACAATACATGAATCACCAATCGTCACACCGGGTAAAATCAGTGAATTACAACCGATATGACAATTTTTACCGATACGGACATCCGCTTTGAGATGACGACACATATCATGAGCCAGAATTGCCACGCCAAAAGCAACGTATGTCCCTTCACCGATATAGATTCCGTCACCATTACGTTTATCGATTTTGGCTTTTAAAGAAATTCTTGCCGTTGAATCAATATGCGTTCCGAAAAATCGGTTGAGATACCACACATTGAAAGAAAGCAGACGTTGTCGGAGCTGAATTTGTATAAAGTCTTTAATTTTTTTCATCATGGTTAATATCAACTATAGATTATAAAAATCATGCAGTTGCCAGCGACAGAATATATTGTGTCAATTGATCACGTTCTGGCGTATCCAGTCCGTCCGGTGCCTGTAATGTCTGATAATTACTCAGCAATGCTTCAAGCGCTTGTTCATCCCGGGCGGTATAAATACCTTTCACATTTGAAAATGAATTCAATGTATCCAACTGATGATCATTGCGATGTTCCTGATACTGAGCCAGCCGGGGGAAAATAATTAACGGTTTGCGGATCCGCAAACAATTAATAATTGTCCCCATCCCGGCGTGGGAGATGATCAGTTCTGACTGGCGAAACTGTTCATCAAGTTCATCCGGTGCAAAAAACTTCGCACTCTGCATTGCGTTGGCCTGATAGTCAGAATCACCGATCTGGCTACAAACATCCAAATGATACTTTTGAGCCAATTGATCGACCGTTTTAACCAGCCGGTCAAACGGGAGCTGTGTACCTACAGTTAAAAAAATCATATGACTCTTCCTTGATAAGTCACCTGATGGGATTCAGCGACTTCCCGCCATTGCGAGACAACGTGAATACGACATTTTGCTGCTAATCGTCCTGATAACGATAGCTTTTTTGAATTGGCGATACTGTCAACCCAGACTGTTTTGATGCCACGCATCTTACTGATCAGAGCCATCACCAGTCCGGGGGCTGCGCCCGTGGTCACCACCAGAGACGGACGCTCTTTGCTGAGGATCTTCAGACACTGGAAGACGACTTTAATCGCCAGATAAGCGGTATCCCGGCTGAAATCAGAGATTTGATAATATCGCTCTCCTTCCATAAAACCGGGCTGCTTATCATAAGCCCCCGCGATCACTCTTTCACAGCTATCGAGTTTTTCAGAAAGCAGACTCAATTGGACAAAGTGCCCGCCGGGAGAAGCAACCAACAATATCTTATTCTTCATCGTTTACCTCATTGATCGTCAGCGCGCTATATTCGATGCCCATTAATTCATCGATATTTTTGTCGCGGTATAAACCAAATTTAAAATAGTGATAATAATTATTAATCATAATTTTATCTTTAAAATCAAATGGGTGACGCGTCCCATCGACATCACACCAGCCCGATACACGGCCATCAGCCTGATAGAGCCAGTGCACTTGAGTTCGACAGGTAATTTGCTGATTAGGCCGGACGGGAATTCTTTCATCATGATTCTTGGTATGCAGTACCAGATACAGTTGATCATCATATTCGAGCTGATAGGAAAGCGGTGGCGAGCTACTCTTATAGTTTGACCAAGTCTCCCCTTTTCTCGGATCCGGTTGATCATGCCACTGAGCCACAATCGTCCAAACTCCATCCCATCCTTCGGAAAAGACCGGAGAGTCGAGCAACTTGAAAGAGAACTGATAACGAATCGTGTCACCTACCTCATACGGGCTCTGGACACTCACTTCAGAACGTTCTCCGTTAAAAATATAGGAATTATTTCCCGTCAGAATAAACTGCACGCCATCATCTTTCATTGCGATGGCTTTTTCACTGGCTTCAAAGAAGAACTGTTCGGCGGGTTGATTATACCCAATCACTCGTTTCAGCTCGGCAGCCTTCTCATCATCACTGCAACAAGTCGCTGCCATTGCTGAATAACTTCCCAAAACCCAAAAGAGACACAAATATAGAATTTTCCTCATGATCATAACCTAACCTTAACTTACGTATAGTTTTTCTAAGCGCGGCATGACAACCGACACATCGTAATTTTGTTGATAGAGCGCTCTTGCATTGTCGGCCATGGCTGACCGGGAGTCGTCATGGAGCGCCTGACGGATCGCATCGGTTAACTGTTCAACCTTACCCGGTTCCACCAGATAACCGGTTTGTCCGGGAATAATTACCTCAGGAATTCCGCCCACCGGTGTTGATAAAACGGCGAGCCCCGCAGCCATCGCTTCAAGAATCACCACCGGTAATCCTTCGTTATAAGATGGCAGAACCAAGAGCTGTGTTTCCGCCATCAACTGAGCTTTTTTCTCATGGTCAATCCAGCCATGAAATACCAACTGTTTTTCAACCCCATACTCGGCAACAGCCTGCTGAAAACGCGCGACATCACCACCGCCACCGACATGTAAAACCACATCCGGTAGCTCGCGTAACGCCTGCAACAGATCAAAAATACCTTTGCGCTCAATCAGTGCACCCAAAAACAACACATGGTTTTGCTGCCCTTCAGATTGCGGAGATGGTGCAACAACAGCAAAGTTGGGTAAGACCACCAGATTGGCTTGCTGTGGCGATTCAAGAATCGACTCAATATACTCGCGCCATGACTGCGAAAGGACGATAAAAGCATCCGCGTTGTAGATCAGCTGGCGAATTTGCTGCTGCACCTTGCCATCACTGGCCTGATAGAACTTTTTAAATTCGGAGCCGTGTAAATGGATCAGCACCTTACGGCCGAAAAATTGGGCGACCTTCATGTAGATTCTTTTCCGCCAGAAACTGCCACGATAAGACATATGCAGGTGGAAGATACGCTCTCCGGGGAGCAGGGATAACCAGAAAACAACCCACAATCCCCACAATGCAAGCATCAGGTCGAAAAACTTGTTGCCCCCTTTATGGCTGACAAACCGGCGATAGCGAAACTGCTGATTCAAATTGAGCTTCAGATTGTTGATCACAGCATCAATTCCGCCATTCTGACCAGTGCCTAATACGATAATATCCATACTCAGTCACTCCATGGGTTAACGATAAAGTCAGCAGAACCTTTTTCTGACACCACCTTGGCGGGAATACCGGCAACAATGGCATTGTCAGGCACATCTTTGGTCACGACCGCATTGGCACCGACCACAACATTGTTGCCAATACGAATACCACCGAGGATACAGCAGCCGGTTCCGAGATAAACATTGTCACCAATCACCGGCCATGCCCCGTCTTTACCGGCAATCGTGACATTATGTACAATCGTCGCATTACGGCCGATCGTGACATGTTCCCCCCAGGTGGTACCGAACACATGATGCACTCTCAGTCCCGGGCCTATCGAAGCACGATAATTGACATCACTGGTATAAATGATCTTGGCTACCTTATAGAGGAAGATACACAATAAATTGAGTCCCGGGATGCGGCGGCTATGCTTCGCCAGTCGCATCAGCAAAACAAAACGGAATCCTTTCTGGCTCAAAAAAGCCTTCACCAACAGCAGCCAACTGTATTCTCCATACCAGCGAAATACATCCGCCCTGATATTATTCAACATCTACCCTAACCTTTAAGCTTACTCATTATTTTAAACAGCCCGCTGAATTTTAAATCGCGCCACTTTGAAACATGCTATCGTCCAAGCGATTCATGCTGCACAAATTGCCCTTAAACTAAGGCTTCAAACAGTGTTTTGTAACGTTCACTAACCTCACGTTCAGAAAACTGAGCAGCGCGCGCTAACCGTGCGGCACGAGAGCAAGAAGGCGTTGCCAGCTCATCGCTCATCGCCTTCGCCAGCGCAGAACTATCCCCCACGGAGACTAACCGGCCGAACTGGCCACCCTGTAAAATTTCAGCAGGACCACTGCGACAATCGGTTGACACGACCGGCACGCCAAACGCAAGCGCCTCGACAATCACGTTGCCAAATCCTTCCCATGCAGAAGACAGAACAAACAGATCCGCCTGAGCGTAATAGCGTTCAACCTGCTCCGAAAACCCGACAAAAGTGATGTAAGACTGCAATTGATGCTGATCGATATACTCAGTGAGCCGGCTCATTTCTGCCTTATCATGGGTACCACCGACAATCATGACCTGTATATCATGTTGATGTTGGGTCTCTATCAGGTCACGGACAGCCCGAAGTAAAGTCATGTAATCTTTTTGTGGAGTGACCCGCCCGACAGCCAAAATCGTTTTCGTAACACAATTCGTAACACAACCTGTCGCAGCTAAAGTCCCCTCGTCAGTTTCGCGTTGCAAACCATCATCAGGCTGCTGCACTTGCTGCGAATCGAATGCCGGAGCCGCCTGATTGAAACGGACCGGGTTATGAATAAAACAGCATTTATCGGCTCGCTTAACCAATGGCACAATATCGTTCATCACCCCTTCAGATACAGCCACGACCTGATCGGCCAGACGATAAAGCCACTGCACAATCAGGCGAACTTTCAAACGGGTCAATGCCGGTTTATGCTGAAAATGTTCAATGATTGAGGCGTGTTCGCTGACCACGACTTTGGCCGGATGCCGTGCCATAGAGGCAGACAACAAACAAGCCGCATTGGTATCTGGATAAGCCGAAAGTATCACATCAGGTTTAAAGTCATCGATCACGCGCTTAAAACGCACCAGACTCATAAATGTTCGCTTCACATCCAGACTGCGCACCGGAATATTTTCGTGCAACAGCGTGGTGTAACTCGAACCGTCACTCCGATCCGTAACAAATAACACCTCATGCTCGTGCATCAGCGTTCTGGCGACAGACAGAAATACCTGTTCTGCCCCGCCGAATCCCATATAAGAAATACGAAAAATAATCCTCATCGCCGTTTCATCCTATGGCCGAAAAAATAAATCGAGGGAAAGAGACAGATCATCGTTTTACGACGGGATAGCAGACCTTGCTTATAGAGTCGGCAAATCGTCAGTACCGACTGACGCTTGACCTGACGGCAGAAGTCAAAAAATGACATCGTCCGTTTGCCCGCCGAGTGGCACATATAGTACAAGTTCGCGTCAACAATCTTTTTGAGATGTGCGGTATCAGTGTTGTCAGTACCGTTTTCCTTCAGACTGACCGAAAACACATGCGCATCGAGAAAATCACGAACCTGCTGACACTGCGCCATCGTCACCCTTGAAATCGCACTGGTTTCACCAATCCGATAACGATATAACGCCAGTTCACTGGCATAACATGACTGAGCCTGTGCATACACCGCACACAAGTACATTAAATCCTCACAGTATTTCACGCCGGCCGGAAAAGCAGCACGCCTGGCCACATCAGCTTTAATCAGACGGCACATGACCAGCCAGACAAATGATGAAACAGCGCCTTCAAATGCTTGCGGTTGGGAATTCAATCCCCGGCAGTGGGTAACATGTCCGGTGCCGAGCACGGTTTCAACCTGATGGCGGAAAGTCTGATAGCCAAACTCAAAAATATCGACATCCGGATACTGCTGAATCAGTTCACAGAGGCGGATGAGATAATCATGCTGCACCGCATCATCTGCATCGACAAAAGTGATATAACGCCCCTGTGCCAGATTCAGTCCGGTATTTCGCGCCACACTGACCCCGGCATTTTGCTGATAGTGGTAACACAGACTGCCGGTACGCAATTGCGGTGCAAACCGCGCTTCTAACTGGGCTTGTGTTGTATCACTTGAGCCATCATCAATCACAATCACTTCAAAATGACCATCATCTCCCGGGCTACTGGCAAAAATAGACTGCAGTGTCTCGGGCAAGGTTTCTGCTGCATTATATGCAGGGATAATAATACTAATTTCCATAACGCTGACGCCCCTCTGCCAGAAATGCAAAACTCTGTCTGAACGCCTCGATCGGCCGGATAAAAATGCGTCCCAACTCTTGAACAACGACGACGAAAAAGATACGTGTCCGGGCAAACAGCAGATAAGCGAACAAATCAGCGATGGCATAAGAAACCACGGACACCGTTGCCACACCCGTCGCTCCCCAGATCTGCACGGCAATGATCGACGCACAGAGAGAAACACTGGATGCGACAATCGTTTTAATCAATTCAATATTGGTCCACTGCCTGATAATCAACACCCGGGAAAACAGCGCTCCGAAGTAAGAAAACACCAACTTCCAGATCAGAATCTTAAGGATAATCCCCGCCCCCTGATACTGCTCTCCGTAGAGCAGATGAACGATGTAATCTCCGGTTAAGCTGACAAAAATACCGCCACCGACAGAACAATAGATCATGAGCCGGACGATATTTCTGAAAATATATCCATCCAGTTTCTGTTCATTGAGTTCTTGATTGAGACGGGTAAAAAATGCAAACACAAAAATATGACCGACGAACAGTAACTGCATGACCAGCTTTGTAGCGACCCCGTATAGCCCGACCTCTTCAGGGGAGAGGAACTTCTCGATGATAACCACATCAAAATACATAAAGATCGGAAACAGGATAGAAGAGAAAAACACAAATTTTGACTCGCTCAGAAGCTGTTTACCGTAGCGCAGACTATCGGCAATTGCCGGGAACAACTCATCTTTCGTCTCACGGTAAAACTCACACAACAAAATCACCTGCGCGACCACCGAGTAAACCACCAGATAGAAAATGGCCCAGACAAAACTCAACTGAAAGTAAATCACCCCGAGAATATAAACGATAGCTGCTACACGAGAGGCTACCGTAGAAATTGACAGAATTCTTGGTTGCTCGGTGGCTTGAAAGTAGAGCCGGAATGCAGAAGATTTACCGAAATAAGTGGTGACACAAGCGGTCAGTGACAGTGCCAACACCAGCTCATCCGGTGTATTACTGAAAAAATAGGCCCAACAAAAAACCGCAACAAAGAACACGATCCCACCGACCAGCCGCACCAGAGAAACCGCATAAAAAACCCGTTTTTTCTCATGATACCGGACATATTCTTTCATCACGACGTTGTCCATCCCGAGAATAAACACACAAGAAAGAATACTCGCCAACGCTTGAATATAAGAAAGGTATCCCATATTCGTCGGCCCATATATCCTGGCGATGAAGACGATACTGAACAAACCAAATAACACACCACCAAGGTTGTCCAGACTGAACCAAATTAATTTTCGAATATTACTCATGACGACACTTTATTTTTTAAAATATTCTCTTTGCCGGTGATGTATTTCAACAGCACATAACAGAAGAGAAAACAAAACCAGCTAAAGCCAGAACCCAATAAAAACTTCGTCTCAGTGACATTATTCAAAACAACAAACGTACCGACACAGAAACATAACTTTGTTATTGCGACGTTTTTCTGAGTTTGTAGCGAGCGATAAAAAGTCATGAAAAAATCACAAATGGTATAGATAAAGAGCGCAGTCCCGATGGCGCCGATAGAGATCAGCATATCGATATAACCACCATCCGATGCAGCTAGTTTTTCAACCCATTCCGGCGCATATTTGGCGAGTTCAGTGTCTTGAATCAGATTGTTGTCCCCTAACCCCCAAACCGCAGAGTAACCAACACCGAAGAACAACTTTTCATAAGATTGATTCAACATCACCAGCCAAAGTTTACCGCGGCCGGTCAACCACTCATCACGGACATGCATCAACAACCAATCCACCATATCCCGGTAGTAGAGCAACAGCATAAGCACGCAGGCGATCGACACCCCAAACGCGACCATGCGGCCACTGCCGTAATAGAGTCGCCGAAACCGAGAAACCAAAAGCTTATCCCAGTAAAAAATAACCTGAGCAAGGAAAGTAACTAACACAAACAGGACAATTGACGTCTTGGATAAGGTTGCCAGCAACAGTAAAAAAGTCACCAGCAGCATCCCTACTCGCCATAAGTTCCAGCGCTGAACCGAGTAGAGATAAAAAAACAAAAATACACTGATAATCGGCCCTAAGTTATTTTTATTCGCAAACGCTCCTGATATTTCCAACACCCGCCCGGCCAACAAATCATTCTTGAACACTAAAAGACAAGTTAAAAACAGCCAGATGCAAAAGGTGTAGTAAACGACTCGTCGGGTATGGATTACACCAAAATGGATGACAAACAGCGTCACATAGACAAATAAGATCAATTGCCAGAACAGTTCATAGTAGGTCACTTTCGGCCATGGCGACCATTGTGCCGTCACCGCACACCATACAAAGACAATCATTAATGGATAGCACTGCCGACATAGTGAAACAATCTGTTTGATAACCGACGGGCGCAGTGACAACAACAGAAAAATAAGCAGGTATAAAGTCAGGATCGGACGTTTGAACAACCCATTAGATAAAGTCAAAAAGAGCAAATTAGACGAAATTAAAAGACTATATAACGTATTTTTGTGGAATCTCATTGAACTCACTTCTGTGTTCGATCGTGATTTGCCTGAAGGCTCATTTCTCAGGGCTTAATCATCAAAATGCGCTTTGCTGGACAATATGTAATTCACACCCGTTGCAATACACAAGGCAATCGCGACACCAAACAGATTCGTCATCATGTCATCGACTGAAAATTCTCGTCTTGTCAGCCAAAACTGAGAGGACTCATCCAGCAGCATCAGCAAGACAATAACCAAGGTCGGCCACCCCACCAAACGAACCGTTGTATTCTTGCCCCGTGACCGAGTTGTCCAGACTGACAGGCAAGTCAGAACGAAAGCACATAAAAAATGGAGGTGCTTATCTCCGCCTAAAAAATGTTCCAGAGCAATCACATGCTCCGCACCGACTCCCGCACTTTTACTCAGTGAAAGAGTGCCGACGACGACGACAGCCAAAACCAGTACCCAGTATCGATTCATTCAAACACCCTCCTGCTCATCAGGATGATTCAGTGCAGCATCCGATAAGTTGCCACACGTCCACAATGGCAAACGAATAAAAATAGCCAGACTGCAAAACTGTTGTTTGTAAGGGGAAACTTTGAATATTTCATTCAAGCGCCACCGTTTCAGACCATACTTTTCATGCTCGGTCATATAGCGAACGGCATTCAAGCGCTGCTGCTGAGACAGTTGCGCCCAATACTTAAACAGCACATTCATCGCCGTTTCGGCAGTATATTTTTCATAGGGGCCGAATGTCTCAGCCATATTCAACACCCCAATCACTTGCTCAAATGGCTTCTCCCATAAGGCAAGGAGTTCGGTTTCCTGAGCATAACCGTCAGGAAACAAAGGTCTGAGCCGGATTGATTGCCAGTTATAATCATTACTTTGCTGCAAGTACTGCTCTCTTTCGAACCCCTCGGCAGAGAAGCTATTGAGTAATGCCGTATAAGCAGCCATCGACAGGTTTTCCGGATTGTCGTCATCCCATGACAACATCTCATCTTTGAATTGATTTAACTGCATCAGCGCATCGGCCGTCAGGTGCTCCGAGTAATCGATACCTTCAATCTCCTGATGCACGACATTGCTGTACAAACTTCCCATCAGTGCCTGTACTGAGAAGACGATCATCCATACCGAAACGGCAACCAGCGCACACTGCGAAATTTTCGCACGATTCATTCGCATCATCCCTGATTGAAACGGCCAGATCTCAGTTTTCCGCATAGCCATAATACTGACCATACTCATACTCTGCCGTACCCGCTTTCTGACTGATCTGATTCACAACCACACCGGCAAGCGTAATTTGGTGACTGATGAGTTTGGTCATCGCTTTTTTCACCAGCGCCTGTTTCGTCGTATTGGCTTTCACCACCAGTACAACGGAATCAACACACTGCCCGATAATTAAAGAATCGCTAATCGGTAGTGTCGGTGGTGTATCGATAATGATTCGATCATAGCTGCCTTCCAGCTCCGTCAGTAACGATTTCAACTGATGAGAACTCAACAATTCCTGAGGGTTTGCGGCTAACATACCAGCCGGTAAAATAGATAAACCCGACACTTCATCTTTGAAAATGCACTCACTTAACGGCGTATTCATCAACAAATAATTGGTGATCCCCTGATGATATTTCTTGTAGCCGAAACGTTCGGCAACCGCTGGTTTACGTAAATCGAGATCGATAAATAAAACCTGTTCAACTTTGGCAAATGAAATCGCTAAATTCAGAGAGACCGTTGTTTTCCCTTCTTCAGGCAATGATGACGTCACGGCAATTTTCCGGTGCTGTCTATCGATATGATTGACCAGCAGTGAAGTTCTGATCGAGCGAATCGACTCACTGAAACCAACTTCATGTTCATCAGTAAAAATACTGCTGTCGATAGGCTTCTTGCGGAACCGTTTGGACTTCACCACCGGAATGCCGCCCATCGGAATCAGCCCGAATTTATCTTCAAAGTCGCTGGCAGATTCGATGGTATTCTTCAGCAGGTCGAGCATGATGATAAAGCCGATGGCCATGCCGATACTGAGAATAAATGCAGCAATCACGATCAATTTTCGTTTTGGAGCACTCGGCAATTGTGGCACCAACGCTTTATCGGTAAACCGGGCATTGGTCGCATCGAAATCACTCGTCGCTGTGGTTTCTTTCTGTCGGGTTAAGAAGAGATTGAGGATCTCGCGATTGGTTTCAACTTCACGCTGCAATGAATCATATTTGCTTTTCTTGACTGTTAATTCCTGAAAATCCTGCTTCTCGCGCGTCACTTCCTGAACCAACAGTGACTCTTGTTCTTTTGTGGCCTGTAGCTCTTTACCGATACCTCGGATCAATTTTTGAGTCACCCGCTGAGCCTGCTCTTCAATCGACTGTAATTTAGCCTGAGCCGCAATCATTTTGTCATGCTTCGGCCCGTAGCGTTTGCTCAGTTCATTGACTTCGTTTTGGGCTTCCAGTTCAGCATTGCGAATATCTATCACCTGAGGATGCTGAGAGATCGCGGGGATCGCAGACAAAGAAGCGATATCTTTCACACTTCCCGAAGTTAATGCTCTGTAAGCCGACTCAATTTCAATCCGTTCATCACGGACTTGTGCCAACCGCTCGCTCAAACTTGCCAATTGTTTGCTGGCGAGCGACTCAATACCGCTGTCATCGATCAGTTTCTCTCTGATCAAAAAGTCAGAAAGTGCTTTTTCAGAATCCGCTAACTGTTCCCTGAGTTCGGACAGACGCGACGTGATCCAACTTGACGCATATCGAGTGGCAGAAATCTTCGATTCAAGATTATTTTCGATATAAGCGTACCCCACTTCATTGGCGATCTTCGCTGCAAGTTCGGGATCTGACGATGTAAAACTAATATTGACTAACTGGGTCTTTAAGATTGGGGTAATCTCAAGATTTTTCTTAAATGCAGCTAATACTTTCTGACGAACATATTCAGGATCCGGAGCTTCCTCTTCGTTTGCCGAACCAAGCAATCCGGCAATGACAGGATAAGATTTTATCGTCTCAACAATACTGCTCTCTTGCCCTAACATAGGATTAAATTCTTCATTCTGATCCAATGCCAGTTTATGAATCACTTTCTCAGCAATCTGATTGGATCTTAATATTTCGAATTGCGTCTCGTAGTATTCTTTTTGGTTCGGTTCAATACCGACAACATCTTCAATTGAAATTGCTTTTTTTTCTTTTGCTTCAATCAGTAAGGTTGCTGTAGCGGTATATTTCGACTTTAAAGACAGAGCAATGAATACGGACAGCCCGGTTACCAATACCGAGAATATAAATATCGAGATCCAGTTTCTCTTAATTAAATTCAGATAATGAGTCAGATCAATCATATCATTCTGATGATTGGCATTATCTTCAAAGTGCTCTTGCATTTTTTACCTTGCCTTAATCTTTTTATCTTTTCAGACTTACCAAAAAGAACTCACCACATAAATCGTATCACCGGGATGTACGGTTTCATTCAGTTCGACTTCATGTTTACCTTTCAGTAATTCCTCAATCTGAGATTGGGATAACCCTTCGGTTTCTTCCTCTTTGGTTAAATAGATGCCTCTTGTTTTGCGATATTTCGCGAGAAATCCGCCCGCCAGAGCAATCGCTTTTTGAACAGTCAAGCCCGGTTGATACTCATATCCTCCCGGAGAGTTCACCACGCCATTCACATAGATATTCCGATACTTCACAATATTGATCGTCACTTTCGGATCGACCAAGTAATCGCCTCTTAAGCCGGTGACAATCATATTGCGCAGTTCACTCAGGGTTTTATTTTTCAGTGTCAGATTACCTAAATAAGGGTAATCCATCGTTCCTCCGCTATCGATGAGGTACTGCTCATACGATAAATCGGGCTCCCCATATACAGAAATTCTGATTGTATCTCCAGCACCTAACCGATATTCAGCTGCATTGGAAAAAACAGAAAAGAATACGCAGCATACAACAATGCTTTTTAATATTATTTTCAACATTACTTACCTATCAGGACTCTAGAATCTATTCTCGGAAACGGGTCAATACGCTGTTTTTCCGACAAATCCTTTAAATACAGTTAAGAATATGATTTTTAAATCAAGCCACAGAGACCATGTCTGGATATAGCTCAAATCAAACTCAACCCGTTTTTCCATTTTGTCGAGTGTATCTGTTTCTCCTCGGTAACCATTGATTTGAGCCCACCCGGTAATGCCGGGTTTTACATGATGCCGAAGCATGTATTTATCGATCAGCCCGCGATACTCCTCATTGTGAGCAACAGCATGGGGACGAGGCCCGACAATCGACATCTGCCCGGTAATCACATTGATAAACTGCGGCAACTCATCCAAAGAGGTGCGGCGAATAAAAGCCCCGAACCGGGTCACACGAGGATCATTTTTAGTGGCCTGTTTGACCACCGAACCATTATCCATCACCCGCATTGATCTGAATTTCCAGACTTTGATTGGCTTCCCATCCAGACCATAGCGCTCTTGTTTGAAAATAATCGGGCCGGGAGATGACAATTTCACACCAATGGCGACAAACAACAGAACGGGGCTGATTAGCATGATGATCATTGAGGCAAGGATGATGTCTTCAATACGTTTGATCAATGAGGTAAAACCATAAAAAGGCGTGTCATACACACTCAGAGTGACGACTTTACCGATATTTTTCAGACGCGATTGCATCAAATCAAAGGTGAAGAAATCCGGGACAACGTAGACGTGGGCATTGGAGTCAGCGAAAGCATTCAAGATCTGCTTAATTCGTTTGGCTGCTTCCATTGGCAACGCGATATAAACTTTCTGCACACTGCGGCTTTTAGCCAGCATCAGTGCATCATCAATTTTTCCGCGTAGCGGGCAAGAGAGGCGATGTAAACCGATTCGATCGAGGCTGCGGTCATCATAAAAACCGACCAGAACTTCCTGACTTGAGCGGTGTTGTTTGAGTTCCTGAGCCAGCTGAAGACCGCTTCCCGTTGCACCGATAATAATCGCTTTGCTGCGATGTTTATCTCCGGGGAAAATGATACGGAACATCCCGTGAACCAACCAGCGCCACCCCACCAGACACAACGGCGTCAGACCGAACCAGATACCGATCACCAGACGAGAGTAATCTTCACTCACTTTCAGGAAGAAACCGATAATAAGAGAAAATGCGACACAAATACTCCAAGTCATCAGTATCGCAAGGAAATTTTGTTTAAATGAAAGGTATTTGTAGGGTCGATACACCCCGGCAATATCAGAGACAACGAAATAAACAACAGCAAAGAGACTCAATATTAATTGATAAATGGTTGTAAAATCATCCAAGTATGATTGTGATACTAAAAATAAAATTATTGAAATAACAAAAATATCAACAATCTTAAATCCGACTGATGACTCTTCTCCATAATATTTAATTCGACTACCATATCCCATTTGACATCCCACCTAACCAATATAAATTTAAGTATGCTACCGCCCTTGGGTGAAGCACCCCACAAACTGAATAAATGACGCTGTGGCATAACGGCCGAAGACAATCTAACTCGTTGTTTATATACATTTTTTAAAGGAACGAATTAGCATCCACTTACCAAAATCAAACGAGCCACCTCACTTTATTTGTCAAAATGTGAAGTTGACTATAATCAAAGTATGCGACATCAGTCACTATTATTTCAATCTTAATAAAAGCAAATCACACTTATAATTCCGCCATTCTTAAAAATGAGACACAAGATTCACACAATAATTAATAATGATAAAATACGTTAGAAAATATCACGCATGTCATTATTTTTATTGACTGTACAGTCAGTTTATATCGATACAACAACAGTTCGGCATCAGGAGAGATACATAGAAATGTAATTTTGTTGTCAAAAGACTAATAATGAGACGCTCTGCTCAAAATTATTTATTTAAAACGATAGATAATTCAATTATTTTAATTTAATCGATAGTAACGATTGATTTGAATTTTTTGAAGGCAGTAATTTTTTGAAGACAGTATTGACGGCTGACCACGAAGCGGGATATGAGGGTGATGAACGGCGGGTCAGAGAAGATGAAGGCGAAGATGTTATCAGCGCATGATTATAGAAAATAACTCATGATGATCGCATCTTCACGTCCGTTTTCAGCCGGGTAATAGCCAAAGCGTCGATCGACGTCATTAAAACCGGCATTGAGGTAGAGATGATATGCAGGAAGGTTACTTGCTCTCACCTCTAACCATACGCTTTCTGCATCATGCTGTTCACAAAAAGCGAGTAAAAAGTCGAGCAGTTGTCGGCCAAGCCCCTTGCCCTGATGAGCCGGATCAATAGCAATGTTAAGTAACGTCACTTCTCCGACAATGTTCTGCGCATAAAAATAGCCCGCGACACGCCCGTCAATCAATAGGGTATGATGGCAGGCACCGCGGCTGTCCAGATCACGAATAATGGACGCCTTCCAGGGAAACAAATGAGCCCGGCACTCAATCTGATAGATCTGATCCAAATGATCAGAAGACATCGGAACAATCGAAATATTCATGAGGCCTGATAAGAACAAATTTGACGCCAAAGATCCCGACGGTGTTGAGGATGACCGTCAATCTCACTCAACAAAGGTGATGTTAATCGTTTTGCCGTCGTCACTTCTGGTGCCGGACAACCAGCAAACCAAATCCATTCAATATCACTTTGAGAGATCCAATCAAGCGAATGCGGGTAGACATGGCGCGCTTCTTCAAGAGAGACATGAAAACTCTTGAGAACTTTTTCAAACATCACTGCCTGAGCACCTTCGGGCAAAACCGGACTGACGAATAACAATTTACAGGATGCCGGCAAAGCATACTGCGCATATTCACCCCCCAGCATTCGCTCAGGATGAACCAACTGCCAGTGCTGAATTCCCATTTCCTGTAGATAATATTGTTGACGCTCTTGCATGAATGTCAGCCCAGTGAACCGATGAAAGATGAGGAGAAGATATTAACAAATTTCCCTTTAAATCAGAAGCCGGGAAATATTCAAAACAGCGAGGAGTCAAACTCAATCCGATGCTCACCCATTTCCTCGACAGCTCCCTGAACCATCTCGCAAATTAATAGCTGACGGGGTTGTGGCAATGAATGAACAGCGCTTAAACCAACATCTTCTCCTTGCTTAAAGCCAAGTGAGCGGTAATGTTCATACTCTCCAAATACCGTACACACCGGGTAACCGAATTCATAAAGCGAATTCAGGCCTTCAGTCACCAACTGTTGCGAGATATCGCCCTGCTCACGAGGTTCAGCCATCAGTAAACGTAAATGCTGCCAGCTGTGAAACACCCCATCGGGCGCAACTGGCGTAAACAGAATATAGCCTTGAATTTGTCCTTCATCATCACAGGCAACCAAAGACAATGTGATACGACTACTTTCCCGGTAATCCATGACCAGATCTGCTTCCGCTCCGGCGTTCAGCGATGAGCGCAGTAACCGATCAATGGGTAAAATATCTGCGGGTGCTTCAGTGCGAATAAGCATTCACGGTTCCTTTATGATTTGAGCGTTCTGACTGTATGCCTTTATACACAAAATCAGAGAGCTGATTCAAAGAATATTTGATGAGTACAGGAAATGTCTCCAGATCCACACTATCCATCATATTCTTGATTTCAAGCCCCAGTTCAGTATCACCTTCAATCGAGAGCCTCCGCTGAAAAAAGAGCGTATCCGGATCTTCTTTCCGCCCGGCAATCAAGACAAAATCATTCAGTGAACCGCTAAAACACGCATCGGGTTCGGCCACCGCTCCGGCGATAACCAATTGCGCCTGACGACAGGTGATATGCCAGGATAGTCCAAGATCTTTCACTTCAACTTTCAAACACTTACTTTCAAGAAATTCAAACTCCCCTTCTGCCAGCGCTTCTTTAAAAATCGTATTCAATGCCTCTAAAAGGATTTTATTTTGCACAAAGTCTGGCAAAAATCGGGCTGGTGTTCTCAAAAAGGAAGCAGCATTTTGCACCATGTAGCTGTGAATCTTGTTAAACACACTCGTTATCCACTCGGTTGATATCAATGGCGTTATCATACTGAAAGATTAAATCTGAATTTCTGTTGTGAATCAAAAAATCCAAGACCGCCATGCGCTTCACTAATGTTATAAAGACGGTTATAGTGGCGTACTCCGTATCGATTTATAAATGCTGAGTCCCTGTCTGGTTTCGGAGCACTGAATAGTTGGCATGATTTCACAAGAATTTCAACGCTGGTTTACACAACTAACGGCACATAGTCCTTTCTTTTTTGCCATTCTCGATGCCCAGCACAATTATATGATGGTGAATGAACGCTATTGTGATATATCGGGTCTCACGCGCGATCAACTCATTGGTTCAAATGATCGGAAAGTATTTGGTGAATCATTCTATCAGGCAATTCATCCCTATTATGAGCGCGCGTTAAACGGTGAAATCGTTGAAACTGAGCTGACGCTCAACGACAAGCATCTCGCAACAACATTGCTGATATCACTCTCACGACTACAAACCGAAGGCCAGCCCCCAGCTATCATTGTTCAGGCTGCCGATATCTCAGAAAAACAGATGTTAGTCGATACCGTTGAAGAGTCAGAAAAGAAATTCTCAACATTAGTTTATATGTTGAAAGAGTCGATCCTGATTGTTGAAGAGAATACGATTATTTCCTGTAATCCTGCGGCCGCGCATTCGCTGGGGCTAAATACTGCCGATGAACTATACGGAGAGCAGCTCTCGGAAATTTTTATCCAAACCTCAAATCAGAAGCCGTTTGTTCTCAATGATTCTGCGGTCATCCAACACCCTGTTTCTTGTCATACAACACCAGCCTACGGTGAAGAACGACAGGTCACATTGCGAATTGAAACCACCAAAATTTTGGGGAGTCAGGCGTTCTTCGTTCTCATTCAATCACAAGAAAAAAAGATGCCTGAGCGATTGCATCATCCTTCGATTGATGTCCATATCGATCCGTTAACCGGCTTGTATAACCGTACCGGTTTTACCAAACGGCTTGATATGTTTATTGCAGATAACACGCCGTTGGTGATGCTCTATCTCGATATTGATAATTTCAAGAACATCAATGACTCTCTGGGGCACCACATCGGTGATAAAGTGATCCGGGAGGTCGCAGCTCGTCTCAAGCGCCTTCTCCCTCAAAATGCCATTTTAGGTCATTTGGGTGCAGATGAATTTGGCTTACTCCTGCCGGAACCGGAGAAACCCCGTTCAGCAGAAATGCTTTCCGAACGCATTATTGCATTGGTCAATCAACCTTTCGACTTGAACTATTTTACTAAAAGGCTGGCCTGCTCCATTGGCAGTGTAACTTACCCCGGTGATGGCAGTGATGCCCGTATCCTGCTGCAAAATGCCGACACCGCGATGTATGAAGCCAAAGCGAGAGGACGCAACCGGATGATTCGCTTCAGTTCCCAAATGAATAAAGAAGCAAGAACCCGGTTATGGCTGGAGATCGAGCTGCAAAAAGCGCTGCAAAATAGTGGCCTCGAAGTCTGGTATCAACCGAAAGTCAGTGCGAGAGACTTTAGCATCAACGGTGCTGAAGCATTGGTGCGGTGGAAACATCCGGTCGAAGGCTACATCAGCCCCGGCTCCTTTATTCCTGTCGCAGAAAAGGCCGGGTTAATTGAACATCTGGGCCGGGCAGTCATGCGGGATGTATTTACGACCGTCAAGCGTTGGAAACAACAAGGCCTTCTCCCCGGTCCTGTTGCAATTAACCTCTCACCGGAACAATTTGGTAACCCGAAACTGATCGATTTCATGGAAAAATTATTACGATCGACACAGCTTGATCCTAGCTGTATTACCTTCGAGCTAACCGAAAGTGCGGTCATGAGTGACAGTGAACATACCGTACAAATGTTAAATGCCATCAAAAAGCTTGGCTTTACCTTATCGATTGATGATTTTGGCACCGGATACTCATCGCTCTCTTATCTTGCTCGCTTCCCGATTGATGAGCTCAAAATCGACCGCGCGTTTATTACAGACATCGATCAGTTACCCAAACAGTTGACTGTGATCGAAAACATCATCAATCTCGGTCAATCCTTACGGCTAAAAGTCGTGGCAGAAGGTGTAGAAACACAACAACAAGCGACTTTACTCGCAAACCTTCACTGCCATTCAATCCAAGGATTCCACTTCCATCGTCCCCAACCCAAGCAAGAAATCGAAGCATTATTTGCCCAAAACCGCCGCCACAGCAGCTCATAAATCACAGTAAATTCAGGTCAAACCTGCCTCACATCAATTCATTCTGTGGCAATTTTCCATACAATACAGCCACTTCAAAAGCCACCAATGAAACTAAGTTACTATGGAACTGCTTTGTCCTGCGGGAAATCTTCCCGCCCTGAAGACGGCAATCACCAATGGTGCCGATGCGGTGTATATCGGTTTTAAAGACGACACCAATGCCCGCCATTTTGCCGGTCTCAATTTCTCAGGAAAAAAACTGGAAAGTGCTGTTCGCTTCGTTCATGAACATCACAAAAAAATTCATGTTGCTCTCAACACATTTGCCCATCCGGATCGCTTTAGCCACTGGACAGCGGCAGCGGATAAAGCGGTTGATCTGGGCGTTGATGCGTTGATTGTGGCCGATATTGCACTACTGGACTACATCTCTGAGCGCTATCCGCATCAGGAGATCCACCTTTCCGTTCAGGCATCTGCCACCAACAGTGCTGCGATTGAATTCTACCATCGAAATTTTCACATCAAACGAGTTGTACTCCCGCGGGTACTCTCGATTCATCAAGTTAAACAACTGTCTCAGTCGATTAGCGATGAGATTGACTTGGAGGTATTTGCTTTTGGTAGCCTCTGTATCATGTCTGAAGGGCGCTGCTATCTGTCTTCATATATGACGGGGGAGTCTCCTAACACCGTCGGCGCGTGTTCACCTGCGAAATTTGTTCGTTGGCAAGACACACCACATGGGATGGAAACCCGGCTGAATAACATTCTCATTGATCAATACAAACCCGGAGAGAATGCGGGCTATCCGACATTATGCAAGGGCCGGTTTATGACGGCGTTGAACGGCCAGCAGCAGTGTTATCACACGCTGGAAGAACCGACGAGTCTCAATACACTGTCGCTCTTACCGGAGCTTTTTGTCGCGAATGTCGCTTCAGTCAAAATTGAAGGCAGACAACGCAGTCCGGCGTATGTCGAACAGGTAACCAAAACCTGGCGGGCAGCGATTGACCGTTATTTATCGGCCCCGCAAAGTTATCAGGTTGATGAAACATGGAACCGAACCCTTGCCAACGTTTCCGAGGGCACGCAGACAACACTCGGCGCCTATCATAGAAAGTGGCAATAACAACGGAGTTCAAGATGAAATATGCATTAGGCCCGTTACTCTATTTCTGGCCCAAAACTGATGTTGAGCAATTCTATCAGCAGGCGCAGACATCCAGCGCTGACATTATTTATCTGGGAGAAACGGTTTGCTCTAAACGTCGGGAGTTAAAAACACAGGACTGGCTGGCAATCGCACAGGAGCTTGCCCGGACAGGTAAACAGATCGTGTTGTCAACCATGGCACTGCTTGAGTCTCGTAGTGAGCTAACCGTGATGAAAAAATACATTGATAACGGTGATTTTATCATTGAGGCTAACGATGTTTCAGCCATTCATCTCGCCAGCGAACAACGGGTGCCATTTGTCGTCGGGCCTGCGATCAACTGTTACAACGCGCATACTCTGCAATATTTTCTCCGCCAAGGAATGATCCGGTGGTGTATGCCAGTAGAGCTTTCCCATTCGTGGCTGCAACAAGTGCTGCAGCAATGTGAAACATTGGGGATTCGTAACACATTTGAAGTTGAAATATTCGGCTACGGCTATCTCCCGCTTGCCTACTCCGCCCGTTGTTTCACCGCCCGTGCTGAAAATCGTCCGAAAGATGAATGTAAGACATGTTGTATCAATTACCCCAATGGTATCCGCGTTCACAGTCAGGAAGGTCAGGAAGTCTTCAACCTAAACGGAATTCAGACGCAGTCCGGTTACTGCTATAACCTGATTAACGAATTACCCAGCATGACTGATAGTGTCGATGTCGTTCGTCTCAGCCCAACAGGAGCACAAACCCTGACAACAATTCAGACATTTCGTGATAACGAAACGGCACCACGACCTCACCCACTGGATAACCATCAGTGTAATGGTTATTGGCACCGCGTCGCGGGATTAGAAATCGTAACTGCTGAATCTCAGTAACCGGCGTTACTTCATCGTCATGATTCAGAACTCATCCCATCAGGTGGTTGATGAAATAACCGCCTGATGTCTTTATATAAAATCACTGACACCACTAACGACAAAACAATATTCGAGATCGGAAATGCCAGCCAGACACCGGTTAATCCCCATCCGAGAGGCAGTAAAAGTGGCAATAAAAACAAGAATGGTGGCTGAATCAGAATATTCCCCAGTGAAATAGTCACCGCTTTTTTACCCCGATGAATCGATTGGTAAAACGAAGATGCAACCACGATGAATCCATCCAGGCACAGAGCAATTAAGTGTAAGCGTATCCCCGTGGTGGCGTAATCGCTCAGTTCCGGGTTATCTCGGTTGAAGATGGCAATAATATCATTCGGATAAAGGTTCATAACCGTCGTCACAATCAGACCGAATGCCACAGACAATCCCATTGCCAGGCCCAGTAGTTTCTTGATATTGGCTAACTGATTCGCACCGTAGTTAAAACTCACTAACGGTTGCATCCCGTTCGCAAACCCTTCAACCGTCAAATAATAGAACGTGACCACATAGCCCAGAATGGTGTACGCTCCCAAAGCAGTCGTGCCACCATAGATCGCAAATTGGCTGTTATGTAAAGCAACCATGACGCTCCAATAGAGATACATGAAAAAGCTTGAAAGACCGACCAAAACAATCTGACGAATATCCTGCCAACGGAAAAACAGCAAATCAGAGCGTCTTAAACGTAAAGATGCTGCAGGAGAAAAGAAGTAACTGAGCCCGACAATGGTCACCACACCCTGTGATATTGCGGTAGCAATTGCCGCCCCCTGCAACCCCAGCTCCCAGACCACGATAAACAGATAATCAAAAACAATATTCAGCCCCCCGCCGATGATCATCAGATACGTTGCTAGTGCCGGGCTGTCATCGTTTCTGATCAGAAACGGTAATGCTGTCGCAGAGAGGGTAAAGCAAGAAGTAAACACCACCACTTGCATGTATGCCATCGCCAGTTGAAAGACATCGGGATCCTGCGTTTGCCACATCAGAATATCCGCCATAAAGAATCGCAGTCCCAAAGAGAGCAAGCACGCTAACAAGATCAATAAGATCAGGCTGGTACTAATCGTCTGACGGGCAGCGGATAAATTCTTTTGCCCTTTATAAATGGAGGTAATCGCGCCGGTTCCGACCCCAACCATCAGGCCGATACCAACCAATACCGCAATCATAGACCAGGCGATATTAATGCCGGCTAAACCATCAACACCAAGATACTGACCGATAAAAATGCCATCAACGAGCTGATATAAACCATTAACTAACATTGCCGCTACAGTTGGAACGGCATAGCGAAAATACTGTAAATAAATAGACCGCTGCATAGATTCAACCTAAACCTGAAATACAAACAGCCTGCAAAAATCAATGCAGGCTGTTCACCATAAACCAACTTCAGACAGCCAATTCAGCCGGAGAAGCAGTTACAATCAAGACATATCAATGGGACGATGAGTGCTCGTCTTTAATCGTATTGTATATCCGTTCCAGTTCTAAAAAAGCATAGCGATGTTCAATATACTCATAAACGTTCATTGAGATTGCAAGTTTATATAATGCGACTGCCTCAGCGTAATGTGCTTGCATCTGATAACGCTTGCCGAGATAAAAATAAGCTTCCGTTAAGCGGTGGGCGAGCACTGTATTATCACTTGTTTCTTGCATGATCTGTTTGAAAACGGTTGAATCATCGGTTTCACCCAACATCATAGCAACCAGAGACCATCCCCAAGTCTCCTTTGGCTGAGACTGATGGGCGTGATAACTTTGCATCAATTGTTTCCGCGCCGCTTCAGCGTCCATTTCACTCACGATCAAATAACGCCATAAAGCACTAAAAGGATCGGCTGAGTCTTGTTGCATGGCTTGTTCGATTTCATCCCGGGCTAAACGGTGGCGCCCACCGTAATACAGCGCAATCGCCAGATTCCTGCCGGCATACACACTCTCCGGTGCCAGCTCTAATGCTGAATCAAACGACTCATAAGCGGAATCGAAATCATTGATTTCCGTGTAATAGACGCCAAGCATGTTGAACACTTCCGGCTGAGACGGATAAAAACGTAAAGATTGTTCGAAGTCCAGACGAGCCAGATTTTTTAAACCCAGCATGTCGTAGCTATTACCACGTTCAAAAAAGACTTTGGCTCGAATCTCATCGGTGAGTTCTTTTTGCTGTAGCAGTTGGCTCAAACGCAAGATTTTTACTTCTTGTTGAATCGTCGGTTGTAATGGCCGCGCCATCGGGGCATAAAGCCATTCAGACTCCTGCTGATGCCGAATCGATGAGCACCCTACGCTCAAAAGCAAGCCGAGCCCTGTCAATACCGTGAGAAACCACTTCGCCAAAATTATTCTCCTTAACGCTCTCATAAAAAAAGGGAGCAAAACAGCTCCCTTTATAACATCATGCTTGCCAATAAAAAAGCAACCCGGCGGATTATCTAATCCTGAGATGCGTTTCTATTCTGCGTCAGATTGTTCTTGTTGTGGCGCGTCTTCAGCAGCAGGTTTTGCAACTGCTTCTTTCATACTCAGACGAATACGGTTCTGACGATCGATCTCCAACACTTTTACCTGAACTTCTTGGCCTTCTTTCAGGTAATCAGTCACTTTCTCGACGCGCTGCTCTGCGATTTGTGAGATATGAACCAGCCCTTCTTTACCACCAAGAACAGCGACAAAAGCGCCAAAGTCAACAATACGAGTGACTTTACCAGTGTAGATCCGACCAACTTCAACTTCAGCCGTCAACTCTTCGATACGACGAATCGCATGTTTAGCCGCTTCGCCTTCTGTCGCAGCAATCTTGATCGTACCATCATCTTCGATTTCAATCGTAGTTCCGGTTTCTTCGGTCAATGCACGAATTACCGCACCACCTTTACCGATCACATCTTTGATCTTATCGGCACTGATTTTCATCGTATGGATACGTGGCGCAAACTGAGAAATATCATCACGCGCACTGTGAATTGCTTTATCCATTACAGACAGAATGTGCAAACGAGCGCCTTTTGCCTGATTCAAAGCAATCTGCATGATTTCTTTGGTAATACCTTCGATCTTGATGTCCATTTGCAGTGCGGTTACACCATTCGATGTACCGGCAACTTTAAAGTCCATATCACCGAGATGATCTTCATCACCCAAAATGTCAGATAAAACCACAAAATCATCGTTCTCTTTGACCAGTCCCATTGCAATCCCGGCAACGGAAGCTTTAATCGGCACACCTGCATCCATTAATGCCAGCGATGAACCACAGACTGAGGCCATTGAAGAAGAACCATTCGATTCTGTAATTTCAGAGACGACGCGAACCGTATAAGGGAATTCATCAATCGATGGCATCACTGCCTGAATCCCGCGTTTCGCCAAACGGCCATGGCCGATTTCACGACGCTTCGGTGATCCGACAAAACCAGTTTCACCGACACAGTAAGGAGGGAAGTTATAGTGGAACAGGAAGTGCTCTTTTCTCTCACCGGTTAACTCATCAATAATCTGAGCATCACGCTGTGTTCCCAGTGTCGCAGTAACGATCGCTTGTGTTTCACCACGGGTAAAGAGTGATGAACCATGAACGCGAGGCAGGACACCCGTACGTACATCCAGCGCCCGCACCATATCTTTTTCACGGCCATCGATACGTGGTGCACCAGACAGAATACGGCCACGAACCACTTGTTTCTCTAATGAACTCAGCATGTTGCGTAGTTCATTTTCGTCCAGCGAATCATCTTGTGCAAGTAAGTTAGCAATCACTTCAGATTTGATTTGACCGACTTGCTCATAACGCGCCATTTTTTCAGTGATCTGATACGCTTCAGCAAAGCGGGCTTCGGCATGTTCAGCAACCAATGCTTTGAGGCTAGAGTTCACTTCAGGTGCACTCCATGACCATGCAGGTGTGGCAACTTCAGCGGCAAATTCGTTAATCGCCTGAATCACAGCCTGTTGCTGTTCATGACCGAATACGACCGCAGAAAGCATTTCTTCTTCAGAGAGGATATCAGCTTCAGATTCAACCATCAGTACAGCATTTTCTGTACCCGCAACAACCAGATCCAGACGAGACTCTCCAAGTTCTTTCGCACTTGGGTTCAAAACAAGCTGACCATCGATGTGGCCCACACGAGCCGCGCCAATCGGACCATTAAATGGAATACCGGAAATCGCCAGTGCGGCAGAGGTTCCGATCAGGCTAGGGATATCAGGTTGAACATCAGGGTTTACTGCCATCACCGTGGCAATAATCTGAACTTCATTGGTAAAGCCATCAGGGAACAGCGGGCGGATCGGGCGGTCAATCAGGCGCGCCGTCAGCGTTTCCCCTTCAGAAGGACGACCTTCACGTTTAAAGAATCCGCCAGGAATCTTACCGGCAGCATAAGTACGTTCTTGATAGTTCACAGTAAGCGGGAAAAAATCTTGGCCTTCTACCGCTTCTTTTTTGCCAACCACAGAAACAAATACTGATGTATCGTCCATGGTGACCATAACTGCTGATGTTGCCTGACGTGCAATTACGCCAGTTTCAATCGTGACGGTGTGATTGCCGTATTGAAACGTTTTTACGACTGGTTTTTCAAACATTATTCATTATTCCTTTGTCTAGGTTATCCTAGAAATGGGTTATCAATACTCAAGGCATCACAAATCGCGACTAGTAAAAGGATACTGAACAATCCAATCTCCTTTGAATAGTCGCGACCTTTTGGCCGACTTCGGTGACTGTCATGCTTTGAGCCTGTACATTGAAATCAATTAACTGATTTCAACGGTCGCTAGTATAAACTACTCAAGCGGTCTTTGGCTAAATTTAGCCATTAAAAAAGGGGCTTTCGCCCCTTTTTTGTACAAATCCAATCTTAGCGACGTAGGCCAAGACGTTGGATAAGGTCGTGGTAACGATCCAGATCTTTACCTTTCAGGTAGTCCAGAAGCTTACGACGACGAGAAACCATGCGTAAAAGACCACGACGGCTATGGTGATCGCCTTTGTGCTCTTTGAAGTGACCTTGAAGATGGTTGATTGAAGCTGTCAGTAGAGCGACTTGAACTTCTGGTGAACCAGTGTCGCCTTCGCCACGCGCGTAATCAGCAACGATTGCTGCTTTAGTTTCTGCATTCAGAGACATAATTTCTCTCCTAAGAGTTTGAGTTTTAGTTTGTGTCAGCCAATCTCTGATTCAGCCGACACGAGGAGCGGGGATTATAGAGAATATTCCCTAGTCCCGCAATAGCAAATCATCCGGAAAACAGGCTATATTTCATTGACGAAAAACGACTAATCGTTTTGGCGCTATTTTGCCGTCATCATCGATTTCACCGACACCGATAAAGCGTTGTTCTTCACCGGCAGTCAAACGCACTGTACCGCTTGTCGGTATCCCGAAAACCTGAACAGCCTGACCTTTCTGGACCATTTCTGCCAAATCAGGTATCAGATTTATTTCGGGTAATGACTGAACCGCGGAATCCATCGGTAACAGGAGCGGATCGAGTAAAACTCTTGGTGCGACATCCTGTTCACACGCTGCTTCGAGGATATTTTCAAGCTCGTCGATAGTCACCATCCGCTCTGCCGGATACTGTGCAACAGCCGTACGGCGTAAATACGTCACATGGGCACCACAACCTAACATTTCACCGAGATCATCGACAATAGTACGGATATAGGTTCCTTTGGAACAATGAATCTCCATCTCAACCTCATCCGCTTCATAGCGGATCAATTCGATGGAATAAACAGTGATCTGCCGCGACTCTCTCGGAACTTCAACACCTTCTCGTGCATATTCGTATAAAGGGCGACCTTGATACTTTAATGCCGAAAACATGGAAGGAATCTGAGCGGTTTCGCCTTTAAATTTCTCGATCGATTGCATCAGCAACGATTCGGAGATTTGAACGGGGCGAGTCTCAACAATTTCGCCATCAGAATCCGATGTATTGGTACGCACACCGAGCTTTGCAATCACCCGATATTTTTTATCGGAGTCGAGAAGAAACTGAGAAAACTTGGTTGCTTCTCCCAGACAAATCGGCAGCATACCGGTCGCTAAAGGATCTAATGCGCCTGTATGACCGGCTTTTTCCGCAAAGAAAATTCGCTTCACTTTCTGGAGTGCATCATTGGATGAAATTCCCGTAGGTTTATCCAATAAAATGATACCGTCAACCGGACGACCTTTTCGACGACGAGCCATTACGCCTCCTCATCCGAACCTGATTCATCTCTTTTTCGTTTGTCTTCATCAACCGCTTGGTTGACCAGATTCGACATGCGCATCCCCTCAACCAAAGTATCATCATAAACAAAACGGACTTCAGGAGTCAGACGCAGACGGATCCGCTTGCCTAACATCATACGAATATGAGATTCATGCTCTTTCAAGGCTTTCAGGCAAGTTTCCGGCGTCTGTTCCCCAACGCATAAGAAGGAAACATACACTTTGGCATAAGCCAAATCCCGGGAAACTTTTACCTCAGAAATGGTCACCATACCAAGACGGGAATCTCTGACTTCACGCTGCAATATCATTGCCAGCTCTTTTTGCAGCTGCTGAGAAACGCGCTGCGTACGACTAAAATCTTTTGCCATATTTCAACTTTCTCATAGAAAGAATGGGGGGATGGTCCAGCCAACCCCCCATGGTGTATTCAACAACCAACGTTCCGTTCAACAACCGATTGTGTGGTATAACTTTACCATCAGCCCCGGTTAGTCGATTGAACGTTTAATTTCAATTGTTTCAAAGACTTCGATCTGGTCACCAACACGAACGTCGTTATAGTTTTTCACACCGACACCACACTCGTAACCACTCTTCACTTCTGCGACGTCATCTTTAAAGCGACGGAGTGACTCCAGCTCACCTTCATAAATAACAACGTTATCACGCAGCACGCGAATCGGATTATTCCGTTTGATCAGTCCTTCAGTCACCATACAGCCTGCGATAGCGCCCAGTTTCGGAGAACGGAACACATCACGGACTTCTGCCAGACCGATAATTTCCTGTTTAAATTCAGGCGCTAACATACCGCTCATCGCCTGTTTCACTTCATCAATCAATTGATAGATGATGGAGTAGTAACGCAGATCAAGGTTCTCTGCTTCGATAGTGCGGCGAGCGGATGCATCGGCACGGACGTTAAAGCCCAGGACGATAGCATTCGATGCTGCCGCCAATGTCGCATCAGTTTCGGTAATACCACCGACACCGGAGCCAACAATATTCACTTTCACTTCATCAGTTGAAAGTTTAATCAATGCATCGCTAATCGCTTCAACCGAACCTTGAACATCAGCTTTCAGGACAATGTTCAATTCAGCAACTTCACCGGCAGTCATATTAGAGAACATATTCTCTAGTTTCGCTTTCTGCTGACGAGCCAGTTTCACTTCACGGAATTTACCCTGACGATAATTGGCAACTTCACGCGCTTTACGTTCATCACGTACAACAGTCGCTTCATCACCAGCAGCCGGAACACCAGAAAGTCCGAGCACTTCGACCGGGATAGATGGGCCGGCTTCCTGCACTTCATCACCGACTTCATTACGCATTGCTCTGACGCGGCCGTACTCCTGACCACAAAGCAGGATATCACCTTTACGCAGCGTACCGGACTGAACCAAAATTGTTGCGACAGGGCCACGACCTTTATCCAGACGAGACTCAACCACAACACCAGATCCCATGCCGTCAGCAACGGCATTCAGTTCCAGCACTTCAGCTTGAAGAAGAATCGCTTCTAACAAGGCATCCACGTTGGTTCCCTGTTTGGCAGAGATATGAACGAACATATTCTCACCACCCCACTCTTCAGGAATGATGTCATACTGAGCCAGCTCATTCTTGACGTTGTCCGGGTTGGCATCTTCTTTATCGATCTTGTTCACAGCAACAATAAGCGGTACTTTCGCTGCCTTTGAGTGCTGAATCGCTTCGATTGTTTGAGGCATAACACCATCATCAGCCGCAACAACCAATACAACGATATCCGTTGCCTGAGCACCACGAGCACGCATTGCCGTAAATGCCGCGTGTCCGGGAGTATCGAGGAAAGTAATCATGCCATTGTCAGTTTCAACATGATAAGCACCAATATGCTGGGTAATACCACCCGCTTCCCCGGATGCAACGTGTGTACGACGAATGTAATCCAGTGTTGAAGTTTTCCCGTGGTCAACGTGTCCCATAATGGTAACAACCGGTGCACGAGGAACGGCTTCAGAGGTACTGTCCCGATCAGAAAGAACCGCTTCTTCCAGTTCATTCTCTTTGCGGAGAATCACTTTATGTCCCATTTCTTCGGCAACAAGCTGTGCAGTTTCTTGATCAATCACTTGGTTGATTGTCGCCATCGCACCCATTTTCATCATGATTTTGATGACTTCAGTGCCTTTCACTGACATTTTCTGAGCCAGTTCAGAAACAATGATTGTTTCACCAATAACCACATCGGATTTTGCAACAGTCGCGTTTTTATCAAAACCTTGCTGCATTGATGAAGGCTTTCCTCGGCCTCGGTTCGAGTTACGTCCACCTTTTCCACCGCGAGGACGCATATCACGTTCTTGGCGTTGTTCATCGCGAGCAGAAGCTCTTTTCTTCGCTTTTGCGCGACGACTACCTTCATCTCGACGGTCTGCTTCGTCTTCTGCCTCTTGGGCATAACGGGAAGTAGTTAGATGGTAATCTGTGTATTCGTCTTCCATATCACCTTTTTTCTCTTCTGCAGCAGACCAACGCTCTTGATTCTTTTCAGCCAATTCACGCGCTTTTTCGAGCTGACGCTGACTTTCCTCTTCAGCTTTACGTCTCAATTCTTCTTCCTGACGACGCTTCAGTGCTTCGGCTTCTTGTCGCGCTGCCTCTTGCTTGGATTTCTCTTCATCAGAAAGTTCAACTTTCTGACTGTTTTTCTCGTCACGCTTCGCTTTTTCTTCAGCTTCACGCTTCATCTGCTCTTCAGCTTCCCGTTTCGCTTTTTCCTCAGCTTCACGCTTCGCCTGAGCTTCCAATCTTGCTTTTTCAGCTTCTAACTTTGCTTTCTCTTCAGCTTCACGTTGAGCGGCTTCTTCTGCCTCACGTTTAGCTTCATCTTCGATTGTACTACGCTTAACATACGTACGTTTTTTGCGCACTTCAACCTGAACATTCTTACTTTTACCACCTCCCGCATTCACACTCAGTGTGCTGCGAGTTTTTCGCTGTAATGTTAAACGAGTCGGTTCATCCTTTGAAGAGCTGCCACCGTGCTCTTTACGCAGGAAAGTTAACAGTCTCTGTTTTTCATCTTCAGAAACACTATCCGCTCCCGTTTTTGCCATTCCAGCATCAGCAAGTTGCTCTAATAAGCGGTCAACTGGTGTACCAATCTCTTCACTCAGTGCTTTAACTGTAAGTTCTGTCATGCCGCTTTCTCCCCTTGCTGAAAATTACGCGTCTTCGCCAAACCAACAAATATTACGCGCAGCCATAATTAATTCTCCAGCGCGTTCTTCTGTCAGTCCTTCGATACCTTCAAGATCATCAATTCCCTGGTCAGCCAAATCTTCGAGAGTCGTAACTCCTTTGGCTGCCAGTTTATAAGCCATATCACGCTCAAGACCGGATAGATTAAGCAAGTCTTCAGCTGGCTCACCTCCATCCAGTGATTCTTCTCTAGCCAAAGCAAGAGTTGTCAGTGCATCTTTTGCACGAGTCCGCAATTCCTCAACAAGGTCTTCATCCAACCCGTCAACCTCAAGCAACTCATTCACTGGTACATAGGCAACTTCTTCCAATGTGGAGAAGCCTTCTTCAACCAACAATTCAGCAAAATCTTGCTCAATATCCAGATGCTTCATGAACAACTCAATTGATTCAGTTGATTCTTCCTGATGTTTCTTCTGAAGATCTTCAATCGTCATCACATTAAGTTCCCAGCCGGTTAACTGAGAAGCCAAACGAACATTTTGCCCACTACGGCCAATTGCCTGAGCCAAATTGTCGGCTTCAACAGCGATATCCATCGAATGAGCATCTTCATCAACGATGATAGAAGCGACATCAGCAGGAGCCATCGCATTAATAACAAATTGAGCCGGGTTATCGTCCCACAGCACAATATCAATACGCTCGCCACCCAATTCGCCGGAAACGGCCTGAACCCGTGCACCACGCATCCCGACACATGCCCCGACAGGGTCAATGCGCTTATCATTGGTTTTCACCGCAATTTTAGCTCGGGAGCCCGGATCGCGGGATGCACCTTTGAGCTCAATTAACTCTTCACCAACTTCAGGAACTTCAACACGGAATAATTCAGCCAGCATTTCAGGCTTAGAGCGAGTAATGAAGAGCTGGAAACCACGCGCTTCAGGTCTGACTGCATAAAGTAAACCACGAACGCGATCGCCCGGACGGAAATTCTCCCGAGGAAGTTGGTCTTCACGTAAAATCACAGCTTCAGCGTTATTTCCGAGATCAAGAATAATACTATCCCGGTTAACTTTCTTCACCGCACCGGTGACCAATTCACCTTCATTATCAATAAATTGCTCAACAATTTGTGCCCGTTCCGCTTCCCGAACTTTCTGGACAATCACTTGTTTAGCAGTCTGTGTGGTGATCCGGTCAAACTTAACTGATTCGATTTGATCTTCAATAAAGTCACCCAACTCGATCGAGTCATCGTCAAATTGAGCAGCTTCAACTGAAATCTCTTTAGTCGGATTTTGAACTTCTTCTACCACCAACCAGCGGCGGAATGTTTCAAACTCGCCAGTTTTTCTATCAATTGCAACACGGACATCAATATCGATGTCGTATTTCTTCTTAGTTGAAGTTGCTAACGCAGTTTCAAGCGCTTCAAAAATACGTTCACGAGGAACAGCCTTCTCGTTTGAAACCGCCTCAACTACCGCTAAAATTTCTTTACTCATTATTTCCAGCCTCTTTAAGACTTAAAATTTAGGGATCAGATTAGCTTTTGAAATGTTGCTAAGCGCGAATTGTTCTTCTTGCCCATCAACTGTAACCACAATGGTTTCACCATCAACCGATTGGATGGTACCTTTCCATTTGCGGCGGTTTCCAACAGCCATTTTCAAAACAATATTGACCTCGTGACCAATAAATTGCTCGTAGTGTTCAGATTTAAACAAAGGTCTGTCTACGCCCGGAGAAGAAACTTCAAGGTTATATGCCACAGAAATAGGATCTTCTACATCAAGCACAGCACTGACCTGACGACTCACCTCAGCACAGTCATCTACAGTAATACCATTGTCGTGATCAATATAAATTCGTAGCGTCGAGTGTGCTCCGGCACGAACAAACTCTAATCCGACTAATTCATAACCTGCAGCAACAACAGGTGCCTCAAGTAATTCAGAAAGTTGTTTTTCTAACCCTGTCATTTAAACGACTCCAGAAACAAAAAAAGGGCTATGAGCCCAATTTCAATTCCAAGCAAACAGACCAATCTCTGATGTATGAATAGTCATGACTACTCATACACAAGAATCAGATAACAAAAAACCCCGATAGTCGGGGTTTTTATCTATGCTGGACCCTGAATGTTAAGACGATGTCTTAACATATAGTGAGAACATATATCTCTCACTACCAAACTTGCAACCAATCGATAATTGGTTGCGGGGGCCGGATTTGAACCGACGACCTTCGGGTTATGAGCCCGACGAGCTACCAAACTGCTCCACCCCGCGTCCGACTTGCTGAGCATTATACGCTCTCAATCTTCATTTACAAGTTTGTAAAGAATAATGGTGCCGAGAGAGGGACTCGAACCCTCACACCATAGGCGCTAGCACCTCATGCTAGTGTGTCTACCAATTTCACCATCTCGGCCAAATTCTTCTTACTGTGGTATTTCACTGCCGTTTGAGTCGTCAGCAGGAACACCATCATCAGCCTGAGTTTGCTCTTGAACCGCTTGGTTCTGAGCGGGATCAACCCATTGCGACTTCGCTTTATGTGTTGATAAATTCCCTAATACCAGACTAACAATTAGGAATACAGTTGCAAAAATTGCAGTCATTCGGGTCAAAAAATTTCCAGAGCCACCGGCACCAAATACTGTATTTGAAGCACCGGCCCCGAATGAGGCTCCCATATCTGCGCCTTTACCTTGTTGAATCAACACCAATCCGATGATAGCAACCGCTGCCAACAGGTAAATCACAAGTAGAACTGTAAACATAACATATCCACCTATGTTCCAAATTGTTGAGCCAGCGCCGTTCTTATCAATCGACTCGAACTAGGCTAGCGCCCTCCGTATCGGAAGTGGGGGCAATACTAACGAAAGGATTTAAAACTGGCAAGAGGATAAATTACTTTTTTTTCAAATTCATGGTTAAGCGGTTAAAAAAGGGACAGTGTCCGTACTTTCTGCACTCATCCAATGTAAATGCCCAAAAAAAGGAACCGTCAGACAAGGGTTCCTTTTTCATTATTTAACAGTTTGCCTTCACAACATCAGCAATTTTTAATGCCGATTCCCGGACTAGCGCTTCATCTTCACCTTCGACCATGACTCGCAATAAGGGTTCGGTGCCCGATTTTCTCAGCAGAACACGTCCTTTATCTCCTAATTCAGCTTCAACAGCAGCCACACACTGTTTTACGGCTTCTGCATCGAGTGGATTAGAGTCACCGCTGAAACGAACATTCTCCAGAACCTGTGGGAAGAGCTTCATGCCACTGGATAATTCACTCAGTGACATTTCGCTATCAACAACGGCAGTCAAAACCTGTAGCGCAGCAACAATGGCATCTCCGGTTGTCATTTTATCCAGCAAAATCACATGCCCTGAATTCTCTGCACCGATTTTCCAGTTTTTTTCCAGCAATTTTTCCATAACATACCGGTCACCGACTGCTGCCCGGGCAAACGGGATTCCCAGCTGCTTCAGCGCAACTTCCATACCAAGGTTGGTCATCAATGTACCGACAACACCGCCTTTCAACTCCCCTTTGCGCAGCAAATATCGAGCAATAATATAAGCAATTTGATCACCATCGACTTTGCGACCCAGTGCGTCTACCATGATGATACGATCTCCGTCACCATCAAACGCCAAACCTATATCTGCCTTTTCTTCCAGCACTTTCTGCTGGATTGCTCTGATATCAGTCGCACCGACCTGTTCGTTAATGTTTAAACCGTTTGGATTCACACCAATAGCAATCACATCAGCGCCCAGCTCTCTGAAAACACTTGGTGCGATATGGTATGTTGCCCCATGTGCGCAATCCACGACAATTCTTAACCCAGACAAACTTAATCTGGATGGGAAAGTGCTTTTGCAAAACTCGATATAACGGCCGGCAGCATCGGTTAAGCGAGAGGCTTTGCCTAGTTCGGCGGAGGGAACACACTCAATCACTTTATCCAGTTCTTGCTCAATTTCGAGCTCCACCTCATCAGGCAATTTTGTCCCTTCAGAAGAAAAAAACTTGATACCGTTATCATCATACGGATTGTGGGATGCTGAAATCACGATCCCGGCTTCAGCACGAAAGGTTTGCGTCAGATAAGCCACTGCCGGTGTCGGCATAGGGCCAGTCAATGTGGCTTCGAGACCGGCGGCTGCCAACCCGGCTTCCAGTGCGGATTCCAACATATAACCGGAAATGCGAGTATCCTTACCGATAATCACCTTACGGGTTCCCTGCTTCGATAAAACCCGACCGGCAGCCCAACCGAGTTTCATCACGAAATCAGGGGTAATCGGAAATTCTCCAACCTTTCCCCGAACCCCGTCGGTACCAAAATAGCGTCTGTGATTCGACATCGATATTCCTACTTTTATTATGATTGATTCGCTTGAATCATACTGATTATTTTCATCGCTTCAACGGTTTCATCGACATCATGAACCCTGAAAATCTGTGCGCCTTGCATGGCTGCCACCGCAGCGCAGACAACACTCGCAACCATGCAGTCAGCGGGCTGTTTACCAAGAAATTTATGCAGCATTGTCTTTCTTGACAGACCAATCAACAATGGCAAACCAAACTGATGAAAAGTATTTAGATTGGCTAATAAATGGTAATTATGCTCAAGGGTTTTGCCAAACCCAAAACCGGGATCAAGAATAATATTTTCTCGTCTGATCCCTGCTTCTTCACAGATGGTAATTCTGTCATTTAAAAAAGTGTAAACATCTTGAACAACGTCACGATATTCAGGACGCTCTTGCATGGTTCCGGGTTGTCCTTGCATGTGCATTAAACAGACAGGAATATTCGCCTTCGCAACGACGGCTAATGCATCAGGCTCCTGAAGTGAACGAATGTCATTAATCATATCTGCACCGGCATCAATGCTCTGTTGCATCACTTCAGCTTTGCTTGTATCGACAGAAATCCATATATCCGGATATTTTTGCCGAATAGCGCCGACCACAGGAACGACCCGTTCCAATTCTTCGGCTACAGTAACTTCGGCAGCCCCCGGGCGAGTAGATTCTCCCCCGACATCAATAATCGTCGCACCAGCTTCAATCATTGAATCGGCATGGGCTAATGCTTTTTCCGGAGAAGTGAACTGCCCACCATCAGAAAAAGAGTCAGGCGTCGTATTCAAAATCCCCATCACCTGAGGGCTACTCAAATTTAAGGTTTTATTGGATGACCGAATTTCCATAACACTCCCATAATAGCAAAAGCCCCGACTATACCGGGGCTTTTTTCACAGACAAAACGAGTTACTCTGTTCGTCCATTTTGATCATCATTATCTGATTTATCCTGCGGCTCTTCACTTTGAGTTTGATCAGGTGTCGAATCAGTTGTCTGTTCCGTTGGCTTCATTTTCTCTTGAGCCCTCAATTCCTGTTCAACCCATCCGGCAGGCTCCCTGACTTCGGCTTTTCGATCCATCAAATCATCGATCTGACCGGCATCAATGGTTTCATACTTCATCAATGCATCTTTCATCGAGTGCATGATATCCATATTTTCCAGCAGAATTTTTTTCGCTCGTTCATAGTTTCGGTCAATAATCTTCCGAATTTCGTCATCGATCAACTTTGCTGTATCGTCAGACATATGCTTCGTTTTCGTCACACTACGTCCCAGAAAAACTTCACCCTCTTCTTCGGTATACAGCAATGGCCCCAATTTTTCGGAGAATCCCCATTGGGTCACCATCTTACGTGCAATATCAGTCGCACGCTCAATATCGTTTGACGCCCCGGTTGATACTTTATCTGCACCATAAATCAACTCTTCAGCAAGACGTCCACCATACAAGCTAGAAATCATCGACTCCAGATGTTGCCGAGACATACTGATGCGATCCTGCTCCGGCAAGTACATAGTGACACCTAAAGCACGACCACGCGGGATGATCGATACTTTATAAACCGGGTCATGCTCAGGTACTAAGCGTCCGACAATCGCGTGTCCGGCTTCATGATAGGCCGTTGATGCTTTGGTTTCTTCTGACATGACCATGGAACGCCGCTCAGCCCCCATCATGATTTTGTCTTTTGCCAGTTCAAATTCAACCATCGACACATTACGTTTATTTCCCCGGGCTGCGAACAGTGCCGCTTCATTGACCAAGTTCGCCAAATCTGCACCAGAGAAACCCGGCGTACCACGAGCAATCAACGAGGCATTGACATCGTTGGAAGTCGGAACTTTGCGCATATGAACTTTCAGGATCTGTTCACGGCCACGAATATCCGGTAATCCAACCACAACCTGACGGTCAAAACGACCGGGACGTAACAACGCTGGGTCTAAAACATCCGGACGGTTAGTCGCAGCAATAACAATGATACCTTCATGCCCTTCAAAACCATCCATTTCAACCAACATTTGGTTCAATGTCTGTTCACGTTCATCGTGCCCACCACCGACACCGGCACCGCGCTGACGCCCGACAGCATCGATTTCATCGATGAATATAATACAAGGGGAAGCCTTTTTGGCCTGCTCAAACATGTCTCTGACCCGGGAAGCACCGACCCCGACGAACATTTCCACAAAATCAGAACCTGAAATGGTGAAAAACGGGACCTTTGCTTCTCCGGCAATGGCCTTCGCTAACAACGTTTTCCCGGTCCCCGGAGGACCAACCATTAAAACACCCGTTGGAATTTTTCCGCCGAGTTTCTGGAAACGGCTCGGATCGCGCAGATAGTCGACAAGCTCTTTAACGTCTTCCTTGGCTTCATCACAGCCGGCAACATCTCCGAATGTGGTTTTAATCTGCTCTTCAGTCATCATGCGGGCTTTGCTCTTACCGAACGACATGGCACCTTTACCACCACCGCCCTGCATCTGTCGCATAAAGAAGATCCAGACACCGATCAGAAGAATCATCGGGAACCAAGAGATAAAAATCGTACCCAGTAGGCTTTGTTCTTCAGGAGGCGTTCCCTGAACTTTGACATTCTGATTAATCAGATCATCGAGCAATTTCTGATCATACACTGGCATGTACGTTACATAACGAGTACTGCTGCCCCGACGGGTAAAAGTGATCTCACTATCTTTGAATTGTGCTTCCTGAATCTGACCCTGCCCCACTTCTTTCACGAAAGTGGTATAGTCAACCGCCCTGCCACTATTATCTCCAGGGCCAAAGCTCTGAAATACTGACATTAAGACAACGGCGATAACCAGCCATAATATTAAATTTTTTGCCATGTCACTCAAGGTGTAAGCCTCGCGATAACTAGTTGTAATTAAAGGTAGGGTACTACAGATTATAGTATGTCGCTACCGTATCAGCAGCGACGGAGCCCCGTAAATGGTTACCCTTTGTAACCAGTTGCTACAATATAGACTTCCCGGGAGCGTGCTCTCGATGAGTCTGGTTTTCTTATTTTAACCACTTTAAACAGTGACCGGACATCTTTCACGTATTGATCAAAGCCTTCTCCCTGAAAAACTTTGACAATAAAGCTACCATTCTCAGCGAGCACTTGTCGACACATGTCTAGGGCCAATTCGACCAGATACATTGCTCTGGGTTGATCAACCGATAAGTTTCCGGCCATATTCGGTGCCATATCAGACATCACAACATCAACAAGGTTCGGAGAAATTCTATCGAGTAACGCATTTAAAATGCCTTCTTCCCGGAAGTCCCCCTGAAGAAAGGCAACCCCTGCAATCGAATCCATTGGCAAAATGTCACAGGCAATCACCTGACCGGTATCACCAACAATATTTGCAGCATACTGAGACCACCCTCCGGGGGCAGCCCCCAAATCAACCACAGTCATTCCCGGCTTAAGCAGTTTATCTTTCCCTTGGATTTCTTCTAATTTGAAGATAGCACGAGAACGATAACCTTTCTTCTTCGCGTCATTTACATATTTATCATCAAAATGCTCTTTCAGCCATCGGCCTGAGCTCGCAGAATGCTTATTTTTACTCATTTCTGTTCCAATACAAATCACTTCACCAGATAAACAAAAGGCGGAAGATGTGGTCATCTTCCATAGATGGCGCTAAAATAGTTGTTTTCAACCCTAATATAGTAAATTAAATTGGCTGCATCATGAACCTAAGCACAAAACAGAAACAGCATTTAAAGGGCTTAGCCCACCATTTGAAACCCGTCGTACTCATGGGCGCAAATGGCCTGACAGAAGCCGTGCTTGCAGAGATCGAAATTGCACTCGATCATCACGAATTAATCAAAGTCAAAGTTGTGTCAGAAGATCGGGAAACCAAGCAGCTGATTATTGACGCAATTATTCGCGAAACCGGAGCTGAAAAAATCCAAACCATCGGCAAGGTGCTGGTGTTATACCGTCCTTCAGAACAACGAAGAATAGAAATTCCCAGAAAATAAAAAAAGCCGCGTTAGCGGCTTTTTTTATTACGACTATCAACAACATCGATAAATAGCCTTTGCCATTTTTTATTTATACTCGACTTTATCGATATCGAAAGTTTTTTCACCGCCCGGGGTGACGATGGTGACTTCATCACCTTCGATCTTACCAATCAGCCCCCGCGCAATCGGAGAACTGACTGAAATACGTCCAGTTTTAATATCAGCTTCATCATCACCGACAATCTGGTAGCTTTTTTCCTCGTCGGTTTCCACATCAATCACTGTCACCGTCGAACCGAAAATAATTTTGCCGGAATTATCAAGCTTAGTGACATCAATGACTTGAGCAATGGACAGTTTATACTCGATATCGCGAATTTGGGCTTCACAGATTCCCTGTTCTTCCCGGGCAGCATGATACTCTGCATTTTCCTTCAGATCTCCCAGTTCACGAGCTTCAGCAATCGCCTGTGAAATCTTTGGCCGTAATTTCAGGAGTCGGTCAAGCTCTTCACGAAGGAGTTGCTCGCCACGAACCGTCATTGGAACTTTTTCCATTTTATACCTCGAAACCAAAGTTATCTTTGGACAAAACAAAACTACCCAATCCCCAAGGATTAGGTAGTTTTTCATTCAAATTGATGGTGCCAGTGTAAACAAAGTTGGTGGTGAAATCATCTAAATTCAAGGCACCAATTTAGAAATCTTTGACACGACCAATTTAGAGCACCGACTCGCCTCTGTGAAAAATTGATCCATGCCACAGAACATTATTCTAAATATGAAGCAAAAGTCGTAAAAAAAAATAAATATAGATTAAATTTTTCAAGTAATGGAACTTTGCCGAACCATATAAAAATCATTTAAAAACAAATACTTGATATTTATTTATATTCAATAAAATATCATTCAGCACGTTGATTTATATCATTTTACTAACTTTGTCTCAGTCTTGCATGTACAACTAGATTACGAAGAAGGCGAAAAGTTCAATGTTTCGTATGTTTTTATGTTGCATTGGGTGTATCGCATTACAGATGATGGACGATAGTCGCGATGCCTCGCTTAACAGGTCAGACCGATTATGTTCTTCAACGTTTATGGACAGTAAATTTTAGGATTAACAAGATGAAAAAAACTCTGATCGCTCTTGCAGTGGCAGGTGCTGCAGTGGCAACTGGCGTGAACGCTGGTGAACTATACAATCAAGACGGCACATCCCTAACGATGAAAGGACGTGTCGAAGCTATTCTTTCTCTGAAAGACGGTGATGCATCAGACGAATCTCGTACTCGTCTGGGTTTCTTAGGCAAACAAGAAATCAACGATAACCTGTATGGTCTAGGCTATTTCGAAGGCCAATTTACATCTGATGATGGTGATAGTGCAGGCAACGTAAAAAACGATAAAGACAGTGAAGTTCAAAATCGTTATACATACGCCGGTCTGGGTGGTACCTACGGTTTGGTGACTTACGGTAAGCAAGACGGTGTATTGACTCCGCTGTCTGATTTTACTGATATCATGTCATATCACGGTGACAACGCAGTTAAAAAACTGACTGTACTTGATCGTGCAGATAACCAATTAAAATATGCCGGTTCATTTGACAATCTGAATGTTTTTGCTGAATACCGTTTTGCTGACCGTGTTGAGGACAACACAGCTAACACTATTGATAATAATGATCAAGATGGTTACGGCCTGTCCGCAACTTATGCATTGGCAGATATCGGCGTTGATCTAGGTCTAGGTTACGGTGCACAAAATGATGACAATCAAATCGTTGCCACAGTTGCTTATACCCTGAATGACCTATACCTGTCAGCATTGTACAGCCACATCGACTTCGATGCAGCCGGTGCTGATGACTACGACGGTTATGAACTTGCAGCTTCTTATACCATCGATAAAACTAAACTGATTGCCACATATAACTATGGTGAAACAGATAAAGATGTCGCTAATTATCTTGCTCTAGAAGTTGCTTATTACTTCCAGCCAAACTTCCGCAGCTATGTGTCTTACAACATCAATATGCTTGATAAAGATGATGTAGACCTTGCCGGTAGCCCAATTGGTGATAATGCTACTGAAGATGATATGGTTGTAGGTCTACGCTACGACTTCTAATCTGAACCAGATTTAAGATCCTTAAAACGCCCGCGCTAGCGGGCGTTTTTTTATCTGGTTATACTAGTCGCATGACATCATTATATATTAGGTTACTTTGTGCTTCGGACGCTTCTGTTGACTATTGCCTGTTTTGTTCTGACTGCTGAATTATGCGCAGCTCAGGCAACGCCTTATACCCGTCTGCTGCCACCGACCAGCCGGACAGCACTGATCGTTGAACAACTGGACTCGCACCAACGAGAAATCGATACCGGCAGTCAGTCATTCTATCCTCCTGCCAGCACCATGAAGCTACTTACCGCACTGGCGGCTAAACTGGAACTGGGCGATCAATTCCGCTTCAAAACCTTATTAGGTCGTGCAGATCATGATTTGATTCTCCACTTTAGCGGAGATCCTCAGCTCACGACGGATGATTTGAAACAGATGTTTGTAGCGCTGAAGCAACAGGGTATTAAGCAAATTGACGGGAATTTGTGGCTCGATAATACACTGTTCAGCGGCTACGAAAGAGCCGTAGGATGGCCTTGGGATATTCTGGGAGTTTGCTACAGCGCCCCGTCGAGTGTCATTGTATTAGATGAAAACTGTGTTCCCGGATCAATTTACACGCAAAAGGATGGTAACACTCGCGTTTATATCCCTGAACAATACCCGATTTATGTTTCAACTCAGGCAAAAACAGTTTCATTACAACAACAAAAGCAGCAACTGTGCGATCTTGAGCTACGCAGCAATCATGAAAACAGCTACCGTTTGTCCGGGTGTCTGGTTCAGCGCAGTTCACCGCTCCCCTTAAAATTTGCGCTCCAGAATCCCAGCCTTTACGCGACACGTATTGTTTACAGAATTCTCAATCAACTGGGAATCAAACTCTCGGGAGATGTCATTGTCGGACACCCTCCCAAACCATTGCAACAAGTATTGGCTTATCATGAATCTAAACCGCTGGTTGAATTGCTTGATACCATGCTGAAAGAGTCTGATAACCTGATCGCCAATAATGTGACCAAAACGCTGGGTCATCAGTTTTTTGTACAAGCAGGGAGTTTTGCCAATGGGACAGAAGCAATCAAACAGATCTTATATGCCAAAGCTGGTATTGATCTCAAAAGCGCCCAACTGGTTGATGGTTCCGGATTATCACGGAATAATCGAATGACAGCGAATCAGATGGCAGCCGTATTACGGTATATCTGGCAGAATGATACATCATTGAATTTAATCGCGTTGTTACCTATGGCGGGTCAAAGCGGCACACTGAAATACCGCAAAAGTATGCGTTCTTCGGTTGTGAAAGGTCATTTAACTGCCAAAAGCGGTTCTTTGTACGGTAGTTATAACATGGCGGGATATGGGCTGGATAAAACAGGTCAGCCTCAGGTTCTGTTTGTTCAGTTTGTTACGGACTACTTCCCGGATGATCAGGAACAAACCGTTCAGACCCCATCACAACTTGAGCAGTTTGAAGAAAAACTGTATCGGGATATCATCCAGATGAGCCAACAAAAACAATCTTATCTATCCAGTATAAAATAAAGCCTGAATCATCACATCAGGCTTTATATAGGTATCTTACTGAATCGTCACGCGGGCAAATTTCCGCTTACCGACCTGAAGCACATAGGTGCCATTGTCAGGAATCCATTTGGTGTCCTGGATTTTCTCCCCTGCCGCTTTCGCAGCCCCCTGACGAATCATCCGCATCGCATCCGATGTCGATCCAACCAGACCGGCATCCTTTAAGATATTACCGATAGCGATACCGGATGAAAACGTGAATTCAGGCATTTCATCAGGGATCGCCCCTTTCTGGAAACGCGCAATGAATTCTTGCTCAGCACCATCAGCGGCAGCTTCATCGTGGAAACGCGCAATGATTTCTTTCGCCAGCAAAATCTTAATATCCCGAGGGTTCTTACCGGCAGCAACCTCGTCCTTAAACTGCTGGATTTCGGTCAGAGGCCGGAACGATAGCAAGTCATAATAGCTCCACATCAACTCGTCAGAAATCGACATAATTTTGCCAAACATGTCTTCGGGAGCTTCATTGATGCCGATATAGTTATGCGCTGACTTCGACATTTTCTTCTCGCCATCCAGACCAACGAGCAATGGCATCATCAGCACGACCTGCTGCTTTTGACCGTGTGCTTTTTGTAATTCACGCCCCATCAACAGATTAAATTTTTGGTCTGTCCCACCAAGCTCAACATCGGTTTCCATTGCTACGGAATCATAACCTTGCAGTAGCGGATACATAAATTCATGAATCGCAATCGGCTGACCACTATGATAACGCTTTTTAAAATCATCCCGTTCCAGCATACGGGCAACGGTCTGATTGGCTGCCAAACGAAGCATTCCCTCGGCACCTAATTCAGAAAGCCACTCGGAGTTAAACTGAATTTTTGTTTTTTCAGGATCGAGAATTTTAAAAACCTGCTCTTTGTAAGTCTCAGCATTACGAATCACATCTTCCCGGGTCAACGGCGGACGTGTGGTGTTTTTTCCTGTCGGATCGCCGACCATACCGGTGAAATCACCGATGAGGAAAGTCACTTCATGCCCCAGCTCCTGAAAAGCACGCAGTTTATTCAAAATCACAGTATGACCTAAATGAATATCCGGTGCGGTTGGATCAGCACCCAACTTAATTCTTAACGGACGGCCTTCTTTCAGTTTTGCTATCAGTTCCTCTTCAGGAATCAACTCTTCAACACCGCGCTTTATCTCAGCTAATGCGGTTTCAATTGTTGCCATTCTCGTTCGCTCCCACAAATTTGGCAGAAATTTATTAGTTAGATATATTACTTGAATAGCGATGCATTTTGAAACCAGTTAAACTATTGTTCTAAGGATTTTATGAACCATCGGTAAAACGCTGTCTATATGTTGTCTATTTTTGCTTGTCTGCCGCGATTACATCAAACACTAATTGGGTGTTTTTCTGCTTTAATCGTGATCGCTATTTTTTTTCTGCCCAATCCCAAAGAGCTTCAGGGAAAAGAAAAACAGCTCGAGATCGGTCGACATTATCCACTCTCAATCAATGCAGAAGCCCTTTCTCCCGGTGTCGCGATTCCGCCGACGGCTACACTCCGATGGGAACAGTACCAGGTTAAGTCCGGTGAAAGTGCCGCCGTTTTGTTTCAGCGGATCGGTCTGTCATCACGTCTTTTGTATGAATTAACCGCCAGTGACCCAGAGATCAAACAACAACTCACCCGCCTCCGTCCCGGTGATGAACTCAGTTTCGGCTTTGACGAAAATGATCAACTGGTGCAATTACGGCGAAGTCTCTCGACCTACGAAGCGTTTATGATTACCAAATCAGAGCACGGCTTTACCGCGAAGTTAGATAAAAAGGAAGTGCACTACCAATATAATTATGCTGAAGCTCAAATAACATCTAACTTCTGGAATGCTGCGATCAATGCCGGTTTAACCCCGAATCAAATTATGGCGCTGGCCGGTATTTTTGGTTGGGATATCGACTTTGCATTAGATATTCGCAAAGGAGATACATTCAGCCTGCTCTATCAGGAAGCCGTGGTCGAAGGCGAAATTGTCGGCAAAGGTAATATCATTGCTGCAACGTTTACCAATCAGGGCACAACATTTAAAGCCATTATTAACGATGATAATGGCGACTATTATGATGAAACCGGACGAGCCATGAAAAAAGCATTCTTGCGTTCGCCACTCGATTTTCGTCGTGTCTCATCAAACTTCAACCCACGCAGGCTTCATCCGGTGACCGGAAGAGTCAGGCCTCATCGGGGTACGGATTATGTCGCACCGGTCGGAACACCGATTTGGGCTGCCGGAGATGGGGTTGTCGTCAAATCAAGCTATAACCGCTTCAATGGTAATTATGTCTTTATCAAACATAGTAATACCTATATGACCAAATACCTCCACCTGAAACGCCGCTATGTGAAAACCGGGCAACGGGTGAAACAAGGGCAAAAAATCGGAGCCTTGGGGGGCACAGGACGAGTAACGGGGCCACACTTGCACTACGAGTTTTTAGTCCACGGTGTCCATAAAAATCCAAGAACAGTGTCACTCCCTCAGTCGGAATCACTCAGAGGACAAGCGAAGCAAACATTTATTGCCAACGCAAAAATCAGACTGCAACAACTCGAACGCTTCAGTCATCTGATGTACGCCAAACGTTAAGACACAACAAGTGCTGAGCCTGTGCGATGACACTGTAGTAAACGGGATGTTCAGGACTTGAATAAATCCCATCCATGTCGGCTCGAATACGGCGATCCGACATGGTTGTTCAGGATAGGATATCAGACACTAAATGAGGCACCACAACCACAAGTGGTTGTTGCATTGGGGTTATTCACGAAAAAGCGCGATCCTTCCAGCCCTTCGGTATAATCAACCTCTCCGCCAATCAGATATTGCAGACTCATTGGATCGACCACCAATGTGACCCCACAATTTTCGATGGTCATATCCCCATCGTTAACATTTTCATCAAATGTAAATCCGTACTGAAAACCGCTACAACCGCCACCGGTAATATAAACCCGTAGTTTTAATGACTGATTTTCTTCTTCGGCAATCAGCGCTTTCACTCGCTTTGCTGCCGCATCAGAAAATGTCAGCGGTATATTTACATCACTCACAACAACCTCTCTCATGCTTCGATATATCTTGCTAACATAGTTTCAGTCAACGGCATCACAGTCAACATTGTTGCATCAGATATACTTTATTATCTTACCCTGATTATCTAATACCTGACTGAGCCGTTCAAGTATTCACCGCATACATCAGACGAACTTTCTGTCTCAAATAGCAATAATCATTCCCTCAACAGCTCCATATATAGCCATCGATATACTCTCATATATTACTCAAAATCTTGACATCATTCAGTGTAAGGCGCCCAATCAGCTGAACCGGCACAAATTCTGTCACAAAACCTGTCCATCCGTTGGCATTTCAGGAAAAAATCGAAAAAAATATTTCTCTTGAGATTATCAATAGTACAATGCTTGCCAAGTTGGTCCAAACACTCAAAAGAGGATAATTCCCATGACCAAATCATCTGATCTATATCAACAGGCACAGACTACGATTCCCGGTGGTGTCAATTCACCGGTGCGCGCCTTTAACGGTGTCGGTGGCACGCCGATTTTTATCGACAGAGCAGACGGTCCATTCGTTTTTGATGTTGATGGCAGAGCTTATATCGACTACGTCGGTTCATGGGGCCCGATGATTTTAGGCCATAATCATGCCGTGATTCGAGAATCAGTCATTGGAGCAGTACAAAAAGGATTGAGTTTCGGTGCACCGACTGAACAAGAAATAGCGATTGCTGAACTGGTTTCAGAACTTGTGCCATCGATGGAACAGTTACGGATGGTCAACTCCGGCACAGAAGCAACCATGAGTGCTATCCGTCTGGCACGCGGATATACCGGCCGCGACAAAATCATCAAGTTTGAAGGCTGTTACCACGGTCATGCGGATAGTCTTCTGGTCAAAGCCGGATCGGGAGCACTCACATTGGGTCAACCGAGCTCTCCCGGCGTACCGGCTGACTTTGCCAAATATACATTGACGGCTCGCTTTAATGATCTTGATTCAGTGAAAGCACTGTTCGATGCCAATCCAGACGAAATCGCCTGCATTATTGTCGAACCGGTTGCCGGTAATATGAACTGTATTCCACCGGTCGAAGGCTTCTTGGAAGGGCTCAGAACCCTTTGTGATGACGCCGGCGCCTTGTTGATTTTTGATGAAGTCATGACGGGTTTCAGGGTCGCTTTGGGTGGCGCTCAGGCACACTACAACATTAAACCTGACTTAACCACGCTTGGTAAAGTCATTGGGGGCGGAATGCCCGTCGGTGCTTTTGGCGGCCGCAAAGAAGTGATGCAATATATTGCCCCGACCGGGCCTGTTTATCAGGCAGGGACACTCTCTGGCAATCCGGTGGCGATGGCTGCAGGTTATGCTTGTCTCAGTCTGTTAAAAGAAGAAGGCAACGAAAAACGCCTCGCCTCAAAAACTAAACAGCTGGCCGATGGCTTTAAATTTTTCGCAGACAAACATGGTATTCCGCTACTGGTGCATCAGGTCGGCGGGATGTTCGGCTTTTTCTTTACTGATCAACAACAAGTGACCTGCTATGAAGATGTTGCCCGTTGTGATGTTGAGAAATTTAAACGCTTCTTCCACCTGATGCTTGATCACGGTGTCTACATGGCGCCATCCGCTTTTGAAGCCGGATTTACCTCACTGGCACACTCTTCTCAGGAAATTGAAGCAACATTAGAAGCAGTGGATCGCAGCTTCGCCATGATGGCCAACGACTAAGTTATTGCACGATGGCAAAAGTTCAAGGCGCTCTCACCAGAGCGCCTTTTCTGTATCACCTTCTTTGTATCAGAGATGAGTAAAAACCCCGAACAAACACAATTTCTGGCAGAGGTTTACCATTTATAACATTGTGATGATTGATCACGATCTGAATAGCCGTCATGATACGAGTCTATATCTGAATATGAGTCACCGAAGGTAGAAACAACGTGAATACCATCTCCAGCCACCGAGTGATTGTCACTGCATTACTCGTTGCAGCCATCGCATGTTACTTGCTCATCGAGCCTTACATCAATTCAATCATACTGGCTTTTATTATTTCCTTACTGGTTTATCCGCTCCACCAGCGTCTGGAACAGAAACTCGGTTCCTACAGAAATTTTGCTTCATTTCTATCCTGTGTCATTCTCACTTTTATTATTGTGCTGCCATTATTATTGGTGTTTGGCGCGATCGCCCAACAAGGTGCCCGATTCTCTCAGACGCTCTATCAGTGGGTGACTCATGGTGGTGTTCAGGAAATTTTCAATCATCCTTGGGTTGTCAAAGCAATGGACTTTGCCAATACCTACCTGCCTTTTAGCACTATCGAACCGTCCGAGATTGCTGAAAGAGTCGCTAAAATCTCCAGCCAAGCCGGGACACAACTCGTCGGTTTCAGTGCCAAACTCGTCGGTGATGCCACAGCATTTATCATGGACTTTTTCCTGATGCTGTTCGTACTGTTTTTCCTGCTGCGCGATTACGAAAAAATCATCACTACTTTACGCCATGTGATTCCCCTGTCTCGCAGTCAGGAGGATCGGTTGCTGGAAGAGATCGAAAAAGTATCTAAATCAGCAGTGATGGGCTCTTTTTTGACAGCACTGGCACAGGGCGTTGCCGGAGGTATAGGCATGTGGCTTGCGGGGTTCCCCGGCCTGTTCTGGGGAACGATGATCGGCTTTGCTTCCTTTATTCCGATTGTCGGCACAGCATTGATATGGATACCGGCCAGTACATATCTGTTGCTGACCAACGATATATCCTGGGGGATTTTTCTTATCGTCTGGAGTGTCGTGGTTGTCGGCTCAATTGATAATTTACTGCGCCCTTTCCTGATGCAGGGCAGTTCAGGCATGAATACACTGATGATCTTTTTCTCATTATTGGGCGGTATCCATCTGTTTGGCCTGATGGGATTGATATATGGCCCGCTGATTTTTGCTATCACGATTGTGCTGTTCAATATTTATGAAGAAGAGTTTCAGTCATTTCTCAACCGACAAGATAAAAGTTAAATAACTTCAAGCAATCTACAGATTATGAGAAAATCGCGCTTCTTTTTGTGATACCGAATGTAGAGCACCATCATGTCGAGTGAATATTTCTCAGTCCAGAATTCAGCGCCAAGCCAAATCGCTGAACGCCAATTAGCCTATTTTCAGGGAAAACACTTGCTGGTCGCCGGTGAAATCGAAGACCAGTTTCCCCTGCAACTGCGACAGACGTGTCAGTCTGTCTCCATCTTTACTACACACTATGGCTACTATCGGCAGATCGCGAACACTCCCGACATTACAGCCTATTTTGGCGCAACATTAAGCGATACCTGCCATGCGGATATGGTTTTGCTTTACTGGCCAAAAGCAAAACAGGAAGCTGAATACCTGCTTGCCATGCTCATGACCAAACTCGGTCCGGGGACTGAAATTGTTGTTATCGGTGAAAATCGCTCCGGTATCAAAAGCATTGAAAAGTTATTTGAACCCTACGGCATTATCCGTAAGTATGATGCTGCCCGACGCTGTTCTTTCTACTGGGGAGAATGCAGCCATCCTCCGGAACAGTTCAATATGCAGGACTGGTTTAAAACTTACACTGTCAATTACCAGCAAAAGGAAATCATCGTCAAAAGTCTGCCCGGTGTATTTAGTCACGGGGAATTCGATCTCGGCAGTCAGTTATTGTTAGATAACCTATCTGATGTGCGGGGAGACGTCCTGGATTTCGGCTGTGGCGCAGGTGTCATCGGTACCGTTATTGCTGCGAAGTATCCGGCAGTCACCATCTCGATGTGTGATGTCAGTGCCTTCGCGATTGAGTCCAGTAAAGCGACGCTGGCGGCAAATGGTCTGGATGGCCATGTTTTCCCGTCAGATATCTATTCAGATGTGACAGCCAGCTACGATCATCTCATTAGTAACCCACCGTTTCATTCAGGGCTGGGGACAAGTTATCATGTCAGTGAGACGTTCCTGACTCAGTCCCCACACTATTTAAAACCACGGGGACGGCTCACCATTGTTGCCAATAGTTTCCTCAAATATCCGCCGCTGATTGAACAAGCACTGGGGCGCTGTGACACACTGGCAAAAACCAACAAGTTTGCCATTTATCAAGCCGCACATTAATTGATAAATGCGCTAATCCCCCGTCATTCAGTCAATTCTGATAAATAATACAAAAAACCTGCCCGAATCGGGCAGGTTTTCACTATCTTGATATGTGAATCGTTTATTTCGCAGTTACGAATTCAGGATAAGCACCGACACCACAATCGTGCATATCCATCCCTTCCATCTCTTCTTCTTCCGTGACACGAATTCCCATCGTCGCTTTGAGGATACCCCAGACAATCAGGCTGGCTCCAAATACCCAACCAAAGATAACCACAGCGCCTAACAACTGAGAACCAAATGATGCATCCGCATTGCTGATTGGCACAACCATCACACCAAACAGACCACACACACCGTGCACAGAGATAGCCCCGACTGGATCATCGATTTTCACTTTATCCAACGCTACAATCGCGAAGACCACAATCACCCCGGCAACCGCACCGATCGCAACCGAGTACATCGGTGACGGAGAAAGCGGATCCGCCGTAATTGCAACCAAGCCAGCCAACGCACCGTTCAGTACCATGGTTAAATCCGCTTTACCCCAAGTGGTTTTACAGACTAATAATGCAGCTAAGGCACCGGCTGACGCAGCAGCATTGGTATTCAAGAAGATCTTACCGACCGCGGAGGCATTAGCAGCATCGGAAATCATCAACTGCGAACCACCGTTGAAACCAAACCAACCGAACCACAGAATGAAGGTACCCAGTGTTGCCAGCGGCATATTTGAACCGGGAATCGGGTGAACTTCACCATTTTTACCATACTTACCTTTACGGGCACCGAGTAGTAAAACACCAGCTAAAGCAGCAGCAGCACCCGCCATATGAACAATACCTGAGCCGGCAAAGTCACTGAAACCAGCAGCAGAAAGGAAACCACCGCCCCATGTCCAGTAACCTTCAACAGGATAGATAAAGCCTGTCAGTACCACAGAGAAGATCAAAAACGCCCACAGTTTCATTCGCTCAGCCACAGCGCCAGACACTACTGACATCGCTGTTGCAACAAATACAACCTGGAAGAAGAAATCTGATTCTAAAGAGTGGTCGGCATCTGCCGCTTGTGAGCCGATCAAGCCACCAAATGAAGGCAGCCAGCCCCCTTCGGTATTATCAACATACATAATGTGATAACCGACGATGAGATATAACGTACAAGCGATCGCGTACAAGACAAAGTTTTTCGTCAGAATCTCAGTGGTATTCTTTGAACGAACCAAACCAGATTCCAGCATTGCAAATCCAGCGGCCATCCACATGACAAGTGCGCCCGAAATGAGGAAGTAAAAGGTATCCAGCGCGTAACGTAACTCCGTTACAGTTACTGATAATTCCATAACAGTCTCTCCAATCCTTAGAATCTTTTAAAGTGCTTCTGAATCTGTTTCACCGGTACGAATTCGTACCGCTTGGCTCAGATCATAAACAAAAATCTTACCATCACCGATTTTGCCTGTGTGTGCCGCTTTAATGATGGCTTCAACAACACGGTCAACATTGTCACTCTGTGTTGCGATTTCAAGTTTAACTTTCGGTAGAAAATCAACCTGATACTCAGCGCCACGATAAAGCTCAGTATGGCCTTTCTGACGACCAAATCCCTTCACTTCTGAAACGGTCATTCCTTCGATACCTACATCAGATAAAGCCTCACGGACATCGTCTAATTTAAAAGGTTTTATAATTGCATTAATTAATTTCATGGCGTCCTCTCTCGAGCTGTACTCCGGTTACTCACTTTTAAATCCAAGGTACGTGCCAAGTTTTTAAACCATTGATTACAATCAATAAAATTAACAATAGAGGGAAATTTAAACCACATGCGCACCAATACGGTGCACTGGTTTCACAAAAATAAGGCGTCTTTGGAAAACCTCACCACGGTTGTGCAAGGTAAATCACGGGTTTTGAGAGAAGGAAACGACTCGTTTGGAATGGAAAGATTAATTTTGCGTGAATTGCAGCCACTGCACGAGCATCGATTCAAAATCATCGAGACCACAAGTCGCGCTGCTTTCACTTTCATATAACTCAAATTCATCTTCAAAATCATGATGATTCGGGTGTGTCAGGATATTTTCAAAAATCGTCACTTCGCCTTCCAGCACCTTCAGTGATATTTCTCTGCCAAACCAGACCTGCTCAGTGAAATCATCTTGATATGCGGATTGCAGCAACTGTAAAACCTGCTCAATGATTGTGCGATCCGTACCCATTTCATCTTCAAGAAGACGGGAAATAACCCCGTGTTCCATATTAAATGCAGCGTAATACTCACCTAATAACATATTTTTTCTGAATTCAAATTCCATAATACCGGGATTCATTGAGACACATTCAAAGTGGTACTTAGTATATACGGAAGTCATTTAAGATACAGGCATCAGCCTCCTGTCTGCGCATGTTCACGATCAGGCTGACAACACAATATGACCTAAAGGAGGAAATTTCTGATAAAAAATCCCTCCATGCGGAGGGATTCTATCTCAGTCTGATAGCGACAGAACCTATGCAGGCTCTTGGAAAATCACGGTATCTGCTTTTTCGGTATACTGATTCATCTTATGGAAGTTCAGATAACGATAGGTATCCGCAGCAGTCGCATCAATTTTCGCAGCATACTCAAGATACTCTTGCGTCGTCGGAATGCGTCCCAAAATTGCACCCACGGCTGACAGCTCCGCAGAAGCAAGGAACACATTCGCACCGGCACCCAGACGGTTCGGGAAGTTACGGGTTGAAGTAGACATCACCGTTGATTTATCTGCCACACGGGCTTGGTTACCCATACACAGAGAACATCCCGGTGTTTCAATCCGCACCCCGGCACGACCAAAGATACCGTAATAGCCTTCTTCAACCAATTGATCTTTATCCATCTTGGTTGGCGGTGCCACCCATAAACGAGTCTCTAACTGACCGGTGTAGTTATCCAGTAGCTTACCGGCTGCACGGAAATGGCCGATATTGGTCATACAAGAACCGATAAATACTTCATCAATCGGTGTGCCTTGTACTTCAGACAGTAAACGAGCATCGTCCGGATCGTTTGGCGCACATAAAATCGGCTCATTGATTTCATCTAAATCAATTTCCAGCACATGGGCATAATCGGCATTGTCATCAGCACGCATCATCTCTGGCTTATCCAGCCATTCTTGCATGGCACGAACACGACGCTCGATTGTACGGACATCGCCATAGCCTTCAGAAACCATCCACTTGAGCATCACAATGTTCGACTGCAGATATTCTTCAATCGACTCTTGAGACAGTTTGACCGTACAACCGGCAGCGCTTCGTTCAGCCGAAGCATCAGACAACTCAAACGCTTGCTCAACGGTTAAATGCTCCAATCCTTCAATTTCGAGAATCCGGCCTGAGAATTCATTAATCTTGCCTGATTTTGCGACCGTGAGCAGCCCATCTTGAATAGCAAAATAAGGAATTGCATGAACCAAATCACGCAGCGTAATTCCCGGTTTCATTTTGCCTTTAAAACGCACTAAAACCGATTCAGGCATATCCAACGGCATCACACCGGTTGCGGCGGCAAAAGCGACCAGACCAGACCCGGCAGGGAAAGAGATACCCAGCGGGAAACGGGTATGTGAGTCACCACCAGTCCCGACAGTATCCGGCAACAACATGCGGTTGAGCCATGAGTGGATAATGCCATCGCCCGGACGGAGAGAGACACCACCGCGATTCATAATGAAATCAGGGAGTGTATGGTGTGTATTGACGTCAACAGGCTTAGGATAGGCTGACGTATGGCAGAAAGACTGCATCACCAAATCAGCGGAAAAGCCAAGACACGCCAAATCTTTCAGTTCATCACGCGTCATTGGTCCGGTCGTATCTTGCGACCCGACAGTCGTCATTTTCGGCTCGCAATAAGTGCCGGGACGAACGCCCTGAACACCACAAGCTTTACCAACCATTTTTTGCGCCAGAGTAAAGCCTTTGCCGCTGTCTTTCACCGGTGCAGGGCGACGGAAAACATCCGACGGCTCAAGGCCAAGAGATTCACGCGCTTTATCCGTTAAACCACGGCCGATAATCAGCGGAATCCGCCCGCCGGCACGCACTTCATCGATCAACACACCAGTTTTCAGTTTGAACTCAGCCAGTACCTTATCCGAGTCGTGTTCACAAACTTTGCCTTCATAAGGATAAATATCAATGACATCACCCATATTCAGCTTGGAAACATCCACTTCAATTGGCAATGCACCCGCATCTTCCATCGTGTTGAAGAAAATCGGAGCAATTTTACCACCGAGGACATAACCACCGGCACGTTTGTTCGGCACATAAGGGATATCTTCGCCCATGAACCATAATACAGAGTTGGTTGCCGATTTACGTGAGGAGCCAGTCCCGACGACATCACCGACATAAGCCAGTGGGTAACCTTTTTCTTTCAATGCTTCGATTTGTTTGACGGGGCCAACTTTACCGACTTCGTCCGGTTCAATCCCTTCCCGCTCATTTTTGAGCATTGCCTGCGCATGAACAGGAATATCTGGGCGGGACCAAGCATCCGGTGCCGGAGATAAATCATCGGTATTGGTTTCACCGCTCACTTTAAATACAGTCAGAGTCACCTTTTCAGGCATACTTTTTTTAGACAAGAACCACTCAGCATCAGCCCAAGATTGAAGCACCTGTTGAGCGTAGGTATTTCCGGCTTTGGCTCTTTCTTCGACATCATAAAAGGCATCGAACATCAACAGCGTATGAGATAATGCCTCAACTGCCGTCGGGGCTAACTTATCGTCATCAAGAAAAGAAACCAAGGGTTCAATATTGTATCCGCCTTGCATCGTGCCCAGCAGCTCCGCCGCTTTGACTCGGTCAATCAATGGAGAGGTCACTTCTCCTTTGGCGACAGCAGCAAGAAAACCGGCTTTGACATAAGCGGCTTCATCAACACCGGGGGGAATACGATTTTCAAGCAGATCAAGAATGAATGCTTCTTCTCCTTGCGGAGGAGATTTTAATAACTCAACCAAACCAGAAACTTGTTCAGCATCCAGAGGTTTAGGGACAACTCCTTCTGCGGCACGCTCTTCGACGTGTTTACGATAGGCTTCAAGCACGACTTTTTCCTCTCATTGCGGTTCATTCACTTTATTATAGCTATAGGAACGAACGTCCTTGGAAACTTGGCACTCCGTGCAGAGACAAACTCAAATTATCTTAGCCGGGGAGGCCAAACGGTTGATGCAGAATAGCAAACTTACTCATAAATGGAAACGTATACTCTTTGACCCACGCAGCAACTTCTGACGAAACTTTTCACGGCGTTTCAAGCCAGAGCCCCAAATACCTCTCCACGCATAAAGTAAGGCTGAAAAGCCCCATAATTAGTAGTCTTTTCAGCCAAGTATCATGCCATGAATGAAGTCACATCTGATGGCTTCATATCGCTGTTAATGAAAACATTACCATTCGAAAATTTTTCTCAGCCAACGCAAAGGCTTATCATTTTCTTCACAGCGTTGTTTCCATGTATGGTCCGCATCCCAGACCGGAAGTTTGAATTTATCATCGCAGTCAAGGCTGAGCACACCATGACGATCTTTATCGAACCCAATCATGGTGATGCCCTGCGGCCACGGCAAATGCAATACCTTCGGCACGCGTTTTTGCAGATAATCGGCATAGACACGTAAAGCCCCGCTAGCTCCTGTCAGCCCGGTTGATTTGTTATCATCCCGGCCAACCCAGATTGTGGTTACTTCTCGGCCATCGACACCGACAAACCAACTGTCCCGATAATCATTGGTAGTCCCGGTTTTACCGGCAAGCATTGCCCAGGAAAAACGATTGTGCAGATATCGGCCTGTACCTTCAATTACCCCTCGTTTCATCGCGTAAGTCGTTAACCAAGCAGCCTGTTGTGAGACTGCCTGAGTACTTTTAGGGATTGACTGATACAAAACATTGCCGTCCAGATCGATCACCGAACGTAATGCAGATAACTTCGATCGTCTGCCGGAGTTGGTGAGGGTCTGATACATTTGTGCCACCTCAATAGGGGTGAGCGAGAACGAACCTAAAAACATCGAAGGCACCGGACGAATTTCTTGCCCGTCAACACCGAGATGAACCAGCGTATCACTCACCTGCGGAATTCCCAGAGTCATGCCCAGTTTAATCGTCGGAATATTGATCGATTTGGCCAAAGCAAGATACAGGGGGACATCTCCCCGGAACTGATGGTCAAAGTTTTGGGGGGTCCAGATATCTCCCTGATCAGATTTCAAACTAATCGGCTGATCATCCAGCGTCGTTGCCAGATTATATTTACCCGGATCATTCAGTGCTGTCAGATAAATCGCAGGCTTCACCAGCGATCCGATCTGCCTGCGACCATTCAGCACACGATTAAAGCCATCGAATCCGATCCGAACCCCACCGACCATAGCCCGGATTTCCCCACTCTGACGATCCACTGCTATGGCTGCGGCCTCCAGACCTTTACCCAACTGCGGTACTTTCTTTTGCACAGCATCTTCGAGCTCAGACTGAGAAACCGGATCCAATGTGGTAAAGACACGCAACCCTTTATCGGATTTAAACCGGTCACCGACTTTATCTTTCAATTCAATCGCCAGTTGCTGAAAATAAGCAGGCTGACGTCTGGCAATATGGGGATTTTCCTGCACATCTAACGGGCGCTCGACGGCCTGAGCATACTGCCTTGCCGTCAGAATATCCTGTTGCATCATGAGTTTGAGGACAAGATCTCGTCGCTCTCTGGCACGCTCAGGATAACGAACCGGATTGTAATAAGACGGCCCTTTCACCATACCAACTAATAAAGCCAGTTGATCAATTCTCAATTCTTGCAACGGCTGACCGAAATACAAACGGGATGCCAAGCCAAAACCGTGTACTTCTTCAGCACCATTCTGCCCCAGATAAACCTCATTCAAGTAAGCTTCAAGAATTCGATCTTTACTGAAACGGTAATCAATAATCAGTGCCATATAAGCTTCTTGCAGCTTTCTGACGATGGTTCTCTGGCTTGAGAGAAAAATATTCTTGGCTAACTGTTGGGTCAGCGTGCTGCCCCCCTGAACCGTTCGCCCTGCACGCACATTGGCAACCAAAGCCCTCAAAATAGCAAAAGGCGAAACCCCCTCATGCTGATAGAAATTCCGGTCTTCCGTTGCCAGCAATGCATCAATCATCACTTCCGGAAATTGCTCCCGACGCAAAAATAACCGCTGCTCTGTAATATTTTTCTCCAGCATTCCCAGCATTTTCGGTTCGAGACGCAGAAAACCGATGTCCTGATGTTTGTCCAACGACTGAATCCGGGTCAAACCCTCATCGTCAAAATAAAGCATCACGTGTCGATCAGGTTCAGGACCGTCGGCAAACTCAAAGGGACGACGGATCAATTCAATTTTGGTTGAAGATGCCGAATACTCCCCGGCATAACGCGGCCGGGCAACTTTGCGGTAATTCAAGATATCCAGCTCATGTCGCAACCCGTCCAGACTGATATCATCACCGGGAGACATCGATAAGATTCGGGCATAAACAACGGTAGGCAGATCAAAAAGTTGGCCCTCAAACTTTTCACTCACGAGATTATTGAGATACACCCCATAGAATCCAATCACGATGGCAAGGATAAGACCGACTTTCCAACCAATTCGCCACAATTTGCCAAACCACCCGGTACGTTTCGCGGCCGTTTTCTGACTCGAACTTTGTGCTTGTTTTGTCCCGGATTGTTTTGTCCCGGAAAGGCGACGATCAGAACGTCGTCTTTTCTGCTGATTCTTTTGACTACTCATTGAATTAATTATCGCTTCGTTTCTGTCTTTGCTCTGGATGATTGGCAACTCTCGCTGCGGTGTCACCGATTCGCAGCTATGTTACCTGATGTATTGATGCGTGAACATGGTTGGAGATCGTTCATATTGTGTACTAAGCTGATGGTTTAATGTCAATTTGAACGGCTTGGTTTGACACAATATTAACAGCCCTGACACGTTTACTGACATCTTTGACACTCACCGCTCACTCTCCCCCTCATTCAGGGGCACGGCATGATATCAATCGATAAAGGATGAGGAAACAACGCCTCCCCCCATTCAACATGACTACATCAGTTTTTTTACCTTTTTGGTCGGTTGATGATGGGCAGGATCATCCGGCCAAGGATGCTTCGGGTAGCGCCCCTTCATCTCTTTTTGCACTTCACGATATGCGCCCTGCCAGAAAGCAGCCAGATCACGGGTAATTTGCAACGGCCTTTGTGCCGGTGACAGCAGTTCAAGTACCAGTGCAATTTTACCGTGTGCAATCAGAGGAGAAGCCTGTTCGCCGAACATTTCCTGTAATTTCACCGCCAGAACCGGTGCTTGTCCCGGTTGATAACGAATTGGATAACGGGATCCCGTCGGCACCACATAATGCGTGGGTAATGCATGATCGAGTCGCTGTTTCACGTCCCACCCGATGCGCGCCTCAAGTGCTGCGACTAAATCAAGCTTCTCTAAAGCTTTCAATGTTTTCATTCCCGTCATATAGGGCAATAACCACCGCTCAGCTTCAGCAAGCAGGGTTTCATCATCCATAGCGGGAACCCCTAACCCAGGTAACCATTCTCGCGCACACCGGGCACGGTTCAGTAATAATTGGGCGTTTGCGTGCCATGGTAAAACCGACAAACCTTGACGAACCACAGCATTGAGTAACGCTTCAGCGGCTCTCGCCGGGTCTGGTTCCCCCAGCGATTGGCGCGCCAAAACGAGTTGTCCGCAGCAAAGGTGATGTTCTGCAGTTAATCGCCCTTTGTGATCATCCCAATCGAGCCATTCCCGCCACTCAAATAAATGCGGCAGTACCTGTTGCAACATCGCTTGCTCAGCACGAACCGCAGAAAAAATCCGACTGTCCCCCTGCCGGGTTTTGACAATGTCAGCCACCACCAATAATGCTTCATCCGCCAGAGGTTCATCCGGCATCATCATTGCCCCCTGACCATTGGCTAACCGGTAACGACTTGCCTGACCACGCGACAGAGCAATACGATCGGGAAATCCCGCAGCCAGTAGCGGAGCAACCCACTCGTGAGCAACCTTAAGCGGCTGGGAAGAGCAATCAAGTTTTGCTAACAGCTGTTGTGCTCGCTTCAGATAGAGCTGGCTGCGTGGCAAGGCTGAGCTGTCGACTAAATTGAGCTGAAAATGCAAATCCGGATTATGATTTCCCCTGAGCGGCTCTTCGAGCAACGCGACTAACATTGCTGCCGTAGCGGCAACCGGTGCGCCATGTTGTTTGCCCCGCCATAGTATTGCCCCATAACGTGGCGCAACACCAAGCAGCGCAATCGCACTTCCCATTTCCGTCAGTCGTCCCTGCTCATCCATCGCGCCAAGCCGGGTTAATAACGCATTCGCTTGCTTCAGAGCGGACTCCGGCGGGCAGTCTAACCAGTGTAAATCCGCAGGAGAGCGACATCCCCACTGTGCAAGCTCCATCGCAAGTGACGTAAGATCCGCCCGTAAGATCTCGGGCTGTTGTGCCGCGGGCTGTCGGGACAGCATTTCCTCGCTATAAAGACGCAGGCAGATACCGGCTTCCAATCGACCGGCCCGTCCTGCGCGCTGCTCAGCGGAAGCCCGTGAGATACGCACGGATTCAAGCCGGCTGATTCCCGTTTTCGGATCCCATTGGGCGAGGCGTTCAAGACCACAATCAACCACCATGCGAATGCCTTCAATCGTCAGACTGGTTTCTGCAATATTAGTCGCCAGCACAACTTTTCGTTTGCCAGCCGGTGCCGGAGCAATCGCCTGCTGTTGCTGTTGAACCGTCAGTTGGCCATAAAGCGGACAAACCAACACATCCTCGCGCAACTGCCCGTCAAGCTGCTGCACGAGACGTTGAATCTCACCGGCGCCGGGCAGGAAAACCAGCATAGAACCGGCTTCGCGAGCCAATAATGCCGAGATTTCTTTCGCGGCATCTTCAACCAGCCGCCCTCCCGTTGCAGGCTTCTTATAAGACAATTCAACCGGATAACTGCGCCCTGTGGATTCAATATAACCGGCCTCAGGCAATATGCCTTGTAGGGCATCCCCGTCCAGCGTGGCCGACATGATCAATAATTTAAGATCGCCTCGTAATGCCTCCTGAACTTCTAATGCCAAAGCCAGTGAGATGTCCGCATCCAAGTTGCGCTCATGAAACTCATCAAAAATCAGTAAATCAATGCCGTTCAGTTCCGGGTCTTGTTGCAACATTCGGGTCATCACACCTTCGGTCACGATCTCAAGCCGCGTATGACGACTCACTTGCGTTGTGCCCCGGACACGCAGGCCAACCGTTTCTCCGACGGACTCCCCCAGTTGGGAAGCCAGATAACTGGCAATATTACGCGCTGCGAGTCTGCGTGGCTCCAGCATGATTATTTTTCCGCTGTAGTTTCCTTGCTGAAGCAAAGCAAGTAGTAACCCTGTGGATTTTCCCGCTCCGGGCGGTGCTTTCAGGATCACCTGAGGATAATCGGCAATCGCGGCTAATAATTCAGCCATGACAGTTTCAATCGGTAACTGAGATAACGCTGACGACTGTGACAAAACATCACCCTTGTGATTAAATGAGGGAAATAATTGTAACGAAAAAACATCCATAAATGCAGTTTGATCCCCCGTTAAGTTCCGCTGTCCTGTTAAAACGTTACAAACGTTTTCTGGCTGATATTCAATTGCCTGATGGCAGTGTCACCACCATCCACTGCGCCAATACCGGTGCCATGACCGGCTGTGCAACCCCCGGTGATACGGTATGGTTCTCTCATTCGGATAACCCCAAACGCAAGTATCCTTGTAGCTGGGAACTGACCGAAACCACACACGGACATCAGATCTGTGTCAATACGATTCGGGCCAATACGTTAGCCTGCGAGGCAATACAGTCAGGTGTCATCAAAGAGCTTCAGGGATACGACACCTTACGCACCGAAGTCAAATACGGCCAGGAAAACAGTCGGATCGACATTCTCCTCAGCGCAGTTTCTCAGCCGGACTGCTACATTGAAGTAAAAAGTGTCACGTTACTTGATTATTCTCCCCGAGATGCTAAACCTTCCGGTCAGGGATACTTTCCGGATGCAGTCACGACTCGTGGACAAAAACATCTACGAGAGCTGATGGAGGTTGCCCGAAATGGAAAACGGGCCATACTTTTATTTACTGTATTACACTCAGGGATTGAAAATGTATCGGCCGCCCTCCATATAGACGCAACATATTCACATTTGTTGGAAGAAGCGCAAAAGGAAGGCGTGGAAGTCCTGTGCTACAAGGCAGAACTATCCAAATATGAAATGAAACTTGTATCAAAGATAGAATGGCTCAATGAACCGATAAAATATTGATATTGTCTGCACATTGATAACAAGTTTACAACGAGTGTTTGCCACCCCCTTTTCTTTCTGGTATAGATACCCGCCTTAAGTAGACTGCTCACGCAGTTGACTAGGTGTTAGTAGGAGATGCTGTATGACAGAATCCAAAAAAAAATCGCTAGGCATCCTAGCCATCGCAGGTGTTGAGCCATATCAGGAACAACCGGGTGAAGAATATATGTCACCGGGCCAGATCGCTCATTTTACAAAGATTTTACAAGCTTGGCGTAACCAACTCCGGGAAGAAGTTGAACGGACTGTCCACCATATGCAGGACGAAGCAGCAAATTTCCCAGATCCTGTCGATCGTGCATCTCAGGAAGAAGAGTTCAGCTTGGAGCTTCGCAATCGGGACAGAGAGCGTCGTCTCATCAAGAAAATCGAAAAAACGCTGAATAAGATTGAAGAAGAAGACTTCGGTTTCTGTGAATCTTGTGGTGTTGAGATTGGTATTCGCCGTCTTGAGGCGCGCCCGACCGCAGATTTATGTATTGATTGTAAAACACTTGCAGAAATCAAAGAAAGACAGATGCAAGGTTAAGCAAGTTCAATTATCTTATGCAAGACAAACAAGGGAGCAATTGCTCCCTTGTTTGTTATTGTTATCCGGCTCAAAATATAGCCATATCAAAACTCGGTGAACCTCAATCCCGGTAGCATTTCAATACAACATCATCTCAATACAATCGATGAACATGAGCAATTATATCGGGCGTTTTGCCCCGTCGCCTTCCGGCCCATTGCATTTTGGCTCGCTTGTTGCTGCGTTAGGCAGCTATTTTCAGGCACGAGCCATGAACGGAGAATGGCTGGTCAGAATTGAAGACCTCGACCCACCCCGAGAAATGCCGGGCGCAGCCGATCTGATCCTGAAGACACTGGAAGCCTACGGTCTACACTGGGATCGAACCGTCTGGTATCAGAGTCAGCGTCATCAAGCTTATCAGGCGCAGATTGAGACGTGGCTCGCTCAGGGTCAGGCGTACTATTGTTGCTGTACCCGTAAACAGATTAAAGCCTCTGGCGGGTACTACAACGGCGCCTGTCGTCATCGGCAGCTTACGCCTCAGCCCGGCTATGCCATCCGCTTACAAGTGGATACGCCCATTACTCAGTTTTACGATGAAAAACACGGTAACATTGAGATTCCGCTGGCGTTGGCACAAGAAGATTTTACGATTAAACGCCGCGACGGTCTGTTTGCATACAATCTGGCGGTGGTACTTGATGATATTGACCAAGGTATCACTCAAGTTGTCCGCGGTGCCGACTTGATTGAGCCGACCGGACGCCAAATTAGCCTGTATCAACGATTGGGACACTCGCCGGTCAGTTACCTTCATTTGCCGCTCGCGGTTGATCAAACCGGGCATAAGCTCTCGAAGCAAAACCATGCTCCGGCCATTGATCGCCAAAACCCACGGCCAACCTTGATTCAAGCCATGAAATTTCTCGGCTTTCAGTTACCGGCTGATATCGAGGCAGCAGAACTGTCGGAAATTGTTGCTTGGGGCTGCCAAAACTGGCATATTCATCAACTCCCAAAGACGCTTGAAATCACACGATGATTCTCAAATTGAGTCCAGTAGGCTATGATTAGCCGCAAATTGACCCACAAAGACATTCTGTCAACAAAAGACAACAAGGTAGAGATTCTTATCCTTGTCTGATGCTCATGAATAAAAACGATACTACAGAACAAGCTCATCGCGTTTATCCGGATTTGACGCTAAACATCCTCACGCGACAAGAGCACAACATCTCTCGCAAACAAATCAGCGAGAGCGCACTTAAAGTGCTGTACCGACTGCAAAGTTCAGGCTATGAGGCCTATCTTGTCGGCGGCGGTGTCCGTGATCTTTTGCTGGGGGAGTCCCCGAAAGATTTCGACATTACAACCAATGCGACTCCTGAACAGGTGCGTAAGCTGTTTCGCAACTGTCGTTTGATCGGTCGACGTTTTCGTCTCGCCCATGTGATGTTCGGGCGTGAAATTGTTGAAGTTGCCACATTCCGTGGTCACCATCAGGAAAATGATCACCAGAAGGCGAGCCAGTCGGAAGCAGGTATGCTGCTCCGGGACAACGTTTACGGTACGATTGATGAAGATGCCGAACGGCGTGACTTCACAGTCAATGCCATGTATTACAACGTCGCGGATTATACGATTCACGATTACGCCGGAGGCATTGAAGATATAGAAGACCGGCTGATCCGGCTGATTGGCGATCCACAAACCCGTTACCGCGAAGATCCGGTGCGGATGTTGAGAGCGGTTCGCTTTGCGGTCAAACTTGATTTCGATATCGAAGAAGAGACGGCAGCGCCTATCGAAGAACTGGCACCGTTGCTACAGGATATTCCGTCAGCACGACTCTATGAAGAGTCGCTAAAAATGCTGCAAACCGGGTATGGTCTGGAAACGTATCATCAAATGCGACAGTACAATCTGTTCCAGCAACTGTTCCCGATGATCTCAGCCTATTTTACTGACGATCACAGTTCACCGACGGAAAAAATGCTCGATCTGGCACTCGATTCAACCGATCAAAGAATCGAGGAAGGTAAAAGAATTAACCCGGCATTTATGTTTGCGGCCATTCTCTGGTATCCGATGATTCATTTGGCCGAAACATTTATGGAATCCAAAAATCTCTGTTACTACGATGCAGTGATGGAAGCGGGTAACAAAATATTGGATCAGTTAGTTAAAACAGTTGCCATTCCAAGACGCCATACTGCAACCATTCGTGATATCTGGCAACTGCAACTACGCTTCCCGCGCCGGCATGGTAAACGGGCTTTCCGTTTACTGGATATCAACAAATTCCGCGCAGGTTTCGACTTTTTAGCAATGAGGGGTATTGTTGAAGAGGGAGAAACGCAAGAACTCGCCCAATGGTGGGAAACCTTCCAGAATGCCGGAAAAAATATGCGTCAGGCGATGGTCAACGATATTGGTCGAATCAATTCCAAAAAAGCCAAAGCACGTCAGCGCCAGACAAGGCCGCAAAAAAATAAACAGGATGTGTCATGATCACCGTTTATATTGCGATCGGCAGTAATATGGCACAACCGGCTCAACAAGCCCGGCAAGCGATTGAGGCACTGCAACATCTGCCTGAGTCGGAATTTATTCAGGCTTCTCAATTGTATAGCAGTACACCAATGGGGCCGGCGGATCAACCGGACTATATCAATGCTGTTGTTGAGATCAAAACGCATTTAAAACCACTGGAATTATTAGATCATACCCAAGCGATCGAACTCAATCAGGGACGGGTACGAAAAGAAGAACGCTGGGGCCCGAGAACGCTGGATCTCGACATTCTCTTGTATGGTCAGACGGTGATCAATTCTGAGCGGCTGATAATTCCCCATTATGGGATGAAAGAACGAGAATTCGTGCTCTATCCGCTGGCTGAAATTGCACCTCAATTAATTCTCCCGGATGGGACTGAGTTGCATCAACTCCTCCAACAAGTTGATCAAAATGGACTCACAATTTGGCACTCTCCTGCCAACGTCTCGTAAGGATGATGAATGATGAAAAAAATTACGATTAACAATTTGATGCGCTGGAAACAAGAAGGCCGTAAATTTGCATCCATAACCGCCTACGATGCCAGTTTTGCGCAGCTTTTCGAGAGTCAGGATATGCCGGTATTACTGGTCGGAGACTCTCTGGGGATGGTACTGCAAGGCCGGACAGATACACTCCCGGTAACAATTGAAGACATGGCCTACCACACACGATGTGTCAGAGCCGGTAGCCCTAATTCGCTTTTGATGGCAGACATGCCGTTTATGAGCTACGCCACGCCGGTACAAGCGTGTGAAAATGCCGCCAGCCTGATGCAGGCAGGGGCAAACATGGTCAAAATTGAGGGTGGCCAATGGCTGGTGGAAACAGTCAAAATGCTCACCGAGCGCGCCGTTCCGGTCTGTGTACATTTAGGTTTGACACCGCAGTCAGTAAATATCTTCGGTGGTTATAAAGTACAAGGACGAGAAGAACAACAAGCCGAACAGATGTTACATGATGCGCTGGCGCTGCAAGATGCCGGTGCGCAATTAGCGTTATTAGAATGTGTCCCGGCCAAGCTGGCCGCTCAGATTACTCAAGCACTCGATATTCCTGTGATCGGTATTGGTGCCGGTGCAGATACCGATGGTCAGGTGCTGGTCATGCACGATATGCTTGGCATTTCGGCAAACTACATGCCTAAGTTTTCAAAAAACTTTTTAGCGGAGACTGGCGATATCCGTCAAGCGGTCGCCAAATACATGGAAGATGTGGAACATGGTATTTTTCCTGATGAAGAACACACCATTGCCTAATACAGTATCACTAGGCCAAGTAGTGCCTAGAGAAGGAGCAATTCATGCAGACTTACTCTGATATCTCAGCGTTTAAAGCGCAGATTAAGCAGTACAAGCGTGATGGGCATACCATAGGGTTTGTCCCGACCATGGGAAATCTGCATGAAGGTCATTTAACGCTGGTACGTAAAGCCAAAGCACTGGCTGATGTGGTTGTCGTCAGTATTTTTGTCAATCCGATGCAGTTTGACAAAGCAGAAGACCTGACCAACTACCCGCGGACTTTAGATGAAGATCTGGCTAAGTTGACTCAAGAAGGCGTTGCACTGGTTTTCACGCCGACAGCCAACATCATGTATCCGGAAGGACTGGATAAGCAGACATTTGTCGAGGTGCCCGGACTCTCTCAAATATTGGAAGGCCACTCACGCCCCGGTCATTTTCGGGGGGTCTCAACCATCGTGACCAAGCTATTCCATATCGTTCAGCCTGATATTGCCTGTTTTGGTGAGAAAGACTACCAACAACTGGCATTGATCCGCCAGATGGTGATTGATCTCTGTTTCGATATTGAGATTGTCGGTGTTCCGACAATCCGCGAAGCCGACGGGCTGGCGATGAGTTCCCGGAATAATCTGTTAACGTTGGATGAACGTCAGCGTGCGCCGGTATTAGCCAGAACCATGCGCTGGATCAGTAGTGCGATCCGAGGCGGACGGAGAGATTTCGACACCATTATCGAAGATGCCATTGATCAACTCAGAGCTGCTGATCTTGAACCGGATGAAATTTTTATCCGTGATGCCCGGACTCTTCTGCCGGTGACAGAGAGCAGCAAGCAAGCCGTTATTCTGATGTCAGCCTTTATGGGCAAAGTTCGCCTGATTGATAATCAGGTCGTCGAACTCGCCCGGGAAAGTAAAGAGGCAAGCAAGAATATCGACGAAACAAAGAACAACGAGAGCGATAGCTAATCTCGCGCTTCACCGAGCCGAAGACAGCAAACTCAGGCTGTCTTCGGTATCACCCAGCTCACGTTGCGGACTAACGAATTTTCCCACCCAGTGCGCGAACCACTTCCCGCAGGCGCTCCAGTAATTGCACCTGACCAAACCGATGAATTTCCGGGGTCAGCCCCGAGACACTAATCGCATAATTAGCCGACTGCTCAGTTTCCAGCGGTACGGCAATACAAGTAATCCCGGATTCATTCCCTTCACCGTCAACCGCAAAACCTTGCTGTTTAATCAGCGCCAGCTCGCGGTAAAAATCGTGTTCCGTCTGGATTTCAGCCTGACCGAAATGGCGAAAACTCGCCAGATCATGGCAGTGACTCTGCCAGTATTTCTGCTGTTCATCATGAGAGAAATAAGATAAAACCACTTTACCGCAAGCGGAATGCAGCAGCGATGAAGCCAATCCGGCATGTGCATTGGTATGAAAGAGTGAGTTTTTCGGTTCTTCTTTTTTCAACAAAATGACTTTATCAAAGTCACGCCGCTGTAAATTGACCGTAAATCCGGTGTGTTCAGCAAGTGCAGCCATATAAGGTGCCGCTTCCGCAACAAAAGTATCATGATGGATCACCGAATAACCTAAAGTGATCATCTTGGTCGTCAGACAGTATTTGCCACTGTCAGCCTGACGGAGATAACCGCACTGACACAGGCATTTACAAATTCTGTGCACGGTTGTTTTCGGATACGGTATCACCTTACACAACGCATCAAGGCTCATTCCGCCTGAGGCAGTCGCGACAGTCTCCAGAACTTCAAAGGTTTTATGTACTGATTGCATAGTGACTCAATAGTGTTCGCGGCTTCCACCACACTTCAATTTTCGAGGACGATAAAATACCGTGTTGAGCATCGATAGATAGTGTATTTGATCAAAACCATACATTTTATATAAAGATGGTGACACAGATGCTCTGAATCAAGCCGGATATTTCAGCTTAATCACCACTTTTCGAACCTGTGATGTCGTAGTGACAGAGAGATTCGGCATATGCGCGGTTCTCGGTGAAAACAGATAGAATTGATCATGAGACATCGTCTGATAAGACAGTGTCACAAGTTGCGGATCAAAGAAACAGATATCGCGTTGTGGATCATAATGATATTCCTGCGATAACTGCTGGTGTTGGGTATCAGTCAACTCAGCCCAGCCAAACTGTTCCTCTCCTTGAATGATAAACTGCACATCACAATATTTATGATGAAATTCAGGGCCAACCGGGCTTTCTGCCGTTGTTTGATACTCAAGGATCATAAAAAAAGCATCGTCCGGATCAATCCCGGGAATCGTATGCCGCCCGGCGTCGAGTGCATGCAGATCCTGTGAAACAACATAATCAATCGCCCGGACAAATAACTCGGGTAACAAAACACGATAATCAGAGGCATGAAAATGACAAGCAAACATAATAATTCCTTATAATTCTGCCAGTTTCTGGCAGTTGAGATCGATAGCATAAACCGAAGTCGATGCTGTGATATAAAGCGTGCTTTCATCGTGATTCAGCGTACAGTTAGAAACGGTCTCGGGTACCGGAATACATCCCACCAACACCATGTCCCGATTGAGCACTAACACCCCTTCAGACGAACTGCAATAAAGCATCCCGAAACGGTCCATGGTCATCCCATCGGGGATGCCGTGTTCCACCTGATAAACCAAGCGTCCTTGAGAGAGCACTTTTCCATGGACATCAAAGGCTTTCAAGTGTTTCAATCCCTGCGTCGGAAAATCAACAATCGACATATCCGCCACATACAAAGTTTTTTCATCGGGAGAAAATACCAGACCATTGGGCCGCTGAATATCGGTCGATGCAATCGTTAGTGACTGATCTCGCGGGTCATAACAGTAGATATAACATCCAATCATCTGACTTTCTGATTTAAATCCCTCAGCATCACTGATGATACCGTATGGCGGATCCGTAAACCAAATCGTTCCATCCGAGCGACGCTCAACCACATCATTCGGTGAGTTGAGCCGTTTGCCATCATACTGATCAACCAGAATTTTGGCGAGTGCCAGATTGTCTTTATGTCGGATCGAAATACAGCGTCGCCCGTGTTCACATGTCACCACATCGCCATTGGCTAATGGATAATTACCATTGGCAAAATGTGAGTAATCGGTGACGAGCGTCGTCTCCTGAGAATCGGGATGATATAAGTAGAGTGCATTCTTTTTGACATCTGAAAACAGCAGTTGACCGGCATGCTGCAACCATGCCGCCCCCTCACACCAGATATGGCCGCCACTGACTTGACGCAGTGGCGACAACAAGGCTTGTTCAAACAACATACTCACCTCACCTCGCTCATTTCACCTGCCAGGATGCCTGATAATAATCCCGATAGCCATTTTCCGGATCGTATAAATTGCGGTCTCCGCCGGATTGGTGAATATTCTCTGCCGTGACTAAATGCGCAGGCGTCACATAACCGCTGATCGGCTGATCGTGAAACAATCGGTTCAGTTCATCGATTAACTGCCAGCCATGCAGATTTAACGGTTCGGCGACCGTTGCAACCTGAAAATCACCGTTACGAATGCGCTCAAACGCGGACTCACTGCCATCTCCGGCAGAGATATTATACGGACCCTCACCCTTTTTCTTACCCGACAGTGAACGCAGCGCCGGAGCCATGTAGTCGAAATAGAGGTCATTGATTGCGAGCGTATAGTTGTACTTATCGCCATACTTCTGAACCAACGAGAAGGTCAGTGGCGGAATACGCGCTGAAGTATTCGCCAGAGGAGTATCTTCATAACTCAGCACAGAACATCCGGTACATTTTTCAATATAAGATTTCATCACGTCGGCTTTACGAACCGCAATACTATATAAACCATCGGTCAGTATCACGACATTCGCATGCCCATCGGATTTGGCAATCGCATACATGGCCGAGACTTTAGCAACATCATCAGCCGAACTGGTAATATTATCTTCAATATAAAGTTGCTCAATCGGACCGGGCTCCGGTGTCGCGTGCCAGCTAACAATCCGAATCCCCAGTTTATGCGCCTGACGCAGCGTCGGAATCATTGTATTGGGGGTGAATCCACCGATGACAATCCCATCAGGTTGCAACGCGATGGCTTGCTTCAAGGCGGAAGACTGCGATGGCACACTCCCCGCACCATCCAGTACTCGCACTTGCCAGCCAATGACTTTAGCTGCTTCCTGATAACCTTTCATCACCCCCAAAACACCACTATTTTTCAGGTCGGAAGCAATAAAGATAACGGTTTTATCCTTGGCTGCCGCTGGTCCTTTGGGAAGTGAAAACGCCGCAGCGCTGTCGGTAGATGCCTGTTGAACAACCTGTTTTGCCATCGCAACATAATCCGATGCTTCATCAGCAAGTACGGGGAGAGTCAATGCTGAACCAATCACCATGGCGAGTATTTTGAATCGTCTTTTCATTATTTCACCTTCACATTATTTTTGGTTGCTGTTTGTTTACGTTTTTGGCTAAAACCAGCCAAAGTGATGGAAATTAACAGAATCGCACCATTGAAGAGCGGTTCGACAAAGAATGGTGTGCCCCACTGCTGGAGACCGGAAATCCCGACACTGACCAGAGAAACACCGATCAGGGTGCCCCAGACGTTGACCCGCCCGGCACGAAATGTCGTGGAACCTAAAAATGCCCCGACCAAAGCCGGTAGCATGTAGTCCTGTCCCACCGAGGAAGAGCCAATCCCGATATGAGAGGCCAACAACACACTGGCAAAGGCAATTAAACCATCCGAGACCACATAAGCCCCGATGTAACAGGAAGTCGTGTTGATACCATTTAAGGTTGCGGTATTCGGATTGGCTCCGACCGCATAAAGTTTGCGTCCCAGCGCGGTATATTCGGTCACCAGCCACAGCAGCAGCGTAATCGCGAGCAAGTAAAAGACGATGATCGGAATCCCGACAATTTCATAACCGCTGAACAGATAGAAACTCTCCGGCAAAACCCCCACGATCTGACGACCACCGGTGTGCCATAGTGACACGGCGTAGATCACGGTCCCCGTCCCTAACGTTGCCACAAAAGAGTCAATATCGGCCAAGGCCACCAACATGCCGTTAAATGCACCGTAGAGACATCCGCACAGCACCACAATCACTGCCGCGGCTTCCCAGGAGAAACCATATCGTTGCTGGAGCGTAATGACAAAAACGTGCCAGAAAGTCACCCCAAACCCGACATTCAGATTCATTTTACCGGTGATCATGGTCACCATTGCCGCTAAAGCAAGAATCGCGACCACACTCTTTTCACTCAGAATCGCCTGAAGCGTCAGCATGGAAAAGAAAGTATCAGTGGTCAGACTAAACAACAGGATTAGAAATACCGTCAGGAGTAATAATCCATAGCGCATTGCGATCTGAGTGATGAAATTTCCGAGCCCCAAAGAGAAGGTGATATCCGTCTCTAATGCAGTCGATTTAATGTTAGACGTTGCCATGTTCGCCCTCTCCTACTTTTGAACCTGATGCATACTTCAATAAATTCGCTACCGTCACTTGCTGCTCCGTCAGCTCTTTCACCACTTTTCCCCGGTTAAACACTAAGGCCCGATTCGAAATATTCACCACCTCTTCAAAATCACTGGAAATCACAATCACAGACAATCCCTGCTGAATCGACTCACGCATGATCCGATAGATTTCAGCCCGCGCACCAATATCAACACCGGCGGTGGGATTATCCAAAATAACAATCGGCTTATTCAGACTGAACCAACGCGCCAGAATCACTTTTTGCTGATTGCCGCCACTCATCGAACTAATCGCAATGTCCGGGTCCATTGGCCGAACGTCATACTGTTTCATGGCTTCGAGCGTGTTACGGTATTCTTGCTGTCTGGACAGGAAGCTCAGATACCCCGCACCGCCAATGGTCGGATTCAAGTTAAAATTTTCCAGCGCGCTCATGGTGCTACAAATACTCTCTTTGACCCGGTCTGCCGCCACCATGGCGAAGCCACTGCGAATACTGTTCGCCGGAGAGCTGATATTGGCTTTTTCCCCTCGGATAAAGACTTCACCGGACTTGATATTGAGCCCGCCGAACAATGCCTGACCAATCGCTTCCTGCCCGGCATTACGCAAACCAACCAAAGCAACCAGCTCGCCATGACGCAATGTCATATTAAATGGCTCCAAATCACCCAGTTGCAGATTTCGCACTTGCAAAATATCATCCTGATCGGGTTGGAGCGGGGTCCGATAATTCATCTCTTTGTGCGTACCGACGATAAGCGTCACCAGCTCATCAATGGTGTAATCATCGACGAGCCCAGAGCCGACTAAACGGCCATCGCGCAACACCACCACGTCATCGCAAATATCATGAATTTCATCCAGCCGGTGAGAGACATAGATCATCCCCACGCCTTGTGCTTTCAGGCGTTTCAATACCTCAAACATCCGGCCGACATCACTGGCAACGAGAGAAGCGGTCGGTTCATCTAAGATCAAAACTTCTGCATCAGCGACCAACGCTCGGGCAATAGCCAGTAATGATTTTTCTGCCGCACTTAAGTTAAAAATACGCTCAGATGCTTTTACATCTAACCCGACTAAATCCAACACTTGCTGTGCTTTTTGTTCGGCTGCTTTCCAGTTGATCATCCCCCAGCGCTTCGGGAATCCCAGTGTTAAACCAATGTTCTCCGCAACCGTCATCCACTCGATCAAACCAAGATCCTGATGAATAAAAGCAATCGGAACTTTATCGGCTGACGCTAAATGGGCCGCATCTTCAATCAATTCCCCTTTGAAGCGAATCTCACCAGCAGTTTTTTTATGAATACCGGCCAATGTTTTAATCAAAGTCGACTTCCCGGCACCATTTTCGCCAAGGAGCGCCACACAGCGCCCAGGGTGAACATGGAAAGAGGCAGACTCCAAGGCAACAAAATTAAAGAATCGTTTCGTTAAACGATCAATCGAGAGCAGGCTTCCTTGTGGATTGTTGAGCACTTCCATAGATACCTCATGATGATATGACTGCTTCGCGGGATATCAGCTCACAGTCAATTTCGTCAAAATAAACTTAGCCCAAATTCCATATTGTGGAATATATTTATAATCAATTCCAAATTACGATATAGTGTTTTTTGCGTTTAAAAAGTGAGCAAGATCGGCATTTGATAGGGATGTCATTTGTTTTTGATCTTTAAGTGAATTGGATCACATTCACTGGTAATCCTGTTGCTGTTGCGTGTCACGATTGAATGTCATGATGACGTTGAGATGAAAAAAAGTATCCACCGGCATAGCCGGTGGTTTTTCATATGCGCCTATAAGGCTCTCCTACTAGCAGCGCCCTAGCAGGCGCGTAGTGATCTGACATTTGCATATGACTACTTCCTGCGGCCCGTAAACGGGCTACCTGAATACGGGATCGACAATTGCTCTCCCATTTTATCCTGCTCTAGTTGCTGCTTAATGTAATTTTGTATCTTGCTCGTATTTTTACCTACCGTATCT
>NZ_FULE01000080.1 GCF_900163965.1 Vibrio ruber DSM 16370
CGCAGGTGAGACGCAGGTGATTGAAGTGCCAGTGACCGTCACCGATGATCAGGGCGCGACCGCAACCACCACGTTAACCATTACCGTGACCGGTACCAATGACGCCCCGGTTGCACAGGCAGCCACCGCGTCGGTGACCGAAGATGCCACGGTGAGCGGCAATATCACCGCCACCGATGTGGATTTACCGGCAGATGCCAGTCTGACCTTCAGCACCGACTCGACCGTGGACGGTTTAACCCTCAATGCGGACGGCAGTTACAGCTTTGATGCCTCCGGCTATGACGCGCTGAGCGCCGGCGAGACACAGGTCATCGAAGTGCCGGTCACCGTCACGGACGATCAAGGCGCGACCGCGACCACGACACTGACGATTACCGTGACCGGCACTAATGACGCCCCGGTTGCTCAGGCAGCTACCGCGTCGGTGACCGAAGACGCCACCATCACTGGTAGTGTGACCGCTACGGATGTGGATTTACCGGCGGATGCGACGCTGACCTTCAGTACCGACGCGACCGTGGACGGGCTGACCCTCAATGCCGATGGCTCTTACAGCTTTGATACTTCCGGTTATGATGCGCTGAGCGCAGGTGAGACGCAGGTGATTGAAGTGCCAGTGACCGTCACAGACGATCAGGGCGCCACCGCAACCACGACACTGACCATTACCGTGACCGGTACCAATGATGCCCCGGTTGCACAGGCGGCCACTGCGTCGGTGACCGAAGATGCCACGGTGAGCGGCAGTATCACCGCCACCGATGTGGATTTACCGGCCGATGCGACGCTGACTTTTAGCACTGACTCTACTGTAGACGGGCTGACCCTTAATGCCGACGGCAGTTATAGCTTTGATGCCTCCGGCTATGATGCGCTGAGCGCAGGTGAGACGCAGGTGATTGAAGTACCGGTGACCGTCACTGACGATCAGGGCGCGACTACGAGTACCACGTTAACCATTACCGTGACTGGTACTAACGACGCGCCGATGGCACAGGCTGCCACCGCGTCGGTGACTGAAGATGCCACGGTGACCGGCAGTATCACCGCCACGGATGTGGATTTACCGGCGGATGCGACGCTGACCTTCAGTACTGAATCCACCGTGGACGGGCTGACCCTCAATGCCGATGGCTCTTATAGCTTTGATGCCTCCGGCTATGACGCGCTGAGCGCAGGTGAGACGCAGGTCATCGAAGTGCCGGTCACCGTCACTGACGATCAAGGCGCGACCGCGACCACCACGTTAACCATCACCGTGACTGGCACCAATGATGCCCCGGTTGCACAGGCAGCCACCGCATCCGTGACCGAAGATGCCACCATCACTGGTAGTGTGACCGCCACCGATGTGGATTTACCGGCGGATGCCAGTCTGACCTTCAGCACTGAATCTACCGTGGATGGTTTAACCCTCAATGTCGACGGCTCTTACAGCTTTGATGCCTCCGGTTATGACGCGTTGAGCGCAGGTGAGACGCAGGTCATCGAGGTGCCGGTAACCGTCACCGATGATCAGGGCGCCACCGCGACCACGACACTGACGATTACCGTGACCGGCACGAATGACGCCCCGGTTGCTCAGGCAGCTACCGCGTCGGTGACCGAAGATGCCACGGTGAGCGGCAGTATCACCGCCACCGATGTGGATTTACCGGCGGATGCCAGTCTGACCTTCAGCACGGAATCGACCGTGGACGGGCTGACCCTTAATGCGGACGGCTCTTATAGTTTTGATGCCTCCGGTTATGACGCGCTGAGCGCAGGCGAGACGCAGGTCATCGAGGTGCCGGTAACCGTCACGGACGATCAGGGCGCCACCGCAACCACGACACTGACCATTACCGTGACCGGTACCAATGATGCCCCGGTTGCACAGGCGGCCACTGCGTCGGTGACCGAAGATGCGACGGTGAGCGGCAATATTACCGCCACGGACGTGGATTTACCGGCGGATGCCAGTCTGAGCTTCAGCACGGAATCCACCGTAGATGGGCTGACGTTGAACGCTGACGGCAGTTATAGTTTTGATGCCTCCGGTTATGATGCGCTGGGAGCCGGTCAGCAACAAGTGATCGAAGTGCCGATCACGGTGACGGATGATCGTGGTGCGACTGATACCACCACGCTGACCATTACCGTAGTGGGCAGCAATGATGCGCCGGTGGCACAAGCGGCAGTGGGAATTGTTGCCGAAGATGCACGGATTACCGGCAATATTACCGCCACCGATGTGGATTTACCGGCGGATGCAACGCTGACCTTCAGCACCGACTCGACCGTGGACGGGCTGACCCTTAATGCGGACGGCTCTTATAGTTTTGATGCCTCCGGTTATGACGCGCTGAGCGCAGGCGAGACCCAAGTCATCGAAGTGCCGGTGACGGTGACTGAC
>NZ_FULE01000043.1 GCF_900163965.1 Vibrio ruber DSM 16370
ACACTTGTCTTCTATATTTCGGTGCAAACACTATGTGGTATTTACAGTTCCAGCGCGTGTGCGCTAAGCTCTTTTCGTCCCCCATTGGGACCCCCTTTCAATTCTTAATTAACTCTTGTAGTTGCCAGACCACAAGACGTTTTTATCAAATTGAAAGGGGTTATATAACTGACTTATAGCTGTAAGCTTTACGGAACCCCCAGCCTAGCTGGGGGTTTTCTCTATACAAAAAAAGGAGAGCTAAAAGCTCTCCTTTCCGAAAACTGGGCTACAACTTTAATTAAAGTGCGGCTTTTGCTTTCTCAACAAGCACAGCAAATGCTGATTTATCAAAAACTGCAATATCAGCTAAGATCTTACGATCGATCTCGATAGATGCTTTCTTCAGACCGTTGATGAAACGGCTGTAAGACAGACCATTTTGACGAGATGCCGCATTGATACGTGCAATCCACAGTTGACGGAATTGACGTTTCTTGTTGCGACGGTCACGATATGCATATTGACCAGCTTTAGTGACTGCTTGGAAGGCAACACGATAAACTCGAGAACGAGCACCGTAATAACCTTTAGCTTGTTTTAGAACTTTCTTATGACGTGCACGAGCTTGTACACCACGTTTTACGCGAGGCATTCTGCTTCTCCTAAACTAAACGAATTAAAAACCAAAAAAGAATTAAGCGTATGGCAACATACGTGCAACAGCAGCTACTTCACATTTAGGAAGAACTGAGTTTGGACGTAGATGACGCTTGTTCTTAGTTGTACGCTTAGTCAGAATGTGACGTTTAGTCGCGTGCTTGTACTTCACGCCACCAGCAGTTTTCTTAAAACGCTTAGCAGCACCTTTGTTGTTTTTCATCTTAGGCATGATGAATAACTCCGCATTGTTTAGATTTTAATAACCATGTAATGAGGGCGAATAAAACCCCACCGTTCAAAACGGCAGGGTTTATTACTTGCAAGCCGGTCATTACTTCTTCTTAGGGGCTAACACCATAATCATCTGACGTGCTTCAATCCGACTAGGGAAAGATTCTACAACAGCAATATCTGCGGTATCTTCTTTCAGACGGTTCAACACATCAACACCGATATCTTGGTGTGCCATTTCTCGGCCACGGAAGCGAATTGTTACCTTCACTTTGTTGCCTTCTTCAAGGAAACGTAACAGGTTGCGTAGTTTTACCTGATAGTCTCCAATATCAGTCCCAGGTCGGAATTTGACTTCTTTGATCTGGATCTGCTTTTGCTTTTTCTTTTGCTCTTTTGCCGCTTTGCTCTTCTCGAAGAGGAATTTACCATAATCCATCACACGACACACAGGCGGTTCAGCATTCGGACTGATTTCAACAAGATCCATTCCGGCTTCTACAGCCGTGTCCAGCGCTTCTTGAATTGACACAATCCGGGATTCTTCACCCTCTGCTCCCGATAAACGGACTTCACGTACACCACGAATTTCTCCGTTGATACGATGCTGGTTTTGTTTGGCCGGCACTTGGCCACGTCTTCCACCTTTAATAGTTTATTCCTCCAGATTGAGCTTACGGCTTGAGACTTCGGTCCGGACCAACTCAATGAAATCATCCAGCTTAAATTTACCCAAGTCTTTGCCTCTTCGTGTCCGTACAGCGATTTCGCCAGCTTCTACTTCCTGGTCACCACAAACCAACATATACGGCACACGTTTCAAAGTATGTTCGCGGATTTTAAAGCCTATCTTTTCATTTCTCAAGTCTGCTTTTGCCCGAATCCCACATTTTTGTAGTTTTCGCACTGCATCCTGAACATAATCAGATTGTTTATCCGTAATATTTAATACGACAGCCTGCTCTGGTGCAAGCCAAGTCGGGAAAAATCCTGCATATTCTTCAATTAAAATACCGATGAACCGTTCCAGCGATCCTAAAATCGCTCTGTGAATCATCACTGGGACCAAACGCTCATTGTTTTCACCGACATAAGTCGCGCCCAAACGGCCCGGCAGATTAAAATCGAGCTGCACTGTACCACACTGCCATGTACGGTCAAGGCAATCATGCAGGGTAAATTCGATTTTCGGCCCGTAGAATGCCCCTTCACCCTCCTGAATTTCGTAATCGATATTCATGGATTTCAGTGAAAGCATCAATGCTTCTTCAGACTTATCCCAGATTTCATCGCTGCCAACCCGTTGTTCAGGACGAGTTGAAAGTTTCACTGCGATATTTTCAAAACCAAATGTCCGGTAAACATCGTAGACCATTTCGATGCAAGACGTAACCTCTTGCTGAATTTGATCTTCAGTACAGAAAATATGCGCATCATCTTGTGTAAAGCCACGCACGCGCATAATGCCATGCAGAGAACCGGACGGTTCGTTACGGTGGCATGAACCAAACTCAGCCATCCGCAATGGTAAGTCACGGTAGGATTTCAGACCTTGATTAAAAATCTGGACATGGCCGGGACAGTTCATTGGCTTAATCGCGTATTCACGATTTTCAGAATTGGTCGTGAACATTGCTTCGGCATACTTGTCCCAGTGTCCTGAGCGTTCCCACAGCACCCGATCCATCATGAGCGGGCCTTTCACTTCCTGATAATCGTATTCCGTCAGCTTTTCACGAATGAAAACTTCTAAATCGCGGAAGACGGACCAACCGTTATGATGCCAGAACACCATCCCCGGAGCTTCTTGCTGCATGTGGAATAAATCGAGTTGTTTACCAATTTTGCGGTGATCGCGTTTGGCAGCTTCTTCTAAGCGAGTCAAATGTGCGCTCAGGGCTTTCTTATCGTGAAAAGCTGTACCGTAAATACGCTGCAACATTTTATTATCACTGTTACCACGCCAATAAGCGCCGGCTACATTCAGTAATTTAAAATGTTGACAGAACCCCATATGTGGAACATGAGGGCCACGGCACATATCAACATATTCTTCATGATGATAAAGCCCGGGACGATCATCACGCGCCACATTTTCGTCCAGAATTTCAATTTTGTAGGGTTCGCCACGAGATTCAAACGTATCACGTGCTTCCTGCCAACTTACATTCTTTTTGACCACCTGATATTTGGTTTTCGCCAGCGCTTTCATCCGCGCTTCAATTTTTTCCAAATCATCTTGTGACAATGACTGTTCCAAATCGATATCGTAATAAAAACCACTGTCGATGGTTGGACCAATCGCCATTTTAGCATCAGGATACAGTTGCTTGAGGGCATGTCCCAACAAGTGAGCACAGGAGTGACGGACGATTTCCAAACCATCGACATCATCTTTTGCCGTGATGATTTCTAAGCTGGCATCGCTTTCAATCAGATCGCAGGCGTCAACGCGAGCACCGTTAACACGTCCGGCAATGGTCGCTTTCGCAAGACCCGCACCAATAGACAAGGCAACATCTGAAACAGAAACCGGATGATCGAATTGACGTTGACTACCGTCAGGAAGAGTAATAATAGGCATGATTTATCCTTTACAGTGGTGTTGCGCACCAAGCAACACATGCTTCATTAATTGATACATTTTGTGTTCTTGCAGAGAAAAACACGCGATATAGAAATAGTACTCATTCTGATGCAAATACGGATGCACCATCCTGAGTACCCTATTGACTATTCTAAATCAACGAGATGAAATCACAACCCATTTATCAAACAGATATATGGTATTGTTCTGTATCAAGCTCAGTCTTGAAAACTGCATCTTTACGCTGATGTGTTTCCTGTGCGATCAGCTGATGCGCTTTTTGACTAATTTCATGCATCTTTCTTTGTAAAACCGCCACACCTTTATAATCCATCAATAACATTGAGGTGAGTGCCAGCATTGCCAATTCAGCCTCGTCAGCGATATATTCTAACTCTTTGATTTTATTGTTCATAATAACCCTATGCCTCACGTTGATTTTGTATATTTTGCTATAGTGCAATAAATTTTATGGGATCTGCTACCAACAACTGTCAATTAGTCCGAAAAACAAACTGAGCAACGCAAAAAGTTCGATAGGCGAACCATTCACCTTTATAAAATATGCAATAGAATCAAAATCTTTAATGATAATATTATTAACTATCATATGCGTTGTCTTAAGGATTGATTTTGCATCCCACAGTTATCTTCATTCGGAAACTCCTAAAGAACCAAGGCCTCTCTTATGCGCAACTGGCAACCATTTCCGGCATTGACGAGTCCAAAATTAAACGTGTTTTATCCGGGCGCCAGTCAATGACACTGGAGATGAGAGATCAAATTATGGCGGTACTCGGCGTTACTGAGATGACGCAAGCCGATCATCTCAACAGCGCCGAATACCTGACACTCTGGCATCAAATGCCGCCTAATCTCAAACAGGTGGTGTTATCTCTGATGACAACGTTCAAGTTTGAGACACAACGTCCATGATAAATCTGTACCAAGCGAACTAATTCACCGGCCACTGCCCTGCAGAGCTTCCTCCGGAAACGATCGCCTCGGCGTTTTCTTGGATTTCATCGACGATCGCGTTTGCCAGTGCGGTTGCCAGTTCCTCAGAGCGGGCATGTGTTCCTTCCGTGACAAATTTCTGCTTTTTCAATTCATTAATAATTTTGTCTTTCAGTGATGTTTTATCTAGTGCCATTATTTTCCTGCCTTAACTGTAGAAGAGAGATCCGAGTGAGGTTTACCGGTAAAGGCACAAATACAGTCACCTTGTACAACACCTTTACCGCCATTCATCGTGATCAAATCTGCGGTAAAACGCATATTGGCCGCCGATGCTTCCCAGTCTTTTTCGATCACTTCCAGTCGGTTGCCCATGATTTTGAGCTGATCATTCAATTGAATCACGGTATTGCGTAGTTGACCGACGGTTGTGATCCAATCCCCTGCGGTAGCAACATGCAGATTACCCAGGCTACCCAGTTCCAGATTATCTCCGGCCAGCAATTCAACCGCTCCCAAAGCCTCAATCTGTTTTTTCCCCGAGATATTTTCCTGACTATGCTCGCGAATATCCAGCTGATGCTGACCAAACGCGCCCTGATAATGCTGTGCCTGATCCTGCATCTGATAGGCACAACGGCTCATTTTTTGGTCGGTTTTATCGTTAATATTGCCAACCCCATCGATTCGACGACTGACTTCATCCCGCTGTTGCTGGACTTGCTCACCGGGTTCAAGTGTCGGCAGCATATAATTGAAACCATAAACGCCCCGAATGATCGGCCGATCACTGCGACCATAAGCAAATGCAATTTCCACCAGCATACCTTCCAGCGGATAGGCCAGTAATCCCGATTCAATGCCACCCATGGCGACCGGCAGCGGAATCGAACGATAAACCGGCACGGAGGAATCCGCCTGAAGATCAGCATCCAGCATTTGCACATCAACTGCATAACGCGGCCGGAACGGATCGGTGATCTTCCCTTGCGGCACGACATCACGGACCGCTTCAATCCGGCCGAACAACGGTAAGTGATAGCCGGCGGAAAGTTCCGGGAACTCATTATAAACCTGCTGTTTCCGCGCTCCCGCTTCGCTGCTGGCCGGTTGCCAGTAAGCCGTCATATCGTCTTCGATCAGATCGATCCGCGTAATCCGGTGACCATTCATCACCCGGCCGGGTCGCAGCATCGGATACGGGACGAACGTGACACTAGAATTGGTCTGACGTGAGGTAAATTCAGCCGGAACTGACATCGGCTTACCGGAAAAGAGACTCTCGGCATAGCCACCGACATAAATGTTCTGATCCGTATCCTGAAACCAGATACAGTCTTCAATCGCAAATGCCTTTGCCAACGCATCCAAACATTGATAGCCATTTCCCTGATGAACAAAGTTGGGAATCACTTGCCGCATATACTCAGCATCCGGATATTTAAAGTCTAATCCGGTCAACAGTGTCAGCTGATCCAGTACATCAATCGCGGTCGGATGCTCAAGGCTGATCGGCCAGCGCTGGCTGAGAATCCCGGCATTTTCTTTGACCGTGATTTTGAAGAAACCATTTTCTGCCGGCTGAACTTTATCGATATACCCTTCAAAGAAAATCCACAGATCATGCTCATAGCCGATATCCAGCCGCACCAGTTCAAACCGTTCCGGGGCCTTTTCAGCCTGAATGGTGAAAATCGCCTTGCCGCCGAGCGACAATTTGAGACTGATCATATGTCGAGCCAGATGGACTTCTTCACCGGAAATATAGAGGCGTTTTTCTAAATTCATCGGCCCGCCTCCTTATTTTGCTTCAATGACTGCTGAAAACGGGGATTTTGAATCGGTTCAGCTTTGGTCTGTGCTTTTTGACGTGCTTCTTTCTGCTCAGCAACACTGTTTGATTCTTTGAGCTGGAAAGACACCTGCCAAGCCATCACATTGTCCTGCTGCGCAGCAGAAAAGCGCCCTGAGAATCTGACCTTCTTAATTTTAAACGCGTTCGCCATCTCTTCGACAATCGTGTAAACCATGCGATTGCCTTTGTCATCCTTGGCCGAACTCATGGTTTGCAGTGCTTCCAGCTTGTGAATATCGTGAAAAGCAATTAACCCTGAGACATTGAGTGTTGCCGCTTTATCGCCCTGTTCTGCTTGTTCAGTCCCGGACGATTGGGCACTCATATCTTTGCTTTTTAATTCCCGTTCAAAACTGACGGTAAGATTCTTTAATCCAAATGTCTGACCGTTTAAGGCGAACATAGTAACTCCTCGAAGAATGGCATCGGTGATGCACTGAGTATTAAACTGGCGGCCGTGTAGCGATGATAATTGGGTGGCAACATCTCCGTTAACCGGTGACTTAAACTTGCCAGCTCACCCGTTAAAGCGACCGACCAGACTTGAGCATCCATGGTTTGCATTGCCTGGAGCGTGTCGTTGACCGTTTGCAGTGTCAATTGACGCTTTTCCGCCAGTTGACGCAGCTTACCAATCACATTGACTTGATCACTGGCCAGTGACTCCAACGTCGCCACTTGCGTGCCTAATGCGGCATTCATCCCAACAAATGGCTTGGTCGTCAGCGGGGCGACCGCTTTAAACCGGGGCTGAATAATTGGCGCCGGTTTGCGTAATTTTTCATGATCAGCGGCCAGTAACGATTCAGTGTGACGCTGAGTCTGACACCATTCAGGCAGCGGCATCACCGCCGTGACCCGTTTGAGCTGCTCGGCAAACTGCTGTCGGGTCGGAGCGGTTATCATGACCGCAATGGCGTGAAGCTGGCCACTGGGCCGATGCGAATCCGCATAATCTCTGAGTTTCTCAGCCAAACGCTTGACCGCAGCATCGGTATCAAGAATCTCACCGGATTCCGATTCGCTCCCGACCTGAAACTGATACGGCGTCACCGTCAGGACTTGGCCTTGAGTGAGTAAACGATCCAGTTCTGCGCGCAGGCTCAGTAATGCCTGAGCATCTTGGCTAAGCGGATGGCGGCCAAAAGCAGCATCACTTTCCAGTGCGGACAAGCGGTCTTCGCCATGGTCAGCACCGATCTGATCGGTCACCGAGGACGCTCGGGTTTGGATCCCGTTGGCTGATGTTGGCCATGTGAGTGATGATTGAGTCCACATAATTAGCCCTCGTCCGTTGGGCGGGTCGGGCGGGTATCCCCCACCAGTACCGGATTACCTGCATCATCCGTAGTGGTGTAATCGCGCAAAGCAATCGCATAGCCATACCAGTCTTCAGCGGTCAGTTGCTGTCTCTTTGTATCGCCGGTGGCGTGATACTTGAGCTGGATATCGACATCGGCCAGTTCCTTTTGAACCCATTGGTATTCAGATTCTGCCGTGACTACAACCGGCAGATCGACCCACGACAAACCATTTCGTTGCTTGCCTTCCGGCGGTGCATTAATGACAAACTCTTCAATCTGTTGTTCAGAAAGTTCCACAAATGCTGAATAATCGACACGATTGACTTTTAAGGCTTTTTCCGTACGAATCAGGCCATCATTGGTTAAGAAATATCTTATATTCATGCCACCCTCGCTTTAATGTGAATTAGAGTGTCAACATTGATTGTTGGATGATTGGTTCGTAGCCAAATATCATTATTACTTTTAGGCATATTTTTGGAGTCAATAACGATAATGACTTCAGCGTCCCCTCCCCAATGATTTGCTGTTGCTGAGTCACCGAGTTCAGTTGAAAAAGTTTTTATAGTAATAGGCAATGGATTACGATACGCAGCTGCCGCTTTACCTGCTGTTGCTCTCATCGATATATCACATGTACCATCCGGCCAAATTTTGGTACGACTTCTAAAATCTTTAATTAAAATATATCCCCCACGCGCTGCCCGTTCTGAATCATCATCAGAAATCACCGGAATCAACCCACGCCCGTAAGACAGCGCTGCAATTTTAATCCCCGAAGTATACACTGAGAGATCAATCGTAAGCCGAACCTGCCCCGTCGCTTGCTCAACAGCCAGCCGGATACCGTTAGTCTCCAACGCGTCGGCATAGGTTTGTAGGCCATTAGCATCGGTGACAGAAGCATACAACCCTGCCGTGGTAGATAATGGATATTCCCTGAATATCGTTCCAGCCGTGGCATATACCGCGCCAGTCTGTGAATCAAGATAGATACCTGTCACATCAGAGCCGCAAAACCATCCATGGGAGAATTCCTGTCCTGCTGCAAAATTCTGGGGGGATGTGGTTAACTCACCTGCATCGCCTTCGACATTCCAGTTCTGATTGCCTTTCAATAAATTCTCCACATATAACGTTCTGTGTGTCAGTGTGGTACTCCATTTATTTTGTACAGAATGGAAGAAAAAGAGCGCGGGTTCCTGCTGGCTCCCTGACCCGGCAATAATTGAGTAATCGCCATCCGGGTGCTGAATTTTCACCCCCTGACACTCTGTCGATTTGCCTGTAATCAGATCAGAGGCAAAATGAATTAACCCTGTCGGTGCACTATCCAGCGCAGTATTATCAGTAATCATGCCCAAATCGACAGGCTGACCAAATCCCCCGAACTGATCCAACGCTTGTTTCAACTGCCGCGGAGAGATCACACCTGTGCCTTTGCCAGTTTTGACATTGCCGTCAGTCGCCAGAGCCACCACCCCTTTCCTCGTTGTGGTCGCGTTGGGAAGCTTGCTCTCGTCAATACCTAAATGTCTCAGATCGGTCACACTGCCATTCGCTTTCACTGCGGCAATCTGAGTCACATAGTGTTGTGTTCCGTGATCCACATAGTCGGTTAAAGATGTGGCACTCACCACCAGTTTCCACTGTGTTGCCCAACGGCTCAGCACATCCCCTTGCCAACGCACATCCAGATAGATGCCATCCCCAGCCTGCACGTTGGAGAGCGTTGTTAATGCGTCATTCACACAACGTAATCCGCCCACATATCCGACACCGGGAGAACACTGATAACCACCATCTGACGCTTTAACCTGAAATCCATTACCAAGAAATGATGCATCCCCAAACAGATCCCAACATGCCAAACGTAAGTCGTCATCGATACCATACAAGCGGGCGTGATAATCGATCTGCCAGCTTTCCGGCGTCACGTGAATCTTCGCAATCGAGGCTGCCCCTGAATATTGCTGCACGCAGGAACGAACACTCGACATTTCCGGCTCTTTGGTCTCTGTCATTTTGTGCACTACCAAACCGCATGAATTGGCGGTCTGCTTGTCATGCAGGTAAATCGCATTAAATGTAAATTTTTTTACTTCACCGGGGATCACCAGCGAATAAATGATTGCGTCATCATTTAACTTCGCCTGCTGCATGACATCTTGTTGATAGACCCAGTACGACGGATCCGGCAGCCCCTGATTGCGATCGATTGTTTGTTCCGGGTCTAAACCAGGGATGTAAGCAAAAATCATCTCATTCATATCCGGCGCTTGCCCGTTAATGATGCGATCTTGCAGATAACGCTCAAATTCTAAAGGAATCACAACCTGACTCATGATAAACACCTTTCTCTTATTTGCTGCCCGGTCAGAAAACTGCCATAAGCTTCCAACCGTCAGCATAATTAATCATTCAGATATGCTCTGTTACTCAGCGGGAAGTCAGCCGATTCAGCAGCCGTCGCACAGCACCGGGTTTCGCTGGTGCAAATAACGTTTGTTGATCCGTAATTGATGGCGTATCTCCCGACGGCTCCGCTTGCGTCGATAACGAAGTTTCAGTCTGCTCTTCTTTCACTTCAGACCTTGCTTCAACTTGCCAGCTATCGCTCTCTGGCAGATAACGGCACTGCTGGGTGGCACTATCGAATTCCGGTGGCGGCGTAAATGTGGCACACTGCGGTTTGATATAATGATCATAGCCATACTCAATAAAGGCCGGACTGGTACCGACCAATAAGCCGGACTCAGACGAATAATGATACGCGGTTATTTTTCTGTTCATGCTTATAGCCATCCTCTGAAGATTTTCACAGCAATATTGACGGTATAGGGTCGGTTTTCTGTTGATGTCGGTACAATATTGGATGCATGAAATTCAATAGCTGGGCTAACCATTGATGCTCCCGCATTCGTTGTTGCATTAGCAAGATTTAATATTCCCCCAGTCCTAACAAATGCCCCTTGTGCCCCAGTAAACATCCATCCATTATTTGTGGTAAAACCACCCGAAATATTCCGAATCGCATCCCCTTGCGTTGTACCGTGTGTCACGCCTGACGGAGTTCCACGGCGGAAATGTCCCAGATGGAAATTCGGTAAAGTGAATGTGGTTGAACCATCACCGTCACCGAAATAGGCGGCATACTTCATCGGGTTAGCATCTTTGGTTGCCTGCTCAATCATCAGCTCGGCATCTTGGGCGTATTGCCACAAAATTGCATCAGTGGTGCGGGAGACTTCGCCCCCGTTGGCATTCAACCAGCCGGGCCTCGGCGCGGCGATTTGAAAATCAGCGATCATCCCGACAAAGCTGCGCTGGATATCATTGTCAGTGGTGAGTCGTCGCCATGTACCTGAGATAGACTGATATAGAAATACACTGGGATTATTGTGATTGTCAGATCCGGCAATCACAGAATAATACCCCTCCGGATGCTGGATTTTGATTCCCTGACTCTCTTTCTGAGCACCGGCTGAAAAATGGAGTAATCCTGTCGGTGCGGCATCTAATTGTGCATCTTCCGTTACAATGCCTAAATCCACCGGTGAACCAAATGTACCAAATTGCCCCAATGCCTGCTTTAACTGCTGCGGTGATACCACGCCAGCGCCCTGGCCGGCATTCACTTGTGCATCGCTCGCTAAAACAACCGTCCCTTTTGACTGGGTTGTTGCATCGGGAAGATTATCTTCATCCAGTCCCAGATGACGGTGATCCGTCACCCGGCCGTCCGTTTCAATCCGGGCAATTTGTGTCACATAATGCTGAACACCGTCGACAACATAGTCCGTCAAAACTGTATTACTGGCGGTGATTTTCCACTGGCTTGCCCAACGGCTTTGTACTTCACCCTGCCAGCTCACATCGAGATAAATCCCGCAATCTGGCACGACATCTGCGATGTCGGTCTGACGGTGATTGACACAGCGCAGCCCTGCCACATATCCCGTACCGGGTTCACACACATAGGTTCCATCAACAGACTTGACCAGAAAGCCATCCGCTAAAAATGAAGCAACACCAAACAGATCAGAACATGCCAAACGTAAATCGTCATCAATGCCATACAAACGAGCCTGATAATCGATCTGCCAACTCTCCGGAGTGACATGAATATCTGCCGCAGTTGCAGCCCCTGAATATTGCTGCACACAGGAACGGATACTCGACATCTCCGGCTCTTTGGTTTCAGTGATTTTGTGCACCGCCAAACCACAAGAATGTGCGGTATGTTTGTCATGCAGATAAATCGCATTGAAGGTAAATACCTCAACATCGCCGGGAATCACCACCGAATAGATGACTGCATCATCGTGGAGTTTAGCTTTCTGGGTAATCTCCTGACGATAGACCCAGTAAGACGGATCCGGCAGCCCCAGATTGCGATCAATTTCTTGTTCCGGATCCAAATCCGGCAGATAAGCAAAGATCATCTCGTTCATATCCGGAGCCAGCCCATTGACCAGACGATCTTGCAAATAGCGTTCAAATTCCAGAGGAATAACAACTTGACTCATAATAAAACCTTTCTCTTGAATACGATGTACAACAGGCCGACAACATCAGAGTTAGCTGTGGGTCGTCTTGTCACCATCGTGTTTTGAATTGCATGATTATTTTTATGCTACCGTCAGCGAGGCTTCACTTTGTTCAGTACACGCTGCATCATGGTTGGCTTCGGTGGTTCTGCAATCGGCTCGGGATATGACAAAACAGGACGCTCACCAAACGGAAAACCATCACTATCCGGGTAATCGCACAGCAGTTTTCGATATCCGAGCAAGCCTAAATACTCGGTCTCACTCAGCGGTGAAGTCCGGTAATGTGGTTCATAGTTCTGGTCTTTTTCATATTGATCGATGCGATCGAGCACCTCTTTTAACACCATATTTCGCCATTGCTTTTCTTCATCGACTTTTATTGGTCGTTCAAGCGCTTGTGAGTAAACCCAATCATTTACCGTCTCATCCCATGTTGTAAATTTGCCACGTTCTTTCAGCGTGTAACCATCAGGAATTTCGCCGAGTTGACTGATTGTTATATCCGGCTGACTAGCATCTTTTGCATAAGCCGTTTTACCGAGATGATCAGCGAGTTCTTTCCACTGTCCATCCACTAATCGAATCGCATAACCTTCAGCTGGTTTGAATGGTTTTAAAAATGTATGACTGTCTGGCAGTTTAAAATTATATTCCGTAACTCTTAATTCATTCCCCCACTCATCATAGTAAGGTTCGCCAAGTCGATTTTCATAAACCACCCATTGACCATCTTCAAAATTTATAGTTTCTTTTTGGCGGTTATATTTAGGTGGTTTTTCAAAAATAGCCCACTCGGGAAAATCACTTTCAGGTGTGTCAACTCGCTGCTCCAAACCATTCTGATTCCAAAATGGTTTTTGCGTGTTATCTACAATTTCAGACCATTGTTCGGTTTCACGATTATATTTTCCCGTCATCCCTTCACGGCTCGGTATAAAAATTACGGTTGTACAGTCCATTCCTAAAGCCGTACCTTGCATAACCTGCTCTTGACCGTTACCCAGCCAGTAACCATCACCAGAGATTCTTGAAACCTCTAAATAACATGTTTTATTGACAATTGAGTACATTATGCCAACCTCACGATCCAGTTAAATTTCCTATTTTTGATAGTGTTCTGAGCTGCACCGAATGCGGTGATTGCAACACTATGAGCGTGTGAACCAATAGCTAAACTGTGATTATGTATTCCAGCAGTATGTGTTGCTGCTACAGACGTTGGTGAGTTTCCCCACCATGAGTTTGGATACCCACCAGAATTCCAGCCTCGGTCACCTTGAGGATGGTTAAAATTATGATTATGCGATCCTCCTGAACTAGTGATTTTCGTTCCTAAATCGGTACTGGTAACGGATGAGTCAGGGTGTCCATGGTTTTTCACCTGATCCGCTTCATAAGAAAGCACGGATTCCTCATCTTTCTTACCGACAATCGCCAACCCGCGCATATCCGGTAAAACCCCGTCCGTATATAACGCAGCCAGTACGGGATAAGCTTTTGTATCAAACGCCTGCCCTTTCATGATCGCCCATCCGTCAGGCGCGGTATCTGTCGGCCATGGTTGGGGCGCACCTATCGGGCACATGGTGTTGGTCTGCTCCGCCATCAGAGCTTCCGTCCATTTTTTCCCAAGCGAGTGATACATAACCAAGGTATTGTTGCCCGCGTGATACCCGCCAGCGATGACAGAGTAATCGCCGCTGGGATGGCGGACTTTTATTCCCTGATACTCGGTTTGCGTACCGGAAATCAAACTGGATGCAAAGTGGAGCAAGCCGGTTGGAACCGGGTCGAATTCCGCATTATTTTCAATTACGCCTAAATCGATGGCTGTCCCGAAACTGCCAAACTGACCTAAAGCTTGCTTCAGTTGCCGGGCAGATAAAACGCCCGTCCCCTGTCCTGTATTCGCTTCATGGTCGGTGGCTAACACTACGGCACCTTTTGCCATACTTGTCGCATCCGGCAGCTTGTTTTCGTCCAGCCCTAAATGCCGCAGATCCGTTACATGGCCATCGGCCTCAATCTGAGCAATTGGCGCGACATAATGCTGAATACCGTCTTCCACATAATCGGTGATTGAGGTTGCACTCACAACGAGCTTCCAGCGCGTTGCCCAGCGACTGACAACTTGTCCCTGCCAGCTGACATCCAAGTAAATTTTAGATCCAGCCTGAGCATCAGGGAGTTGAACCGGTTGTTCATTGACACAACGCAGACCTGCAACATAACCGGTTCCGGCTGTGCAGAAATACTGACTATCATCAGACTGCACCATGAAACCATCGGCAAAAAACGACGCAGTGCCGAACAGTTCAAAACATGCCAAACGTAAGTCGTCATCCATACCATACAAACGAGCGTGATAATCGATCTGCCAGCTCTCCGGGGTCACGTTAATCTTGGCTGCTCTTGCGGCACCGGTATACTGCTGCACGCAAGTGCGGACACTCGACATCTCCGGCTCTTTGGTTTCCGCAGTTTTGTGCACGACCAGACCACAAGAATTCGCAGTCTGTTTGTCATGCAGATAAATGGCATTAAAAGTAAACGCTTCAACCTCACTGGGAATGACTACCGAATAAGCCACTGAATCATCGTTCAGTTTCGCTTTCTGAGTCACATCCTGCCGATATACCCAATAACTTGGTGCAGGTAATCCTAAATGGCGATCAATCACCTGCTCCGGATCCAAGTCCGGCAGATAAGCAAAGATCATCTCATTCATATCCGGTGTCAGGCCGTTGAGCAGTCGATCTTGCAGATAGCTTTCAAACGCGAAAGGAATTGCTACTTGACTCATCATCTCCCCCGTTATAGTGATGCACTATACAGTGCAAAAGTTTGATGAAATCCGTTGGCAGCCAGTGTCACCGTTGACGGATAGATAATTTGGAAACGGTAACGACGACAAGTGCGACCGTACTGACGAATCAATGTCTGGAGTAACCGGGTATTCATCGAGATATCACTGTCGGTTAACTGGATGAGACAGACATCCCACTCGACAGGATCTTGTCGTTCTTTAAAATCAACAATTCCGATACCCAACCGGGCAAAAATGCGTTTGAATCCCGCCACACTGCCGGCATCTTTGGCATTAATCGCCGCATACTTCACCCGTGTTCGAAACAGACTCAACGGTTCTCCGGCAAAGCGCTGAATATCACGATCCCAAGCCAGTAAGTTCAGCAAGGATTCATGGCAGGTCAGCGCATCAATCTGCTGTAACGGAAACAGCAAGCCTGAGCGAATTTTATTCAGGAAAGCGGTTACGCCCCGGGTCAGAAAATAAGGTTCTTTCACCGTATCTGACGTTGTTTCACCGTCTTCCCACCACGGAATCACTATCTCTTCCATTTGAGGTGCATTTTGATCACTCATCTGCTAATTCCCCAACCGTTAAAGATTTTAAACGTGGCTGCGTATAGCCACTGACGATATCTTCCTGAATCTCACCATCAAGCGTGATGCGCACGGATTTCACGTTAGCCATGTTGTTGTGAATCTCCGTCGCCATGCGGGAGATACTGAACCGGCTTTGCGGTGCCGCACGGGTCATTTCGTCATACGCTTTGGTTTCACGAAATGCGGCGCGAATCCGATCTTTCACTTCCTGAAGCGTTTCCGCCATCTGTGCAACCGTCAGATTTTTTGCCAACACTACATCTGCAATCACATCATGACGCGTCTCAGGAATCGGTTTACAGGTCAACACATCCCCATGACCGTGATGGCCCTGATTCATGATGTAGTCATTCAGTGTTTCAATAATCGACTGCGGCGTTTCCCCCACTTCCACCAGGATCAAGGCCTCTGCCGTTCCCGGTGTAATATCGCCAGTATTGCGGAAGAAAATGTTATCGCTGCGAATGCCCGCAACACTGGCAATAATCGAACGGTAAACATCGTTAATATGCCACTCACCGGAGCCGGTAAAGGCATTTTGGAGCCGTAATGCGAGCTCTTCGTCGGTCTCTTCATTGGCACCCAAGCGAGTAATCCAGCCGGCTTCATTGATAACAGAAACAATCCCGGCAACTTCGGTCGGCAGAATATTGAGATAACCTGCCGGCAGGTTATAAGCGACACCGGCCTGCTCAGCCTCAACGGGAACCTGTCCGCTTACTTGTCCGGCAGGAATCACCGTATCTTCTGTCACTTTCACCCGATACACGACACCTTCAATTGCGAGTGTCTGCACAAACACACCACGCTCGACCAGCACTTCATCATTGGTATTTTCTTTGGTCATCGTCAGATAGCCCTGAGTTTTCACCGCTTGCTTCGGTTCAACATTCAGTTCCCACGCTTTCAGTTCCAGTGCCCAGCGCTCTGCGGTTGCCACAAACATGTTTGGCATAACATGTGTGACCAACAGCGTTCTGGTCATCCATAGTGCAGGTTTGACAACTGCAGCTCGCACCCAGCGCCAGAACGGTGACATTTCAGCGTCATTCGACAGCAAACTACCAGCCGCTGACACTTCCGTTTTCAGTTGGTCTTCTAATGCCTGCTCGGTCAGCGGAACGCCGGATTCCGCCAGAATAGTTAAAAAATCGGCTTGGGGTCTGTTACTCATATGTTCACCTCTGTATTGATAACGTCCTCGCTGTCATATGCCTGAGCAGAGAGCCCGACGGTACCGGATACATCTCCGGTTACGGTTACTGTGCCCGGAATAATCCGGAGATCCTGTTCCGCAATTTGTTCAATTTGTAGCAGCACATTGGCGCGCAACACTGGGTTTCTCTCGGCCTGAAGTTCTCTGGCTAAACCGGATTCCATGATGGCGTGCTTGACATCCTGTGCGATGCTGTAAGCATCGCTACAGAGGATTGGCTGTTGCCCGGCATCAATATCCCAGCCACCATCGACGACTTTGATATCGATATACTGTTTATCCGACATTGATTTCATCCCATTCTGCTAGTTGATCCGGCGTTAAACCGTTCGGCGCAGTGATGTAAATGTCACCGAAGCGTTTCACCTCACTCACCTGTTGGCTTTGCGTATTGGTCATGTTTTGCACCATGCCGGAAGGCAAAGTGTTCTGTTGGCGTTTGTAAGCCATCACTGAATCATTCCCACCCGAATCACTGACGGATGCTGATGTTTGGGTAACGGGTTGAACCTGTTTTTGAATGTTTTCGGTTGTACGTGCTTCCGCTAATACATGCTTCTCGGATGAACGGCTTGATTCCGACCCCTGACTCACCGACTGAACCTGTTTCTGGATATTCTCTGTCGTTCGCGCTTCCGCTAAGACATGCTTCTCGGATGAACGGCTTGATTCCGAGCCCCGGCTCACCGACTGAACCTGCTTCTGGATATTCTCAGATGCTCGTGCCTCCGTTGATACATGTTGTTCAGTTTTTTCAGCGTCATCACTACCAATTGAAATACCGAGCTTACCGGCAATCCAAGAGATACCAGATCCGATCGATTTAAATACATTCAACACGCCATCAATATAAGTTTGAATCCCTTCGGTAATGGAACTAAACGCTGCTGAAAAAGAATCCGCAATTCCAGTGAAGATATTCGGAATTTCCATTAACACGCCCATTGCAGCAGCAGGACCATCAACGAGTAACGTCAAGAATGACTGAACCAGCTTAAACGCAACCCGAATTGGTGAAAATATCAAGCTGAACGTACTACCTATCACGCTGGCAATGCCACTAATCACCGAACCAATTCCAGAAAAAGCAGTAACAAATCCACTGTATATGTTCATCAATATACTCATGACACCGGTGTCAGAAAGATATGATGTAAACTTCTCCCATTGCTTTCCAAGCCAACCAAACAATTTCCCAATTTGTTGGAAAATCCAGACTTTTGAGAAAGCGGCAACCAGATCGTCCCAATATTTAATAATCAGGTAGACCGTCGCAATCAGTGCCGCAATTCCTAAAACAACCCATGTAATCGGACTGGCCATGACCGCCATTACACTCGAGACGCTGGGAATCAAACGGCCAAACGTGGTCATCACATTTGACATAGCTCCCATGACACTTTGAAACGAGGTGATCACCTCGGAGGCCGATCCCATAACACTTTGAAATGTACCAACAGAATCGGAAACAAAAGTTAATGCACTTTGTACACCACCTAAAGTACCGGAAGCTGATTTCATGACCCCATCAAGCGATGTCATACCGGCAGCAACAAACTCTGTACCGCCAGCAAGAAAAGGAAACTTTTCACCTAACGCGGTGACTTTAGCAATGCCTTCCCCCATCCCCTGAGAGAGGCTATTTTTAACATTATCGAGCGAGGAAGAAATAGGACCTAAATACTGTTGTACTCGCCCGCCCATGCCAGACAATCCTGCAGCTTTTTGCGAAATACTGGTAAATTGCTGATTGACTGACGCCGCGAGATTCTTGACGCCATTTTTCAGCCCACCAGCAGAAAAGGCCGTCCCGATGTTTTTCACATTACTGATAAAAGATTGTGTTCGTTGAGACAGGGCTGCAAATTGCGCCTTGGCAACACTGGCAAATCCCTTGACCCCAGCACTCGAAAACGAGGTAGCCAGCCCCTTACCAGCCTGAATGAAATTCTGTGTTCGTTGTGACACCGCCGCAAATTGCGCTTTGGCAGCACCGGAAAAATCTTTGACCTTGGCTTTCGCCAGATCAAATGTTTCGATAACCTTATCTATCCCCTGATCAAGATTGTCAGCAAATTTATTGATACCTCCTTCAGCATCTTTAAATACTTGGACCAGTTGACTCCCGAGACCGAGCGAGAGTATCTCGCTCGATGCTTCAGAAACATGCTCAAGAATGCGACCGACATCTTCCAGAGAGTCGATACCTCCGACATCCCAATCCATCGTCAATACGGGTTCAAGTGATGTTCCCATTTCAGTAAACGTCTGGATGACATCTGAGGCACTGGATTTTACCTTGTCAAAATCGCTACTGGCGGTTTGGACAATCTGATTGATTTGGTCAACAACACCGGTCAAAGGCTGAGTCAACTTATCAATCATATTGATTTCTATTAAGACTGAATCGTTCATCGGTGATTAAATAACCTCGCAACTGCACTCATAACCGCGACTTCCATGCGCTCTTTCTCATGTTGATCGAGCCAGAGCGCCCTTGCTAACTCTTGCGGTTCATCCTCTCCGTCGGGAAAGTAATGTCGCCGCAGGGTGAGCGCCTGTTCCAACCCGTTGGTTTCAATGCGCTTCACCCGCTCTGTTAGTTTTTTAGGGTAATTGAAATCCCGCCTTTAGAAGATTCATGCACCAGACTGAAGACTTCCATCACCAGGCCGGGAACCGTATTCATCAGTTCAACCAGTTCACTCTTCTGTTCTGCATCAACGGTGCGCTCAAGATAAGTCCGTGCCGGTTCAACTTTGCTATCCATCGATACATGGTTGGTATAGTTGTTGGCATCGTTAACCGTCGGTTTGAAAGTAAAATCAGTCTCACCAATCGTGACAACAACCGGTTTAATGGTAAAAGCAGCTTTAGCCATGTCTCTTTCTCTCTTTTTATGCCGTGAGGCATGTATAAAATTGATGTTAAGTGGGGCACAACCATCCCTTCAGGCCGCAGAAATCCCTCAGGGCCGACCCTGATATAGTGGTTTCTCGATGATTTTCTCAGCCTCGGTACTCACAAGCCTGATAAAGTAAGGCTGTTCCCCGTTGTTGGAATCGCGGCCTAATCAGCCGTGTTTAAAAATATTTGATATGGTGCTTTCAGATAAAATGCCATAAGTTGTCATTCAACAATCAATTCAATCTGCACCAATACAAAATTAGCCGATCAAGTTGCGGGTATCGGCCTGAGACAGATAAGGCACACCGTTGATCTTGACAAAGTTCGGGCTGGTGACAAAACCTTTCAGTTTGCGAGTCGATTTATCCGCACTTTCTGAATCGATATTAAGCAGATCGGAAACCAGGAATTTCACACCGTACAGTTCGATTTTGTCTTCATCTTCACCGTTATGGGCATAAAACTGGATATCCTGTAATTTGATATCACGATAGCTGCCGGCTTCTTTTGCGGCTGCATGGACTTTCTGGAACTGTTTCAGATCCATTTCAAGTTCAACATCACAGCTGACTTTACCGTCGGTATAACCGTCTGTCACACCACGAGTAAAGGCAACGGCTGACTCATCACTGATTGTTGCTGTCGCACTTTTAACATGGACATACACTCCAAATAGTGTCGTATCAAAGCTACGACCGGAAAAACGGGCACTCATGCTTTATCTCCTTGGCTGATATAGATTGCAACAGTAATTTTGACCGGGCATTCATACGGCTGAACCGCCATATAAATTTCAACTTCAGTGCTGTTGACCCACTTGATTTGAATGTCATCATCTTCCGGTGGATAGATTTCACCCGGATTGCCGGTCAGTGCCATTTCACGCAGATCCTGCGTCATAAACAGTTTTGCCTGTGCTTCACTCTGCGGTGTCGAGTTGAATGTGCGATCCGCAATGCGGGCAATAGCACGGATACGGACTTTACGGGCAGCTTTCATCGCGACACGAATATGACGGATGTCCTGAAAATCACCGCCTTCCACATCGAGGGTACGACCGGTTGTCCAGTATTGACCGTCATAGTCCGGATACCACATCGGGCAGGAAATTCGGTTTGACTCCAGTGTTTTCAATACGGACAGAGCTAACGCTTTGCCATCTTTGTCGGTCAGAAAATCAGTTGACCCGACCACACTACCGGTTTTAATCCGTGCCGGAGAATCCGCAATCGACGCATCAACCTGATTCGCCAGACGACCACAATATTTACCCAGTGTTGAACCATCTGCATGAACCGATGGCACGACCGTAATATATTGGCTGGCAACACCGTCGACAATCGCGACTGACTTCGCTAACCAAGCTTCCCATGTTTCGCCGTTGGTTGCGTCGGTATTATCGATTTCCGGCAAACAGCACACTGCGAATGTTTCCCGGCCAAGTGCATTTTTCAGCTCAGTGCGCATTGCAATCGCATCTTCAAGCAAGGTTTTATCCGCTGCTGGGAAATCCAGTACAAATGCTTCGAAACTTGCAGTTTCATTGGCTTTACGCACTGCATCTTTCCAGTCATCGGCTTGATCGAGTACCATCACCCCGGCAGTCCATTCACTGCCACCATTGAGCTGTGCAGCCATTACCGTTGTCAGCAAAGAGTCTCCGGCTGAAGACAATGCTTCTTTCAGGTCAGTTGAAGCATCAACAACCGTTAACTCACGTTCTGCACCGGAAACCGTTCCGTATCCGACAAACAGAAAATGATATTCCACCCCGGCAATGGGACCTTTCATCATGTTTTTAATATTAATAATAACGCTGGGCCACGCCATGTTATCCGCTCCTATTTAATGTGATCATCCGATTGCTCTGCTTGCTTGTCATATCGCTAACTTACAATGCCAAACAACCGCTTGGTGTGATCCAATCCCGGCCGGGATTGGATCGCCTTTGGTTTGAGTGAATCAGAAACAGTATTCTGCAATCCCTGGCCGCTTAACGCCGACCTGTCGTGAAATCACCTAATGTTTCCGCCACCCAGATTTCATATGTATCAATACGCCACTGTTTACCACGCCAGTAAATCGGCCCTGCAGCGTCTTCTGTCACGCTGACGGGTTCTTCAAACTCAACATCGATCACAATCGTTGAATGAGTTTCATCAACCGCTGTCATCTCAATCATCGGATTGTTCAGAACCGCAGCCATTTCCCGGTCAGGATCGTGATCCATCAGCCAGGCGCCGACATTGGCAAACAGCACTGCAGGGCTATAGGTGAGATGCGGAAAATTATTGAATGCCAGACGGGCGTGATAACGCAGTCTCATTAACTGACAACCGTTGCCCAAAGACTGACTGTCCAAACCCAGAGAAATATTCTTCATTTGGCTCGTCAGGGTTTGTGCAATTTCATCTCCGACACAGCTTTCAATGAATGTTTTAAAGTTTCTGAGCTTGTCGCCCGCTTCATACTGAGCCATGAAACTGTCACCTTACTGTGGGTTAGCTTTCCAGAAACAGAACCATTTGAATTTGATATTTTATTTTTAATATCAATTTCTTATATGATTTCAATTTCGTTTTGTTTCCCCGTTTTGTTCGGGTTGAGAGAAGAATACTCGGTCTGAAAAAATGCTGCATCATGTTGGATTCGGCCTGATTCGGATACAGGGTAAAACGGAACAGACTGGAATTAATCAGGAGAAAATAAGCGTTGATGTGGGGATTTTTGTCGACATTTTGTACAACACCGCTGCATTGCGGAGTCATTTGATCAGAGATTGACGGGATAAATGAGTGCTCATTGTGGTCTGAATAGATGGTCTGGATAGCCAAAAACCGACTCAGGTCAGACAGAGCCGGGCTTGTCCGGTGATTGTTCGCAGTTTATGGTAAGTTTTTTTACATTTCGCTAGGTAGATGCCATCATTATTGTTATAATCGTGTCAATTATTCATCAGAGGGAAAGGTATAAATATGAGAGTGTTATGCCCTGAGTGTGGTCAAAAAAGCCGGATCCAAAAATCGAACCGGATTACCAACAGTCATGCAGATCTGTACTGTAGCTGTAGTGATCCCGAGTGCGGTCACACATTCGTTATGAATCTGTCTTACAGCCACACTCTGAGCCCTTCAGCCAAGGCTGCCAACCAGTTAGTCTGCAATCTAATCAAGTCGCTTCCCCCCGAAAGCCGCGCCAGTCTGCAACAAGAATTATCCTTAATCTAAATCTATTTCTCTCCCTTTCAGTCAGCCGTTTTGACCATGCTTCTGAACCGGCTGACTGAAATTTTTTCCGCCTGCATATCCGTCTATTTTCAGGATTTTTTCTCTGTCACACCTCACACACAAGATGTAAATTATCTTTCATCTGCATCCCAAAAGACTTCAACAAACCGAGTTACATCAGCGAAACCTGACAGACAAAACCGTCAGACATAAAAAATCTTCCTGTTCCCTGAAGCGATCCCCGCTTCAGAAATAACCAGAAAGATTTTTATGATGAGTAGGTAAACAGATTGATACGATTATCCTGACCGGCCATCTCAGAATACTGTGAGAAGTCGTATCAAGGTGTGACTTTAGAAGCTCGCCATTGCAGATAATCATCTGCCCGCGCAGCGCACTGGCTCAATGCCGACTTCAGGCGGGGAATATCTTCAGTGATAACCTCTGGCCAAGTACCGCTGATACTGGGTTTATAACAAGGAACGATCATCCCTTCCGGCGGCACAACATACTGTGTCTGAATGACCGGTTGGGGGTCAGTATGATTCACGCAACCGTTCAGTAACAGTAGCAGGGACAACACAAGGATGACCGGATATTTCCTGTTGCAATGTTTGAATCTCATGGCGTAGTTTTTCCTCATTATCAGCACTGTTCCGGGCTCTTCTGATCAGAATTTGATTCATCTGTTCGCGTTCCTGAGATACCTGAGCCAGTACATTTTTCTGCATCATAATTTGTACACTGGATTGAGAGACCTGAGCCGTCAGTTTTTCATTCTCAGCAACCAACCATTTTACCCTGAGAACGACACTTCCCACTCCGCACCCAAGCAACAGAAAAATGCCAAGTCTTACATATCCTTTAAAGATCATACATCACCTCTGCATCTGAGGGGGTATGTCCCAGTTTCATCAAAGCATCCCTGACTGAAATCTGCCCCAGACAAAGCTGCGTTTCAATTTCTCTGCGGGTGACGATGCCCCGGCAGCGGTTTTGTGCCACACGGCAATCTTTGCCGTTCAGATATACCCAGCGATTAAACTCCTGACACGCCCCCTCAATATCCCGTTGCTTCAGTTTGCGATAGAGGGTTGAACGGCGTAGCGCATTCGTTCCCAGGTTATAGCTGAAATCAAGGGCGGCAATATGGACGTTTGGTGGCAGTTGATAATGCAGGTTTTCCAGTGGTTCATTGTGATAATTCAGAGAGCTGGCAAGCATCATTGCACACTGCTGATCACTATAAGACATATCCTGACGCACGCCTGCTGTTTCTCCGAAACAGACTGTCCACACTCCGCCGGGATCCTGATAAGCCTGATTTCGCTGACCTTCAAGTGTGCCGGTAATCGCCACAGCGCCGAAAAGCACCGTCCCGATCAATCGGTTATATTTCATGCTGACCTCTATCTAACTTTTATTTTCTACCTTTGTGACTGAAACAGAAACAAACGCATCAATGTAATACCAATGCCGATCACGGATAAGGTCGTGCCAATGAGGAAAGCGATATCTGAACCGTACCAGACAAAGTTTCCTGCCAGAATGTCATGTAAACTTGAATTCATCATCGACTGATAATTCTCTGCACCCTGAGCAACACTGACTCCAACCCCCGTACCACTTCCAACAGCAATTGACATCGTTGCTTTTTCAGAAATAACTGCTCCCCCCTGTCCGGTTTTAAAAGAAAAAAGACTCATCGTTGCATTTCTCCTGTCCGGCAGAAAAAACGATTTGTAGTGATGTTGAATGCACTGCTATGAACCTCACCAGATCTGTTGTGGAACATTTATGCATCCTCATAAATATGTAATTTGCTCATTTCCCGATCCCAATGCTTGAACAGATGCTTACTGGGATGCTTCCCTTTATCGCAGCGGTAATCATGTTCCAGCCATGCCAGACAAATGGCATCGGTCGGGGCAAATTGATAATGGTACATCCGGGTTTTAAACCGGGCCGCAATCGCAGACAGGCCGGATGCATGTTTTGCAGAAATCCCTTTCTGAACCATATTGGTCACTGTGCTGTACTTCACACCGAGATAATTGGCAATATATTCATAAGCTTTACACTTATTCATCGGCATTCGCCGAACCAAAGCTGAGAATGCATGATTCATCAGTTCTTTACGCATGGCGTTGATTTCTACTGTGGTAAATTCCATGATTTATTTCCCCATTTTGTTGCTCTGATGCCGCTGCCCTAGCTCAGCGACACGTTTAAATATGCCGGTTAAAGTATTCGGATCCGGCACCCCGCGCTCACCACGTAGCCGATCAAATTCAGTCGTTACGGTTCGCGGAGGTAATCGGGCAGGCTGCTGTGGTAAGGTGCCATTCCGTTCACGCTGTAGCCATTTGTGATAAGTTTTTTCAAACAGCCGCTTAGCTTTTTCCTGACTCAATGTCCGCGTATCAAACTCACACTCATTACGAACTAACTGTTCCAGACGGCTTTGTGGTGCACATCGCTTCATCATGCGCTGATAAGCCGACAGCCATGCATTATCATCCAGACACCAGGCACAGAATTTCCCCGGTCCGGGAATAAAATCAGATGGGTTCGCCCGAGCCATCCGCAAACCACGCTGCACTTGCACCATGGTATTCACCCCTTGTTCCATCATCGCTTTGACGTAGTTCAGTTTGAGAGTTTCATATTCCTGTTCACTTCGGATTGAAGCTCGCCACCCCGGATGAATCCCCCGTAACTCGCGTAAAATCATGTTGACGATCTGCGCGGCAAACGTATCCGGAGACTGCTGCTCTGCGGAAGTTGCACCATCAGCCGACAAAATTTTCAGTTCATGCTGGATTGCTTCATAGGTTATTGGTTTCATTATCGATTCCTCACCGGTGTACTGAATCAGTTATGTCGTTCGGAAACTGATGTAACGCATCGATCCAACCGGTATCTTCGTCATCAGGCTCCCAGTTGCAGGTTGAATGTCCCGCAGTCACGTTCTCTTTCACATACCGGGCTTGGGAGAGGTAACCCGGAAATTTGTTCATATTGAACAGCGTGGACGGGCGCAGATACTGGCGCATTCGGGCATCTTTACCCCACTCCCGAACCTTATGATCAATCACCGCCATCAGCTCCTGAACTGAAAAATCTTCCCGCAGGCGAGCCATGATTAAACCGGCTGTCTGGCCTTTGGGCTGAAAGCGAGTCTGTGCCATCTTATTCAGATGAAAAACAACAGCTTGCATGTCTTTCTGATTAGGTTGCGCAGTCAAAACTGAGGTCTCTTTTGCAACCGGCTGTGCAAGGATCAATAATTGATCATTCCGTTCTTGTTTTGGATCCGTCCTTACTTGTGTCGTCTGAGCCGGATCTGGTTCAGCCAGATCTGGCTTATCCGTTTCAGAGCAAGGCACAGCATGAATTGCCTCATCCGGATAAACCGTTTTTGGTTCATCAAAAACAATGTATTCAATTTCTCCGCTGGCACGCTTGTGCGTTGTAACGTAACCAACCTGTCGCAGCTCTTTTAAAATCGCATAGACGCCGTCCCGGCCGGTTTTTTTCGCTGATCCTTGCGTCACATTCGCTAAATGAGCCGGGCTGACCCGCCAGTGATCCGGCTTCGATAGTAGATAAGTCAACATCCCCATCGCCTGAAAGGACAGATGCCCCTCCTGAAAAATATGGTTACCGACCAACGTAAAACACTGATCTCGTTTGGCCCGTCTAATGCTCATCAATACACCTTTTAACCGCCGAAATATCACGTTTTGCCATACTGAAAAATGGGTAAGGCGCTCACCCCTCACCACGATTTGACAGTTATAGTAAGAAAACTTTCATTCAATGTAAATATAATGACGTAATGAAATTTTCTTTTTCATTGTAAAAATCATTACAAAAATGCTGTATACTTGGACAGAAAAGGGCTATGATAGAAACTCTGAATGCGAACACCTTCGGGTTCTGAAAAGAAACAACCAATTGAGGATATCCCGTCATCACGGGCATTGTGATTTATGATTGTTGAATTAGGCGAACGGCTCAAAGCCAGACGAGAAAGTTTAGGGCTCACCCAGGACATGCTGACAGCCCGGGTTAAAGAGATTGATTCATCACTAAGTCTGAACCGAATTACGATCAGCCAGATCGAAAACGGTATTCAGTCCAGTATGAAAGACCGTCTGTTACTGGCAATGTCTAAAGCATTAGAATGCTCACCGGAGTGGATCGTATACGGCACGAATTCAGCGAATACTGATCTCTCCGACTCACCGTCACAGGCAAACGTCAGCAATGGCCCTTCGGTTTCAACCATGTGTCCGGTTATCTCTTGGGTGAAGGCAGGCGATTTTTCTGAAGCAGTAACACCATACGCGCCTGATGAGTACGAATATTATCCCTGCCCGGTACATAGTGGCCCCGGAACTTACATTCTGCGGGTTCGGGGAGACTCAATGGAGCCCCGGTTTGAGGAAAATGATCTGATCTTTATTGACCCGAATCTGGTCGAGCCAGAACACAACAAATTTGTCATTGCAATGCTGACCGATTCGGCAGAAGCAACATTCAAGCAGATACAGGTCATTGATAATAAGAAATATCTGAAGGCACTTAATCCTTCCTATCCACCTGAACTGCGTTTTTTATCGATTAACGGCAACTGTCAGATCATCGGGACAGTGATTGCCCATATGAAGCCCATTTAGATGATCGTTAGATAATCAATCGTAAAAAAAGTATCCACCGGCATAGCCGGTGGTTTTTCATATGCGCCTATAAGGCTCTCCTACTAGCAGCGCCCTAGCAGGCGCGTAGTGATCTGACATTTGCATATGACTACTTCCTGCGGCCCGTAAACGGGCTACCTGAATACGGGATCGACAATTGCTCTCCCATTTTATCCTGCTCTAGTTGCTGCTTAATGTAATTTTGTATCTTGCTCGTATTTTTACCTACCGTATC
>NZ_FULE01000004.1 GCF_900163965.1 Vibrio ruber DSM 16370
ATCAACTCAGTTTTACCAGTTGTTCCATGGCAATCACTCAGTTTTTTGCAACTTTACCGCTGACAAGTCCAGGTAATATCCCAAAACATTATGAATCCTTATTGGAACAAATGAGCTACTTTAAGCTTCCACCAAGGCGGGAAGACAGAACTTACCCAAGGTGGGTAAAGCCAAAACCCAGAAAGTATCCACATAAAAAGAACAATGCCAGTCAGCTTAACTGACTGGCATTACGCCATGAGCGCTGTTTCTGCGAGGCAATGAACGCTAGATAATTAAACCGCAATTGCTTTCAATTGGTCTTTTGCGGCTGCAATGCCTTGTGCTGCGGATTCTTCACCCATATTCAGTGCTTCAGCATAAGCAAACTCAACATCAGTCAGGCCGATGAAGCCCAGAATGGTTTTGAGGTATGGGGTGACATTGTCGGTCGCACTTCCCTGATGAATACCGCCACGTGTGGTAATTACCACGACTTTCTTATTCTCAAGTAAGCCTTGAACACCCGTTTCTGTATATTGGAAAGTAACACCGGCACGCGCAATCAGATCGAACCAGTTTTTTAACTGTGTCGGGATGGTGAAGTTATACATTGGCGCTGCAATCACGATTGTGTCAGCTGCTTTAATCTCAGCAATCAGTTGATCAGAAAGATTGACGACAGCTTGTTGTTCATCACTCAGGTCTTCAGCGGCACGAAGCGCTGTAGCAACCGAGAAATCGAGTACAGGAAGTGGGTTAGCCGCTAGATCACGGAGTGTCACCTGTGCATCACCAAACTTCTCCAGATAAGCATCAAGCAGTTTACTGGATTGAGAATATTCACCAAGAATACTGGATTTCAGAGCAAGAACATGAGACATAATAAATTCCTTGTTTAGTTGGAAATATGTGAACTGTAAACAGAAAAATATTTTAGTGCTCAGAGAAAGATAAAGAAGTAGGAATATTTGCTGAACCTATTCGAAAATATTGAATTGATATACTGTCGATCATAGGTGATGAATTGCTACTCAAAGTGAGTCACCCCGCTGAGCGAGGTGACAGTCAACACAATAGCTGATGTGTTGAGTGAGGGGTTAAAGCTTTTCGTTTAACTCACTGACAGAACGGGAAATATTCTCTGCACCCAGATAAATTTCATCGATTACCGTTGCAACCTGAGATATTTTGTCCATGCCCTCACCGGCAATCTGATTGACTTCAGACATGGCCGAGGTTGCCGAAAGCATCAGTTGATGGGTTTCATTGACAACGTTGGCGATTTCTTCCGTGGATTGAGCCGTCCGGGATGCGAGTTTACGAACCTCATCGGCAACCACGGCAAACCCCCGTCCTTGTTCACCGGCACGAGCCGCTTCAATGGCTGCATTCAATGCGAGGAGGTTAGTCTGTTCGGCAATTCCTCGGATGGTATCGACTATCTCTTCGATATTTTTGGATTTATCATTCAGTGACTGGATTTTTTCTGAGGTTTCCTGAACCTGACTGGTAATCTTCTTCGAGACTTCGACTGCTTCATCCAGTTGACTTGCGCCTTGTTTTGCGATTTGAGAAGTCTCCACGGCGGTACTGAAGGCTAAATCGGTGGACTCGGCAATCGCAATATTCCGTTTTTCCTGCTGGGTAATATCCGATGCAAACTTGATGACTTTTGTCACTTTGCCATTAGCGTTAAGTATCGGATTATAAGTCGCCTCGAGCCAGACATGTTCTCCATGACTTGAAATGCGGAGAAACTTACCGGATTTAAACTGACCTCGTCCCAGCTCTTGCCAGAAATTTGGGTTATTGCGGATAAAAGCCTCATCACAGAAAATTCGGTGATGTTTGCCTTTAAGCTGCTCTTGGGTATATCCCATTGTCTGCATAAAATTTTTATTCGCGCTGATAATATGGCCGTCAGGTTCAAACTCAATAATTGCCAACGAGCGGTTTAACGCATCCAGAATATTTTCTCTGGTTTTACTCTGTTCATATTTATCTGTGACGTCATTGGCGATTTTCATGATCCGAACCACTTTATTATCAATGACGATCGGAAAGTAGGTTGCCTCTAGCCAGACATTCTCTCCGCTTTTACTCTTTCGTCTGAATGTACCATGTTGTGATTGGCCGGCGGCCAGCTCCCTCCAAAACTTAGTATATTCCTGACTGCGACTGTAATCATCAAAACAGAGCATAGAATGATGTTTGCCAAGGACTTCTTCTCGTTTGTAGCCTAACGTATCCAAAAAAATGTCATTGATATTGATTAGCTTACCGTCAATATCGAATTCAACCACAGCAACATGTCTTTCAATCGATGTTGTTGTGCCTTGTAAGGTATGTAATTGTTGTTGTGTTTTTTGTAAATCAGATTTTAATTGTCGGCTCATAAACATGAGAAAAATCCTTAATGATCATGGATTAAAAATGTAGCAAGGTGTTCAGTCACACAATGTTGTCACTGATATGAATAATTATAGAAGCTATGAGTGGGAGTATGGTTATAAATGAAAATTATATATTCAATATAAAATGTCTATCACTTCATCTCATTGTATTTTAAAGCTATGTAGCACTCAATAAACAAACGCAAAATCGATGAAAAGGGTTACATAGCGACAGGATAGCAGCACAAAAAGGTGTTTGGAATCATTAATTTTTGATTAATATCAGAAATATAGATTAGATGTTAGCTTCTGATTTGAACATCCTTTATATTCAGGCACTAGAAATTTTTTCTAATTCTGTTGGCAATGGATATACCATTCCGTCAATATACTGACGGTTCGGTAACATTCAAATCACATTCTCATGAAACAGGTAATCTAATTGATCATAAAATATATGCATATATCATACTTATCAGTTAGTTAATTAAATCGCATAAGTAAAGAGACTTGTGAAAGCGCTCAGAGCAGGTTAGGGTTAAAGTGAGAATATTTTTTGACGCAGGCGATAATTGATGAAAACAACGTCCTCAGAACATCTGCTGCATTGCTGTTCATCTCATCGTGAAGAACGCATGGGATACTTTTTAACGGCATTTCAACCGATTGTGGATTGTCAGAAAAATGTGATTGTTGGCTATGAAGCTCTGGTACGGGGTCAAAATGAAGAAGATGCCGATACAGTCATTGCTTCAGTAAAAAAAGATAGTCGCTACGCATTTGACCAAATGTGTCGGGTCAGGGCAATTGAAAATGCATCACGTCTTGGCTTGGAGCTGCTATTGAGCATTAATTTTCTACCCAATGCCATCTTACATCCAGAGCAGTGTTTACAAGCCACTCTGGCAGTCGCGGATCGATTTAGATTTCCGACCGAGAATATCATTTTTGAATTTACGGAAGTTGAAGCGATTGAAGATGTCAGCGGAATGCTTGAAATCATCCGGACTTATCAGAATTTAGGTTTTAAAACTGCGATCGATGATTTCGGCTCCGGTTACTCGGGATTGGGGTTGCTTGCTGATCTCCAAACCGACATTGTCAAACTGGATATGTCATTGATTCGGCACATTCATCAAGACCCGGTTCGCCAGTGTATTTTGAAGCATTCGCTCAATATGATGAATGAACTGAATATTGATGTAATCGCTGAAGGGATTGAGTCAAAAGAAGAAATGCTTTGGTTAAAACGTGCGGGGATCCGTTTTATGCAAGGCTTTTATTTTGCAGCACCGGAAATCAATCGGCTGCCTTTAGTTGATTCTCAGGTTTTTGTTGGTGAATAACAGCACAATCGAAACACGGCAGGTACGATACGATTGTACCTGCCGTTTGAGAGCGCTTAATTCGATTGAAATACTTCAATAAACTCACGCTTGAGAATAGGATCCCGGCGCGCTTTTTTCAGTTGTTTGATCATATCTTTCACACATTGGAACAACACTTGATCCAGCATCTGTGCCCGATAATCTTCTTTGGCTTGGTCATCCATCGAAGCCGGTAAATCCATCCCAGCAATGCCTTCCATGGTTTCAATACCGGCAAACGCCTGACTCACTGATACCAGTGCATGAAATTGTTCAAAATTATCTAAAATATTTTGCGCACTGGCCGGCAGACTATTCCATTCTTCTCTGACGGCTTCTTCCGAGACTTCATGGATCGAAGCGATCATTGTAAACATTTCCTGAGGAACATCATCAAATAAAATGACCTGACGTAGTTCAGGAGACAAGTCATCAAGCTGAATCTGAGGTTCTTGATTTTGTGTCGTATCAGACATAAAGGGCACTCATCGGGTTAAAAACTCCATGCTAAAAGGAAGTTTTTGGTTGTCAATTCATTCTGTATGCAGAATGAGACAGTTGTCAGTATTCTGAGCAGATCGGAGAGGTTTTCGCCTTATTTTTATTGTGGACAGGCATTTTTGTAGGGACAGGAAAATGACTGTCCCTACATGACTTCCCTACATGAGTGTGTTGAAGCCGGGTTACTCAACCAGTTCGGTTGTATTGGTATTGAGTTCGTCAGGATTGACGACCGGCCAGCCGTTTTCCCAGTTAACTTTTAGAATTCGTAACTTCTGTACACCGTTATCTGCCGTTTCGTAGGCGTGGAGCACGATGTAATCCTGATGATCGAAGGTATAAATCGAATTGTGGCCAAGTGCTGCCCAGTCCTGATTACCTTCAAGAACCAAAGAACCGCCACCGTTTAACATTGAGACCCCATTTTTATCGTAATAGGGGCCTTGTACACTCTGGCTGCGTCCAACCATCACTTTATAAGTGCTGTTCACGCCACGGCAGCAAAAATCGAATGAAACGAACAAATAGTAGTAGCCATCTTTTTTAAAGATAAAGGGGGCTTCAACCGGGTTATCTGTCACACCGGGACGGGAAGCAATATCAAACCACGCTTGTGGCTGTGCGAGGCTCTTCATGTCTGGGTTGAGTTTGACCAGTTTCAGACCGCTCCAGAATGATCCAAAACTCATCCAGATATTGCCATTGTCATCTTCGACAATAGCCGGGTCAATGGCGTTCCAGTTATCGCGATCCGGTACCGACTGGATTACGATGCCCTGATCTTGCCAGTGATAATCCGGTGAATCAGGATTGAGTGTTTGGTTGACAGTGACACCGATAGCTGACGTATTTTTGCCGAATGCTGACACCGAATAATAAAGATAAAACTTGCCATTTTTCTCGTAGATCTCCGGAGCCCAGAGGTGACCATTAAATTCCGGGGCGACGGATCTTGCCCATGTCGGCTCAGTGCTAAAGACACGATCAGCGTATTTCCAGTGAACTTTGTCAGTGGATGAGTACATTGTGATACCCGGTCCGGTACTGAATACATAGTAAATACCGTTTTCGCGCGCCATTACCGGGTCATGCACTTCGACCTGAGCAGCATATATGTTTGATAGCATTCCCAAACTAAGCAGTATTGAAATAAACGCCTGTATTATCCTTCTCATAGTGATCCTTTGGAGTGAGTTATTGGAATATCAATATTATATGAATGATGTTTTATATTTATTGAGATCAGTCTAGTTATAAGGACAGACACTTGAAGCCAGACGTAAACATCGACACAGCGGACACTTCAAGTTTTTTATAAGGACAGTCATTCAACAGAATAGGTGATATGATGTATAGCTATCTCATTCTCCATATATTTGATGATAAGGACTGATGTTCTATGTATAAGAAAATTTTGATGGGTAGTGCTTTGTTTTTGACGATATCTGCGAATGCCGCAAATTATTCACAAGATACGGGTATTGTGAGTAACGTTTTTGTCACCCCATCTGGAGCGATTGCTTTGAAATTGAGTCAGGGATATCCCAATGCGGTGAGTTCCGGTCAATGTACTAAAAGTAATGGTTGGGCGGGTGTATCGAACGCAGATGGTGCATTTAAGTCGGTTATTCTGGCAGCAAAAACCGCAGGACAAAAACTCACTGTGACAATTAATGGATGTGAAGGGAATTGGTTTAAAGTTCAGGATATATACTGGCAATAATTTTCTGTATGAATGATGTGTGTCATGGTCAAGGTTATAAGGACAGACACTTTAAACCAATAAGAAAAAGGAGGTTTCCCTCCTTTTTTAACTATTTACCTGATTTCGGTTGCGTAAACCCACCGTAAACATCAAGACGGCGGTGACGTAAGTTAGTGACTGAACCTTCAGTATTTAGCTGTTTCAGTTTATCCAGATCAACATCGGCAAAAATGATCATTTCTGTGTTCGGGCTTGCTTCTGCGATAGTTGCATCGTGCGGGAAGAAGATATCGGATGGTGAAAATACCGCAGATTGTGCGTATTGAATATCCACGTTATCCACACGGGGCAAGTTACCGACACTGCCACCGATTGCAACATAACACTCATTTTCAATCGCCCGGGCTTGTGAACAGAGGCGAACGCGTTGATAGCCATTTTTGGTGTCAGTCCAAAACGGCACAAACATAATTTGTACATCCTTTTCTGCCATCATTCGTCCAAGTTCCGGGAACTCACTATCGTAACAGATGAGAATGCCAACACGTCCCGCATCAGTTTCAAATACACCGATTTCATTACCCCCATCGATGACCCAGTCGCGTTGTTCATGCGGAGTAATATGAACCTTCAATTGTTCATCAATCATACCGTCACGATGAAGCAAATAAGAGATATTGTACAATTTACCATCTCGCTCCTCGGGCATACTACCAGCAATAATATTGATGTTGTATGTGATGGCAAGTTCAGAAAAGCGCTGTTTAATTGCTTCACTAAACGATGCAAGGTAACGAATGGCTTCGACTGAATTTTGATCGTGCTGAAGACCCATCAATGGTGCATTGAAAAACTCAGGAAAGAGTGCAAAGTCGGCTTTATAGTTTGATAATGAGCTGATAAAGAATTCAGATTGTTCGAGTAAATCTTCCAGACTCGTGACCTGACGCATTTGCCATTGGACGATACCAATACGAACAAGCGTTTTATCGAGTTCATGAATGGATGACTGGTCTTCTTCATAAAAGAAGTTATCCCATTCAAGGAGTGTCGCATAGCCCTGAGATTTATCATCCTCGGGCAAATAGTGGCGCATAATCCGTTTAACATCAAAGTCATTGGCGAGCTGGAAGGAGAGGATCGGGTCGTGAATGGTTTTTCGTTTAACCTGCTCAATATATTCGGTGACTCTCATCTCATCAGAGTATTTGTGGTAACCCGTGATTCTGCCCCCGGTCAGAATCGCTTTGAGGTTTTCACTCTGACAAAGCTCTTTGCGCGCATGATATAAACGTCGGCCTAAACGCATACCGCGATAGTCAGGATGGACGAAAACATCGAGCCCATACATTGCATCACCGTGTGGGTTGTGTTGAATCACGTCGTTTTTATCAACAATGTCTGTGTAAACATGGGGGAGTGAGTAACGGTTGTAATCAACTTTTATGGTTAACGCTGCGGCAACAATCTTACCGTTGTCTTCAATACAGATCTGCCCGTCTGGAAATTGGCGGATAAGATCCATGATGGTCATTTTTGGCCATGCTCCCCCGACATCTGGAAAGACGAGATCCATGAGCGCTGCGAGCTCATCGTAATCACTCTTTTCAATCACACGCAGTGTCAATCGCGGGTTGGACGTTTTCATAAGTACCTCTGGATTCTTTTTATTTGATTATGTGTCGGACTTGCCTAACGTAATTTTACGGTGGGAAATATTTATAAGTGTACCATAAATAACCTAGTAAATGAGTCGGGTATCGGTTAGGTTTTTGTTATCAATTACTTTACTCATAAAGCACCTGGTATGTCCAACAAAGTTGGAGTGGGGATCAGTTACAAGGACAGACACTATTTTAGTCACATCTGTGCCACGTGTGTCAGTTCATATTGAAGCGGTTAAAAATGAACCAGAGTGTTGTTCTTGTTGGTTGAGTTAAGTTATGAGGACAGGCACTTTCGTTATAGGAAAGCGTTACAGGGAGTGTTATAGGGACAGACACTTTATCGAAGTGAGAAGCTCACGTTTAATTGCTGAATTAAATATCAGAATTATTGAAACATTCGAAGAGGCTGATACAATTTAAAGTTTCGCGATAACTCCAGAAAAACTTATTTAATCGTTCAGAAGTTATCATTATTTTTGACACTATTTAGGAATATCAATGAAAAACTTTTTTCGAAGTTTGATTGTAATGGGAATTGCTCTGAGTGGTTCAATTCAGGCGGCAGAATATCCGGCAGCATTTAAAATTAGTTCTATTTTTATGTCGGGTCCGACGAATTTTCACTTTCGGGTTATATCAAATAACCCCGGAGCTTGGCATTGTCACAACGGCCCCAAAAATCCGTCTTGGTCATATATCAATGAAAATGATCCCGGTAGTAAAGGTATGATGTCCGCATTAATGGCAGCATATGTGGCAAAGAAAACTGTCAAAGTCGTGACTGAAGGAGTCGATACACCTGTCGGGCATATGTGCCACATTATTGAGTTTCAAATTTCTGAATAATCTGAATTGCGAAACTTTCTATAAATATTTATCAGATTATGAATGAATCACTATCCCGGCATCATCCAATACCGGGATATTTTTATTCACATGATTTCAAAAAATAATAAATTGATTAATATAAATCTATCTGGGAAATATCATCTGAATTTTATTATGATATTGACTCACTTGATGATTCGCGCTCTGAAAGAGCGTCCTTTTATTTTGCCATTTTCTAGCTTTTTCACAGCCTTTTTACCGACATTTTTATGTACGGCAACATAAGCACGCATATCGAACAAATTAATTTTTCCGACTTGTTTGCCTTCAATACCTTGCTGGCCGGTAAGGGCACCGAGAATATCGCCGGCACGGACTTTTTGTTTTTTGCCGCCAGAGATTTCAATGGTGACCATCTCAGGTTCAAATGGTGAGCGGTTGAGCACATCATCAGCCGGTAACGCAACCGGATCAATCGGGGTGTTCATGTATTCATCGATCTGAGCTACCCGAATGCCTTCGTTGGCACTGAAAAGACTACATGCCATCCCCTTGCTGCCCGCTCGGCCTGTCCGGCCGATTCGGTGAACGTGGACCTCTGGATCGCGCGACAGACGATAATTAATGACCATATCGAGTTGGTCAACATCCAGCCCCCGGGCTGCAACATCAGTTGCGATGAGAATCGAGACACTTTTATTGGTAAACTGGACCAATGATTGGTTTCGCTCCCGCTGTTCCAGATCGCCATGTAAATCGATAACGCTGAAACCATCGTGGTAGAGAGAATCGGCTACCTCTTGCACCTCACGTTTGGTGTTGCAGAAAATAACGGTTGATTCCGGTTGATGAGCAAGGAGCAGTTTTTTCAGTGCCAGTAAGCGGTCTTCATCATTACCGACTTGATAGAATGCCTGATGAATGGAGGTATTATCATGAGTAGACTCGACTTTGATCCACTCAGGGTTTTGCATGATCCGCTGTGCAATTGACTGAATCTGCGCTGGAAATGTTGCACTGAACAGCAAGGTTTGTCGTTGAGACGGAACGTGGTCAATAATGGCATCTAATGCGTCTTGAAAGCCCATCTCCAGCATTCGGTCAGCTTCATCTAAGACCAACGTATTTAATTCTGATAAATCGATCCGACCTTTCTGCAAATGGTCAAGAATTCGTCCCGGCGTGCCAACCAAAATATGCGCACCGTGAGCGAGAGAACCGATTTGCGGGCCCATCGGCATGCCACCGCAGAGTGTCAGCACTTTTATGTTATGGATGGTTTTTGCCAGTGAACGGATCTCATTAGCGACTTGTTCCGCCAGCTCACGAGTTGGACAGAGAACCAGTGACTGTATGCGAAAGCGTTTCACATTCAGATTATGCAGTAAGCTGAGTCCAAATGCTGCGGTCTTGCCCGAACCGGTTTTTCCCTGTCCGATAATATCTTTTCCCTGAAGAAGAAAAGGCAGACTTTGCGCTTGAATTGGCGTCATATGGGTATAACCAAGGGCGTCGAGGCTCTGCAATAGTTCCGGAGATAAAGGCAGAGAAGAAAAAGGTAACTGGCTCACAAGGGCATTCCTCATATAGGTTGAACTGGGTTGCGGATCGTGCAGTCTATAGATACTTCGAACCAAATATCAATTGAACGGCTATGACTGAGTCCGTTTATGTTTTGGTACATAATTCAGAATAGAGATCGGAACCGGTTTTTTCGGTTCGAATCCGGCAACTTCTCTACGCTCGATTAAGTGACCAAGGCGGCTTTCAATCATGCACAAATTTTTAAAATTATCTTTAGAAACAAAAGAGATAGCTTCACCGGATGCATTGGCTCTTCCGGTTCGGCCGATGCGGTGCACATATTCATCCGCAGGAAAAGGCAGATCGTAGTTGATCACACGTTGTAGTGAATCAATATCGATACCTCGGGCTGCTACACCTGTTGCGATCATATATTTGATCTGGCCGGTTTTAAAATCATCCAGCAACTTGGCTCGGATTGCCTGGCTACGACCACTATGAAAGGCTTCGGCCTGAATACCGCGTTTCTCCAACTGACTGACCAGTTTGGCTGCACCATGTTTGGTTTCAATGAAGATGAGTGCTTGATCCCATTGGTTCTCCTGAATCAGATGAGCCAGCAGTGCTGATTTTTTGTCTTTATCAACGGTGATCAACCACTGTTCAATATTGGGTTTAGAAGCCTGATTCGCGGCAATAGTAATTTCGCGTGGATTGTGGACCGCTGTCTTCGCCAGATCACGAACCTTATGTGATAACGTCGCTGAAAATAATAGGTGTTGAATATTTTCTGGCAGCCGATCAAGAATTTTATTCAGATCATCGATAAATCCCATATCCAGCATTCGGTCTGCTTCATCAAGGACAAGCACTTCGACTTCTTCGAAGTAAACCGCCCGTTGATGGTACAGATCGAGTAGTCGCCCCGGGGTTGCCACCAGTATATCAACGCCTTCAATCAGATGTTGTTTCTGGGGTTTTTCATCAACGCCACCATAAATTGCGAGAGATGTCAGGGGGAGATATTGACCGTATTGGGTGATTTTCTCCGCGACCTGAATTGCCAGCTCTCGAGTGGGGACTAATATCAAAGCCCGAATGCGTTTTTTACGCTGAGTTTGTCCTTGTGCGAGCCGGTTCAGGATTGGGAGGACAAATCCGGCGGTTTTACCGGTGCCGGTTTGTGCCGCAGCAATGAGGTCATGTTCCTGTAGAATTACAGGAATGGCCTGATTCTGAATCGTCGTTGGCTGAAGATACCCAAGTTCACTAATAGCTTGAAGTAGGGGAGGACTGAGTCCGAGTTTCGCGAATGACATAGTGACCTCTGATGCTTTGGCGCGGCTGAATAAACAAAACGCGCGATTCTAGCACGAAGTCGGTCTTGATGAGAGCTTTATCTGTTCGGGGGAGCAAGAAAATTGCCGCTTCACCAATCGGTGTCAGCGGCATTCTCCAGATGGCTGTCTAGCTCGCTAGTGGATTGTATTCCAAAGAACATGTGAATGTCTGATGTTTGGTATACTTTGCATTCTTGATATCAGCTTCAGCCTCGTTAGGACGTGTGTTTCTTAAATCGAAATTCAGTTCGCTTGTGACAATTGCGACGCTATTTCCTTGATAAGATTGAGAAACTAAATAGTATTTCACAAAGTTGAGTTCGTAAGATGTGATGTTTTGTTTCAATATCGTATAGGTGAAAGATTGATTGTTTGCGCAATGAATACTGGTTTCATTGAGTTGTTTCACTTGACTTCCCCAGCGTTCTTCCGTGGTATTTATCATTCGCTTTAAATTTTCATTCTTGAATCGCACAAACTGCTTGTCGGTGAGCGGCGGAAGATGCTTATAGTTTACCACTTCAGCAGAATAAAAGTGACTATCGTAAGGCGTTTTAAATCCGACGAAAGTATCTCTTTGGTCCGGTGTATTTTCAGAATGTTCTTTGATTTGTGTGTAGGTCCACTCTCCGTGATCTTCGGTAACTGGCGCTGTAATCTTCAAGTCACCTTGTGGCGAAGTATAAGTTAAGCCATCTAATTTCCCATGTAATATTTTGGGAGCCGGTAACAATCCACCAATTGTTCCACCGGAACATGCAGTGATGAGTGCTGACGATAAAATAATGCTTAATTTTTTATACATAACTTCCCTTACAGCCTAAACATATTCAATGATTGCTGATGGTTTGACTGAACCGTCGTTTTGACTGGACCATTGGTTGATATAGAGCGGCAATTTATAAATGAGCTTGCAGATAACTTCACCAAGCTATGCGTGCTTGTGTATATCAATGCTAAAATCATATTTTTAATGGACAATACTGATCATTTTTAGGTCATAAGATGACGATAATATTTTGGTTTATCAACTAAATATCATTAGTAATCAATAAAAATGCGGAACATGTCATGTGCTTGCGGTTCGTCATTACATATTCTCTAGAATAGATGTGTTCATTGATGATGAGCGCAATGTGCACAATGACCGTTTATCGGTGGGGGACTATTGATTTACCGGAAACCACTGAGAAAGTCAGGGAAGGTGGTCATCGTCCTCGAACTCCCTCATTTGATTCAATCCTTTTGCGAGACCCAAATAACGTTTTCATCTGGATTCGGAACTTCAAACTTGGACCAGAATAAATCCAACATTTCTGGTGTCATCTCGTAAGACTTACCTTCTAAAGTTGTATTGCGGGCCATTGCTCGTTGTTTACAAATATCAAAGCTAATATCCAAATAGTGAATTTCATGCTCCACGCCGATACCGGATGCCCAATCCTGAAAAGCTTGGCGTTCAGTTCTGGTCCAAAGTCCGAAATCGAAAATGACAGGGGTGCCAAGGGAGAGAAGTTGTAATGTCGCGTCTTCAAATAACGCTTTTAGCGTTGACAGGCGGTGGTCAAACACATCCCGTTCTATATGCTCGCCATATAATGGGATCATCCATTCATCGATAGAAAAGCGAAACGCCCCATATTTTTTCGCCAGTGCTTTGGCATATGTTGTTTTCCCTGAACCAATAAAGCCGCATATAGAATATATCTTGGTCATAGGTATTCTTTATCTCTGGTTACAATCTGACATTCAATTAAAAACTATTGACCGATAATTTCATGGCCATATGAATTATCGATTGAGCATAACCAAATTCCTTGAGCATTTTTAGTAAAAACATAAGTCGCTTTGCGTGTCACTTCAGAATATGTCGGTGCAGATATTACCGTATTTGCCAAAACCAGTGCTGTGTTGCCTGATTCGAGTACTTCTAACCCTTGCTGCTTGACTTGCAATCCATTTTTGAAATAAACGGCGATGGCTTCAAAGGCTTTACGGATGGCAGCTTTACCGACAGCATTTTTACCGGGTTCTATGACTAGAACTGCATCCTCAGTATAAATATTCATCAGGGAATCAAAATCCTCTGTAACAATGGCTTGATCTGCTTTTTTGATTTGTTCGATAACTGGATGATTCATTATTTCTCCATCATTAATGGTCTGATTGTTCAACAAACATTGTTTGCAAGAGTCATTGTTTGTAAAAGACATTGTTTGTAAGGGACATTGTTTGTAAGGGACATTGTCGTAAGAAACATACTTTACGGTTTGCTTATAAAATGACACGAATATAAGGTTCGGTCATCCGAATTCTACACCCGTCAAATAAAATAATATGCACATATATGTATATCATTTATGAATTAGAAACAACCCTGTATTTCAATGTTAAGCAAAAAGTTTCATTAATGGAAAATATGATTCTATTTTTGGTTTTATCAGTAACCTTGCTGTTAAATGACATAAAATACTAATTAATATTCAACAAATTGTATGGAACATTACAAAATGAGTATTTGAGTAAAAATTTGGGCTGAGGGCTATTTATTGACCCAGGTCATTGCTAAGGAGTATTTTCGATGCGTTCAAGTCAGGTTTCTTTCTTTTTCAGCATGAGTTCGGCCTCCTAACAAATAACCAGCATCGTTTACGGTGAAACTAAACTGATATTTGTCGTTTTTAGTCATTTGGGAGTTTTTGAGCGTGTTATCATTTAGACGTTTTTATGCGTGTTCGTTTGTTCATGTAAGAAAACGGATATGCAGTTTCTATCTATCTCTCTCGTCTTTGTGACTACTTAATGTGATGGAAGAGGTGCCTGATTGACCGGATACGAATGATGCATTCGTATTACGGGCATTGCATTGGCGGATGTTTTCTGAACATCAAGAATAAGAAGAGAAGCACATGAGTTATAAAAAATATTCAGGTTCTGCCGGTGGGTGGGGGGCTTTAAAAGCAACGACTCAGCATTTATTCAAGAGTGAGAATGTAGCGAAAAACATATCAAATCTATTGCGTACAAATCAAGATCACGGGTTTGACTGTCCGGGGTGTGCCTGGGGTGAGAAAGGGGTTCCGGGACGGTTTCGTTTTTGTGAAAACGGTGCGAAAGCAGTGAACTGGGAAGCAACATCTCGCCGGGTCGGCCGGGAATTTTTTGCGCAATATTCAGTCGACTGGTTGAATAAGCAGACGGATTATTTTCTCGAATATCAGGGGCGTCTCAATGAGCCGATGAGCTATAACCCGGATACGGATCACTATGAGCCGATCTGTTGGGAAGATGCTTACGAGATGGTGGCCAGTTATCTGAATTTACTGGAAGACCCCAATCAGGCTGAATTCTATACCTCAGGGCGAGCGAGCAATGAGGCCGCTTTTGTTTATCAGTTATTTGTCCGTCGTTTTGGTACCAATAATTTTCCTGACTGTTCCAATATGTGCCATGAAGCAACCAGTTATGCACTGGGAAAAAGTATTGGTATCGGCAAAGGCACGGTAACTATCGATGATTTTGAACATGCGGATGCAATTTTCTTATTCGGACAAAACCCGGGCACCAACCATCCCCGGATGCTCGAAACACTGAGTGATGCCTATCGGCGCGGTGCCAAAGTTGTTGCTTTCAACAATCTGAAAGAGCGAGGATTGGAGCGCTTTACCAATCCGCAACACTCACTGGAAATGATCAGTAACAGTTCGACACCGACAACCAGTCACTATTTCATGCCGAAACTGGGTGGCGATATGGCAGTCGTGCGCGGCATCGTTAAAGTGTTGCTGGGGTATCATCAGGCCGCGGTACAACGGGGCGAGTCGGTGTTTGATTTAGCGTTTATAGAACAGCATACCGAGGGACTATCCGCTTATCTCGAACAGGTTGAAGCAACCTCTTGGTCGGCTATTACTCAGCAATCAGGCCTGACTCAGGATGAAATTATTCAAGCGGCCGATATTTATCTTCATGCGGAAAAACGCATAGTAACCTGGGCAATGGGTATTACGCAGCACAAACATTCGGTTGCCATTATCGAAGAGTTGGTTAATTTACAATTACTGTTTGGTCAGATTGGCAAACCGGGAGCGGGGTTGTGTCCGGTTCGTGGTCACTCGAATGTACAGGGCGATCGGACGGTGGGTATCAATGATCATCCGCCACAAGCATTACTGAATAATATCGAAAAGGTATTCGGATTCCGCCCGCCACAAGCGCATGGTCATAATGTGCATCATGCATTGCAAGCGATGGCCCGTGGTGACAGTAAAGTCTTTATCGGTTTGGGAGGCAATCTGGTGGCCGCGGCACCGGATACAGCCCGGGTAGCAGAAGCGATGCGTCAGTGTGAACTGACAGTCCATATCGCGACGAAGCTCAACCGCAGCCATGTCAACCCGGGGAAAGCATCGTTAATTTTACCATGTCTGGGGCGTACCGATATTGATATGCAGGCCAGTGGTGAACAGCGGGTCACCGTCGAGGATTCATTCTCAATGGTTCATGCTTCATCCGGACGGGTTGATATGAGTGAGGAGTCGATTCGCTCAGAAGTGGCAATTGTGGTGGGAATTGCTAAAGCAACACTGGGCGAACATAACCCGGTTGACTGGCAATCACTGGCGGATAATTATGATCGTATCCGTGATTTGATTGAACAGACTATTCCCGGCTTTGATAACTTCAATCAGCGTCTCGATATACCGGGTGGGTTTTATTTAGGTAATAGCGCCAGAGAGCTGAACTGGAAAACCGCTTCGGGAAAAGCGATGATCGCGGCAAACGAGCTACCGGAACATATATTGTCGTTTGATCCACAGCGTATGACGGATAAACCGGTCTTTATGCTTCAGACGATGCGCTCACACGATCAGTACAATACCACGGTTTATGGATATGATGATCGTTACCGGGGGATTCGGGGAGAGCGGCAGGTGATTTTCCTTAATCCGAAAGATATTGAGTTACTGGGTTTAAAGCCGGAAGAACGAGTCGATGTCGAAACGATCTGGACCGATGATGTCCAGCGGAAAATTTATAACTTTAAGGTTGTGCCGTATCAAATCCCACAGGGAAATGTCGCAGCGTATTTTCCGGAAGCGAATGCATTGATTCCTCTCGACAGTAAAGGGGATTGGAGCGATACCCCGACGTCGAAAATGGTTGCTGTCATGCTGGTTCCGACGCAAAGTGAACCTTTATTAGTCAATGACCGCCATTCATGATCCGAAGTTGAATGATGATTATCTGAAATACAACAAGGGGCAGAAATATCTGCCCCTTGTTGTATTGCGGCACTATGTGTCGACATTAAAGTATGAGTTTACCGAACCACGTTGCTTGGCTTAAGCACAATCAGAATGCGGCAGTAAAGACTTATCGACATGGTACTCCGTTGCATAGTGGCGGAGTTTACAGTCATTCCCATCAGGACAGCCACAACTCAGGCAACGGCGGGCTTCATTGATCGCTGCCTGGTCTGTGAACCCTTTTTCTACCTCTCTGAAATTGAGGCGGCGCTCTTCCAGTGTCAGTTCCGGCATTCTGGCTCTCAGAATATGCTGCATTGCCTGTGTCAGCGCCTGATCAAGTTGTTCTTGTGTGTCGCCATGAACGATCGAGCGAAGGTCATCTTTGAGCTTTTTAAGATGCTCCGGCCGGATCAGGTGACTTCTGGTGACATTTCTTTCCCGGAAGGATTCGGTATACAGTGTTTCCATATCACCGCCAAGAAAGCGGTCAATACCATATGCCGCTTTACGGCCATCGGCAACAGCTTCGACAGCCGTTGCCGGCCCCCGGCGAAAATCTCCGATTGCAAAAATATTATGTGAGCCGGAGAACATATTGTCTTCATCAACGTCAATGGTTTTATAACGGTTGAGCGGGAGCTCAATATTGTCATTATCGAGGAAGCTGACGTCAGTCTGCTGTGAAATAGCAGATATTACGGTATCAAAAGATTCGGTGATGAATTCACCGGTTGGCTGCGGGCGTCTGCGTCCGGAAGCATCTGGTTCTCCCAACGCCATTTTTTCCAGTTTAACCTGGCAGACCCGGCCATTCTGATCAGCGATATTTTCGACAGGATTAGTCAGAAAATAAAATTGAACCCCTTCATGTTCGGCTTCTTCAATTTCATAATCTTCCGCCGGCATTTCTTCCCGGGAGCGGCGGTAAATGATTGTGGCCTGTGCACCGAGGCGTAGCGCGGTTCGGGCACAGTCAATGGCGGTGTTACCGCCACCGATGACCGCAACGTTGTGACCGACGGAACACCGTTTATCAAGCATATGATCTTTCAGAAAATCGACACCAAGATAGCAGCCGTCGAGATCACTGCCGGGGTATGCCATACCGCTGGCTTGCGATGCACCAATTGCCAGACAAACGGCATCATAATTGTCACTCAGTGCCGAAAGTCGGAAATCCTTGCCGAGTCGCTGTTCGGTCTTGATGGTCATACCATGACGACACATCAACTCAATTTCCTGATCAAGAATTGCTTTGGGCAGCCGGTACTCGGGAATGCCATAGCGAAGCCATCCGCCCGCCTGAGGCATCGCTTCAAATATGGTGACATCATAACCTTCATTTGTCAGGAAATAGCCGCAACTGAGCCCGCCCGGTCCGGCGCCGACAATGGCTATTTTTTTATGTTTCTCTGCTTTTCTTTCTGGCAGATAAGACTGCAACGCCGCCAAATCATGGTCAGCAGCGTGGCGTTTTAACTGGCGGATTGCCAGTGGTTCATCCAATTGTTGTCGCTGACATCCGGATTCACAGAAAGCAGGGCATACCCGGCCAATCGATAATGGCATTGGTAACGTTTTTTTGATGACGGCAATCGCTTGTTGATATTGACCCTGTGCGATGAGCGCCAAATATTGTTGAATATCGACATGGGCAGGACAGGCGGTTTGACAGGGCGGTTCACTACAGATGATATTGGGTTGAGAAAGGATGTCCTGAAGATGTTTTTTTCTGCGCTCTGAGAGGTGGCTGGATGTTGTGGTGATCACCATACCTTCGACGGGCATTTCCTGACATGCAGCGACGACACCGATGCCGTGAATTTCAACCTCACAGAGTTCACAATGTTGATGAATCGCGTCAGCATTATCGGTATCACAGAGTGAAGGCAGGGCAATACCACAGGCTGTTGTCGCACTGAGCAGGGTTTGATTCGGATCGACTGTGTAAGTTGACCCATCGATCATAATGTTCACCATGATGACTCTCCATTGTTCCTGATAACCAGAGTATCTGATCATCAGAGCTTTCTGATATCCAGCTCATAAACAGTGTGATCGTCCTGACGCACTTCTCATTACTTTCAAGGATCCAGTATGACCGAATCAAGCAAGATCTGCTCGTATTTTGGTGTATTTTTGAGATGAGCATCGGTGGTGATGTTTAATTGAAATGAACGGAATTAAATCGATGAATTCAACGAATAATTCACCAACATAATAATATCTACTTGAAATTATTCATCAAATAGACAATAACCACACTGTTAGTCTGTTTTTACGTATGCTATTTCATTTCAATCATGTGCACAAGTATGAATAGGCCGGATGAGCTTATGGATACGATGACTGCCACAAACACTGAATGTTGGTCACATCAAGAGAGAACAGGATTAATTGGCGTAGCCGCTTCCGATAGCCCGGAAAGGCATTTTCAATCCCAGTGCCGGTACCTGTAAGCCAACCCATGCCGGAAATGTATTACTGTTTGGCCCCGGAAACAGATTGTATTCATCTGCCCACGGATAATATTCAATGGCTGCTGTAATCTTAGGGATCAACTGACTCGCTTTTGCGCCCTGGAGCGACAAGACTTTCTCTGGTTTAGCGCCATACCAGTAGCGATCCGGGTGTTTGGTCTGATATTGGGTCAGTACCGGGCGTCCTTGCTTGAGTCGCCAGCCGATCACTTCATAAACCGTATATTCGGGAGCATTTTTCGGTTTCAGGGCAATCCAAGTGTGCACGGCAAACCAGCCGCGCCAGCCGAATGCATCTGCGGCATATACTTCAATCACTGCATCTTTTTCTTGCTCCGGTTCCGGCGCGATACCGGCGGGCTCGCGGCTCGCGGTACGCCAGTCTCCACCACTGCAGCTGATAGCACCGAGTATCACAAATACTATCAAGAGATATCTAAGCATGGTTGAACGTCCTTATACACAATATAACGGATTCTTACGCTACTATAGACAATTCAGGCGCAAAAGACATAACTGGCATATTTTTCGGCAGTCTGCATTGGAATCATTGAAAGGACAGACGCCTGTAGCAATAAGGAAATTCTTGAGGGGACAGACACCCGAAAAGCAACAGGAATTGAAAGAGAAATTGAAAGGACAGACATCCGTTTTTAAATTTAAAGAAATTAAAGGGACAGACACCAGAGCAGTTGAGAGGATAGGCAACAGAAGGGGGCTGTTTGAGGTAACCATGAAAAACGGGCACTGATTTTCAGCGCCCGTTTTGCGTTATGTTATGGGGAATCACTGTTGTATGTGACTGTCGGTTATGAACGCGACACTCGCTGACGGATATCAGCCCTGATGACGAATCAGGTAATCAAATGCCCCCAGACTGGCTTTGGCACCTTCGCCCATGGCAATAATGATCTGCTTATAAGGGACAGTCGTCGCATCTCCGGCAGCAAATACACCTGACATGCTGGTATCGCCCCGACTACCGATTTCGATTTCGCCTCTGGGTGACAGTGTCACATCTGAATCTTTCAACCACTCAGTATTGGGAACCAAACCAATCTGTACGAAAATGCCGGACAATAGTATGGTATGAACTTCATCGGTATGACGATCTTTATACTTCAGGCCGGTTACCCGCTTACCGTCTCCGATGACTTCAGTTGTCTGTGCCATGGTGATGATATCAATGTTCGGCAGAGAATTCGCTTTATCAATCAGCACTTGGTCTGCACGCAGCACATCAGCAAATTCAAGGACCGTTACATGTTCCACGATGCCGGCTAAATCAATGGCAGCTTCAATCCCGGAGTTGCCGCCGCCGATAACGGCGGTTTTCTTGCCTTTAAACAGTGGTCCGTCACAGTGAGGGCAGTAAGCTACCCCTTTATTACGGTATTCGTGTTCTCCGGGAACGTTCATTTCTCTCCAGCGTGCCCCCGGGCTGAGAATGACACTTTTACTTTTAAGTGTCGCACCGCTTTCAAGGTTGATATGAATATAGCCATCGTCGGTATGAGCTGCGCCCATTAAGCGGTCTGCCTGCTGATCGGTAATGACATCGACATCGTATTCTTTCAGATGTTCACCCAGATCGGCTGCCAGTTTGGGCCCTTCGGTTCTTTTGACCGAGATAAAGTTTTCTATCGCCATCGTATCCATGACTTGACCACCGAGACGTTTGGCAACGATTCCGGTGCGGATGCCTTTACGGGCTGCATAAACTGCTGCTGCACCACCAGCCGGGCCGCCACCAACGACCAAAACATCGTATGGATCTTTTTCATTCAGACTGGCGGCTGCTCTTTCGGCGGCGCCATCATCAAGTTTGGTCAAAATTTCTGCCAGTGACATCCGGCCTTGTCCGAATAATTCGCCATTTACGAATACACTTGGCACCGCCAGAATATCACGTTGTTTGACTTCATCCTGAAATAGCGCACCATCGATCATGGTGACTCGGATGTCCGGATTGATCGCTGCCATCATGTTGAACGCCTGAACGACATCGGGACAGTTTTGGCATGAGAGCGAGATGAAGATTTCCACATCCAGTTTTTTATGCAGGTTGGCAATCTGTGTGATGGTTTCGTCTTCAAGTTTCATCGGATGACCGCCCGAATGGAGCAGCGCTAAAACCAATGAGGTAAATTCGTGTCCCATTGGCACACCGGCAAAACGTAATTGTGTGCCTTTTTCCGGATTGGTTACTGCCATAACCGGTTTACGCTCACTGGCTGCATTATCGTGAACCACCGAGACATGGTCGCTTAATGTTGCGATTTCTTCAGCCAGAGAAAGAATTTCTTGAGATGCTTTACTTTCATCTAGACTGACCACTAAGCGGACATCTTCTTTTAAGTTTGTGAGATATTGTTTTAATTGTTGTTTGATCGCTTGGTCTAGCATGTTTGATTACACCTTGTCTTTAGATAAAAACGTCTTTAGATAAAGAGAGTGACCACTCTAGATAATTGGAAGAGGGGAGAGAGCAAGCCGGATGCGTTGGTCGTTTGGTACATCCAGCCCGCTCTCAAATCAGAAAATCCTTAGATTTTGCCGACAAGATCCAGCGAAGGTGCCAGTGTTTCTTCACCTTCTTTCCATTTTGCCGGGCAAACTTCACCTGGGTGTGCTGCAACATATTGAGCTGCTTTCACTTTTCTCAGCAGGTCTTCAGCGTCACGGCCAATGCCTTCAGCAGTGATTTCCATTGCCTGAATCACACCTTCAGGATCAATCAGGAATGTTGCACGGTCTGCAAGACCCTGACCTTCACGCATCACGCCGAAGTTGTTGGTGATGTTACCGGTCTGGTCGCCGACCATGTAATACTGGATTTTACCGATAGTGTCAGAGCTGTCGTGCCATGCTTTGTGAGTGAAGTGTGTGTCAGTTGAGACAGAGAATACTTCAACGCCACGCTCTTGAAGTTCAGCATAATGATCGGCAAGATCACCTAATTCTGTTGGGCAAACAAATGTAAAATCTGCTGGATAGAAGAAAAATACTGCCCACTTACCTTCGACACTTTTTTCTGTGACTTCAACAAATTCACCGTTTTTATAAGCAGTTGCACTAAATGGTTTGATTTTTGTATTGATCATAATATTTTCACTTTCCTTTCAGTTAGTTAGCTTTGCAATATCTTGCCTTCGAGAAGTATATTCGCACTGCCGCAACACAAAATAAAATCACTTGTAGCTATTCATTCAATAGGAAGAATCTATTGTTATAGAAAACAGGATAATTCCTGACTATCACATCCGTGGTCGGGCAGGTTGGTCGTTGAGGCGTTTACATGTGGCTGTAAAAGTCTAATCAACACCACAGAAACCACTTTCTTGACAATGACGAGTCGTGACCGGACTGAATGGTGTCGTATACAAACATCTATGATGAATTCACGCTCGTTAACGTGGCAGGCGCAGTACAATAATAATTCACGTAAGGAGAACAGAATGTGCAATTCCAGTAATCACGGTGTTGTGTATAAAGGACCGGGACAAGTCGCTGTTGAATCAATCGCTTTTCCGGAGTTGGCTTTGGGCAAAAGGAAGTGTAACCATGGCGTGATCCTCAAGGTTCTGACTACCAATATTTGTGGTAGTGACCAGCACATGGTTCGCGGACGGACAACGGCACCGGCGGGGCTGGTTCTGGGTCATGAAATCACGGGGGTGATCCTTGAAAAAGGGGATGACGTCGAATTTCTCAATGTCGGTGATATCGTTTCCGTTCCTTTTAACATTGCCTGCGGCCGCTGTCGTAACTGTAAATCCGGTATGACCGGCATCTGCCTGAATGTCAATCCGGCACGTCCCGGCGCTGCTTATGGTTATGTCGATATGGGCGGCTGGGTCGGTGGTCAGTCAGAGTACGTGATGGTACCGTATGCTGATTTCAATCTGCTGAAATTCCCCGATTCCGATCAGGCGATGGAAAAAATCCGCGATCTGACATTGCTGTCTGACATCTTCCCGACCGGCTTCCACGGTTGTGTGACTGCCGGTGTTGGCCCAGGTTCAACCGTGTATATTGCCGGTGCTGGCCCGGTTGGCCTCGCTGCTGCTGTATCAGCTCAACTGCTGGGTGCTGCGTGTGTGATCGTCGGCGACATGATCGAGGAACGTCTTGAACAGGCGCGGAGCTTTGGCTGTGAAACAATCGACCTGCGTGAAGACGGTGATATGGAAGATAAGCTGGAAGTGATTCTCGGTGAACGCGAAGTTGACTGCTTTGTTGACTGTGTTGGCTTTGAAGCACATGGTTGCGGTTGTGGCGGTCACCAGAAAGAAGCACCTGCGGCAGTGCTGAACTCAGCCATGCAAATCACGCGTGCCGGCGGTCAAATTGGTATTCCGGGGCTGTATGTAACGGATGATCCGGGAGCGACCGATGAAGCCGCAAGAGTTGGAGCGTTGAGTATGCGTTTCGGTCTCGGTTGGGCGAAATCTCATTCATTTCACACCGGTCAGTGTCCTGTCATGAAATATCATCGTTCCCTGATGCAGGCGATTTTGTTTGATAAAGTCAACATAGCCAAAGCGGTGAACGTTCAGCTGATCACATTGGATCAAGCCCCTCAAGGTTATGCTGATTTTGATGGTGGTGCTGCGAAGAAATTCGTGATTGATCCACACGGTAGTGTTGCCGCATAGATTTACTCATCCACCCGATATTCAGCAGATATCAAACGCGCCGGGTTATACAATACCCAGCGCGTTTTTTTGTGCACTTTTTATGGTGGTACTCTTCGTGAGGTGTGTGTCCTTGTAGTGCTCTTTGTTCTTGTAGCGTTAGTGTTGAATACCTCATTTTTTAAGAGGGGATTTAATTGATTAAAATGTTATTTATGATCACAAAATGAACATAATGGTATTGTATTGGTATTGTTATTTGTTATACCATTTTTGTGTACCCTACAGTACTAAGGATAAAAAATGAAAACGACTAATATCAAACTCTCATTCATGATGTTCATTGAATGGTTTATATGGGGCGCTTGGTTCGTCCCGTTATGGCAAATCTTAAATACACATGGTTTTTCACCGACGGAGATTGCTTGGTCATATGCTTGTACTGCAATCGCTGCGATTTTGTCACCGATTCTGGTCGGTTCGATTACAGACCGTTTCTTTCCGGCACAAAAGGTTCTGTCGGTGATGTTACTCTCCGGGGCGGTATTAATGTACCTTGCGGCACAACAAACCGAGTTTGTCACTTTCTTCCCGCTTTTACTTGGTTACTCGCTTACCTATATGCCGACAATTGCGCTGACGAATAGTATTGCGTTCTCCAACGTTGCTGATGTTGAGCGTGATTTCCCACGAATTCGAGTCATGGGAACAATTGGTTGGATTGCTTCAGGGATCGCAATTGGCTTCCTGCCGGGTTGGTTGGGCTATGGTGATATTTCTTCCAGCAATATTCCGCTCATTATTACAGCATTGAGTTCTGCTGCCTTAGGGGTCTTTGCCCTGATGTTGCCAAACACACCGCCGAAGAGTACCGGTAAGTTAGATCTGAAAGTGATGCTTGGTTTGGATGCCATGGTGTTACTGAAAGACAGAAACTTCTTAGCATTCTTTATCTGCTCATTCATGTTCAGTATGCCGCTTGCTTTCTATTACATCTTTGCCAATGGCTTCCTGACAGAAGTGGGGATGACTCACGCGACCGGTTGGATGACGCTTGGTCAGTTTTCCGAAATTTTCTTTATGCTGGCACTCCCTTTCTTTATTAAACGCTTTGGTATTAAAAAGGTATTGTTACTTGGTCTGTTTACCGCAGCGATTCGTTATGGGTTCTTCGCTTATGGGAATGCGGATGCCTGGTACCTGTACTCGCTGCTATTTTTAGGCATCTTATTGCATGGTGTCAGTTACGATTTCTACTTTGTTACGGCTTATATCTACGTAGACAAAAAAGCACCTGCACATATGCGAACCGCTGCTCAGGGGCTGATAACTCTCGGGTGTCAGGGAATTGGTAGCTTACTGGGGTATCGGCTTGGCGGTGTCCTCATGGAAAAAATGTTTGCCTACGACACGCCGCAACATGGTTTGACATTTGACTGGGCAGGGATGTGGAGTTTTGGTGGGATCATGATCGCAGTCATCCTCGCACTGTTTATCTTCTTCTTCCGTGAACCGGACGGAGAGATCAAACCGATTCCTCTTGCGTCTCAGCAAGAGAACACAGACGGACAGAAGAAAGCACAAGCTTAATTTCAACCCTGCTCAGTATGTTTAATCTTACTTACTGAGCAGGCAATTTAATCTAATTTTGGTAAGTAAAATGACAATCACAAAACAAGACAGAATCCTCGGCACTTTTTATGGTCAAGCACTTGGTGATTCAATGGGAATGCCTTCAGAGTTATGGCCCCGTCATCGAGTAAAAGCTCATTTTGGTTGGATCGACCGCTTTTTGGATGGTCCACAAGAAAATAATGCAGCGTGCTATTTTACCGCCTGCCAGTTTACGGATGATACATCAATGGCGTTAGCGCTGGCTGATGCCATTATTGCGTGTGATGGCAACATTGTTCCAGAAGTGATTGCCCGCAATGTCTTAACCTGGGCTGAGGGATTTGATGCATTTAACAAGAATATCTTCGGTCCCAGCTCTAAAGCCGCGATGCGTGCAATTAAAGAAGGCACACCAATCGACGCGCTTGAAAATAATGGTGTGACCAATGGTGCAGCCATGCGTGTCTCTCCAATGGGATGCCTGTTACCTGCGATAAACTTAGATGACTTTATCGAACAAGTGGCGCTTGCTTCCAGTCCGACACACAAATCTGATGTCGCGATTGCAGGGGCTGTTGTGATTGCATGGGCTGTTTCAAAAGCAATTGATGGTCACAGTTGGTCTGCAATCAAAGATCAACTGCCGGCTATCGCATTGGCAGCACAAACAAAACAGATCACGACGTTCAGTGCATCGATGGCATCTCGTATCGAACTGGCATTGAGTGTGGCGTGTGAACCCGGTGGTATTGAAACGCGCATGGACAAAGTCTACAACTTAGTCGGTGCCGGTGTCAGTACAATTGAGTCTGTCCCTGCAGCGATTGCAATGGTTGAGATGGCCGAGACCGACCCGAATCGGTGTGCGATTTTATGTGCCAACCTTGGTGGGGATACCGATACGATTGGTGCGATGGCAACCGCCATCTGTGGTGCTTTGAACGGTGTGCAAGCAATCAATGTGTCATTAAAGCGGCAGCTGGATCAGAAAAATCAGCTCGATTTTGATCAATATGCCCGTCAATTCCTTTCTCTGAGAGCAATAAAGGAGCAGGATGATGCCTCATAACGCATTAATACAATTGGTGCCGACCCTCAGCAACCAACGTCAGCTATGCCTGCTCGGGGCTGCGGTGATCGACATTGTGACCGAAACGCCAAACTTACCGAAGCGTGGCGAAGATATCGAAATTCAGGAGAAAGGGATTCATGTCGGTGGGTGTGCGCTCAATATCGCGATCGCGATCCAAAGACTCGGACTCCAATCGGTGAATGCGCTACCGATCGGTCATGGGCGATGGGCGGAGCTGATTCGTCAGGCAATGGCAGACAAAGGTTTGAGCAGTTGTCTTGAAGATCATAGCGGTGATAATGGATGGTGTCTTGCCCTCGTTGAGCCGGATGGAGAACGGACATTTCTCTCTGTCAGTGGTGTTGAGAACCACTGGAGCAAGAACAATCTCAATCAACTGCCACTCGATAAAGATGCAATCATTTATTTATCTGGCTATCAGTTGGCGTCTGCATCGGGTGAAGAAATCATTTCTTGGTTAGAAACCTTACCCGATACCAACCTGCTGTTTATCGACTTCGGACCGAGAATCGCTGACATTAATGCGGTGCTTCTGGAGCGTTTGTTAGCGCTCAAACCTATTGTTTCTTTAAACCGACAAGAAGCGCAACGGTTGGGGATGCAAGATAGTCGGCGGTTTATCGAACAATGGTTTTCGCGTTACGGTTGTCCGCTGATTTTGCGTATTGACAGCGACGGAGCGTTCTTCAATAACGGTGAATTGTGCGGTACAGTCGCACCGTTTCCGGCTAAAGTCGTTGACACCATCGGTGCCGGTGACTCTCATGCCGGCGGTGTTTTGGCTGGCTTAAGTTCAGGCTGGGATCTTGCTGATGCCGTCTTATTGGGCAATGCTGTGGCATCTTATGTGGTCAGCCATGAAGGGGGAGACTGTGCGCCAAGTGTCGAGCAAATTACAAAGTATTTGCGTGCATATGATCCGCATTGATTTGTGGTGTCTGGTTCGGGAAGTAAGCTCACGCTTAGAATCTCAAAACGTAATCAATCAATAAACTAAAACTGAGAGCTAGATCACCTCAAATTTAGCTCTTCATCTCACGTCTATGTACCCATTGATAATATCCGTTATACTGGCTGCATTACTGATAAAAATTAGAACCTTATGACAACGTACCAGTCTCTTATCGACCTTATCCAAACTCGTATTGAGCAGCAGGATAAATCTCCGCTCTATCTCAAGATTGCAGAGTCCGTTAAACATGCGATGCAACAGCATATCCTGAAAGGTGGCGACTTTATCCCGACTGAGCGAGAGTTTGGTGAATTACTTGGGGTATCAAGGATTACGGTAAGAAAAGCGTTGGATTTACTGGATAAAGACGGGGTGATTGTACGTTCTCGAGGTTTGGGAACCATGATCAGTGAAACAGTTGAATACTCAGGGAAGACAGCAACCAGTTTTTCTCAGCAAGTTGTGTTAACCGGGAAAAAACCGGACACGTTATGGATTAAAAAAGATACAGTGCCTTGCTCTGCCGACATTGCAAAAACCTTGAATCTTAAGCAAGGTGAACAAGTGTTTCTGCTAAAGCGTGTGCGTTATATTGATGAACAAGCCGTCTCTATCGAAGAGTCTTACGTCCCATCAGCGTTGATTCATGACCCCGATGAAATCCAGTTGTCACTTTACGACTATTTTCAAAGTCAGAATATTACACCTTCCCGAACTCAAAGCCGGGTGTCAGCCAAAATGCCAACCGAAGAATCACTTGAGAAGCTCAACATCGATGAACATACCCCCGTACTATTGATTGAGCAGACGGCATTCGATAACACTGGCCGACCGATTGAGTACAGTATTAACCATTGTCGTGGCGATTTGTATGTGTTTGTCAGCGAATAGAGGTTGTGAGTTGTACAAATTGTAATAGCCAGCAATATAATTGCTGGCTATTGGCATTACATAGACGGGGCTGACTACGCTGTGGCGAACTTGTAAGTACGATAGCCACCGATGAGATTACGTGCTCTGAAGCCATTGTTGACCAGTTGCCGATAGGCAACGTTACCGCGTAACCCAACTTGACAGTAAATAATGATTTCTTTGTCTTTCGGTAATTCATTCAGGCGTTGACGTAGCTGATCCACCGGAATATTAATGGCACCTTCCAGATAACCGTTTTGTAATTCACCGGGATTACGGACATCCAGTAACAACTGCTCGTCAGTGAGGTGATCAATTTCGTCAAAGTGAATTGCCGTAGAATCGCCTTTGATCAGGTTGTTTGCCACAAATGCTGCTTGGTTAATCACATCCTTCGCACTTCCGTATGGCGGCGCGTAAGTCAGCTCAAGGTGTTGTAGTTGTTCAACTGTCATTCCGGCACGCTGGGCCACCGCCATCACATCAATACGTTTATCGACACCGTCTTTCCCGACCGCTTGCGCACCGAAAATCTGGCCTGATTTTGGATCGAACAGCATTTTGAACGATACCACTTCAGCGCCCGGGTAGTAGCTGGCGTGACTTGCTGTGTGGACATACACTTTTTGGTACGCAACGCCTTCACGTTTGAGCTGTTTCTCGTTCTTACCGGTTGAAGCCACGGCTAAGTCAAAGATCTTACAAATCGCAGTACCTTGAGTCCCCTGATAAGTTTCACTCCGACCAAGCATGTTATCTGCTGCCATTCGACCTTGGCGGTTGGCCGGCCCCGCTAAAGGAACCAATGTTTGTTTGCCAGTGACGAAGTCTTTATCTTCGATGGCATCACCGACTGCGTAGATTGATGGATCGCTGGTTTGCATATATTCATTGGTATAAATACCACCAAGTTCACCGATTTGCAGACCCGCTTCTGATGCCAGTTTGGTTTCAGGACGAACACCGATCGCCATGATGAGGATATCAGTTGTGAGCGTGTCGCCATCACTTAGTATTAGCTCAAGTTCGCCATTCACGTGTTGGTGCTCTGTTTGACCGGAATCCATGCTCGCCAATGATGTTGTTGGTTTGAATTCTACTGATTTCAGCGCGGTAGACAGGCGTAAATCGATGCCTTTTGCTTTGATCTCTGCGTGAACAAACCCTGCCATTTCTCGGTCAACGGGCGTCATTACTTGGTCGGCCATCTCTAACAGCGTGGTTTTAATTCCAAGCTGATGGAAAGCTTCCATCATTTCCAAACCGATAAAGCCACCGCCTACAACAGTAGCGTGGTCAACTTGGTTGGTGTGAATGGTTTGGAGGATGTTATCCATATCCGGGATATTGCGTAGTGAATGCGTTAACGGGTTATCTAAACCTGGAATTGGCGGAACAACCGGTCCTGCTCCCGGGCTTAGAAGGAGAAAATCATAGCTTTCCGTGTATTCACTTTGGTCTGGCAGATGACGAACCGTGATGGTTTTCTCTTCACGGTTGATACGAAGCACCTCACTCATAACGCGGACATCTACGTTAAAGCGTGCGAGGAAACTTTCTGGTGTTTGTAGCAGCAGTTTACTGCGTTCTTTGATTTCACCACCAATATGATAGGGCAATCCACAATTGGCAAAAGAGATGAACGGACCACGTTCGAACATCAGGATTTGTGCTGTTTCACTGAGACGACGAGCGCGGGCGGCTGCCGAAGCGCCGCCGGCAACACCACCGATAATTACAATTTTTGTCATAAGTAAGCCTTTTCACGTTTGCGACTGATACTACGCTTTTAATCCGAATTTTTTGAGAATGAATGCCGCCGGACAAATACCGGTCAACGCACTTTGAATGAGGTTGAGTCCGACAAAAACAGTCAACCAGACAAAATAGGGATGGACAAAATAAGTCAAAATAACGGATAGCAATACCATGCTTCCGGCCATGATTCGAACGCCATTTTCAATAGTCATGACATACTCCTTGTGGGGATTTCTTGTGATGGTCACTCTATAAGTGACCATCAATCTAAAAGAGACTATAGATCTAAAAATTAGTGAAGTCTAATTTAATATAGTCTAATATTTGTATTTCTAAATAAGATTTATCTAATATAATAAACATAGAAATCTTTTTTTCGTGGAGTGTTCATGCAAGTCAACCATGATCTTAACCAAGTCACTGAGATTGAGCGCATCAAAGCCCATGCTCAGGAGGCGGCTGATTTTTTGAAAATGATGGCACACCCTGAGCGATTAATGGTTTTATGCCAACTGATACAGGGAGAGGTCGGGGTCGGACAACTCCAACGGAATTCGACCCTGAGTCAGTCCGCACTCTCTCAGCATTTGACGGTGCTGCGTAAACATCATTTAGTCGCGTGTCGTAAATCCTCACAGCAGGTGTTTTATTCACTGGCTGATAGCCGGTCTGCACAGATCATTGTCAATTTGCAGATGCTGTTTTGTGAAGCACCCGAGTCAGAGCGCCATCAACGGAAATAACAACAAGAGGTTCGCCAAAGGAGGGGAATCTGATGAAGCAGTACATACGACAATTAGCCTTTATCTTAGCGGGACAGACGCTTTTAGGTGGACAAGTCTTCGCAGGACAGACGGTTTTGGAGGCACAGGCAGGAAAATCGTTAGCGGGACAGACACTAACAGTCGCGCGTCAAACGATACCGGAGCAAGTCACATTCGATGGGATTGTGCAGCCTGTCAATCAAGGGACAGTTGCAGCTCAGACTTCCGGGCGAGTTGTGGGCATGTACGTGGATGTGAATGATGTCGTGCAGCAAGGTGATGTGTTACTTGATATCAGTGCGACCCAACAAACCGCGTCTTACGATGCTGCGATGGCGCAACTGAATCAGGCCGTTGCTCAGAATAACGAAGCTCAGACACAGGTAAAGCGCTTTCGACAGTTAATTTCACGAGGTGCGGTTTCTCAAGGGCAGCTCGATAGTGCAGAAGCGCGTGCCCGAACTACGTCTGCGGCTGTTCAGGCCGCCAAGGCCGCGGTGGTGCAGGCGAAAGATGCATTAGGCTATACCAGTATTAAAGCGCCTTATGCCGGGATTGTAACTCAGCGTCATGTTGAGTTGGGAGAAACGGTTACGCCCGGAATGCCGTTATTGAGTGGTTATGGGATGTCACCGTTGCGGGTCGAATTTCAAATGCCGCAGCGATATCGTGCTTTGGTGACACAGGCGCAACAGTTTTCAATTGAATTACCGGATGGGCAGGTATTACAGCCAAGTCAGTATACGTTATTCCGTTATGCCGATCCGCAATCTCATACGTTTACGATTCGCTTAAGATTACCGGAGACGAGCGACGCTGAACTTGCGCCCGGGATGTGGGTGAAAGCGTCATTCCATACCGGGGACAGACAGGTTGTGCTGGTACCGAAAACTGCGGTGATCAGAAGAGGAGAGCTGAGTGCCGTGTTTCGTGTGAAGGGTGAGGAAAAAACACAGCGACTGAATCCGGTCCGGATCGGGCAGGACTATGGTGATTCGGTTGAAATTTTATCCGGACTGGAAATCGGGGATCAGATTGTAACCCATGCATTTCCTATCGATGCACAGTAAGAGGGGCGCATAATGGAAAAAAAACTGGGCATTTCCGGGCGGATTGCCGCACTGTTTCAACACTCGGCTATAACCCCGTTGTTAGCGTTGGTTGGGTTACTCATGGGCGTGTTTGCTGTGCTGGTCACTCCGAAAGAGGAGGAGCCGCAAATTGATGTGACTTTTGCCGATATTTATATCCCTTTTCCCGGTGCTTCTCCGGCGGAAGTCGAACATTTGGTCACCAACCCGGCAGAGCAAATTATCTCCGAGATTCAGGGCATTGATAATATCTATTCTTTTTCACAACCGGACGGTGCCCTGATTGTTGCGATTTTTAAAGTGGGTGTGTCGCGCAATGATGCAGTGGTGAGAACCTATAATAAACTGTATTCGAATAAAGACTGGATGCCGAGTGGTGTTGGTGTCGGTGAGCCGGTGATCAAACCGCGAGGCATTGAAGATGTGCCAATTGTCAGCCTGACCCTCAGTAATCCCGACGGTCAGATGACGCAACAACAACTGACGGAAGTGGCACATGGTCTCGAAACAGCGCTGAAAACCATTGACGGAACTCGGGATATTTATACCGTCGGGGGACATGACATGATTGTTGATGTCCGGCTCGATCCGGTGCGGATGAATAGTTTTGGTATCACTATTGATCAACTGAATCAGGTATTTCAGTCTGCTAACGTCCATTCCCCGCTGTTGAGCATTACCGATCAGAATCAAGCAATTCCGGTCCGCATCGGGCAATTTCTCCATCACGTGGCGGATGTCAGACAACTTTTGGTCGGAATGTATCATCAGGCACCGGTCTATCTGAGTGATATTGCCACTGTAAACTTAGGTGCCAATACCCCGACTCAGCATGTTTGGACCAGTGATAAATCGACGTTGATCCCAGCCGTGACTATCGCCATTGCGAAAAAATCCGGGGAAAATGCGGTGGCGGTTGCTCGGGATGTAGAAGCGCGATTGCAGGTACTGAAGAACCAGTTGATCCCCGCGGAAGTGAAAGTCGATGTGACGCGTAACTACGGCAGTACGGCTGCGGAAAAGAGCCATACTTTGATTGGTAAACTGATGTTTGCCACCGGTGCGGTGGTCATCCTTGTGCTGATCACGATGGGATGGCGAGAAGCCATTGTGGTTGGTATAGCGGTGATGATTACCCTGATGATGACGCTGTTTGCCTCATGGGCATGGGGGTTTACCATCAACCGAGTCTCTCTGTTTGCGTTGATCTTTTCCATCGGTATTTTAGTTGATGATGCCATTGTGGTGGTGGAAAACATTCATCGCCATATGGCATTAAAAGGTCAGCGGTTTTCGTTACCTGATGCCGTCGATGAAGTCGGGGGGCCGACGATTCTGGCAACGTTTACCGTGATCGCAGCGCTATTACCAATGGCGTTTGTCACCGGGTTAATGGGGCCGTATATGAGCCCGATTCCGATCAATGCATCGATGGGGATGTTTATCTCGTTGGCTGTCGCGTTTGTGTTAACCCCTTGGTTAGCCGTGAAATTACTGCGCAATCAGTCTCATTCCCAGCCAAAAGAACCGAGTCAGGCAATTGTACAGCGGATCATGGCACCTTTTGTGTTATCACCCCGTCAACGGCGGAATCGCTGGTTACTCGGTGGCGGGATCGTGATGCTGATTATCGGTTCACTATTGCTTCCTGTTTATCAGGCCGTGGTTCTGAAAATGTTGCCGTTTGATAATAAATCTGAATTTCAGGTGATACTGGATATGCCGGATGACACATCGTTGGAACGCACGCAACGGGTGCTATTCGACATGGCGACCGTGCTTGATCAGTCTCCTGAAGTGCATGATTATCAAATTTATGCCGGGACTGCGGCACCGATGAACTTTAATGGTCTGGTCCGGCATTATTTTACCCGCTCTGGCTCTTATCAGGGGGATATTCAGGTGAATTTGTTGCCCAAGGGTGCGCGGGATAAAGACAGCCATCAGATTGCCGGTGAACTCCGGCCAAAGCTGGTGGCGGTTGCCCGTGCATTTGGCGGCAAAGTGAAAGTGGTTGAAGTACCACCGGGCCCGCCGGTTTGGTCTCCGATTTTAGCGGAAGTCTACGGGCCGACTGAAGCGGTGCGTTCAAAAGCTGCGCGTCAGATTCGTCACTTATTCCAAACCAGTGCCGATATTGTCGATGTGGATATTTATCTGCCTGAGCCGCATCAACAGTGGCAGGTGATGATCGATCGTCATAAAGCGGCTCTCGTTCAAGTACCTTATGCCTCGATTGTTCAGACGCTGGCGACCGCAATTGGTGGTCAGCCTGTCAGCTATTTGCACACAGATTATAGTAAGTATCCGGTTCCGATTCAGCTTCAGGCGAGCGAAGGGGATAAGGCAAATCTGTCACAACTGCTTGAAATGCGAGTCACCAGTCAGAACGGGATCGCGTATCCATTGTCTGATTTGGTTCGGGTGCATCAGGTCACCGCAGATGATTATATCATGCATAAGAATCTAATCCCGATGGTAATGGTGGTCGGTGATATGTCCGGTCGCACGGACAGCCCACTCTATGGCATGTTTGAGATCGCCAGTCGGATGAAAACGCTGCCATTTCCGGTTGAGCAAAACTACATCCATCAACCCTCGGGGCTCAGTCAGGTTGCGGTGTTGTGGGATGGTGAGTGGAAAATTACCTACGAAACTTTTCGTGATATGGGGATTGCCTATGCTGTCGGTATGATCTTGATCTATCTGTTGGTTGTGGCGCATTTTAAATCTTACCTGACACCGCTGATTATCATGTCTCCGATTCCATTGACGATGATTGGTGTGATGCCGGGACATGCACTTCTGCAGGCACAATTTACGGCAACCTCAATGATCGGCATGATTGCGTTAGCCGGAATCATTGTGCGGAACTCGATTTTGCTGGTGGACTTTATCCGTCAGGAGCACGCGCAGGGAATGGTTTTTTCTGAAGCCGTGATCAATTCTGTCAGAGTGCGGGCAAAACCGATTTTGTTGACTGCGTTAGCAGCAATGATTGGCTCACTGTTTATTCTCGATGATCCGATCTTTAACGGGTTGGCGATCAGTTTGATTTTCGGGGTTTTTGTGTCCACATTACTGACACTGGTTGTGATTCCGGTGCTGTATTTTGCCGTGATGAAGAATCGTCTTGAATGAAAAATCTACCTTGGTAGCGAAAAAAATTCCATTTTCAGCGATGTACTTCAATAAATGAGATCTGCTGATAATAATCGTGTTTATCTTATCCATTCACTGTGCTTTGTTGATCCTGATCAATACATGTGCAGAGGGCTTTTCGTTAAATGCACTACAATATGTAGTGTTGATATGACAATGTTAAGCCCTATATCATGTGTTTTGCTCAAAGCAGGCGATGAGGGGTAAGGAGATAAAGTGAAACCGATTGTAATCAAACGTGATGGCTCAAGGGCCGCGTTTCATCGAGACAGAATTCAGGCTGCGGTTGAGGCTGCAGCCGAACATGCTGATCAAGAACTGGCCATCTATGCCTTAAATGTTGCGCTGGCGGTTGAGTTAAAACTCAAGGATTACAAAGAAGTTCATATTGCAGAAATTCAAACGTTGGTCGAGAACGAGTTAATGCAGGGGCCTTACAAAGCACTGGCTCGTTCTTATATCGAATATCGCCATGATCGTGATATCGCTCGCGAGAAACAGAGTGCACTGACGCGGGAAATTGAGGGATTGATCAATGAAAGCAATGCTGACTTACTGAATGAAAATGCCAATAAAGATGGCAAAGTGATTCCGACTCAGCGTGATTTGCTGGCTGGGATTGTTGCAAAACACTACGCCAAGACTCGCATTCTGCCCCGTGATATCGTGCAGGCACACGAAACCGGTGATATTCACTATCATGACCTGGACTACGCGCCTTTCTTCCCGATGTTCAACTGTATGTTAATTGATTTGAAAGGGATGTTGACGCACGGCTTTAAAATGGGCAATGCAGAAATCGATACACCAAAATCGATCTCGACAGCAACCGCTGTAACCGCTCAGATTATTGCTCAGGTTGCCAGTCATATTTACGGTGGCACAACCATCAATCGCATTGATGAAATATTAGCACCGTACGTTCAGGCCAGTTACCAAAAACATCTTGATACTGCCCACGAGTGGGACATTCACGATCCCGAAGGATTTGCGATGGCGCGGACTGAAAAAGAGTGCTACGACGCATTTCAGTCGCTGGAATATGAAGTCAACACTCTACACACCGCCAATGGACAGACACCTTTTGTAACGTTCGGTTTTGGTCTGGGCACCAGTTGGGCATCGCGGTTGATCCAAATTTCTATCTTGAAAAACCGGATCGCCGGGTTAGGCAAAAATCATAAAACGGCGGTGTTCCCGAAACTCGTGTTTGCGATTAAAGATGGCTTAAATCATCAAGCCGGTGACCCGAATTATGATATCAAACAACTGGCGCTCGATTGTGCGACTAAGCGGATGTATCCGGATATTCTTAACTATGACCGTGTGGTTGAAGTGACTGGTTCCTTTAAAACCCCGATGGGTTGCCGAAGCTTCCTCAGCACCTATGAAGAAGATGGCGAATTAATCCATGATGGCCGGAATAATCTCGGAGTTGTGAGTCTGAACCTGCCGCGAATTGCATTGCAGGCCAAGGGGGATTTAACCCGTTTCTACCAACTGCTCGATGAACGTTTGTTACTGGCGCGTCGGGCACTGGAGACCCGCATTAGTCGTTTAGAGAAAGTTCGCGCGCGGGTTGCACCGATTCTGTATATGGAAGGGGCTTGTGGTGTCAGGCTCAAAGCGGATGAGTCGATTGCCTATATCTTTAAAAACGGTCGGGCATCGATTTCACTGGGCTATATTGGGGTACATGAAACAATCAATGCACTTTTTGGTGATCAACAGCATGTTTATGATCATCAAAGACTCCGGGATGAAGCAGTTAAAATTATCGGCTATCTCAAAGCAGCTACCAACCGCTGGGCAGAAGAGACCGGCTATGGTTTCAGTTTGTACGGTACACCGAGTGAGAACTTGTGTAATCGTTTCTGCCGGATTGATGCCAAAGAGTTTGGTGTCATCGACGGTGTGACGGATAAAGGCTACTACACGAACAGTTTCCACCTCGACGTTGAGAAAAAAGTGAATCCATACGACAAGATTGACTTTGAGATGCCGTATCCGGCGATTTCGAGCGGTGGTTTTATCTGTTACGGCGAGTTTCCGAATATGCAGCGTAATGTAGAAGCGCTGGAGAACGTTTGGGATTACAGCTACAGCCGGGTGCCTTACTACGGTACCAATACCCCGATTGATGAATGCTATGAGTGCGGTTATACCGGAGAATTTTCCTGTACCAGTAAAGGGTTTGTCTGCCCGAAATGTGGTAACCATGATCCGGCTAAAGTCTCTGTGATTCGTCGGGTATGCGGTTATTTAGGCAGCCCTGATGCGCGTCCGTTTAATTTCGGTAAGCAAGAAGAAGTCAAACGACGAGTGAAGCACCTGTAATTGCTATGAATTATCATCAATATCATCAGGTTGATGTAGTCAACGGCGAAGGAACACGCTGCACCCTGTTTGTTTCAGGGTGCGAGCATCAATGCCGGGGCTGTTATAACCAATGCACATGGTCTCCCGATTCTGGTCATCCATTTACACAAGCGCTGGAGGATCAGATTATTGCTGATTTACAGGATACCCGGATTTATCGGCGTGGCCTGTCGCTGTCGGGGGGAGACCCGCTTCACCCCGCCAATTTAACTGCTATTTACCAACTCGTGACAAGGGTTAAAGATGAGTGTCCCGGTAAGGATATCTGGATGTGGACGGGTTATACGCTTGAAGAGCTGTCAGAGGAACAGTGTGCCGTCGTTAAGATGGTCGATGTGCTGATTGATGGTAAGTTTGAGCAGGAGCAATATGACCCGGCATTACTATGGCGCGGGAGTGCCAACCAGATCATTCATCGCTTTGATTTAAAAGATTAACTGTCTTGTTCGGAAAAGTATCCAGAACCTACTTGAACAGATAAATTTAGTAAATGCTTAAAACAGTGGTCAATATTGACCACTGAAATATATTGTATGAGTGTTTATCCACACTCAATTTTTATTTAGACATTGGTATAAGTCTTTAGAGCTTATATTATCAATTTCATTAATATAATGTTTTTGTGAGTATGAACGTCAATGAAATTGTTTTTTCTATTTCTATAACTGAATTAATAATATAAATGGATTAATTCTCTGATATAAAATCTGAATGATTGATAGAAGGTAACTATCTCACCTCAATGAAATAAATATTTATGACTATTGAGATAGAACGCTGATGGGTTAGAAAAATGAGTTAGGAACCCAAGTTAGCCACACTGTTCGAGCTAGCATGTTCCAATCATAAAAGGAATGGTGACTGCATATTTAACCATTCATCTACTGAACTAGATGATGCAATTGTTATACGACAACTGTATCTTGAAATCAGTTGTGTATAGAATATACGTCAATGCGATATGTTCCTATTGGACAATACCGCAAGGTTGTATATAAAAAGTATGAAAAAATGATGAAAAAACGTATGAAAATAATAATGCTGCTCTGTCTGGGGTTGTCTTTCACATTCTCCGCTCAAGCCAATAGCTGTCTGAAAGGACAGGCATGTCATCATGTTCAGAAAAGCGCTTATCACCAGCTTCAGTCTCAGGCACCCGCTCAGAAAGCGAGCCGGAAAAAACTTTACCGGGGAGCCGGTCACTATGTGGTGACAGCAAAGCAATTAAATGTGCGTGGTGATAATTTGCTGGATGGACGGCCGGTCGGCCAGTTGGCGTATGGTGAGAACATCTATGTCTATCGGTTTTCACGAGGTTGGGCGATGATTCAGTTCCGCAATGAAGTAGCTTGGGTGAGTGGGCGTTATCTGAAATATCAGCCATCTGATTTTTGAGTTCGGGATTTGAGTCGTCAATGACCAAAATGGCCGGATTATACCGGCCGTTCTGTGATCTTCGCTTGTACTGGTGAATTAAGGATTTTCTGCCGCCAATGGTGGCGCGATATCACTTCCCCCCAGCGCCTGATATACCGTGGCCTGAATTTGATACTGGTTGTAGCGATTCTCCAGTAGTGATTCCTGTGCGCTACGCTGGGTTTCTTGTGCATCCAGCCAGTCTCGGATACTCACAGCGCCATGATGATATTGACTGGCATAAATCTGTTCTGCAGCGGTAGCTGCATCATACTGTTCTTTGAGTCTGAGCCCCTGATATTGATAGTGTTGTTTTGCCGAGAGTGCATTATCAACATCTTTCATTGCCGTATAGAGGGTCTGACGGTAGTTCACCAGTGCCGTTTGATAATTGGTTTCGGCGATTTTTTGGTTGAGTGACATCTTATTCCATTGCAAAAAAGGCAGGATTATTTCAGCACCCAGTGTGCCGAGTGGATCGGTCAGCAGATCGCGCAATTGGGCAGAAGAGTCCCCGACAGAGCCGGTGAGAGTCAGTGTCGGTAAATATCCGGCCACAGTGGCATCGCTGGTTGCCAGTGCTGATTTCAGTTCATAGAGTGCCGCTTTAACATCTGGTCGCCTGACCAACAAATCCGCCGGGATACCGGCAGCTATTTCAGGAATAGGGGCTTGGGGAAGTGACTGAATCTGTAAATCAGGCTGTTTTGGCGGCTGATTGAAGAGCATCGCCATCGCATTCTCAGCTTCAGCCAAAGATTGCAGTAGGTCACTGTGCGCGGCTTGTTGTCCGGCTAAACTGCGTTTGGCTTCCAGAACATCCAATTCAGAAACCGCACCACTGTGATATTGGCGTTGAGTCAGTGCCAGAACCTGTTTGGCATAGGTGATACTCTTATTACTGAGTGCCACCCGCTCTTTCAGATAACCAATTTGCCAATAGAGTGAAGCCGTTGTTGAGGCGAGGCTTTGAGCGGTGCTTTCCCGGTCTGCGGCGCTGGCAATTGCTGTCCATTGGGCTGCGTTGACGGATGAAGCGACACGTCCCCACAGATCCAATTCATAACTGACAGAGAGGTTGGCGGAGTAACTTTTACTATTGCTGCCTGAATCCAACCGTTTTGAATGTGACGTTGCCAGTGTGGATGATAATTCAGGATATTGATCGGTTTCACTCAAACCGGCTTCCAGACGTGCTTTTTGCAGCGTGAGAGTTGCCAATGCCAGATCATTATTGATGCGTAGCATCCGTTGAATGAGTTGGTTGAGCTGTGGATCGTTAAATCGTTCCCACCATGGGTTAAGGCTGACCTGTTCGTTCACCTGTTGTGTCTGCCATGTGGCCGGGATGTCTACCTGTGGCGGTGTGAACTTGGTGTGGGTTAGCGTAGTACAACCCGATATCAGCAGAGTTGATATGACAATGTTAAACACTGGTTTGAACATGATTGAATTCATTGGTTATTAATCCCTTGCCAGCGCCTCGATGGGGTCCAGACGTGCTGCATTCCGCGCAGGTAAAAAGCCGAACAAGACACCGATGAGTGTCGAGCAGAGAAATGCGGTGATAATGGATGTTGTGGAATAAATCATCTGAAAGTTGCTACCACTATAGGAAAATATAACCCCAATCAGAAAGGCGAGTAAAATTCCTAATACGCCACCACAGAGGCAAACCAGCACGGCTTCAATCAGAAACTGGCGTAAAATATCACTATGTCTCGCGCCAACCGCCATACGTACGCCGATTTCCCGGGTTCTTTCTGTGACGGAGACCAGCATAATATTCATCACACCGATACCGCCGACAATGAGTGAGATAACGGCAATTGCTGAAATAAGCAGGGTCATGGTGGCAGTTGTTCTTTCAATACTCTGGCGGATGGTATCTGTGTTAATCGTAAAGAAGTCTTGCGTGCCGTGCCGCATTTTCAGCAGTGCGATAATCGCCTGTTCAGCAGCCTGACTGGGTGCTGAATCGTTGATCCTGACCGTAAGCCTGTCCAAATGGGGGCGACCGAGCATTCGACCGGAGACGGTGGTATAGGGAACCCAGACTTTCAGTGAATCATTATTGCCGAATGCACTTTCTCTCGGCTGTGTGACACCGATAATTCGGACGGGTAATGAGTTGAGAAAAATGACTTGGCCGATTGGATTGCTCTGCGGAAACAGTTCCTGTTTGGTATTGTGATCAATTACGGCTTCCTGCGCTAATGACTGAACACTGTGGCTATCCCAGTATTGTCCTGTTGCAATCTCATAACCTCTGACACGAAAATATTCCGGCCCGACCCCTTCAATATTTGCTGTTACGGCTTTATTGGTATAACGAATGGTGACACTACTGCTGATCGATGGCGTCACACTATCGACAAAAGGCAGCATTTTCAGTGCATCACCATCACCGGCACTCAGTGTCCGGATTCGATCTGCCCGCCGATCACCAAATCCGCTTCCCGGTCGTATATCAATGGTATTGGTTCCCATTGAACTGATGTTTTTCAGAATAGCCTGTCGTGACCCGGTACCTAAGGCAACAACAGAGACCACCGATGCAATGCCGATAATGATCCCCAGCATGGTTAAAAAGGTACGGAGACGATGGCTCGACATCGCCAGCAGCGCCATTTTGAAAGCTTCGATGTAGCGATCCCAGTTGAACCAACGTCGCGTCTGCGATGCCGGACTTTCTCGGTGTGTATTGTGCCGTTGCTTGTGATGCTGTTGATCACGAATGATTTCACCATCTTTAATTTCAATAATGCGATCCGCAAATTGGGCGACGTGCATATCATGTGTCACGATGATGATCGTGTGGCCATCCTGATGCAGCTCTTGTAACAGCTTGAGCATCTCTTCACCACTGTGGCTATCCAAAGCCCCGGTGGGTTCGTCTGCTAAGATGACATCACCGCCGTTGATCAGCGCCCGGGCAACACTGACCCGTTGCTGCTGTCCTCCGCTGAGTTGACTGGGTTTGTGATCGAAACGGTCACCCAATCCAAGGCGAGCCAATAGTTGACGCGCTCTTTCCCGACGAGTCTTGCGTGTTTTTCCTGCGTAAACGGAAGGAACCTCAACATTATCAACTGCGGTTAAATCACCCAATAAATGATAGCGTTGGAAAATAAATCCAAAATACTCCCGGCGGAGGTGGGCCAATTCGTCCCCTCGCATTGTCGAGGTATCTTGTCCGTTGATCAGATAATTGCCTTGTGACGGTTTATCGAGACAACCGAGAATATTCATCAGGGTTGATTTCCCCGAACCGGAAGCACCAACAATTGCGACCATTTCACCACGTTCAATCGTGAGATCGATGTCTTTCAAAACAGTCAACGTCTGTTCACCGGCAGGGAAAGTTCGGGACACACCGGACAAATGGAGTAATGCATCCTTCATGTATTACATCCCCATCGACCGGCGAAAGCGGCGAGGCGTATAGGAATCACCACTGGGTAAACTGAGAATTACTTTATCGCCTTCGTTCAAACCGCTGAGAACTTCTGCCCGGACTTTATTGTTAATACCTATCGTGACATCACGAAATTCGACTTGACCTTTCACCAGTACCGGGACTTGATAACCATTTGGATCATTATCTCTGGGGCGTAAGATTTGAGCGGGAATAATCAACGCATCGTCAGATTGATTGAGGACAATTGTCACTTGTGCTGTCATACCGATGCGTAGCACACCATCCGGATTATCGATATCAAACAAACCATTATAATAAATTGCTTCTGAATCATTTGATGTCATATCACTATCATCACCGTCCATCACTGTCGGGCCGGGCTCAATGGCACGTAATGTCGCGTGATAGCGATGGTTTGGCTGGCCCAGAATGGTAAAGTAGACCGGTTGCCCCGAATGAACATGTATAACGTCGGCTTCGGATATTTCTGCTTTTACTGTCATCTGGTTTAGATTTGCCAGTTCAACGATGGTAGGGGTTGTTTGGTTGGCATTCACGGTTTGTCCGACTTCTACTGCGGTATAAACAACCGTGCCGTCCATTGGTGCTGAAATCTTGGTATAACCCAGATCGACTTTGGCTGAATCAACATTAATTTCTGCCTGCTCAATTCCGGCGCTCAGTTGATCTAGTTCTGCCTGATAAACAGCAAGATTCGACTCGGCTAATTCATAATCGGCTTTGGAGCTGGCATTGTCTGCCAGCATTGCTTTTTGACGAGCATACGCCAGTCGTGCCTGACGAATTTGTGCTTGTTTGGCACGATACTGTGCTTTCAAACTTGCGAGAGAAGCGAGAGACTCTTTGAGACTATTTTGTTGTGTCAAACTATCGATTTGCGCAATGAGCTGCCCCTTTTTGACCTGTTCTCCGAGCTTGACTGGCAAATTCACAATCTGACCGGAGACTTGCGCACCAACACTGACTAATTTGGAAGCTTGTAATATCCCATTCGCAAGAACATTGTTTTCAATGTGACCTCTTTTTACTGTTTGTGTCGCATAAACCGGCTGTGGTTCCGGCTGTAGCCACCAGTACGTGATACCAACAGAGAGAACCAAGAATAAAAGAATAGCGAATAACAACCATTGTTTTGAAAGCTTTTTCATAAAGGACGGGAGACCATGATCAATAAAGTGGATAAACAACGTGTATTTCAGATATATATGAAGGGTTAATCTGCCATAAGCGATGGTAACTCACAAGCACAAGCAGGCATAATTAATTACGAGGACACACAACATTAATGAGGACAGTCGTTCCAAGTCTTTGGTTAATTATGGGGACACACAAGTCACATTCTAGTCATCATAACGAAACGCAGCTGGATTTTTTACTCGGTGAGTTGTTGAGCTATTTTCTTAAACGGAATAGGGTCAAGATGGTTGGGGCAAATCTTAAATGGTGTGTAGAACCTGATATGGTGCAGTTTTCAGAAATGTCAGATGCAATTTGAAAGGATATATGAAGTGCTATTTAGACAGATAGTCCATGTAAACGCTGCCTGTTCAATTGATCTTTCACTATTTGAAGTCGTTTCGATGAGCCTATCCATAAACATCGTTTTCGTTCTAGCTGGGTACATAAGTAAAAACTATCCATGTGATTGGCAGATAATCGGATGAGAATGGAAGGTTGTTTGTTGTCGATATAACCCGGCTTTCCCTCCCGAACCTGCCGCCCAATCCAATCTACCCACTCAATGTAATCAATTAGATGAAATGGGATACCATCAGATTTTTTCTGGGAAGATTCACCAACGAATGGGAATAGCTTAAGTTGTGGGGCTTGAGCCGTATTCAGTGTATCAAGTCGTCTCTTGATCGATGTATATGCTGAAGTTTCTGGTGTTTTAGCGATACCAGCTCGAACCGGATTTAGATCGGTATAGGCCATTGCTGCCAGCAGCGCTTTTTCATCCAGTAAAGCCTGAGATTTAAATCTGCCTTCCCAGAAATGCCCACGACATTGATCTTCCTGATTGGCTTGTTTAGCAATACTGAAATTGAGCTCTTTCATCAACCAGCTCAGAGAGTAGAGTCGCTCCCGCCAAAGGTGAATTATTTTTCGACAAGTCTGAATTTCAGAAGCGGAGGTCTGATTTTTTAGATATTTCAGAATCAGCTGTGGTAATTGATGCTCCTTTCCCCAACGCTCGATAACTTCTTTGTCCGATAATTGTGCTGCTTTTTCTCGGTTAATATGAACAACCAGATGGTAATGATTGCTCATCACTGCATAGGCGCAGATATCGATACAGAATACTTGGGCTAAAGCCAGAATGCGTTGCTCAACCCAGTAACGTCGGTGTTCGTAGGACTTTCCAGTCAGTTGGTCTTCACCACATAAAAAGGCACGTCGGACACAGCGAGAGACGCAGTGGTAGTAGGCTGTGATATCAGGAGAAACCAACTGTGCTCTGGCGATGGTCATAGGAAGAAACCGTATTGATAAATTATGCGGAAAGTATGGCGAATTGAAAATAAATGAGAAAGACGACGATTCTCATGATACGAGTCATATCCGTTTTTTCGATGTAATTTGATGTCAGTAAAGTATGACATACTTACTGGGTCTAATTATGCCTGTCCCTAGAAGGGAGCGAGAAAGGCTAAAGTGTCTGTCCTTAGAAAGACCAAGGATGACAAACCTGTCATCCCTGTACTTAAAAATCATTTAATATGAATGAGTTGCGCTTAGGTTGGGGTCACTGCACCTCTGAATTTTTCGGGTCTGTTTGCTGTAGAGTTGGCGGCGTTTTATCCGCTTCTCTCAATTTGTTTTGCTCTTCTGGCAGAGGGGGTGTTGTGGATGAGGATTGCTGTGACTTTAACAGAGCAACCAGCGTTTCTAGATTTTCCACATGTGTTTGTTCCTGAAGCAACTGTTCCTGTAGTGCTTGTTGTTGCTGATAGGCTTCTGTCAGCGCTGTTTGTAGCTTCTGGTTATTTTGTTGTTGTGCCGTGTTTTTGGCCTGCAAACTTTCTTGTTGTGTTTGCACCAACTGTTGGAGCGCTGCGACACTTTCCAGAATACGATTCGTTTGCTCTCTTAGCACTTGATCTCGGTAGTCTGAATTATCGATAGCTTGTGAAATAGCCAGTAATTTGTTTTCAATCTCAAGAACAGTCGGTTCAAATTGACCGTTTTCAATACTGCGTAATTGTTTCACCCTATGTGTAACTTGCTCTAGATGAGCGATTTCAAACTGACCAAGGTGTGCTGCTTTTTCTATAGCTTCAATGTCTCTGGGATTAGACTGAGCGGTTGCTTCAACTAGTTGAATTTGATGACTGGCTTTAGCAAAGGTGATAGGAGCCACTTCGTTGAAATCTTCTTGTTTTAATAATGTGAGTTTTTTCTGTAATGGCTGGACATATTTGAGACGCATGACCTTGACTTCAAGGTTCCGAGACATGTTCAGAAAGTCTACTTGTTTTGTCTGTGCCTTTTCTAGCTTATCTTCAGCAACATATTCAAACAGATCATGATACATCCCGTTCACGCGTTGATATTCTCTGGCATCATAATGTTGTGCGTCGATCTTTGTTAAGTAATCCATTTCCGCAATTGCATCGGCAAGGAAATGATCCGCTTTTTCTTTGAAGGCTTTAAGCTGATTTAGCTGCTGCTCGATAGTGTCAATATACTGGTTGAATTTGTCTGCATAGGTTTGACTGGAGAAAATCGATACACTTTTGGTGGTTCTTGATGGATCGGCTTGAAGCTCTTGATATAACGTTTGAGCATCGTTCCATGCATCTTGTAGCTTTTTGTAATGAGATTCGGAGTAGATTTTGAAAGGTTCAACATCCGTGAGCGTTTTATCCCATTGCTGATAGGTAGTTTGAAGGTGAGTAAACAGTGCGTAAGACTGGGACTGTTCGTCGGTTGGATTATCCGATGATGTTTGATGCGGTGTACTCTGACAGCCCGCGATGCCAATCAGTAGGCATAAAACGACTGTGGATGTTATCGGTTTCATGTTGTTTATCCTTATGATCAATCTATCTACTTAGCAATTTTTATGATTTGTTTTTATAGCATGGCTTGTTTTTATGATAAGTACCTTGCCATAACGTTATCTTTTATGCCAGTTAGTGATCATCATCGGAGAATAGGGAAGATGAGATTTGAAGAGACTTCACATGTGAGTTGTGAGTTGAGGGAAAATAAAGCGTGCTGCATATTAAACGCGATGATGAGCAAATGGGTCGGTTAAAAAGGGGGTGTTCGTTATCTATAAATTTCAATAAAACAAATGTCACCATTCTGATATAGAAATGGTGACATTTTACGGGATAGATCAGATGTGTTCGTTATCGAACTGAACAATCTTTAAGTTATGAGCAAATTACTGCTGATTGATAAATTGTTTAAAGCGAGCCCGGGTTTGCTTATCTGCTTGTTCGTACCAGTAATGCAACATGGTCTCTGCTGTCGATGCTGAAGCTTTGGTTTGATCAGATTTGATAGACCGAGCTGGGATGGTTTTGACCGGTAGACCCGACTGCGGTGCATATTCAGGAACGGATGCCACTTTGTCAGACTGATTGTAAACCGACATTTCCGTATAATAGTTGCGTCCGAATTGAATACCGTCTTTGAGTAGTTTATCCTGCGTGACTGGGATTTTTTGTCCGTCTTGATTCGTGAGTGACCATTGCATACTACTAATATGTTCCCGAGCTTCGCGCGAATTTCTATATTGAGGAACTTGGAGCGTCAGTTCTGCGTCTGCCGCATTAAATACAGCAACCGTTACATCACTTTCTACACCGATGTTGTCTTTACCTTCCTGAAAAAAAGGCTCATAACGAAAGACAATTTGTTGTAGTCCGTCTTCCAGTTGTAGTTTTCTTTGTGAACTGAAAAAACCATCACTTGATATATCTGCTTTACCGCCATTAGCAACCAGAATATTAACAGATTCAGGGAGATCGATTGTGACCGATGCCATGGCCGAGCCACTTAATAAAATCATGCTGGTGAATGATAGGGCTTTGGATATATTCACTTAAATTATCCTTTTTTATCAAATATTTAATTTGACTAAAGATGCATGGTTCTTACCTGAATTACAAGTGACAAATTGAATAATTTAGCCTGTTATCATCTCTGAGCCGTCTGTCCATGGAACAGAAGAGAAGAATAAGGTGCCTGTCCTTGTAACCCAACCCATAATAAAGTGTCTGTCCTCGTAATAGTTTCCGACCTGACTCTGACACTTTCGGGTTAAAATTGGTTATGATTCGATAACTTATTTAGATGAAGTGAAGATGTGATGCGTTATTTTTATTTGCTATCTTGCTGTTTATTCAGTGGATTTTCGGTAGCAGCTCAAGCTGCTGAAAATGTGTCTTTATTGCGGGGGAAGTGGGATTGCACGGCTTCTCTGCGTCAGCCTTTGTATCAGTTAAATTTAACGACTCAGGAACATTATCTTGCGTCCCATAAATATGTGACTAAGGGAACACTGATTGCTCGTTTACCGGGGCAGCCTATCGAAGTGTCGTACTCTGTTGTCGGGAATGGTAGTTGGCAAGTGGAAGGAGATAAGCTGATCCTTGAGGCAAAGGAGCTGAAGGTTGAAAATCTCACGCATCCCGAGTGGGAAGCGATGCTGAATCTTAAACAATATATTCCCAAACATGCGGGAGGGACATTGGATATTGTCCGTCTAGATCAACAACGTTTATCGTTAAAAGCCAAAAACTTACCCGATAATATTCAATGTCACCGAGGGTAAACGGGTGGCTTCGGCTATGGTTGAAAGATTTCGGGACATCAAATATGTGTCCCGAAATCTTGCGTCACTTATGGGCGAGAATACACCTGTTGTCCATTCACATAGGTCTGACGGATCACACGTTCATCAGCCAGCATAATTAGAGCAAATAATTTTTCTTCCAAGGTTTTTGCTTGCGCCATGCGCTGTTTGAGCATTGGTGGTATGCCATTGACATCAAGTTCAATAAAGTCAGCTTCCGTACCGGGGTTTAAATTACCGATTTGGTCTTCCAACTGCATTGCAACAGCAGCTCCTTGTGTACATAGATATAATGATTCAAAAGGATTGAGGTTTTGATGTTGTAATTGCAGAATTTTGTAAGCCTCAGCTTGATTCACCAGTAGATTGAGACTGGTTCCGCCCCCGACATCACTGGCAATCGCCACCGGTATCCCATGTTCTTTGACAGTAAAATAGGGGAATAACCCACTGCCGATGAATAGGTTTGACGTCGGGCAGAAAATGACGCTGCTATGGTTGCTGGCCAGTGTTTGATATTCTCTTGGTTCAAGGTGGATCCCATGTCCGAACAATGCTCTGTCACGTACTAATCCATACCGCTCATAAACATTCAAATAGTCTTTGGCATCTGGGAATAGACTTTTTACCCAGTTAATTTCGTCCGTGTTTTCGCTCAAGTGAGTCTGAATAAAGGCATCTGGGTACTCTTGGGCCAACTGTCCTGCTAATGCCAGTTGCTCCGGTGTGCTTGTCGGTGCAAATCGAGGCGTAATTGCATACAGTGCCCGTTCATGATGATGCCATTTTTCCAGCAAATCTTTACTCTCTCGATAACCCGAATCTGCGGTGTCACGCAGGTTATCGGGACTATGACGATCCATTAAGACTTTGCCACAGATCATTCGGGCCTGATAAGTTGCCGCTGCGGTAAAGAAAGCATCGACAGACTGTGGATGGACGGTGGCGAAGACACTGGCGGTTGTTGTGCCGTGCGCAAAAAGTTGTCGGAGAAAAGCGTCAGCTTGCAGCGCTGCATAGGATGAGTCTGCATACTTTGTTTCGACTGGGAATGTATAGTCATTGAGCCATTCCAACAGTTGACGACCATAGCTGGCGATCATTTCCATTTGAGGGTAGTGGACATGACTGTCAATCATGCCCGGTATCAATAACCCCGAATGTGTTTCTATCTGTTCCTGTGCAATATGATGGTGCTGAAAAAAAATGTCGGCATCGAGTAAATCAATGATTTTTCCTTGTTCTATAACGAGAATACCATCATTCAGATATTGGTAGTTTTGTTCAGGACTGTCTGTCCTTTTGGGGAAGTGTAAAATCTCACCCCGATGAAATGTCTTTTGCATACTTGACTCTTAAATCTCACGATAAATTGAACAGGTGTAGGGCGAGAGCCGTAATAGAATATGAGAATGCTTTTGTTTCGTCACATGAAAATGCGCATCGGTTTTGGGAAAAAACGCCTGATTAAAGGCATTTTCACCATAGGATGCAGCATCAAATGAGAGGCATCGTGATTGAATAATAACGTGACCGTTTCACAATCAATACGATCCTCGGCATTGATTATGGCTGATACAAGTGGTCTTTCGATCTGATAGCTATGGGTGGCAGATATACCGGAGCTGGTATCGGAAATATGGCAACTGAATGTACTCATTTTTTTGATCAAACTCCATGTGCAGGTGACTGATTTTTTTTGCTGCTCTGTGGCCGCACTCATCAGCTCATCGCTGCAATTATTTTTTGATGGTATCTGCTCCAAGACCGGTTTTGCCGATTCCGATTGTTGGTTTGCACAAATAAAGAAAGCCGAATTTTTCAGATAGCTATGATTGTAATACAAAAGGTTGTGCAGTACAGCTTCTGATACCAGTTCGATTTTCCCCTGTTCTTACATCCAGTACAAGTGTCTGTCCCTGCAAATACATTCTACAAGTGTGTGTCCCTATAAATTTGTGTCCCTATAAATTCCAATCGTTTTGAATAAGAGACTATTTTTATATTTTCGAGTGATATTAGTGATTGTTTTTTCAGGCTTTAAGTATCAGTGTTAGCCTGTTTTGTGGTCTATTATCAAAAAAATCTGAGCAATTACGCAGTAGCCCTATACACTTAAATTAAATAAGTGAGTTATGACGTAATTGTACAGCATGTGTATGAATACGTCTGATTGATGAATATATAAACATTTACAGTTGGCCGAGTTTTATTATGCAATGGATAAAAAATCAGTCGATTACTGCCAAGATGGTCTTTCTTGTTGGTACGATGCTAGTATTGACCATTATTCTTTCTTCTTTCAGCCTATTCAAGATGAACCGAGTTGCTGAAGAGGTTAAAGGGATTGCCCATGAACATATCCCTTTAATTCAACTCGTCAGTGATGCCACGGTGAAACAGTTACAAAGTGCGTTAATTGTTGAGAAAGCCTTGCGGGCTGCTGATTTTACTGCCGATCTTGATGCAGAAGAGTTAAAACAACTCCAACAAAATTTTAGCCTCGTTTCACAGAAATTTGATCAGGAAGTGCATCAGGCACAATCTAATCTAGAAGGGATGTTGCAATATCATAAGAATGAGAAGCTTGAGAAGGAGCAACGGTTATTGCAGCATTTGAATGCCGTTATTGAGCATCACCAGAGTTATGAACATTCCGCAGCAGAGATTCTTCAGGCGATTGCTGATCGTAAAAATGGTCAGGTATTATCTGAAAAAGCGCAGCAATTGGAGGTGCAGCAAACGGCTCAGAACCGACAGCTTGGCGCGCTTTTAACCGAAGTGGAGAAACTCACCGAATCATCGTTAATGCAAACGGAGCTCGAAGAGCAACAGGCAATATGGGGGATGATTTTATTGGTAGCGATTGCACTGTTGGTCGGCTTATTGATTGGTTTCTTTATTAGTCGTCAATTAGTTCATTCTTTGTCTTATGCCTGTACAATTGCTGAGCAGATGGCGCAAGGGAATTTTGATCTGGATATTCAGGTGGATCGTCGTGACGAAGTCGGGCGCTTATTGAATGCGATGCAGACAATGTCAGATTCATTAGGCAAGATTGTGTCATCCGTTATGAGTAGTAGCTATTCGATTGCAACCGCGGTGGTCGAGTTGTCAACCGTTGCCAGTAGCAATCGGCAATCAGTTGATGCCCAGCAACAGAATACAGAGCAGGTTGCCAGTGCCATGACTGAAATGGCTGCGACAATCACGGAGGTTGCCGCCAATGCCGAAGAAGCGTCGTCCTCCAGTCAGCGAGCAGAAACCTATGTGAAAGATGGATGCCGGATGATTGAAAAAAACCGTCATCTTGCGGAGGAGTTGGTCAGGAGCGCTGAAAACTCACAGGCATTGATCACTAACTTACAATCAGGGACGACAAAAATTCAGAATTTTGTGTCTGTGGTGAACGCCATTGCAGAACAGACAAACTTACTGGCTTTGAATGCATCGATTGAAGCGGCAAGGGCCGGTGAGCAGGGAAGAGGTTTTGCTGTCGTTGCCGATGAAGTCCGGGTGTTGGCTTCACGCAGTCAGAAAGCAACGCAAGAAATCGACTCATTAATTGAATCACTGGTGGATAATACCGATTCTGCGGTCAGTGCCATTCAGGTTAGCAGTGAGCAAATCGGGCAGTCTTCAATATTGATTCAGGATATTAAACAACAAATGAACCTCATTGATCAGGCGCTCGTAGAATTGAATGAATCCAATGTCCAGATTGCGACAGCAAGTGAACAACAATCGGTTGCGGCAGAGCAGATCAGCCGTAGCATGGTGCATATCAGAGACTCAGGACAATCGGTACTGATGAGCACCGATGAAACAAAACGGGCCGGTGAAGATCTATCGATACAGGCATCTGATTTACGTCATTTGATGTCCCAGTTTCAAGTTAAGTCATCAGGATAAATTGCAGGCATCATGAATGGCTCCTGAACCTGAATCCAGGGGGAGGAATATGGACAATGGATAGATGAACACTCGTTTTACTTTTCTCAGATGGGTTGGGTTGCTGATCATATTGATAGCAGGTTTTTCTGTGTTTTTATTTTGGGTACATAGAGAGCAAGCAATGTTGATGCAAACGCCTAAAGAACATATCTATATTGCTGTTTCTCAGACACCGTTATCCTCACCATTTCTGATTGCAAGGCAGTTAGACATATTTGCCAAACATGGGTTAGATGTCGTGATCGTCCCTTGTTATGGCGGTGTTGCCTGTATCCGTAAGCTTTTTTCAGGCGTGGTAGACTATGCTACGGCCTCTGAATCCGTCGTTATGTTTGAGAGTTTTAAACGTAAAGACTTTATGGTTTTGAGCAGTTTTGTGCAGTCGGACAATGACTTAAAACTGTTGTCATTACAACGGACTGGCGTTCGTCAAATGAGTGACTTAGTCGGTAGAACTGTGGGGGTGGTTAAAGCTAGTTCTTCAGAATTTTATCTGGATGCATTGTTGTTAGTACATAATCTTACCAGTGATCAGATTAAAAAAGTGTATTTAACACCGCAAGCACTGACCAGCGCGTTACTTGATGGGCAGGTGGATGCGATATCGGTATGGGAACCCTATGGTTATCAGGTTGCATCACAATCGGGAACACCTTTGGTCGATTTAAGTCTGAACGGTGTATATCAACTCTCATTCAATCTTTTGATGATGCACTCATCTTATCTGCAAAAAAAAGAGACACATCGACGTTTGTTGCAAGCACTGGCAGAGACGATCAATTGGATGCATCAACATCCTGAATCGTCCCGAAGTATTGTCGGTAAGGCTCTGAATATTGATAAAATTCAGTTGCAAAGTTCTTGGAAAGATTATGTGTTCCGGCTGTCGTTAGGTAATGCATTGTTGTCTAATTTGCAGTTGCAGGCTCGTTGGGCCATCGATACCGGTATCGTGAATAGCTCGTTACCGGATTACCGCAAAATGCTTGCTTCAGATACGTTAGAACGGTTAAGGAATCAGCAAGGTGTCTTACCATGATCCGTTCAATCTCCCGAAAACTCCTGTTGCTATTAATCACGACTTTACTCCTGTTTGGATTTGACCTGCCCCCAAGAATTAATCCAAAATTTCATTAGTAATGCTTATTAAATCACCATTGTTCGTTACTGTTCTTGTGGTTGCTGCAAACTCAGATGGAGTCAGATAATCCAGTGCTGAGTGAGGACGATTTTCATTGTAATCCATACGCCAGCTACTGATGAGTTCACGAGCATGACTCAGATCCCGAAACCAATGTTCGTTTAAACATTCATCGCGGAACTTTCCGTTAAAG
>NZ_FULE01000027.1 GCF_900163965.1 Vibrio ruber DSM 16370
CGGCCTTCGTGTTCGGTGATGGAGCAGAAAGAGCAGCCCCCGAAGCATCCGCGCATAATATTGACTGATGTTTTGATCATATCGTAGGCCGGAATTTTTGCTTTGCCGTAACGCGGATGCGGTACCCGGGCGTAAGGCAGGCCAAATACAAAGTCCATCTCTTCGGTCGAAAGCGGAATCGGTGCCTGATTGACCCATAATTCCCGGTCACCATGTTTCTGGATTAAAGCGCGGCCAGAGTAGGGGTTGGTCTCCAGATGGAGTACCCGGCTTGCATGTGCATAGAGAATTCGGTCATTCACCAGTTTTTCATACGACGGCAGACGTACCGCAGTGGTTTCAGCATCGTGGCGGGAGGGACGCACCGTAATCGGCTGGGCTTGCGCCTCACTGGTGTTGGTTTCACAGGCGGGTTCGGCCTGATACGGATTGGTCGGTACAAACGGTTTTCCCGGCTTTTCTATCCGCGAAGAGTCAATGATTCGGTGGGTGTCCGGCGCTTGAGAGCAGATCACTGCCGTGCCGCGAATACGCGTCATCGACTGAATTGATTCTCCCTGTGCCAGCCGGTGAGCGACTTCGACCAGTGCCCGCTCGGCATTACCAAATAGCAGAATATCAGCCTTGGCATCAAATAAGATCGAACGACGGATTTTATCCGACCAATAGTCATAGTGGGCAACGCGGCGCAGGCTCGCTTCAATGCCCCCTAAAACAATCGGGGTTTCTTTATAGGCTTCACGACAACGTTGGGAATAGACCAGTGTCGCGCGATCCGGCCGTTTTCCACCTTCGTTTCCGGGCGTATAGGCATCATCATGACGCAATTTTTTATCCGCGGTATAACGATTAATCATCGAGTCCATGTTACCGGCAGTAATGCCAAAAAACAGGTTGGGTTGCCCCAGCGTCATGAAGTCTTCTTTGTTATGCCATGCCGGCTGAGCAATAATCCCGACCCGGAATCCCTGAGCTTCGAGCAGACGGCCGATAATCGCCATGCCAAAGCTCGGGTGATCAACATAGGCATCACCGGTCACGATGATGACATCACAGCTATCCCAGCCCAACTGATCCATTTCTTCTCGACTGGTCGGCAAAAATGGTGCGTGACCGAAGCATTTGGCCCAGTAGGGTTCATAGTGATGAATTGGCGTGGTGATACTGTGCATATTTTGACCTCATGAAAGTGCGGCGGGCATTATAGCGGCAAGTGAGAGGCGTCGCCAGCATCATCAGTCCACAAAATAAATCGGGATATTCGTGGGTCGCGATAAACCATGGTTCACTCAATGTTCCTCAACAGAATCTGTATCATTCGCTTTCATCCGGCAATGTTTTTGGTATGATCGTATTATCTAATTTTATGCTAGATTTCGTTATGTTGAACGCTTTTATTGCCGTATTGTTTCCAATGACCGCCGGAGCACAATTTATTCTTACGCTTGTTTTGATCAAAGGGGAAATTTGTCCGGGACAACGGGGGAGAATTCACCGCATCTTACCGCTGTTGCTGGTGCTATGGTTGCTGGTCGCTTCCCAGCATTTATGGGCGCTATTGAATGTTGCTTTGATCGGTTATTTCTATTCTCAGGTCAAAACAGGCAAGACACGACAAGAAGGGCCACTGAAAGTCCTTTATTGCGCCAACGGAGTGGCCGGACTGACGCTGTTGTATGCCATTCTGAGTGCTCCGAACTGGGTTGCTGCGGTCACGTTAGTCTTGTCATGTTTGTTGTTAGGGGCGATTGCCGCTCATTGGTTACTGACCATTGCCAGAACTCGCTTGCAAGCTTTTCATCGTTTATTACCGGTTATCGGCATTCTGACAGCAATATTACTGACGCTGTGTATTGTGCCACTGGCTGCCAGTATGGATCCGATTCAGTTGCAAAACGTATTGCACTCGATTCTGCTCAGTTTTTCTCTGTTAGTGACGGCCGTGATTATCTGGTCATGGCATTTACTGACGACTAAAAATGCGGATAAAGTACAGCTGGGAATTTCCTGTCTGGTGCTTTTAACGGCGATGAGCGGGTTCCACCAGTTGTATTTTTATTAAGTTACTTGTCACGATTTCGCACTACACTTAAATCAGGTTGACTTCATTCAGGCTTACAACCTCAGAATCACCGAAAGGAGTGTAGTGATGGACTTTTCAAATATTGACCGTTTAGACCATTCGATTTTGCTGGGCATCGTCAATGAGAAACTGCGACTCGAATGTGAAAGTTTTGATGATTTGGTGACGACGTATGAGTGTGACTCTCAAGCCGTGCTCGATAAGTTAGGTCATCTGGGTTATCAGTACGATCCGCTGACCAATCAGTTTAAAGCCGATCATTGAGCCGCTTCATTGGTCGAGAGGCAGTCATGATTGACGACCGGTGACAACAGAAAGGCGACTCGGGCCGGATGGTGACATCCGGCCTTTGCTATTCTGATTCACTGACGGGCGTGTAAAATGAGCGTTTCGGACTGTCGAGCACCACATGGGTCGTAACCCGGCGGATTTTGGGATTTTCCTGCATCAGTTTTTCGATAAATGCATCATATTCCAGCGCGGTTGCCGCGGTCACCAAGACTATCAGATCAAACTGCCCGGTGACATAATAGATCTGTTGGATATTTTCTTTCTGCTCAGCCCAGATTTTGAAGTGGGAGAGAGTCTGGTAGTTGTCCCGTTCGATTTCTAAACCGGCTAAAAAGCTCATATGATTGATCAGATACTGCGGATCAATGACTGCCACTTCCTGTTGAATCACGCCTTCCTGACGTAATTTTTTGATCCGGCGCTGTACCGCGGACGCCGATAATCCAATTTGTTCGGCAATCCGTTCGGTTTGCAGGCGGCAATTGTGCTGCATGATATCCAGTATCTTCCTGTCGAATAAGTCAAGTTGCATATTTTAAGATCTCGAAATGCGGTTTTTCTGCATATTATGATAAAAAATGCAGAAAATCATAGTTTGATTCGGTTATTTCTCCGTTCAGCCGCTCTTGTTTCCCCGATACTATCGACTCCGGGATGGTGTGTATCCAGTACATGCCTGTCTCGTTTTCTCACTGCTGTTATGAACCTTACGGAAGCTTGTATCGATGTCTGAGTCTAAGTCCCCGCAGTATTGTCCGGAAACACTGGCACTTTCAGCCGGTTTTGTGCCGGATCACCAAACCAAAACCACAACTCCCGATATTACGATGTCGGTGAACCACTGTTTTGTACCGGAGGAAGGGTCGTTTTCTGCCAACGGGATTGAGGATTTGGCCGATGCGCCTTTTTTGTATGCCGGCTGGACCAATCCGACCGTCCGACAGCTTGAACAGCGGATTGCAGCACTGGAATGTACCGATGATGCCTATGCAACGATGACAGGAATGGCGGCACTGTCAGCGGTGTTTTTTTCACTGTTACGTGCCGGCGATCATTTGATTATCAGCGATGTCTGCTATGCCGCAGTTTATGAGTTGGCAAGAGACGTTTTGCCTGACTACGGGATTGAAGTGACCGCGGTGAATCTGACCGATCTCGATGCGGTGGTGCAGGCAATTCGGCCCAATACCCGGTTGATCCATGCCGAGAGCCCTTGCAACCCTTTATTGCGTCTGACTGATCTGGCGCAACTGGCACATGTCGCCAAACAGCATCAGGTGTTGCTGTCGGTGGATTCAACCTTTGCGACACCGGTGATTACGCGTCCGGCAGTGCTGGGGGCTGATCTTGTCATTCACTCACTGACCAAGTTTATCAATGGTCACGGTGATGCATTGGGTGGGTGTGTCGCGGGGAACAAAGCTTTGATTGCACAAATTCGTTCCAGAGCGGCAGCGCATTTTGGAGCTACGATCAGCGCACAAAATGCCTGGCTGATTATGCGTGGCATCGAGACCTTGTATCCCCGGATGAAAACCATCAGTGATTCGGCGCATCAAATCGCGCAATGGCTGGAAAATCATCCCCGGGTGAAGCAAGTCAATTATCCGGGGCTCACATCTCATCCTCAATATGCACTGGCACAGGAACAGATGGCTTATGGTGGCGGGATTATCGTTTTTCAGGTCGATGCGCTGGATGATATTGCACAGCGGTTTGCCAGAGATGCCCGTTTATTTTACTACGCTTATTCTATCGGGCACCAGCGGAGTCTGGCGGTCTTACTGAAGACGGCTGACTTGATGACATCGACTTACCGGATGACAGCGGAACAGGAACAACAGTTTCGACATTATGCCGGAGACGGGGTATTGCGGTTGTCAATTGGTCTGGAAAACCCGCACGATCTGATAGAAGAGCTTGAGCAGCTATTGCGTTGATGCGCGCCTTTGTTTGTTGAGTACGTTTCTCATCCTGCTCAATCAAAAGAAGAAAATAGTCCATCAAAGAGAAGGGAGACAGATAAAGCGGAAAACGGCAACAGTTGAATGTCCCAGTGACTTGACTCTTTTGTAAACAAGCGTGTGATTGATTGTGACGAAAGTATTGAAAAGTGCTACTGTTCTGTCGCACTATACTAAAGATAACTTTGCTGAATAATTCGGCAAAGTTGATAACACAACATCGCATTTCTTGAAAGAAATGGTCACGGAATATAAAAATCATAAAGGGATAGTATGAATAAAATATTAAAATCAGCGATTGCCGGAGCGGTACTTGCCTGCTCTGCATGGACGACTCAGGTTTATGCCGCACAATCTGCACTGGAAAACATCCTCAATAAAGGAGAGCTCAGAGCTTGTTTTGATGCGGGTTATGTACCATTTGAAATGAAGACCAAAGATGGTCGTTTTGTCGGCTTCGACTTAGATATAGCAAAACATATGGCACGTTCTATCGGCGTGAAATTTGTGCCGGTCAATACCGCATGGGACGGGATTATTCCTGCTTTGCAGACCGACAAATGCGATATCATCATTTCCGGGATGACCATTACACCGGAACGCAATCTGAAAGTTAATTTTGCCGACCCTTATATTGTTATCGGACAGTCGGTACTGATTTCCCCTAAACTGGCGGGCAAAGTGAAAAGTTATCAGGACCTCAACGATCCGAAATATACTTTAACCAGCAAGCTGGGAACAACGGGAGCAGAAGCGGCAAAACGGTATATCTCGAAGGCGAAGCTGGATCTCTATGACACTGAAGTCGATGCTGTACTGCAAGTCTCCAACGGTAAAGCCGACGCTTATGTATATGACTTGCCGTATAATGCTATCTATGCCGCACAGCACCCTCAGCAAGTAACACATCTGGATACGCCATTTACCTATGAACCGCTGGGATGGGCGATTCGTCAGGATGACCCTAATTTCCTCAACTTCCTGAATAATTACCTGCGTCAGGTAAAAGGAGACGGGACTTATCAGCGTATTTATGATAAATGGTTCAAGTCTGATAGCTGGTTGAAGGACGTTCAGTAATTTCCTCGCTATTATACTCAATTAATATGAAGTACCGGACTTGGGGTTTCCCTTGTCCGGGTGAGCAGTAAACACAAGAGAATCATTGTAATGCAGTCAAAATCCAGCCGTTGGATAGGTCATGGAATTTATGCCGTAATTATGGTGTTGTTGGTGAGTGGTATTTATTTCTCCGGCAAAACGATTAATTATAACTGGCATTGGGATCGGTTATGGCCTTATGTTGTTAATACTGAGATGCAGGATATCCGTGCCCATGGGGATGGTGTATCTGTTATCGAAGGCCATACAATCATTGTGAAATTTGATAACGGAGCCCCTGATCAGGTCATCAAATCATATGATCAACGAGCGATTGGTAATGGTGACTTAATTTTCGAAGGGGATACGGTTGCCCGGGTTGAAGATTGGAAGTTCGGGCCGATCGCTGTCGGGCTTTGGGTGACGGTAAAAATCTCGTTCATCTCACTCTTTTTTGCCATTTTCTTGGGGCTGATTTTCGGACTGATGCGGGTCGCAAAAAATCAGACTGCCCGGGACCTGTCTCTGACGTATGTTGAAATTATTCGCGGTACACCGTTACTGGTGCAAATTTTCATCGTCTATTTCTTTATTGGTACTGTACTGGATTTGGATCGATTTACCGCGGGTGTGGTTGCACTGTCGGTGTTTACCGGTGCTTATGTTGCAGAAATTATCCGGGCGGGGATTCAGTCGGTATCCAGTGGTCAAATGGAAGCTGCACGTTCATTGGGGATGACTTATCCTCAGGCGATGATGTATGTCATATTGCCACAAGCGTTTAAGAGAACGCTGCCACCGCTCGCCGGGCAATTTATTAATTTGATTAAGGATTCGTCATTGGTTTCGGTGATTTCAATTACGGATCTGACCAAGGCTGGTCGGGAAGTCGTTGCAGGGAGCTTTGCCCCTTTTGAAGTCTGGTTTACCGTTGCAGCACTTTATCTGCTCGTCACCGGCTCACTTTCGTGGGCGATCCAAGTGTTAGAAAAGAGGTTATCCGCTAGTGACTAATAATCAATATTCCGGTGAAGATATGATTGTTGCCAAAGGGATTGAAAAATTTTATCCCAATGGCTGCCACGCACTAAAATCGGTCAGTGCGACGGTGAGAAGAGGTGAAGTCGTTGCGATTATCGGGCCTTCCGGCTCAGGGAAATCCACGTTCTTGCGGACCTTGAATCAACTTGAAGCCATTAATGAAGGTTCGATTATCGTCGATGGTATCGATATGTATGCCAAATCAACAGATATCAATCAACTGCGACAAAATGTCGGGATGGTGTTTCAAAGCTTTAACTTATTTCCCCATAAGACAGCTTTAGAAAATGTGATGCTGGCACCGATGAAAGTGGCCAAACGTCCGGTGAAAGAGGTGGAAGTCGCCGCGAAAGCGTTGATGAAGCGTGTTGGTCTGGCTGATCGGATGAACAACTATCCTTCTCATCTGTCCGGCGGCCAGCAGCAACGTGTGGCGATTGCCCGGGCGTTGGCGATGGAGCCGGATTTGATGTTGTTCGATGAACCCACTTCGGCGCTTGACCCGGAAATGGTCGGTGAAGTGTTGGATGTGATTAAAGGATTGGCAGCAGAGGGTATGACGATGGTGATCGTGACTCATGAAATGGGATTCGCCAAAGAGGTTGCCGACCGCGTGTTATTCATGGAGGAAGGCGCATTGTTGGTTGATGATACGCCTCAGGTGGTATTTGAATCGCCGCCTCATCCTCGCTTACAACAATTTCTTGCCAAAATTTTATAATACAATCTTCCGCCAGTTGACTGGCGGAAGTCGTTTCTATCAGGCGATTTTTATCCCTTCTAAGTGTGTTTTACACTGTTGTCGGGCTGTCGCAAAGAAAGCCTGTAGATAGCGTTTCTCTTTTTCCCCATGCCGTACAGCAGCAAACAGTCGCCGCCATAATCCTTGCCCCAGTGGTTTACTGGTGATCAGACGCTGGCGGGAGAATTCACTGATGGCCCAGTTGGGGAGTGCCGCAACCCCCAGTCCGGCTGAAACCATCTGCACCAGCATGAGCGTATTGTCTGCCTGTTTCCATTTCATCGGCTCTACACCGGCCGGTTGAAGAAAGTGTTTGTATACATCAAGACGCTGTTTGGGAACCGGATAAGTCAACATGGTCTGTCCGGTTAAATCTGTCGGTTGAATCGCAGCGGCGTCTGCCAGCGGATGATTGATTGCAGTGACGAGACGCATTTCAAAATCAAACAACGGTTCATAATGGATTTCTGAGCGGGGCATAATGTCCGAGGTGATCAAGAGATCAAGCTCTCCCGCGAGTAGCGCAGGCAGCGGTTCAAACCCAAATCCGGAAGAAAAATCCAACGTTACATCCGGCCAGCTGATCTGATATTCCTTAAGTGCCGGCATCAGCCATTGAAAGCAAGAATGGCAGTCGATTGCCATGTGCAGGCGACCATTGACATCTTCTTTGAGACTGGCGATTTGGTGCTCGGCCTGAGCCATTCGCGGCAAGACATCTTCCGCCAGTCTGAGCAAAATTTCACCTTCGGAGGTAAACCGAACCGGCCGTGTTTTTCTGAGAAACAGCGGGCTGCCAATGCGTGATTCCAGATCTTTAATCTGATGAGACAGAGCGGATTGGGTCAGGTGCAGCGCGGTCGCCGTTGCGGTTAAAGAACCGGTATCTCGAAGGGAAATCAATGTCTTAAGATGTTTGATTTCTAACATGAGTTTTCCTCATTCATGATAAATCATGTTGAATATTTTTACTAAACTACGCTGAAATCAGGCGCATGTAAACATCCGGACGTCTATATGAGTTACTTAATTTCAATTTATTTTTATGACTATGAATTTTATTAATGTAACGGTTGAACAATTGGCGATTGGCAGGGAAATCATTTTGTACGATATTTTAGCCATCCAGACATCTTTAATGGTCTGAACGATTAGTCAGTAACCCGATCAATCCGTATCAATATTCACGGCAAACAATAATCAAAGGATGGTATTCATGGCAACCACAACACATATTCTGGGCTTTCCTCGTATCGGCGGTAAAAGAGAACTTAAATTTGCTTTAGAAGGGTATTGGCGCGGGGCGCTTGACCAGTCTCAGCTGGCAGTGACTGGTGCATCGATTCGTCAGGAGAATTGGACACTGCAAGCGGACAATCAGCTCAGCTTTGTGACAGTGGGTGATTTTGCCTGGTATGATCATGTGCTGAATACGTCGCTGTTATTAGGCCATGTGCCTCAACGCCACCGGGACGGTGATATCGGTCTTGATACACTGTTTAAAATTGCCAGAGGTCAGTCCCGACAAGGGTGTGACTGTCAAGGAGGCCATGCCGCTTCTGATATGACCAAATGGTTCAATACCAACTATCACTATATTGTGCCGGAATTTTCAGCCGATGATACGTTTGAGGTGAGCTGGTCACAGCTATTTGATGAAGTCGGTGAAGCCATTCAGCAAGGGCATCAGGTGAAGCCCGTATTATTGGGACCACTCAGTTATCTGTATCTGGGGAAATCCGTGACAGAGGGGTTTGACCGCTTGTCGTTATTACCTCAGTTAACGGTTGCCTATCAAACCATTGTGGAGAAATTGGCAGCACTGGGGGTTGAGTGGGTTCAGATTGATGAGCCAATTTTGGCGCTGGAGTTACCACAAGTCTGGCTTGATGCGTTTCAGACTGCTTATACGCAATTACAGGGAAAAAATAAACAGGGAAGTCCCAAGTTGTTGCTAACCACTTATTTTGATTCAATCACCGATGTTTTAGAACGTGTGATTGCCTTACCGGTCAATGGACTGCATATCGATGTCGTCTCCGCACCACAGCAGTTGGATGAAATTGCCGGGAAACTCCCTGCCGATTGGGTTCTGTCTGTGGGCGTCATTAACGGACGTAATGTCTGGCGCGCTGATCTGGCAGCATTACTCCGACAGTTACAACCCCTTAAAGCACAGCTCGGTGACCGATTGTGGGTCGCAAGCTCATGCTCGCTGCTACATAGTCCGGTTGATCTTTCACTGGAGACGGAACTGAGTGAAGAGACGCGCAGTTGGTTTGCCTTTGCCCGTCAAAAAGTCGCCGAGCTGGGGTTACTTGGCGCTGCGTTAGATGGTGATGTTAAAGCTGTTGAAGCGTGTCAGCACTATAGCCGTCCGATTGAACAGCGGCGCGCCTCTCAGCAGGTCAATAAACCCCATGTTCGTCAACGGGTTGAAGCGATTACCGAGGCTTTGGCGACAAGGGCGCTGCCTTACCGGGAGCGGGCGACATATCAGAAGGAGGCATTGGGGTTACCATTCTTACCGACCACAACAATCGGCTCTTTCCCTCAGACCAGCGAAATCAGAAAATTGCGCAATGATTTTAAGCAGGGACGTTTATCTGAAAGTCATTATAAAACCGCGCTGAAAGCTCATATTCATGAAGCGGTTGAGCGACAGGAAGCTCTGGGACTGGATGTTTTGGTTCATGGTGAAGCTGAGCGCAATGATATGGTGGAGTATTTCGCGGAGAACTTATCCGGATTTCAGACGACCCGTTTCGGCTGGGTACAGAGTTATGGGTCACGCTGTGTTAAACCGGCTATTGTCGTGGCTGATATCGAACGTGAAAAACCGATCACGGTGGAATGGTCGCAGTACGCCCAATCGCTCACTGCAAAGCAGATGAAAGGAATGTTGACCGGCCCTGTTACCATCCTGTGCTGGACATTCCCCCGGGAAGATATCTCCCGGAAAACGATCACGCAGCAACTGGCTCTGGCGCTGCGTGATGAGGTTGCTGATTTGCAAACCGCCGGTATCAATATCATCCAGATTGATGAGCCGGCAATCCGGGAAGGTTTACCGCTGAAAAAACGCGATCATCAGGCTTATCTGGACTGGGCTGTTGAGTCTTTCCGTATCGCTGCGTCCAGTGCTGCGCCGCAAACACAGATTCATACGCATATGTGTTACAGTGAATTCAATGAAATTATTGAATCAGTCGCTGCTTTGGATGCAGATGTGATCACCATTGAAACGTCGCGGTCAAATATGGCGCTGCTCGATGCATTTGAGGCTTTCAATTATCCGAATGAGATTGGCCCGGGTGTTTATGATATCCATTCACCGAATATTCCGTCTCAGGCGTGGATGATTGAGTTATTGAAAAAGGCAGCACAAGCCATTCCTGCCGAGCGGTTATGGGTCAACCCTGACTGTGGTTTGAAAACCCGGGGCTGGCCGGAAACAGAAGCCGCGTTACATAATATGGTCGCTGCCGCTAAAACGCTTCGTAAGCATTGGGAAGAACAGGGCGCATCATAATGATTGCCATAAACCAAGGGCCCCGATATTGGGGCTCTTGATCATTTGACGCAAGCAAATTGACGAAGATAAATCGCTGAGTTATTGCTTCTGTGCATATTTTTTACAAGCGTTTTGGTCGATTAGTTGATCAATCATCAGCTGACCACGGGTATTGCGGATTTTTATCCGGTAGGCAAGACCCGCCTGGAGATTTGATAGCGTTTCCGCATTGGTACAATAACTTTTGATACTCTGCGCTAAGAGTGCCTGCGTTGACTTGGCTTTAGGCGCATCATTGTTATAAATCATCATGATCTCAATGATGTTCCCCTTTGAAGAGGCGCGCATGATGGACAATGGTCCGGACTTAATCGGAAGCTCGGCATGAAGAATACTGGCGCGGTTGGATGCAAGTAGCTCCAGCTGTTTTTGCTCATTATGACTACTACAACCGATTAAGACAGCACTTAGCCCAACTGCAATACATATTTTTCTTATCATGAAATGCTATTCTCAGATCGTTAAAAAACTTGTTTATAGGGTTTGACGATAACGGATTGGTAAACACCGGCTACGACATAAGGATCGGCATCCGCCCATGCTTTGGCTTCATCCAGAGATGCGAAATCAGCGATCACGGTTGACCCGGTGAATCCTGCCTCTCCGGGGTTTTCAGAGTCAATTGCTGGCAGAGGCCCGGCAGTGAGTAAGCGCCCTTCATTTTGTAATTGCTGTAATCTTTCCAGATGTTGCGGCCGGGCACCCATCCGCTTCTCTAAAGAGTTTTCCACATCTTGAGAAAATATGACATACCACATATTTATATCCTTATACAAAAGTCGGGTCGTTGACTCGACTTGGGTTCTCTCCGGCCGATGGCTTTGAGAGAACAATGATTTATCTTATGGGTGAAGCTCAATCATTCTCGGGCGCCCGTCACTATCAACGGCCACGTAGTTAAATGTGGCTTCACAGACCTGAAACCGTTCACCAATGCCGTGTGCATGAACGGGTTTAACCCAGACTTCAAGCTCAATTGACATCGAGCTACGACCGATACGGACACATTCACCATAGCAACAAACTACATCACCGACACTGACTGGTTTCTTAAAGGTAATGCTTGATACCGAAACCGTGACGATTCTGCCGTGTGAGATTTCTTTTGCCAGAATGCCACCGGCCAAATCCAGCTGCGACATAATCCAGCCGCCAAAAATATCGCCGTTCGCATTGGTATCCGCCGGCATTGCAAGCGTTCGTGAAAGGAGCTGGCCTTTCGGGGTATTCACTTCAGAGTTCATAATTTCGTACTACACAGGTTGAATGCTTTCAGGAGAAGCGTTGACTGATCAATCAAATACAGTGAATTCATCCAACTTCGAAACAATAACAGATGGTGCATCGGATTTCACACAGATGCAAGAAAGAACCGATGCAAGTTCACGTTTTTCAGGTTACTGATGTTTGTCTTCATCTTTGGGTAACCGGGTATAAATGTATACACCAGTCAGTAAGGTGTATACCAGCGTCGCAATCAGCAGACCAAAAACTTTGAAATCGACCCAGACATCTAAAGGCAGTCTGAAAGCGATATAGACATTAATACCTGCACAGGCAACGAAAAAAAACACCCAAGCCCAGTTAATTTTTGACCAGACATCATCAGGCAGGTGTAGCTCTTTGCCCAACATGCCTTTAATGGCTGATTTGCCCATCAGGTGGCTGGCAGTCAGGCCGATGGCAAAGACAAGATAGACAATGGTGACTTTCCACTTAATGAAGTTGTCATCATGGAGGAAGATCGTCATTCCACCGAACACTGCGACCAAAATAAAAGTAATGACCTGCATTTTTTCGACTTTTTTATACCAAAAGTAGGTAATGACAATTTGCAGAGCACTGGCAACGATCAGGGCTCCTGTTGCCACATAGATGTCGTACAGTTTGAACAGCACGAAAAACACAATAAGTGGAATAAAGTCGATCAGTTGTTTCATGGGTATTCAGTCCTTCACTAGAGAGCGGTACAGTCTAACTAAAATTGACAGGTATCTGAATAGTCAGATCACGTTTTGTCACGATTTCTGGCTGGTTTGAGCCTGATCTGGATATTTGTGGCTGAGTCGGCCTCTATCGATTGTTGCCAGCGGAGTCATTGAATCGAAGAGAAGTATAAAAAATAAGCGCTATAGACTTTCCCGTTACTAAAAATATAACCATAAGTGATCTGGTTTATATTTTTCATTACATATCATATTGATATTTAAGAGCTAGATCAGATTATCGTGTACAGGTTCGTTTCATCAGTGATATATCTATTTATAATGTTTTCGCTTTATAAGTCATTCAATTGAATTGAGAAAAAGTGATACTTAATCAGCAGATAAGGGCGGTGGGATATCGCTGGTTCATCATGACAACAACGAGTGATGTATATATTTTTAACAACAAGGAAATTCATCATGTATAAAAGGCTAGTTGCAGTCGCTTGTGCTTCTATTTTATTTGCTGGTTGTGCATCGGTTCCATTGGAAGATGATGCGACAACTAATCAAGCAAAAGCGTTTAACCCACCTTCTAAAGGTCATGCCGGATTATATATTTATCGTTCAGGCGCTTTAGGCGGAGCGTTGAAAAAAGACGTATGGGTTGACGGTGAGTGTGTCGGGGAAACTGCACCTGATGTTTTCTTTTATAAAGAAGTGGCCGGTAATCAAGCCCATCAGGTTTCAACTGAATCAGAGTTTTCTCCGAATGTATTATCGGTGGCAACAAAGAGTGGTGAAAACTACTTTATTAAACAATATATTAAACTGGGTGTATTTGTCGGCGGTGCCGGTCTGGAAGAAATGAATGCCGAAGAAGCCAAGAAAACCATTCAAAAGCTAAAAATGGCAAAGCAGGGTCACTGTAGTCAATAGTGATCGGATTGAGTCTTTTTTGAACTGATGAAGCAGGTTCCGTGATGAGCGTTGAACCTGTTTTTTTATGGGAGCAGTACAAAGTATTGAGCGCCCAGCTTATATAACAAGAAGCGATATAACAAAAAACCACTCACGAATGAGTGGTTTTTGAAGATCAATCTACAATGAATAAGGCGTTATGCTTCTTGTTCTACGGTCTTTTCTTCTGTTGCCGGCTCTTCGATAAGAGAATCGACAATCACTGCACAGGCGGCGTCACCGGTAATATTCAGTGCGGTACGAATCATGTCGAAGATACGATCCAGTGCAAATAATAGCGGCAGGCCTTCAATTGGAATCCCGGCTGCAAGCAGGACGGCAACGACAAGGAAAGAAGGTCCCGGAACACCAGCCTGACCGACAGCACCGAGTGTTGCTGTGACGATAATGGCGATGTAAGACCCCATGCTCAGATCGATGTTAAACAGTTGAGCAAAGAAAATGGCAACCAGTCCGTAGTAAATTGCGTTACCGGACATATTGATCGTCGCACCCAGCGGGAGAACGAATGATGCGGTTGAGTTTCTGACACCAAGGTCGTTTTCAACGGTATCCATCGTGACTGGCAGGGTAGCCATTGATGATGCTGTCGAAAGGGCAACGGCTTGTGGTTTTTTCATTGCGCCAATGAACTTACGTGCAGACGTTTTGGTAAACACCTGAATCATCAGTGGATAGACAATGAAACCAAAAATCAGAATAGCGGCAACATAGACAACAAAGAGTTTAAGCACAACCGTCAGGGCACTGAAACCAAATGTACCGACCGCTTCTGCCATCAGGCCGAAAACACCGATTGGTGCAATAACCATGACTTTGTTGATCATCCAAACCATCGCATCAACAATCGTGTTGACACCATTGATGATGGGTTGACGTCTTTCTTCACTCTGTTTGGCCAGCGCGACACCGAAGAAGAGGCAGAATACCAATATTTGTAGAATATTCGCGTTATTCAGTGATTTGAAAACGTTGGTTGGGATCATACCGATAATAGTCGCCCAAAAAGTAGGAAGCTCACCTTTTGATGCATATTCAGAAGAGAACATCCCCTCAACACCTGAAACATCAATACCGATACCGGGTTGGAAAATGTGTCCCATCAAGAGTGCTAAGGCAACTGCCAGCGCTGAAGTGACGGCAAAGTACCCTAGAGTCACGGCACCGACTTTACCTGCGGAATGGCTGTTCCCCAAACCGGCAGAGCCTGAAATCAGTGCAACGGCAACCAATGGAATGACCAGCATCTTAATCAGATTGATAAAGATAGCCCCGAGTGGTGAGAACATTGCAGCATCGTGCCCCATAGTGGCACCTACAATCGAACCCAGAATCATCGCAATGACAACCTGAACACCAATATTTGATAATAAACTCTTCTCTTTTAACACTTCCGTAACCCTTGTGTTATTAATTTGCAATTTCCTAGGATTACCCACTAACATTAATAACATTTGTGGGTAAATATTCCGGTTAGGTTTTTACACTGATATCTTTTCCTGATCAAGGTATCTGTTATCAAAAATCTCAATAGACAGAAAATTTACGCAAACGTTTGGCAAAAGATATCGAGAGTAGGAAATTATGCTGAATTATGTCTTAAATGTAAAATAATTGTTTATGTGAATGAGTTTGAATAACCCTATGTGGTATGATTGGCGGTTTCTGTTGTAGAAACCGCCGATTCAATGGATTATAACTGCGTAGCAGCTTTCATCTCAGAGACAAACTGATGGAGCTGTGTCAGAAGTGTTGAGGTATCGTGTTGATTGGATTCAATAATTTTGACTACTGCTGAGCCTGAGATTGCGCCTGCCGCACCCGCAGCCAAAGCCTGTTTCACCTGCTCCGGTTCTGAAATACCGAAGCCGAGTAATGCAGGCGGAGCCTGATATTCTTTCAGGGTTTTCAGGAGATTATCTACAGGCATTCCGGCTTTGGTTTCTACACCGGTGACTCCCGCACGAGAAAGGAGATAAGTATAGCCTTTGCTGTATGATGCGACAGTTTGTAAGGTTTGCTGGTCTGCCGTTGGCGGAGCAATGAAAATCGGTTCAATCCCATACTTTTCGGCTGAACGAATAAAATCTTCGCTTTCGTTGGTCGGCACATCAGCGATCAGAACGGAATCGACTCCGGCCCGTTGGCAGCGATGATAAAAATCGTCAATGCCACGGGTGTAGACCAGATTGGCATACACAAGCAGACCAATCGGTAAATCCGGATGGTTTTGCCGCACTTGCGTAATGAGTTCAAAGCAGATATCAGGCGTGGTATTTGCTTCGAGAGCCCGCATATTCGCTCCCTGAATCGTTGGTCCGTCTGCAAGTGGATCAGAGAACGGGATACCCAATTCCAGTGCGTCCGCACCTGCTTCAATCAACGTATTGATAATTTCTAAAGAGAGTGACGGAGTCGGGTCACCAATGGTTACAAAAGGAACAAATGCACCTTGATTCTTTTCCGCCAGTTGTTGGAAAAGTGTTTGGTAACGATTCATGACAGCACTCCTTTTTCTTCTAATATTTTGTGGACGGTGAAAATATCTTTATCACCCCGTCCGGATAGGTTCACCACCAGAACTTGCTCTTTTTCGGGTTCGCTGCGTGCCATCTTCAGCGCATGTGCTAAAGCATGAGATGACTCAAGGGCAGGGATAATCCCTTCATGGCGAGCCAGTTCCTGAAATGCATCCAGTGCTTCGTCATCAGTAATGTTTTCATATTCGGCTCTGCCGATAGCATTTAAATGGGCATGTTGCGGACCGACGGACGGGAAATCGAGGCCGGCAGAAACAGAGTAAGATTCTTCAATCTGGCCGTGCGCATCCTGCATCAGTGGTGATTTCATGCCGAGATAAATACCGGTTTTACCATATTTCAACGGGGCGCCGTGTTGATGGGTTTCAATCCCTTTTCCGCCGGGTTCGACACCGATGAGGCGAACATTTTCTTCTTCGATAAAGTCAGCAAAGATACCAATTGCATTCGAGCCACCGCCGACACAGGCGATGATGGCATCCGGTAGTTTGCCTTCCCGAGCCAAAATTTGATGCTTTGTTTCTTCTCCGATGATGCGTTGGAATTCCCTGACAATCGTCGGGAATGGGTGGGGGCCTGCAGCCGTCCCTAATAAATAGTGGGATGTTTCGTAGCTTGCAGACCAGTCTCGCATTGCCTCGTTACAAGCATCTTTGAGTGTTGATGATCCCGAGTGGACAGGAATAACGGTTGCCCCCATCAAACGCATCCGAAACACATTCGGGCTTTGACGTTCAACATCTTTGGCCCCCATGTAGACGCGGCACTTTAACCCCAACAGGGCACAGGCAATCGCTGTGGCCACACCGTGCTGACCGGCACCGGTTTCTGCGATGATTTCATGCTTACCCATGCGTTTTGCCAACAGGGCTTGTCCGAGTACCTGATTGGTTTTATGGGCTCCTCCGTGTAGTAAATCCTCTCGTTTGAGGTACAGTTTGGTTTTGGTATTTTTGGTTAGATTTTTAGTAAGAGTGAGTGCTGTCGGACGGCCCGCATATTCTTGCAGCAGCGACATGAATTCGGCTTGGAATTCAGGATCTTCCTGAGCGTCGATAAAAGCCTGTTCTAACTGATCGAGTGCCGGAACCAGTATTTGTGGGACAAACTGGCCACCGAACTCGCCGAAGTAGGCGTTAAGTTTAGACATGATTGATTCCTTTTGCTGTTCTGTCAGGTATCGGTATTCCGACCTTTAGTAATCTCTGATTTTTTGAAATGCTTGCTGTAACTTGTCTGCGTCCTTGATGCCGGGTGCCGATTCGACTCCTGAATTGAAATCCAGTCCGTTACATCCGAGCGCGGCCGCTTGTTTGGCATTCTCCGGCGATAAACCGCCGGCAAGTATGACGCCTTCTACTTGGGTCAGTTGTTGCCAGTCAAATGTTTGTCCGGTACCGCCGCTCTGTTGACCAACTTTGGTATCGTATAAATGACGATCGATATGCTGTGATAATCGTGCCGGAAGCTGGTCTGAAACCGGGTAAGCTTTCCAGATCGCGATATCAGGAGCCAGCACCTCTCTGAGCTGGTTCACATAGGCTTGATCTTCGTCACCGTGGAGCTGAACCGCGCTTAATTGCAGTTGATGCGCAATTTCTGTCACCTGTTCAACCGTGTGATTTTGAAATACACCGACATATTTGAGTGGTGCACCGGACATGGTCACACGAGCGGACTCCGGTGAGGTATAGCGCGGGGAGGCTTCGACAAAAATGAGTCCGCCATAGACGGCACCGGCACGGAAAGCCTGAGCAGCATCATCCGGACGGGTCAGTCCGCAAACTTTGTTGTCACCGAGCACCACACGGCGAACCGCCATTTCCAGATTTTGCTCGGACATTAAAGAACTGCCGATCAGGAAACCTTGCGCATAGGCAGAGAGCTCCCGGACTTGCTGATGGGTATATATGCCAGACTCCGAAATAATCGTGGTGCCTTTTGGTAGTTTCGGTGCCAGTGCTTTGGTTCGACTCAGGTCGGTTGTTAAGTCTCTCAGATTACGGTTATTAATCCCGATCACTTTTGCGTTGAGGGCGACGGCTCGCTCCAGTTCAGCCTCATTGCTGACTTCAGTTAAAATCCCCATGTTAAGTTGATGAGCAACCTGAGCCAGTGTCTGATAAGTTTCATCGTCTAAAACGGAGAGCATGAGCAGGATGGCATCCGCCCCATAGTGGCGAGCCAGATAAACCTGATAAGTATCGACCATGAAATCTTTACACAGAACCGGCTGAGTCACCTGATTGCGCACCTGAGGAATAAATTCAAAATTTCCCTGAAAATACTTCTCGTCGGTCAGAATCGAAATTGCATTGGCATACTGCTTGTAGACCGATGCGATATAGTCGAGATCAAATACGTCGCGGATCAGCCCTTTGGAAGGCGATGCTTTTTTGCATTCGAGAATAAACGCTGCTTTTCCTGTGTTTAACGCATCATAAAAACTGCGGTCTGAAGGTTTAAGTAAATGCTTAAAGCTGGCTAATGGCTGACTTTGTTGACGTTGTTCAAGCCAGAGATGTTTATCGCGCACAATCTTGACGAGGACTTCTGCCATTTCCGTATGTTCTGTAGTGATGTGTTCTGATAACTGTGTCGTCATGTTGTATTAGCTCCGCTGTGCAAGTTGACGGACTCGTTGGAATGCCTGTCCTGATTGCATAATATCAATTGCTTGTTGGGTATTGGCTTTTAAATCTTCGCGGCCGAAGAGACGCAGTAATAGTGCAACATTCACTGCGACTGCCGCCATTTGTGCCTCTGTTCCTTTACCCGTCAACAGATTTTCAATCAGTTGACGGTTTTCTTCAGGTGTTCCGCCCTGAATCGCAGATAAAGGATACGTTTTTAATCCGAAGTCTTCTGGTGTTAAGAGATATTCAGTGATTGTTTGATCTCGTATTTCTGCCACCAGTGTCGGGCCGTGAATGGCGACTTCATCCAGCCCGGAACCATGAACCACCGCTGCGCGTTTCATGCCCATTTTCAACATGGTCTGAGCAATCGGCTGAATGAGGTCTGGGTCATAAACGCCCATCAGCTCGATATTCGGCCGTGCCGGATTGATAAGCGGACCGAGAATATTGAAAATCGTTCGGGTTTTGAGGGTTTGACGCACAGGCATTGCGTGCCGGACGCCACCATGGTACTGCGGGGCAAACAGAAAAGCGACCCCCAGTTCGTCGAGTGCTTCCCGGGTTGCCAGAGGTGTCATCGCCAGATCGATACCGAATGCATCCAGCAGGTCAGACGATCCGGATTTGCTTGATACGCCCCGGTTACCATGCTTGGCAACTTTGACACCGCAGGCCGCAGCGACAAATGCAGCGGTCGTCGAAATATTAAAGGTATTTGCACCGTCGCCACCGGTACCGACAATATCGGCAAAATCGTAGTCAGGGCGAGGGAATGGGGTAGCGTTATCCAACAACGCCTGTACGGCACCGGAGATTTCTTCGGGCGTTTCACCTTTGAGTTTCAGTGCCGTTAACATTGCGGCCATCAGAATCGGTGCCATTTCACCCCGAATAATCTGACTAAAAAGGATATGGGCTTCCTCTTGAGATAATGAAACCTGTGAGAACAGTTTATCAATGATTGGTTGCATGTGGTCCTTTTCCTTCGCTTGATACTTTAGTTTGGTCAATCATATTTCGGTTTAGTTCTTTTGAAGTGCCCACTCAATGGTATTGGCCAGTAGTTTTGCGCCATAAGTTGTCATGATTGATTCCGGATGAAATTGAAAGCCGCACACTTTGTGTTGTTCATGAATCACAGACATGGTTAAGCCGTCCACTTCAGCGGTGATGGTTAATGTTTCGGGAATCTCTAAGGCAACCAAAGAGTGGTATCTTGCCACGGTCATCGGTGATGGTAAGCCCTGATAAACGGTATGAGCTTGATGTGCCATCAGTGAGACTTTGCCGTGGACGATTTCTCCCGCACCTGCAACCCGGCCGCCATAGGCTTCAACAATCGCCTGATGACCCAGACAGATACCGATCACCGGCACCTGACCTATTACCTGTTGTAACAGTTCCGGCATACAGCCCGCTTCAGAAGGAGCACCCGGGCCGGGTGAAAGAACAACGACAGGATCTTCAGTCTGATTGATTGTCGCCATGATTTGAGAGGCTTCGATATTATTCCGATAAATAGTGACCTGATGGCCGAGTGAACGGAACTGATCAACCAGGTTGTAGGTAAATGAATCAAAATTGTCGATAAAAATGAGATTAGCCATGACGTTTTTCTCCCTGTGGGCGGTCTGATGCCTGATGAGCCATCTGAATTGCAGCAATGACGGCCTGAGCCTTTCCTCTGGTTTCATCCGCTTCTGCCTGTGGGTCAGAATCGTAAACGACACCGGCACCAGCCTGAACGCTGGCAATACCATTTTCGATATAAGCTGAGCGAATCACGATACAAGTATCGAGATCACCTTCACCTGTCATATAACCGACGGCACCGCCGTAGCTGCCCCGGCGCTCTTGTTCAACTGCACGAATTAATTGCATCGCTCTGATCTTGGGCGCTCCGGTCAACGTTCCCATATTCATACACGCCTGATAGGCGTGCAGGGCATCCAGATCATGTCTCAGTTGACCCACGACCCGGGAAACTAAGTGCATCACATGACTGTAGCGGTCAGTTTTCAGCAGATCAGCAAGATAGCGGGTGCCGGGTTCAGCAATTCTGGCGACGTCATTGCGGGCTAAATCAACCAGCATCATGTGTTCGGCATTCTCTTTTTTGTCATTACGAAGATCTAATTCCAGCCGGCCATCAAGATCGAAATTGATTGAACCGTCAGGGTTTTTACCACGCGGGCGGGTTCCCGCAATTGGATAGATCTCAATTTGATTGTTATCACTGCCATATTTGAGGGCGCTTTCCGGAGAGGCGCCGAACAAGGTAAACTTTTCATCCTGAATGTAAAACATATAAGGACTTGGGTTGGTTTCTTTGAGTTTTTTATAAGCGGCTAACGGGGACGGGCATGGCAGAATAAAACGCCGGGAAGGGACAACCTGAAAAATATCCCCTTGAACAATATACTGTTTCAGATTATCGACCACATCACAGTATTCAGTGTCACTCATCGAGGGGGAAACCGTCACATCATGGCCGACTGCTACCGGAGGAAGCGGCTGAATGTCCTGACATTGATGAACAATCGATTTCAGTCGTTGTGATAGCCTCTCGGTTGTCTGTTCATCCGGATTAAACAGCGACCCCTGAACATGACAACTGCCGTTTTGATGGTCAATAATCATCAAGGATTCAGCCACATAAAATACATAGTCAGGGCATTGGTTGGTGGCCTCAGCATTACCCAGCGGCTCAAAATTGGCAACGAGGTCGTAAGCAAACAGTCCGCCTAAAAATATGGCATGTTTGTCCAGTCCGGTCAGGTCGAAACTATGCTGAATCAGACGCAGGGCATCAAACGACGAAGACTGTTGCAAGCGGCTGTCTTCATCAAGCCCCGTCTGTGGTGCCTCGAAGTGGAGCGTCAGCGTTTGCCCGGTCAGAGTTCTGGCAACTCCGGGTTTAATATTCTGAATCAGGTGATGAATCAGATGTTCTCCGTTGTCTGTCAGTGCATGAAACGTCACTTCATGTCCAAAACAGATCACTCGCACCGCAGCATCAATCAGAAGCAGACTTTTCAGATTTGCTTTCGAATCAATCTCTGCCGATTCGAGCAGCAGGCAATCGCTTCTGTCGCCACATAAGGTGTGAAATACAGCGGTTGGGTCTGCAGAATAGGGCAAGGTTTCTGACAGAAGGCGCAGTGTGCCGAGCTGCGTAATATCAATGGTGTTATTCATTTACTGATCCTTTATTCTTAATACCTTCGTCGCCAGCGACTTGCGTTGTCAGCGCGCAGACGCGATGCTGATAGAGATTCAATCCGTTCTACAACCGATCTGCCTGCCCGTCAGAAACCTGTCTAATCAAAATCAGGGTGAGAGATTTTGGATTAATGTTGAATTCTTGTAACATGGGGGCTCTGAGTCCAGTTGTGTATTTTTGTACTAGTAAACTAGTGCGAAGGTTTGAAGTCAAGCTTTTATTGGTGAAAAATCAAAAAAATGATGAAAATAGATTTACATAGTCACACCATCGCTTCCGATGGAAAATTATCTCCGGAAGAACTTCTGCTTCGTGCTGTTTCGTTTGATATTGATGTGCTGGCGATTACTGATCATGATTGTGTGGATGGTTTAGATGCGGCGCACCGGTTTATCGATGCACAACAGTTACCGATCCGTTTGATTGATGGCATTGAAATCTCGACGGTTTGGCAAAACAAAGATATTCATATCGTCGGGCTGAATGTCGATGTTACTTCTGCGGCGTTGCATGATCTGATAACACAGCAAAAGCAGCGTCGCGATACGCGTGCGACGATAATTGCGGAACGCCTGGAGAAAGTGACCCGACCGGGCATTCTCGCAGAAGTCAAAGCAATTGCCGGTGATGCGGCGATAACCCGGGCTCACTTTGCACAATGGCTGGTTGAAAATGGCTATGTGAAGACCATGCAGCAGGTATTTAAAAAATATTTAACCCGCAATCAGCCGGGCTATGTCCCGCCGGACTGGTGTTCGATGCAGGATGCGATTGAAGCAATTCACGCGGCCGGCGGACAAGCAGTATTGGCGCATCCGGGACGATATCAACTGACAACCAAATGGCTGAAACGTTTGATTGAAGCATTTGCCGAGGCCGGTGGAGATGCGATGGAAGTGGCTCAACCACAACAAGCCCCTCAGGAAAGGCGCAATCTGACCAATTATGCGTTACAATACAAACTGCTAGCCTCTCAGGGTAGTGATTTCCATTATCCTTCTCCGTGGATGGAGTTAGGTCGGAATCTTTGGTTGCCTTCTGATATTGAACCTGTATGGAAAGATTGGGGCTTGTCCGTAGAGTAAGCATCGAGTTGCTCGATGGTGAGGAGTAATAATGAGTCAGTATTTTTATGTTCATCCAGAAAATCCACAAGCCCGACTAATCAATCAGGCTGTGGCGATTATTCGTAATGGCGGGGTTGTTGTTTATCCGACTGACTCTGGTTATGCATTGGGATGCCAATTAGAGAATAAACGGGCACTGGAACGCATTTGCCAAATCCGTCGTTTGGATGATAAACACAATTTTACGCTGTTGTGCCGGGATCTGTCTGAGCTTTCGCTGTATGCCAGAGTGGATAATACTGCGTTCCGATTGTTGCGAAACAATACCCCGGGGCCTTATACCTTTATCTTTAAAGGCACCAAAGAAGTCCCGCGGCGGTTAATGAATCCGAAACGGAAAACCATTGGTATCCGGGTGCCGGACAACCGGATTGCGCTGGATTTGCTCGAAGCGCTCGGCGAGCCACTGATGTCAACCTCGTTGATTCTGCCGGGCAAAGACACCACGGAATCCGATCCGGATGAAATTCGTGATTCGCTGGAACATGTTGTTGATGTGATTCTCAATGGGGGATACCTCGGAGAGCAGCCGACAACCGTGATTGACTTCAGTGAAGATGAAATGGTGGTTCAACGGCTGGGAGCGGGTGATCCGGCACCGTTTAAATGACGATGTTGCAACGACAGTTTTGCTGAAATCGTATGGCCAAAACGTATTATCAAAATAGATGCTTTTTTCACTTTGATTTGAGATAATGTGCGACCGCGATTTTGTGGTCGCATTTTTTATTCGACGTCTGAGAAGACGACAAGCAAGGTAAGTTAATGAGCGAGAAGTTACAAAAGGTTTTAGCACGCGCAGGTCATGGCTCACGTCGTGAGTTAGAAACGTTGATTCGGGCCGGGCGTGTCAGTGTTAATGGCAAGGTAGCTGTTTTGGGTGAGCGCTTAGAAGATGAAAGTGCCGTGATTCGGATTGACGGACACGTCGTCTCAATGAAAGCCGATGAAGAATTGGTATGTCGGGTGCTCGCTTACTATAAACCTGAAGGGGAATTATGCACACGGCATGATCCCGAAGGGCGCAGAACTGTTTTTGACCGACTGCCGAAAATCCGGGGTTCACGCTGGATTTCAGTTGGTCGTCTGGATGCGAATACGTCCGGACTGTTGTTATTTACAACCGATGGCGAACTTGCCAACCGATTGATGCATCCAAGCCGTCAGGTTGAACGTGAGTATTTAGTGCGTGTATTTGGCGAAATTAACGAGCAGAAAATCAAGAACCTTGTTCGTGGGGTTGAGCTGGAAGACGGGGTTGCACGTTTTGAAGACGTCGTATACGCCGGTGGGGAAGGAATGAATCACACATTTTATGTGGTGATCAACGAAGGACGTAACCGCGAAGTCCGTCGCTTGTGGGAGTCGCAAGACACGACCGTGAGCCGGTTGAAGCGTGTCCGTTACGGCGATATCTTTCTCGATAAAGCGTTACCTCGCGGTGGCTGGGTTGAACTCAGTTTATCGGAAGTGAATTATTTGCGTAAACTGGTTGAACTGCGACCAGAACAACGCACTATGATCGATGTGTCTAAAGACAATACTTCCCGCAAGCGCGAACGGGCAAGAAGTCAGAAAATTCGCCGGGCAGTCAAACGTCACGAAGAGCGAATTTCCGCACCGAAAGGAAGAAACCAGCGAGGCCAGAAAGCAGCGCCTCAGGCGAAAGGGCGTCAACGCTAGACCGCAGTGGTTGAATGAACATCGTGAGATTCAATAAAAAAGGTGCTTTGAAAGCACCTTTTTTTATCCCGTGTTTTGTCCGGTAAGCCGACACCATTACAGTGTCTGGTTGAGCGTATAATACCGCCCTTGCTGTGCCATGAGCGCTTCATGACGGCCATATTCAACAATCTGACCCTGTTCAATCAAGCAGATCGCGTCCATCCGTTCCAGCTCTATTAAGCGGTGCGTAATGAAAATAACGGTTTTGTGTGCATAATGAGTGCGCAACAAATCCATAATTTGTTGTTCGGTCTGCTTATCCAGTCCTTCTGTCGGTTCATCCAACAAGAGAATATCGCCCTGATGGAGCAGAGCCCGGGCAATCCCCAGGCGACGTTTTTCACCACCGGAGAGATGACGACCACCATCGCCTAACCAGATATCCAGTCCCGGTTCGTCAAGGAGTTTATCCAGCCCGACTTGACTGAGAACTTGGGTGTAAGTCATATCATCAGCATCCGGTGCCGCGATTTGTAAGTTCTCACGTAGTGTACCGTTTAAGATATCAACCCGTTGACTGACAATACTCATACAGGCGCGAAGATCGTGTTCATTCCAGTTTTTCAGATCCGTTCCGGCAATTGAAACTTTACCCTGACTCGGATCCCAGTAGCGGGAAATTAACTGGAGCAGGGTCGATTTGCCGGAACCTGTCTGACCGACAATTGCGACTTTATGTCCGGCGGGAATATGGAGATCAATCTCTGTCAGTACACGTTGCTGATGTTCCGGATAATGAAAATGAACTTGCTCAAAGCGGATGTCGAATGCGCCATTATGTTGTGTCGGCTCGGTCTGAAATGTGACTTCAGGCGCTGATGATAACACCTCATTCAAGCGTCTCGCTGACGTGAGCGTCTGACCTAAATGCTGAAATGCACCGGCAATCGGCATTAACAGTTCAAAACTGGCCATGGTGGCAAATACCACCATGGCGATCATCGGATCCGGCTCGGCCTGACCGACACCATTGCCGACAAACCATAGCATGAATACCAGTGTCCAGCCGCTGGCCAGCATGAGCAGTGCCTGAGCAAATCCGCTATAACGGGTGTTGATGTACTGCCGTGAGATCAAATCTTGCTGATCGTGCAGCATCGCTTGGCGATACGTTGGTTCTGCACCAAAAATCGTCAGCTCGCTATAGCCTTGAATCCAGTCGAGCAGGGTCACCCGAAAATTCGCTTTGCTTTGGGTAAGCGCTGCACCGTTACGTTTGCCGAGTTTGTAAAATAGCACCGGCCAAGACAGCAGCAAGACCAGTAAAATTGCACCGAGAGTCAGGCCGACCGCCGGGTCAAACCAGTACAGAAATGCAGAAAGCACCAATACGCCCAATACACCGATCATCACGGGGCTGATCAGACGCAGATAGACATGATCCATCGCATCAACATCAGCGACCAGACGATTGAGCAGATCGGCATCGCGGAGATTGGCGATTCGCCCGGGAATAAGTGGCGACAGTTGCTTAAAAAAGAAAATCCGTAGATCTGCCAACACTTTAAAGGTTGCATTGTGACTGACCACTCGTTCGCCCCATCGCCCCGCGGTGCGTCCGATTGCGAAACCGCGGACAAAAGCACTGGGTAACATGTAGTTGAACGATTGTCGGGCGACACCTAAACCGGCCACTGCTGCTGCTGACAAAAACCAGCCGGATAGTGTCAGTAAGCCAATAGATGCGCATAGGGTCAAGAAAGCCAGTATCATCCCGAGTGTCAGGCCAAACCAATGTTTTCTATACAGTTTGAGAAATGGGATCAAATCACGCATCAAGATTCCCCTTCTGATGTTCAGGTTGCGGTGTATGATTGGCGGCTAACATCGATTTAAATAACCCCTCTTCATGACTGAGTGTCTGATAATGGCCTGACTGGACGATTCTCCCGTCTTGCATCACAAGAATGTTATCTACGCTCTGGAGTTGGGCAAGTTGATGCGTGACCAGTAAAGTCGTGTGCTGATGAATCTGTTTGGCCAGCCCCTGCATGACTAACTGTTCACTTCTGGCATCAAGGCTGGCAGTCGGTTCATCCAGCAACCAGAACGAACCGTTTTGCAGCATGGCCCGGGCGAGGGCAAGTCGCTGAGCCTGACCGACAGACAGCCCGCCGGAACGGTCACTGATCAGGTAATCCAGCCCGTGGTTTTCGACAAAGTCAGCCGCAAAAGAATCTTTGAGGGCATTTTCAAGTTGTTCATCAGTAATCTGGCGTTTACTTAAGGTGACGTTGTCACGAATTGTCCCGTGAACCAGTAACGGATTTTGCCCGACCCAGCTAATCAGTTGCCGCCAGTCTTCATGGGAGAGATCGTGCAAGTCAACGCCATTGATCAGCAATTTTCCCCGATAAGGCATAAAGCCTAAAATCGCCTGTACCAGCGAGGTTTTTCCCGCACCGCTCGGACCGACTAAAGCGGTCGTTTCGTGAGAATTGAGGCGGAATGAAACCGGGCCGACCAATCTTTTTCCTTCGGGGCTGATGACTTCCAGGCCATCTGCTTCGATGGTGATCTCTTCAGGTGTCGGAACCGGTTGTGTGCCGGATTTAACCTCATTGACATCGATTTGGAGAAACTCAACGATACTTTCGGCTGCGCCAACGGCTTGCTGTTTTGCATGGTAGAAGGTTCCCAAATCCCGCAATGGCTGATAAAACTCAGGTGCGAGGATCAGCACAAATAGTCCGGTGAATAAGGTAATTTCTGCCCCGTAATAACCGAAATTCAGTTCCCCGATAAAACTGAAACCGAAATAGACCGCAGTCAGGGCAATAGAAACAGAAGTGAAAAATTCCAATACCGCAGAGGAAAGGAAAGCAATTCTCAGAACATCCATGGTTCTCATCCGAAACACTTCGGATGCTGCACGTAGATGTTCGGCTTCGGCTTGGGTCCGGTCAAACATACGAATCGTGGTCATCGCCTGAAGGCGATCATAAAAATGGCCGGAGAGGCGTTGCAGTGCTTTGAAGTTTTTTTGTGCCGCTTCCGCAGCTTTAATTCCGACCAGCGCCATAAACAGAGGGACTAATGGTGCAGTCAGCAGAAAAATCAATCCGGCAGCCCAATTGACAGGGAACACCGCGACGAGGATGACAAACGGAATCATCACGGACAGTGACATCTGGGGGAGGTACCGGGCAAAAAAGTCGTGCATGTTTTCGACTTGTTCAAGGACGAGTGTCGCCCAGCTACCTGCCGGTTTTCCTTTGATATAGGCCGGCCCCATCTCTCTGAGTTTATCCAGAATCAGTTGCCTGATATAGATTCTGATCTGCTCTCCGCATTTGAATCCGGCGATCTCTCGTCCCCAACTCAGTCCTGCTCTCACAGCAATGAGCGCTGCAAGTCCCAGAAAATGAGGGATTAAATCCGTTTTCGGCGTCTGTTCAATAATCAGTTGGTGTAAGATCGAGGCCAGCAAAGCCGCTTGGAACAGTAAGAAAATACTGGAGAGGACACCGAGCCCGACAGCAAGCATCAGCCAGCGCTTTGCCAGTTTGCTTTGTTGGCGGAGCCAGTGGTTTAAGCTACGTTGTTTATTCTTATCCATTGTAAAGGCTTTTATAGGAATGAGTTGATTAAGGTGCGTTTACCAGTCGGTATCACGGTACACCCGCAAGCAACTAGTATACAAAATAAAACCCAGTGGGGACACCACCGGGTTGAGGGGATTTCACTTCAAAAATGGTGAAAAATAATGCACTTATTCTGACAGGCTATCAAGATAACGTTCTGCATCTAGTGCAGCCATGCAACCTGTTCCAGCCGAGGTAATTGCCTGACGATAATTATGATCCATCACATCACCGGCAGCGAAAATACCCGCAATACTGGTTTGCGTCGCATTTCCTTCCAGACCGGACTGAACGATAATATAACCGTTCTTCATTTCTAACTGGCCTTGAAACATTTCAGTATTCGGTTGATGACCAATAGCAATGAATACGCCCATCACATCAAGCGACTCAATCGTATCTGATTTGGTGTCTTTCAGACGTACGCCGGTGACACCCATTTCATCACCCGTGACTTCTTCCAGCGTGCGGTCAGTATGTAAAATAATCTGACCGTTCGCGACTCTATCCATCAAACGATCAATCAGAATTTTCTCCGCACGGAAACTATCCCGGCGGTGGATGAGGTGTACTTCAGACGCGATGTTGGCTAAGTATAGTGCTTCTTCAACTGCGGTATTACCACCCCCGACAACTGCGACTTTCTGATTACGATAAAAGAAACCATCACACGTTGCGCAAGCAGACACCCCGCGACCCTGAAATGCTTCTTCTGAAGGAAGTCCCAAATATTTGGCTGATGCGCCAGTTGAGATGATCAGGGCATCACAGGTGTAGGTTTGACTGTCACCTTTGAGCGTAAAAGGTCGCTGGCTGAAATCTACTTCATTAATGTGATCAAAAATAATCTCGGTCTGGAAACGTTCTGCATGAGCTTTCATGCGCTCCATTAACCCCGGTCCGGTGAGCCCTTCTGCGTCTCCGGGCCAGTTTTCGACTTCCGTCGTTGTGGTCAGCTGACCACCCTGTTGCATACCGGTAATCAGCACAGGATTCAGATTGGCGCGAGCTGCATAAACCGCGGCTGTATAACCGGCAGGTCCGGAACCAAGAATCATCAATTTAGAATGCTTTATGTTGCTCATCTTATCCTCGAGGGAATCGTTTTATTCTATCTGACTCATGATTGTAGGAGATTCCTTCATTCAATAAAAGTATGAAAAAAAGCATATTATGAAAGAAAAGGTTATAGATGGCAGTGGGGAGATAAAGCAATGGGTTACGCGAACTTTTTAGTCGTGATTTCGGTTGGCGTTATCCGCGTTCATTAGGTGTGAGGATCTAGGGGCTGTTGATCTTTCGTGATGTTTTTTGCAGCAATTTGTCGTGCATTTAGTCAAGGCAGGTCATGTGAAGTGTAGCGATCTACATGAACCATGACCTAACGCTGGATAAATGAGCGACAAATGCTGCCCAGAGGGTTCATCTGAACGTGTCTTGCTCTTTGTTGCGGGTCATTTGCTTAGGATAGCTAAGCGGCATGCCCCGCGCCGCGATCAATACCCGTTCAGATTGAACAAAATTCAACCACGAAAGGTCAACAACCCCTAGGTAAAAGTTCCGAATATTGCTGTGCTTTTGTTGCTTTGTTGAAGGGATAGTACAGTTTTTAATGATGTTTTAGTTCAATATCCTGAATTTGTTATTTTTAATTGTATTTTGATTTACTTTTTATGGAAAATACAAATGAATCGACTATTCTTTTGTTATAAAAATGTAAAATCATGCTAATTCTTGGTAGAGGAATTGAATATGATTCATCAACATGAGAATACACTGCATATTACTCATCTGAGTGATACGGCGATCCATCAACTGGCACCTTCGTTCCGACAACTCCCTCATACAACCCATGCCGACGGGCAATACCGGCTCAGACGTTATTCGGTGGTTCAGTTCGTCGGTGGCAAGGTGGTTGAAGTGGATAAACACGATTTCACGCAATCCAGTCAATATAACCCGTTTCAGGGGGATATTAAGCGTCAGTTTGAACCCGTGTTGCAAGAAACACTGAAGAGTGAGGGTTTACGGGAGATGTGCGAGTTATTTGTCGAAGCCAATGGTTTACCGGACGGACAAATTATCGATATTCATCAAATGCGCATAGCATCGGTGTTCGATGAAACAATGGTGTCCCCGGAAGGGGTTCATCAGGACGGTTACGACTATATCGCGATGATCGGGATTGATCGTCATAATATTGTCGGCGGAGAACTGATGCTTTATCAGGATAATCATGCCGCTCCGTTTTTCCGTAAGGTGTTGGAGGATGGTGAAGTGGCGATGGTGGCCGATAGTGCGCTCTGGCATAACGCGACCCCGATCCGTGCGATAGAACATGGTGAAGAAGGGCATATGGATGTGTTTGTCCTTACGGCGAAGGATGGTAACCATGAATTTCACGCCTGAGGCTGCCCGCCAGCAATTTCCGGTATTCCGGCAGGATGAATCAGCATTACCGCTGTTCTTTGACGGGCCGGGCGGAAGCCAAGTCCCGGCGATTGTCGGAGAGCAAATCACACAGTATCTTTCCGGCGGGACTGCAAATGTGGGCGGGTATTACCCGACGAGTTTTCACACCAGTCGGCTGGTGACGCAGGCGAGAGAAGCGGGTCAGGCATTGCTGAATGCCCCGGCACCGGAGAATATTGTGTTCGGGGCAAATATGACCACGCTGACGTTCCATCTGAGCCGGATTATCAGTCGCGAATGGCAAAGTGGGGATGAAGTGATTGTCACTGAGCTGGATCATTATGCCAATGTGTCGAGCTGGCAGCAGGCAGCCACTGACCGAGGAGCCGTGATCCGTCAGGCCCGGGTGGATGAGAATCAATGTTCACTGGATGTTGAGCATCTCCTCTCTCTCATCGGTGAACGAACGCGGCTGGTGGCCGTGACCTATGCGTCGAATACCACGGGAGCGATTGTTGATATCCGGCGCATCATCGAAGCTGCGCATCGGGTCGGGGCATTGGTCTATGTTGATGCGGTTCATTTTGCCCCGCATCAGTTAATTGATGTTCAGGCATTGGATTGTGATTTCCTTGTCTGTTCCGCGTATAAATTTTATGGTCCCCATATCGGTATTTTGTACATTGCGCCACGCTGGCTGGCGCATTTTATGCCATATAAAGTTGAGCCGGCGCCAAATGCCGGCCCGGGGCGTTATGAAACGGGGACACTGAATTTTGAAGGTTTGGCTGGTGTGATCGGTGCCATTGAATATCTTGCTCAATGGGGCAACGCGGAGGACTCACTTAGAATGAGGCTGGCTGAGAGCTTCACACAGTATCAACAGCATGAGCAACGGTTAGCTGCGTTGTTCTTATCACTGACAGATACGTTGACTTCAGCACAGTTGTACGGCGCTGATGTCGCTGACAGTGCGGTAAGAACCCCGACGTTTGCGCTGCGTTTTGCACATCATACCCCGGCGGTAATTGCCAAAGCTTTGGGAGAGCAGAATATTTGTGTCTGGCATGGCCACTTTTATGCTTTGGGGTTGGTGCGACGCTTAGGACTTGAAAGTCATGGTGTGCTGCGTATCGGAATGATGCACTACAACACTGAAGCGGAAATTCATCATTTATTTGAACATTTGCGTCGTCTGGAAGAAGCTTAATTGCAGTGATCGGGATAAGGGATAAGTGGGCGAATATGATGTGTGGAACATGATTGTTCTCACACATCATATACCACACATCATCGTGGTAATATTAATGCTACCCGGTGAGTTCTCTAACTATCGAGGTGGTTTCAATTGGACTCAAGCGGTTGAAATTCAACTTCATATGATGTGAATTTACGAATGTTAATCACCCCGGTATCCAGAATCAGATACTGTCCTTTAATCCCCTGTAAGAGGCCGGATACTTGGGGATTTTTATCAAAATTGTGTGACACGATTTTGGTCGGGTGTTGTTGCACCGGGAACTGGATATCAGTGATGTCCGGATTGACCGCTGTGACGGCATCTTCTCCGTATGTTTGACGGATGGTTGCAATCGTCTCCTCAACTAATGGGCGCAGTTTTTCTGCCTGTTCATGAAGCGCAAGCGGATCTTGATCTTCTTTTAATAAGGTGCGCCAGTTGGTTTTATCGGCAATATGCTGCGCCAATTCGACTTCGATTAAGCCGGAAATATAACGATTCTTCACTTTGAAAATCGGTAATCCTTGTGTCGCCCCTTGATCGATCCAGCGGGTCGGAATCTGAGAATGACGGGTAATACCGACTTTGAGACCGGATGTGTTAGATAGATAGACATAATGGTCGGTCATACAGTGTGATTGTGCCCATTCCGGTTCCCGGCAGGTCCCTTGCTCATAGTGACAGGTTTCCGGCTTCATAATACACATATCGCAACTGGCTAACTTCTGCATACAGACATAGCAATGCCCCTGCGCGTAACTTTTTTTCGTGCGTTTGCCGCAATGACAGCAATATATATTGCCGGTATAGGTGAGGGATAGTGAGCGACCGATCAGTGGATTTAAGGCGACTTCCGTTTCTCCGACCGGGAGAAAATACTCGGTGCTTGGGTTGAGGGTCGCACGTAGTTTACTGAGGGTTCCCTTGATGACTGAAGACATGACATTGCTCTTTTTTATGGTTGAAATAAATAATCAATGAAGCGGTTTACAGCAAAACGGGCTGCAGCTTATTGGACCGCGTGATGTTCCCGTTTTGATGATTGACCGCCATTATCCGCTGATCTTAACAGAATCGGGTCTCTTCTCGCGAGTTTACTCAGCGGTGTGAGGATTTTTTGTATCGGCAGAGGGGCTTTCAGATATTTGTGCCGGTGCATCATCGGAGAAAATCGGCTCTTTAGGACCAAGGAACTTCGGTTTGGCATCGATGATAAACAGATCGAGGATCGCCCGGGCCCGGGCAAAAATCTCACGGATTCTTATTTTGAGATCCGTTCCGTGAGTCGGGCCGGGGACAGCGAAACAAGCAGCATCAATTTGATGATAGTTGGCGATAAACAGAGCCCGTTCACAATGGAAACGTTGCGTAATAATCAGAAAATGATTGGTATCAAAGATCTTTTTAGCGCGGACAATCGAATCGAGCGTTCTGAACCCGGCATAGTCTAAAGCGATATCTTGCTCCGGGATACCAGCTTTCATCAGATCACGTTTCATGGTCCATGGTTCATTGTAGGAACGGTGCGCATTATCACCGCTGAGTAAAAAATGGGTCACTTTGTCTGAACGGTAGAGCTCAATCGCGGCCTCTATACGATGGGTGTAATACGCATTGAGGACTCGTCCCAGATATTTACTGGTGCCTAACACCACTGCAACTTGGTAATGCTCAAGATGATCTGTATTGGTGAGTATCTGGTTTTGTGTTTTCCAACTAATCCAGCGATCGATGGCGTACAGCGACACGGCCAGAATCAGCAGCATGACAAGCAAGCCTTTCATTACCTGAAAGCACCAGCGGCATATCCTGCTGATATAACCGCTGTCGGTGCAATATTTACTGAAACGAGAGTGGATAACGATATACCTTTTACTGAATTATATTTGCCGGTTTTTTTGGGCCCAGAGCCCAATACCAACAAAACTGACAATGACAACGACAAACATGGTGCCTCGTTCTAAATGGGCAAGTGTCCGAGCTAAGTCAGGGCTTAGTTTGACGATGATAAATCCATAACCGAATGCATTGAGTAATATAAAGGTAAATGTGCGAATGACAAAGTGCTGATTACGCAACATGCGGCGTAATAGCGCATTAATTTCGCCACCCAGCATCACCAGCAGGCAGGCAATCAATGCAATGGCAATCTCTTCCAGATAAGGGGCGAGATATTGTCCCGCAGGATTGAAAAAGTGCAACATGGTATGAATGATCCTTGCAAATAAAAAGCCTCTGTAACAGAGGCTTATTTTATCATATTGATATCGTTAACTGTTTTTAGAATGCAACTCGCTTATAACGACGATAAACCGGTTGCCAGAAGTTACGCTCGATTGCTTGCTCCAGTGCTTCCGGTGTAATTGCATCAGCAACGCCTTGTTCAATGGCTTTTTTCGCGACCGCCATTGCAATTTTCTTCGAAACAGAGTGAATTGCTTCCAAAGGTGGCAGGAGTGAACCGTGACCATTGATGGCCAGTGGTGAACATTCAGCCAATGCCCGGCTTGATTCCATCAGCATTTCCTTGGTGACACGTTTTGCATTGGCTGCCAGTACACCAAGCCCGATGCCGGGGAAAATATAACTATTGTTACACTGAGCAATCGGATAGAGCTTGTCGCCTAACATGACCGGTTCAAACGGGCTACCGGTTGCAACCAGCGCTTCGCCGTTTGTCCATGCGATCAAATCGCTTGGCAAAGCTTCCACCCGGCTTGTCGGGTTAGATAACGGGAAGATAATCGGACGCGGACAGTGTTGGTGCATTTCGCGGATGATTTCTTCGCTGAAGAGTCCCGGAGCACCGGATACACCGATCAACACGGTTGGCTTGGCTTCGCGAACCACATCGTGCAGTGAGAACCCTGTTCCTTCTGCTTCCCAATCTTGGGTATTGGATTTTTTCTGAACCAGACGTTGTTGGAAATCCAGCAGGTTTGGCATACCTTCTTGAAGTAATCCCCAACGGTCAACCATATAGACCTGTGAGCGCGCTTGCTGATCGGAAATACCTTCTGAAACCATCTGAGCAATAATTGCTTCGGCAATCCCGCATCCAGCGGATCCGGCACCTAAGAAGGTGATTCGCTGTTCTGAAAGTTTGCTGCCCGCAGCTTTACATGCAGCCAGTAAAGAACCGACGGTAATTGCGGCCGTCCCCTGAATATCATCGTTAAAACAGCAAATCCGGTCTTTGTAACGCTCAAGCAGTGGCATGGCATTTTTCTGGGCGAAGTCTTCAAACTGAACCAGTGCATCCGGCCAGCGGCGTTGTACGGCTTGGATGAACTCTTCAACGAAAGCATCGTATTCAGCGCCGGTAATTCGCGGATGACGCCAGCCCATATACATTGGGTCTGCCAGTCGTTGGGGATTATTGGTACCGACATCCAACACGATCGGCAGGGTATAAGCCGGGCTAATGCCACCACAGGCGGTATACAGAGCCAGTTTTCCGATTGGAATACCCATACCGCCGATCCCCTGATCGCCCAGACCAAGAATGCGCTCACCGTCGGTTACGACGATGACTTTGACGTGATGGTTAGAAGCATTATTGAGGATGTCATCAATTTGATTGCGGTTCGGATAGGAAATAAATAATCCCCGACCACGGCGATAAATATTAGAGAAGTTTTCACATGCTGCACCGACAGTCGGTGTATAGATGATCGGCATCATCTCGGTGATGTGATTCTGAACCAGCCGGTAGAAGAGTGTCTCGTTGGTATCTTGTATATTACGAAGATAGATGTGCTTATCCATGTCATTATCGAAATTACAATATTGCTGATACGCACGGACAACTTGTTCCTGAATGGTTTCCGTTGCTTCGGGAAGCAGACCGGCAAGGTTAAATGAGCTTCTTTCTTCTGCGGTAAAAGCTGCACCTTTGTTGAGCAGTGGTGTACTGAGAAGCATGGAGCCCGCATGGGAGATATATAAAGGGCGTTTGTCGTTGTTCATTGTATGCCTATATTTTGTAGGATGATGAAGGGGGAACCGGAGCAAATTTTACGGATACTCCTGTCGGTTGTAAATAGAGGCAATTTGACGTTTCCCTCATTCTCGCAGGTTAATTGTCGGATTTTTTGAAGCTGGTTTATCAATGTTTGCGTTTTAGTGAATAAACACAAGTTTATTTGTTAAACAAAATATGAATTATTCATATCAGTAAGCTAAATATTTGTTCAACAGTTGTTATTTATATGCATCTGATAGAGCAATTATATATATGTTTTCGGTCATAAAATATCGTTTTCTTATATTCTATTGCTATAACCGGATTGTCGGATCATAGTGTGTCTATGGTGCTGTCACTTTCGTGGGGGACGAAATGATTCAACCGAGCCGAGTCCGGGGAGTATTTGATTACACCGCATTCCTGGACGCTGCATGTCATAAACAATGGACACTGTTTGAAGTCTTTTTTCATATAGAGCATATTGTGCATGATGAAACACCGCAAATGGCTGGTCAGAGATTAGCCCCGGATGAACGTTTGTGGAAGAAAGCCCTCCAAAATCTGTCATTGGGACGTAGTGATCAAGAAAATCTGATGATCTTGTCAAAGTTAGCAAAAGCGGAAGGTATTAATACGTTACAAGTGATGATGCCTTATGCCTTAGATACACAACAGCTACATGAGATAGAAAGGCTGGGGTGTCATGCGACTCAGATGACAGAGGCTGACGAACTGTTGATTGAGTGGTAAAAGCAAACCGTAATTTGAATCCGCTCATCGTCAGTGTCGCGATGAGCGGATAAGATTATTGTTCAGCCGGGCATTATGAATGCTGAATCAGGCCATATTCACGGTCAAGTATTTCAATAATTTCTTGTTTGGGGTTGTCACTCAGGTGAATCGGCTGACCCGTAATCTTCTCGGCAATACCGGTATAAGTTTCAGATACGTCCAGTAATGCTTTTAATGGTAAGGCATTATCTCTGGCGAGAGCTTCTCGTTCAGGCATCCGCGTCTTGTTGAGCAAAATATCCGGGTCAGGGAAGTAGTTCAGCAAAAATTGACGGAAGCCTTCTTTTGAATTTTCGACAATATTGCCGGCCACATATTGCTGAGCATCCCAGATTCTTGAGGAATCCGGTGTACCGACTTCATCCATATAAATGAGTTTATCTTGCCCCTGAGCATCGGTGACATAACCAAATTCAAATTTGGTATCAACGAAGATCTGATCGATATCCGCAAGCGCCTGACTGATCACATCAAAGCCTTCTTTGAGTAACTTCTCATATAAATCGATATCAGCCGGACGACGGAAGTTAAATGCAGCGTAGTTTGCTTCGATATCTTGGCGGCTGATATTGACATCATCGGCCTCTGGCACACCGGGAATCCCTTTGAGAATACCTTTGGTCGATGGCGTGATCAGCATCTCAGGCAGTTGCTTATCTTTTTCTAACCCTTCGGGAAGCTGAATCCCACAAAACTCCCGCTCACCTTTTTCATAGGCTCGCCACATTGAACCGGTAATGTAGTTGCGACAGATTGCTTCAATTTTAATTGGAGTGGCTTTTTGAACGATCCAGACGAACGGATGGGGAATATCAAGGATATGACTGTCTGCCAGACCCTGTTGACGAAACAGTTCGAACCAGTGATTGGAAATTGCGTTCAGTGCGGCGCCTTTTCCCGGAACCCCGGCAACATCACCTTCAGCGTGCCAGATACAATCAAAAGCAGAGATGCGGTCACTAATCACCATAATCGCCAGCGGGGCATCCGCTGCGACGTTGTAACCTTTTTGTTGAATCAGGCGGCGGCTATCTTCTTCAGTTAACCAGTAAACGGAACGCACTTTTCCACTGTGAACGGGTTTACTGGTGCGAATGGGGAGGTCGTCATTGACGGCGAGAATTTGATCGGCGAGGCTCATTCAGACATTCCTATCTAAAAAGTAATCGGTTCAACTGACAGATACCCGTTAACCAGACACAAAGTGAAGTCATCACGGGATATCCGATTTCTGAGCGCATCATACCAGAACTATTTTTCACTGCCAGAGAAAAAGCAAACGTTTGCTTTAAGGGGGATATTTTTCCGCGGTCGCAGTTCAAAAATCCCCCAAGTCTGAAAGAAATAGTGAGCGTCGTATAGGTTGGTGTACGGTGTTTCTCAACAGCCCCTAGTGATAGTGACGGTTGGACTCTGCCACAAAGAAAACCTCACAGTGATATTGTTGCCCCAGTTGGATGAGTCGTGTTTGTGCTTGTTCCGTAAGCTGTTGCGAAGCGACGATGGCACAGGCATTGCCCGATAGAATCGCTTTGCGGATTACATGATATTCATCCATTGTCCGTGAGGGTCTCAGTTGCACGACTTGATGGCTCGGAATCTTATATGAGTCAAGGGCGCGCAGATCAGGCCGGTAGGATTCAGAGGTAACCAGAATCCACTGTGGCAGTCGAGAGAGTTGCGCCAAACGATCATAAAGCGAGCTTTCCATGACACAGTGCCGGGTCGCACCTTTGGGTGTATGACGACCGACATAGTGGGGGGCTCCGGATGAGTTCATAAAATCATTCAACAAACGCATAATACTGTTTCCCTATACATGCTGTTCATATATACAGTATTTTATATTGGATGACTGATCAAGTACCAATTGGCTTAAATTTGTACTTTTCTGTTATCAAGATCTCATTATGACTATTTCTTTGCCGTGAATGCGAACTGATATAGCGGTGAGATACGTGTGTGGTCTGACTAAATCTGAAGTCAAAAGGGATGAGGCAAACAGAAAATTAGGGAGGACACGAGTTGTGAATTAATACGCTTTGAGTGACGTTATCAATCGGTTTCTTACGAGCTGATTCAATTTATTGGCTACAGTAAAGGTGCCACTATACAGACACGATTCGGGGACTTATTGCGTGGAGGTTTTTTGCTGATGAGCTAAAAGAGATTTTAGTGCTTGATTTAAACGTTTCATCTCTTCATCGCTGCCCTTCATATCGGGGTGATAGATTTTGCTTAGCTGTTTATAACGCAGTTTGATGTGTTTGATATCCGGAATAGCTGTGGTTGAAAAACCAAATAAGGCACATGCCAGATCGAGGTTCTCTACCCGGGCTGGTTGGGGTTGCTGTTTGGGTTGTGCCTGCTGTAAGCGTTTCAGCTCCTGAAACAGCATCGTCATCTGTTGCTTTTGTTTGCGAATCGTTTGTTCCTGCTGTTTGATTTTGTGCTGTTGCATATTAGTGCCGGACTGAATCGGGGCAGGTTCCGATGGGTGTGGCTGAAGCTCAGGGGATATGGATTCCGCTGTGCTGAGCTGTTTTTTGAGTCGCTTTTTGAGCCGGGCATAAGCAATGCCCAGTAATGTTACTGCCAGTAATAGAAATGCTCCGATGATACCGGATACAATTTGGGTCAGAGTGATTTGGGTGGTATCGATTTGCGCGCTTTTAGGCAGAGGAGATACAGAAGTTGTGGTTTGAGTGCCCTCAAGTGCCTTCCGCTGAGAAATCTCTTTCATTCTGCGATGATTGAACTGTTGTTCGAGTAACTGGCTATAGCGTTGTTCTGCGGTTGGGTCGGATAGCCCGGCAATCCGATACCAGATCAGGGCTTGGGTTTCACCCGATAGCTCTGTCACTCGTTCATAGAGTTGCCCGAGCCTGAGTTGTGCTGAAGCATCGCCTTGCGTCGCCAACCGGGTCAGCCAATAAATTGCTTGGGTCTGATCCGGTGTGACACCATTGCTGCCATTGAGATAGGCATTCGCGACCTGTAGTTGTGCCTGCGTATGGCCGTTTTCTGCGGCTTGTTCCATCCAGTAAAATGCTTGTTTAGCATCAGCTTTGACACCTTGGCCCTGTTGATAATGCAAGGCAAGTTGATACTGGGCGTCTCTGTCACGCAAGATAGCCTGTTGACGCAGGGAATTGATGTCGGCTGCATGAGCAGATGAGAGCAACAGCAGCAAACCTATCAGTAATAATCTCAATGGCACTCCGATCCCGAAGGTTGATATTCCGGAGTCAGCGTAACATCTGATCCGGAATAGGTGTCAGTTTATTTCAGCGGTAGGATCTGTATTTCAACCCGTCGGTTACACTGTCTTCCCTGTGGGGTGCTGTTGGTGCACAGCGGACGGCGCTCACCAATACCCCGGGCAATAGCCCGACCGGGAGCAACACCTTGCGAGACAAGATACTGGCGTACCGATTCTGCCCGTTTTTCTGATAATACTTGGTTGGTGCGGTCACTACCGGTGCTATCGGTATGACCTTCAATGACTAAACTGGTCTCGGGATATTCGACTAAAATTTTGGCCACACCGTTTAATGTATTGTGAATCGAAGCATTGAGGTGGTAATCGTTGGTATTAAAGCCGATCCCGTTTTCCATGCGTAAACGTAATTGATGTTCTCCTACACGCTCAACCTGAACGCCCGAATTGACAAGAGAACGTCTTAATGCGGCTTCCTGTTTGTCAAAGTAGTAGCCGACACCACCACCGATAGCGGCTCCTCCGGCAGCACCAACGAGTGCTCGTTGTCGCCGTTCTCTGGCGTTGTCACCGGAGGCGAGGCCAACGGCAATTCCTGAAATCGCACCAATCAATGCGCCTTTTGTGGTTGAATTGGTTTCGTTTTCACCCGTTGTTGCATTCTGCCTTTGTGTTGCCTCGCACCCGGCCAGTAGCGAGAGCAGAGAAAGCATAATAATGGTTCGTTTCACTGAGATACTCCCTGATTGTTATTCTCATATTATGAATCAAAATTATCTATCACATTGTAGACAATAATTCGGATGAATTATTTCAATAATTTTGGTGCCTGTGCACCATCAATCGGTCTGTTGACAGAAATTTTACGTCCTTTTTTCAATCCGGTTTCGTAATCTTCGGTCAAATTTTTCATCGCCTCTTTGAGCTGTTTCTTAAAAGTCTCTCGGTCAATGTTCTGGAATTCTCGATCAATATAGCTGTTGATCTTATCTGCGGAATCCTGATCGGGGGTGATATCCGGTAGTTTTTCCAGTGCGCCTTCGATCCAGCCGGAGACAAAAGAGTTCACCCGGCGCGACACTTCTTGTGTCGATGTACCACTACCGGCAAAACTATTACGGAATTGTCCCGTCTGTTCGTTCATTTCCCGGTAAATCACATCAAAAGCAAAAGCAGCGAAAATAGCGCGATCCGCTTCACCGATAAATTCTGCTCTTTTGAGCCCCTTATGATTCAGCAATACTGCTTCAACACCAAACTTGGTGTTGATGCCGCGAATAATACGCAGCAAATGACTGCTGATTTGCGTGGGAAGCAGGTGAGATGACTGGGTTTTCCCCATTTTGATGAATTCAATATCATCTTTATGCAGACCATATTTTAACATCAGGCTATGCGCCATTTTGATGGCACTTGCCGCCTCATTCACATTAGCGGAATTACCAAGTTCCAAGCATTTGGCTATTTTTTTAAGGGCTTTTTCTTTATTCATTGACCTGAAATATAGGGAGTTGAGATGTACAGCAAAGTTCGCCATTCTAACTTTTCTGACGGGAAATGAAAAGGTAGTCGTCGGTTGCAGCGCATGAAGATTCTGGGTTGAGAGTACCGAATACGAATATCAATATAACGATGGGTTTTCTGTGCTTGATGGCGTGAAAGTGGATCCGGATAAAAGCGACTTTATCCGGATAAAATTGCTTGAGAGTGGGGCGCTCGCTTATAGGCCGAGTTGATCGAGTAAATCGGTAGCGTTGGCGTTATCCTGTTGTTCATCTTGATTTTTCTGACGATTATCGGACACTTGCGTGGATGACTTGTGAGCCGATTGTTGCCATGTTGATTCCAGAATATCGTCTGGATTTTCATCTTCAGAAACGTCAAACTCTTCCAACTGAATGAATTCGGTTTTGTCCATTGCAAGCTCAAGATAGAAAATGTTGTTTTTTTCAGTAGAGAAGGTCACCCGACGAGCCTGAGGACGATCGAGATTGGTATCAACAGACAGCAGAACCTGTTTGTTGAGTGACAGCATTTTCGGCTGGTTTTGGGTAATATTGGTTTGTAGTTCTTTGCGGACTTTATTGGTGAAATCACCCACGAGTTGATTCATCAGTTCGCCGAGTACGTCACCGACCTCGTCTGATGTATGCAGTACGGCCAGTTCTTCTTCCGGCATTCCCATATTACGCATGTAATTACTATAAATCTCCAGTGCCGCTTTAGCATTGAAGTTAATGACAACCAATCCGGTAAACCCGCCATCGAAAAGCACAAAACAACCAAAATCAGGCTTGAGTGCAGTTTTGTTAATTTTCTGAACCATAGCAGAATAATGAATCTGCGAAGCGGTTGCTGTCGTAAGCACCTTAGAAACAGACTGGCACAACATCAGCAGAATATCTTCTGTGGTGACTACTTGACTTTTTTTCATATGATTGTCCATCAAAATATTTCAACAACAAGGCATCACATCATGCCTTTTCCTATTCTTGAACCGAGATTCTGTTTTAATCGCCTCTTTAAATGTTGTAAAGTGACCTGATTCAAAGATCAAGAACAAAAAAGTATTTAACCCATCGCTGCATTGAAGTCAGCGTCGTACGGACAGGAAGCAAATGTTACCGAGACTTCACCATCAATCCGATATTGATCCCGTCATATTCCAATTTTTACAAGAGCTTGAATCTCACGGATTTTCCGGTGATATAGAAACCCATTATTCAAGCCGTCTTGCGGTGTCTACAGACAATAGTGTTTATCAGCAGTTACCGCAAGCAGTCATTCATCCCAAAACTACAGAAGATGTTGCGCTGATAGGGAAAATGAGTGCGAAATCGGTTTATAAAACCGTGACTTTTTCGGCTCGCGGCGGTGGAACAGGGACGAATGGACAATCGTTGACGAAAGGCATAGTCGTCGATTTATCCCGCCATATGAACAATATTCTCGAAATCAATCCTGAAGAAGGATGGGTCCGGGTGCAGGCCGGGGTGATCAAAGATCAACTCAATGATGCTGTCAGACCTTATGGCTATTTCTTTTCTCCTGACCTTTCTACCAGTAACCGGGCGACGCTCGGCGGCATGATAAACACCGATGCATCGGGACAAGGATCGCTCAAATATGGCAAAACCTCGGATCATGTCTTGTCATTACAAGCCGTGTTCGCTGATGGTTCGATTCTGGAAACTGATCTGTCGGCTGGCTTACCGCAACAATCGACCTATGCGGCCAACGCACTGGCAGTTACGGAATCCGTTTGTCGGGAAAAACGCGCGCAGATTCTGGATAAATTTCCGCCTTTGAATCGGTTTTTGACAGGGTATGACCTGAAAAACGCACTCGATGAGGCCAATGATACGTTTAATTTCACGCGCGTTTTGTGTGGCGCTGAAGGATCGTTGGCATTTATTACCGAGGCCAAGCTGAATTTAACACCGATTCCCAAGGTGCGGGTGCTGGTCAATGTCAAGTATAACAGCTTTGAATCGGCACTCAGAAATGCGCCATTGATGGTAGAAGCACAGGCCTTATCTGTCGAAACGGTCGATTCGAAAGTGTTGAATCTGGCAAAACAGGATATTGTCTGGCACAGCGTCAAAGATTTGTTGTCTGATGTCCCCGGCCAAGAGATGCAGGGGATTAATATTGTTGAATACGCAGGCCAGGATCTGGCTGAAATCGAGTCTCAGGTTCAGGCGTTGACTGACAAACTCGATCAGATGATAGCAAGTGAAGCTGCGGGTATTATCGGCTATCAGGTCTGTCAGGATCTGGCCAGTATCAATCGTATTTACAATATGAGAAAGAAAGCCGTTGGTTTACTCGGGGCTGCGCAGGGGCGGGCTAAACCCGTCGCGTTTACTGAAGATACCTGTGTTCCGCCTGAGAATCTGGCCGATTTTATTGCTGAATTTCGCACCTTGCTCGATTCTAAATCACTGGCTTACGGGATGTTTGGCCATGTGGATGCCGGAGTCTTACATGTACGTCCTGCATTAGATCTGTGCGATCCGCAACAAGAAGCAATGATGCACCGCATTTCGGATGAAGTGGTCAAACTGGTTGCCAAATACGGCGGTTTGATGTGGGGAGAGCACGGTAAAGGCTATCGTTCTGAGTATGGTCCGGAATTCTTCGGTGAAGAACTGTTTCAGGAACTCCGGCGTGTTAAGGCTGCTTTTGACCCGCATAATCAGATGAATCCGGGGAAAATCTGTACCCCGCTGGATAGTGATCATCAACTGGTGAAAGTCTCGGATGTCAAACGGGGTTATTTTGATCGCCAAATCGATATTCAGGTGCGTGACAGTTTCAAGCAGGCGATGGAATGTAACGGCAATGGCCTCTGTTTTAATTATGAAACCAGCTCTCCGATGTGCCCCTCAATGAAAGTGACAGCAGATCGACGTCATTCTCCTAAAGGCCGGGCCGGATTAGTTCGCGAATGGTTGCGTCAGCTAACTGAACAGGGGATTGATATTCTTGATTTAGAACGACAAACCTTGAACTCGACGTTATCGGTGAAAACGCTGATTGATCGGATTCGCCATGCTTGGAAGAAAGAGCAAGACGGTGATTTTTCTCATGAAGTTTATGAAGCGATGAATGGGTGTCTGGCTTGTAAAGCCTGTGCCAGCCAATGTCCGATTAAAGTGGATGTGCCGAGTTTCCGTGCCCGTTTTCTGAATCTTTACCATACCCGCTATCCGCGCCCTGCCAAAGATTATCTGGTTGCCAATATTGAAACCATGCTGCCGCTGATGGCAAAAGTGCCCACGTTAGTGAATGGTGTTTTATCACAGCAGTGGATGCAACGCCTTACACGTTCGACAATGGGTTACATTGATGCGCCTTTGCTGACGGTGCCGACACTTGCCAAACGGGTTCGTCATAAGGCACTGATTCCTTATCATTCTGACGGGCTGGCTCAAATTCCTGAATCTCTGCGTCAGGACTATGTCATCATTGTTCAGGATCCGTTTACCAGCTATTACGATGCGGATGTGGTCGATGACTTTATTGAATTAGTGATCCGGTTAGGCAAACATCCGGTGCTGCTGCCGTTTAAACCCAACGGTAAAGCACAACATGTGAAGGGGTTCCTCAAACAGTTTACGGCAACGGCCGGTTCAACTGCTGCGTTTCTCCGTGAGGTTGCTGAACTGGGGATTCCGATGGTTGGTGTCGATCCTGCCACCGTGTTGTGTTACCGCGATGAGTATCAGGAAATTTTGGGGGAACAACGCGGCGAATTTCAGGTTTTGAGTGTTCATGAATGGATGGCGCCACGTTTAGCTGAATTCCATATCGAGTCGTTTCAGCCATCAGCAGAGACCCCGTGGTATCTTTTTTCACACTGTACTGAAAAAACCAAGTTGCCGAATAGTGAGAAAGAGTGGACGATGATTTTCAGTCACTTTGGTGCCAAACTTGAACCGGTTGCTGTCGGCTGTTGTGGGATGGCCGGAACTTTCGGGCATGAAGCGGATAAATTTGAGATGTCAAAAGATATCTATGGATTGAGTTGGCAACCAAATTTTGAACAGTTGCCGGCGGAACGTTGTCTGGCGACGGGATATTCATGTCGGAGTCAGGTGAAGCGGTTTGAGAAGATCAAACCCAAACACCCGTTACAGGCGCTGCTTACACATCTTCAGGAGCCCGCACTCCGGGGATAAGCTGTGCTTGCTGAGACCGGGAGTGTCGCAGGTGATGTGACGATGAGAACAGGCCGGGAGAATTTATGACCGAACGTTTAGCATTGAAAGTGCCCCCCGTGATTGTCTTTGTTGTTGCGCTGATGTTGATTCATTTGGGAAGCTGGTGGTTACCGGGTTCGGTTGAATTACCGTTTCGCTGGGGTGTGGTTATCGGATGTTTATTATTGTCCGGTTGGCTGGGATTATCTGCTTTGTTCACTTTTTACCGGGTCAGAACAACGGTGAATCCGGTGCGGCCTGACTTAGCTGCAACGGTGGTCACACACGGTGTGTTTCGATTTTCCCGTAACCCGATGTATCTGGGACTGGTACTCATTCTGATCGCGGATGTGTATTGGCTGGGAAGTTTCATCGGGCTGATTTGGATCATCGGATTCGTGATGTATATGACCTATTTTCAGATTATACCTGAAGAGCGGATATTAGCGGCTCGCTTTGGCGAGCCTTACCGCGTTTATCTGCAACGAGTTCGTCGCTGGCTATGATGAGCGCGTTGTCACACCGGGTTGTATTATGAACCGGCACCTTAAAAAAACAAAAACCGCTGAGATATACAGCGGTTTTTTTATGTTGATCAGCAAGTATTTTGACGAGGGGAGCATTTATCTGATGATGACAGTGTATCCGCTCCGATTTTTGTCCGGATTGCTATCGCTATCAGGCTGCCTGACCGGCAATTCGCGCCTGAAATGCATTTTTAAGCTCATGGAATCGGGCAACCAGATTGTCAATGGCATTGTCGTCATAAGGGCGTAGGCCACTGACGACCAAGCGTTTGGTTCCCTGACCAACAATCTGATCGTGATTGATGAAATTAAAATGCAACGTGACGAGGCCGCGTTTTCCGTCCACATCGAATGTGGTATGACTAAGTTCGACGGTCGGATGTGTCAAATCAAGGTGAGTGAACGTCGCTTCCATACTTTCATACATGATCAACGGACGATCACAGTTAATCATCACATTTTTATCTTTCATCAGCGGGACAAGCAAATGGGGAAAGTTCATTCCGGAAAAACGGGCATAACTGGTAACGAAATGTTCGATGAATGCGTCATTGTGGCTGACTTCCCCGTCACGACTCATATGAAGGTATTCTTTGCCGTTTTCATCAACGACGGCACTTTCCTGACCTTGGGTATTTTCGATATGCAGCGGTGTCTCTTCTCCGACCATACCAGAAAATTTAAATTTCATGTTCTGGCTAATCCCTTCTTTTTTCAATAGCACCGCAAAGAGTAAGTCACCGGGCACACAAAAGCGTCTGTTATCCTCGTCGTGAATAGGATTGAAATCACCGGCAACTTTTTTAGCAAAGTGGCTTGCTTGCTGGCGTGTAAATTGAAACTGATGGTTATTGCTTGAGAAATAAGGATTTAGGAACATATTTAATAGTAAGCAGTCAAAACTGACAGCAATTATATACGATTTTTAGCAAAAAAATGGTCTATCCAGATCAAGATTAAGTACAGACCACGAGAAACTATCCGCGGCTAGTGTAGTTTGTCAGGGTGTGGGTGTCAATATTTTGTCAATTTCATTGATTTCACTGGTATTTTTTACATTACACAGAATTGAAACAAGTTAACTAATAAAATACCAATTGCATAATGTATTGTGTCAAGCCTGTCTGAATATATCGGGGGGAGTGCAGCAGTGTTATGTGGGGGAACAATCGCAGACATGGTGTAATGATGTGAAATACTTGTGCACACCAATAAGCTGCGGTTACCTGTCCGGCAACCGCAACTCAGTGTTCAGCCGTTTCCGTTAGTCTCGTTTCCAGAATATATGGCAAAACTTATGTTCCGGATCCCGGCTAATCAACATCCGAGCGAAAACATCATCTAAGGTATCATTTTCTTCGTTGACCAGACCGATATGAACTTCAGCATAAGTTTCTTTATCGACATCAAAACCAACCTGGTTATTCCAGTCGTCTTTGACATCGACCAACTCGGCCGCGCCGCGATCATCAAATTGTGCCGTAAACAGAATAATATCTGCAGGTTCGAGATTATCCGGAGCCATTTCGAGAAAGATATCGTAAGCTGTATCGATGGCGTCATCGTAAGAAATGAGTTTATCCATTTGCATTATGCCCGGTTCATGAATTTACGTTCTGTAGTGTTGACGACAACGCGGTCACCCGTTGCGATATATTCAGGTACCTGAACCACCAAGCCAGTTGCAAAACGCGCCGGTTTGGTTCTTGCTGATGCTGAAGCGCCTTTAATCGACGGGTCAGTCTCTTCAATCACCAATTCAACCGATGCGGGGAGATCCAATGCAACCACTTGTTGATTAACGAGTACCGCATATAGCCCTTGAGTCTCTTCATTAATGAAGAGTAACTCGTCAGCGATGTCATCGTGTTTAAATGTGTATTGGGTAAAATCTTCGGTATCCATGAAGATATATTCATCACCGTCGATATACGAAAAACTGATCGGACGTTTGGTCATATCAACCGTTTCAAGAACATCATCAGATTTAAAGCGCTCATCGACCCGGGCGCCGGTGGTTAAATCGTTACAGCGAAACTTATAGATTTTTGCACCGCCACGGCCGCCGGGGGTTGTAATTTCAATATCTTTCACCAATAACATTTTGCCATTGGTATCGATGACAAAGCCTTTTTTAATTTCACTTGCCTTCGGCATTGCTTTTCCTTACATGGATTGATTTGAGAAAAGCCGATTATATACTGACTCAAGTGCGTTGATCATCTCTTGTTCTCTTCTTTTAGAAGAAACGTCGCTGCCAAGCGCTTCAGACCGATGTTGAGTGAGGGGGAGGGGGACAAAAAAATTGAGGTCGCTATCTTTTATAATATCTTTTAGCGCAACGATTCGTGTATGATAGCGGTGCTTTTCAACTGCATTTTTTGAGTTTTTATCATGACATATTCCGGTTATGCAATTACCAGTGATTAATCCGAACACTCCTTTTCAGCCGCAGTATCAGCCTGTCGTCAGCTCCCTGATTGCTTATTTAAGAGCCGGGCTGAAAGATAATTTACACAGCGTCTACATATACGGCAGTGTCGCTCGAAAAACCGCTTCTCCCGGGCATTCAAATATCGATGTTGTCGTCGTGACGCATCGCCATTTTGACAATCAGAAAACGACGATTTTCAATACATTACGCTGGCGTTTTAAAAAGGACTATCCGTTTGTCACTGATGTGTCCATTGAAACGGCTTTGGTCGAAGAGGTGGCATCGCTCGATAGCCTGTTTTCATGGGGATTTCTGCTTCGCCATTGTTCTGTTTGCATTTATGGCCCGGATTTAGCGGAGTGTTTTGGTCATTATGAGCCGAGCTGGGAAATCGCCAAGTTCTGGAATATGGATGTTGCGGACTGGGTCAGTTACTACCGGGATAAAATCGCGAAAGCGAACTCTCCGGAAGAACAGGTGCAAGCCCAGCAGCGTATCGCTAAAAAATTACTCCGTGCCAGCTATTCTCTGGTGATGTATCGCGACAAGCAATGGTTTGACGACCCCGTTGCTTGCGGAGCGCAGTTTCTTCACTATCATCCGGAGCGGCAAACCGATATCGAACGACTGGGGATATTACTGAAGACGTCGCGCGTGATCCCGAAACGTTCAGTGATCGGCCTGCTGGATGATTACGGGCAATGGTTAGTCAAACAGTATCAGAAAACCGAATTCCGAATTGGTTGATGGGCGCTTAATCGCTGTCAGAACAGGCCTAACTGAGGCAGGGTTAATTCATCAAACCGATAGCCGATAAATGGCAGAATTGCATCAGCAACCGGTCTGAGCTGTTTATCGATATAGTGCTGATAATCAAGTTGACTCGACTGATAGGCAACGGGCTCCGGACCATTGAGGGTGATCACGTATTCAATGACGCCTTTATTTTGATATTGCAGCGGCTTACTCTGTTGCTGATTCATTGCGTCGGCCATCCGGGCTGCACGGACTTGCGGTGGAATATTTTTCTGATATTCATGAAGTTTACGGCGTAGTCGTTTACGGTAGATCAGTTCCTGATCGTATTGCCCAGCGAGGGTGCCGGCAACAAGTTCGCGAATATAGTCACAGGGATTTTCACCGTGGAAAACCCGCAGATAAAGTTGCTGCTGAAAACGTTTGGCGAGTTCAGTCCAGTCCGTTCTGGCACTCTCCAGCCCCTTGAAAATAAGCTGCTCTCCGTCATTCGTCTGAATCAGTCCCGCATAGCGTTTTTTGGAACCGGTATCAGCCCCGCGGATCGTGGGCATTAAAAATTTGATGTAATGGGTCTCATATTCGATTTCGAGGAAGCTATTCAAGCGATAGGTATCCCATAAATGCGTTTTCCACCACTGATTCACCGACGCAACAAGTTGTCGGCCGATGTCGTCGGCATCCGATTGAGCATAAGCTTTCCCTAACGACACGAACGTCGAGTCAGTATCGCCATAAATGACCTGATAACCTTGCGCTTCAATCAATGTTTTTGTCTGCTTCATGATTTCGTGACCGCGCATTGTAATGCTTGATGCCAGTCGGGTATCGAAAAAGCGGCACCCCGAAGAACCCAGCACCCCGTAAAATGAGTTCATGATGATTTTAATTGCTTGAGAGAACGCTTTTTCCTGATTTTTTTTGGCTTCATCTCTGGCGGCCCAAAGCGTCTCGATCATTTGTGGCAGAAAATGTCGGGTACGGTGAAATTGCCCGCCACGAAATCCGGGTACGGCCTGATGCGCTTCAGGGCCCACGTCGAGTTTTAGTCCTTCTATCAGCCCTAATGGATCAATCAGGAAAGAACGGATGATGGAGGGATACAGACTTTTAAAATCGAGCACAAGTACCGAGTCGTAAAGATTAGGGATGGAGTCCATCACATAACCACCCGGACTGGCTTGCCAATCGGCAGCACTTAGGTTTGGTGCGATATAACCGGCCCGGTGGAGTTGCGGTAAATAAAGATTGGTAAAAGAAGCCACTGAACCACCGATTCGATCCAGTTCGATACCGGTGAGTCGAGAGCGCTGAATGACAAAGTCGAGAAGGTGAGTCTGGGCAAATATCCGGTTTACTAAATGGCAATCTTTGAGGTTATACACGGCCAGCCGGGTTTTATCATGACGGAACATCATGTTGATTTCTTCCATTCGGTCATGTACCTGATGGATGGCTTTTCCTTCGTTGAGTAAGGTTTGCGATACTGATTCCAGTGACCAGGATGGGAATTGGTAAGTTGCTGTTTTCAACGTATCAATACCATCGAGAACAACACGGCCGGGAATTGTGACAAACCCTTGCTGTGATTGATTGGATGTTCTGAAGTAACTACTTTGATGGTTGCGTCCCAGCATTAGTTTCAGATGGTGTTTTTCTGCCCGGCGATGTAACAGACGGAAATCGAAATCAATGACGTTCCAGCCAATAATGATGTCCGGATCATAGGTGTGAAACCAAGCTACCATCGCCAACAAAAGTGCCCGTTCATCTTCAACCCATTGAATTACGGGGATATCATCGGCATGATCAGGGGATGCACGACCATCCGTTTGTGGGTCACCGATCATGATGACCCGAGCATCTTTCTCACTGTCGAAACCAATCGAGTATAAATGTCCTTTTTCGGAGCACTCTAGATCCAGAGAAACGACGTTGAGTGTGGGTAAAAAATCTCCCTGACGACACTTTGCATCCTGAACGATGGTGACATTGCCATGTTGTGTCATTTGGCCTGTGAATTCAAAGCTTCCCCGAATAAAGCGTTCCATCAAGTAGCGTTCGGCCAGTTTGATGTCACTTTCAAGCACTTCAATCTCTTCCTGACGGCAGAGCTCATGGATACGGGTCGCATCTTGTAGTGTGTTGGTATAACAAGCCGTCAGCGGCTCATGGGAAAAGCTTGTGAGTGGCAGTGTTTTTAATTCAGCCGAGATGCCCGTTTGAGTCACTTTCCGGGCCATATACTTTGCTTTTGTTGTCGGGATAAAACAGACGGGCTTCTCATGATGGATTAAGATTTGGGTCGGCCCTTCAGGGGTTGCCGCCCAAAGTTCTATCTGTGTGGTGCCGTTTATATCCCGGGCATGGCGGGTTAAAAGAAAACCTTTCCGGAGCGTCAAGCTTGGTTACTCATTTTGTCATTTATGATCACAATAATTGCATCAATTAATCGAATCCAGATCAATCTTCATTATCGTTTTATCGGTAAAATTTAGTGCTTATTCTACACTATATAAGGATGTCTGGTATCAGCATGTCTGGAGGAGCTATGATCACTGTACACAGAGAATACTTATTAGTTCATCGCGGAAACAGAGATCACGCTCATGTGAAGGTTAATCCTGTTGGTCATATTGACATTGAGTTAAACTCATGTGAAGCGTGTTATCACTCCGCATTTGAAGATGTCCATTTTGAAAAGACGGGTCAGAAAACCAAACTGACTGGGAATCATCATTCATCTTCACCCTGGCAGGTGATGTTGTCTGATAATGATGCTAAAGAGCTCAATCATTTGATTAAAGAAGCAAATGAGGAGTATGAGGCATTGATGCGAGATTTGTAGTCAATGTGATTCGTTGAATAAAGATTATATTCCCTGAAAATTTGTAAATTGGATTGATGCGCCAGGAAGGGGAGCTGAGAGTGACCCGTTCAAGGCGTTTTTTTTTGAATACTTACTTATGGTGACGTTTTATCCAGTCTACGATATTATGATGTAAGCTACTTATTATAAAGTAATTTGTGTTTACTTTTTGCGACAGAGGAACGGCTCCGAAAGCAAGTTTTTGAGGTCGCTTAGATTAACAGGCTGAGAGACAAAGAAGTGCTTGCCAAAGCGATTGTTTGGGCTCATAGTCAGGGAATAGTTAGGTTTTGGGCCAGACATGATAGTGTTTGCCCGATGATGTTGAACCAATTGGGTGTTGAGCCAATTGATTGTGGAGATGCAAGTTTGATTAGCGTATTCCTTGTAGATGATCATGAGCTGGTTCGCACAGGGATTCGACGTATTATTGAAGACGTCCGTGGCATGAGCGTAGCAGGGGAAGCTGATAGCGGTGAACAAGCTGTAAAATGGTGTCGTAATAACCATGTTGATGTTGTTTTAATGGATATGAATATGCCGGGGATCGGCGGCCTTGAAGCAACGAAAAAGATACTGCGTTATAACCCGGATATTCGGATTATTGTACTGACCGTACATACGGAAAATCCGTTTCCGACCAAAGTGATGCAGGCTGGTGCTGCTGGATATTTGTCCAAAGGTGCCGGGCCGGATGAAATGGTGAATGCAATTCGGGTTGTCCATAGCGGGCAGCGTTATATTTCTCCTGAAATTGCACAGCAAATGGCACTCAGTCAGTTTTCACCTGCGTCTGAAAATCCGTTTGCCGATTTATCGGAACGTGAATTACAGATCATGATGATGATCACCAAAGGGCAAAAAGTCACTGATATTTCAGAACAGCTGAATTTGAGTCCGAAAACCGTTAACAGCTATCGTTATCGCCTGTTTGCCAAACTGGATATTAACGGTGATGTCGAGTTAACCCATTTAGCGATACGACACGGAATGCTGGATACTGAGACGTTGTAGTGACTCGAGCATTTGACCCTTCTTCTTTTTTAGCGACCGTTACCAATCAGCCCGGTGTTTATCGAATGTATAACACCGAGGCTGAGGTGATCTATGTCGGTAAAGCGAAAGATCTCAAAAAACGTTTGTCCAGTTACTTTCGCAAAACGCTGGATAACGAAAAGACCAAAGCATTAGTCAGCCATATTGCCAGAATCGATGTCACGGTGACGCATACCGAAACCGAAGCACTCATTCTGGAGCATAATTACATCAAGCAATACCTGCCTAAATACAATGTCTTATTGCGTGATGATAAGTCTTATCCCTATATTTTTGTGAGCGCCCACAAGCATCCGAGAGTATCGGTATACCGTGGTGCAAAAAAGAAAAAGGGTGAGTATTTCGGACCTTACCCCGATGCCGGTGCAGTGCGTGAGACGCTGCATTTAATTCAGAGAATCTTCCCGGTTCGCCAATGTGAAGACTCCGTCTACAACCATCGGACACGTCCCTGCCTGATGTATCAGATTGGTCGTTGTTCTGGCCCGTGTGTGCCGGATTTAATTTCGGATGAATCCTACCAAGAGCTGGTTGAAGATCTGCGGTTATTCTTACGCGGTAAAGATCAACAGGTTGTCTCAATGCTGGTGGAGAGAATGACATCCGCCAGCCAGGCATTACGCTTTGAGGATGCTGCAAAATACCGCGATCAGATTCAGGCCATTCGCCGCATTCAGGAGCAGCAGTTTGTTTCGGCCGACAGCCTTGATGACATCGATGTGCTGGGATTTGCCCAGGAAAATGGCTTGGCATGTATACATGTGTTGATGATTCGGCAGGGTAAAATTCTCGGCAGCCGGAGTTTCTTCCCGAAAATTCCCGGCAATACCACGCACGAAGAAGTATTTGAAAGCTTTCTCAAACAGTATTATCTCTCTCATAATGAGTCGCGGACACTACCGACTAAAGTGATTGTTAATCGGGGACTGCTCGATGATGTTCAGGTTTTTCAGGAATTATTGACCGAGATGGCCGGGCGAAGAGTGCAATTCTTTACTGAGCCGTCAGGCGTACGTGGGCGATACCTGAAACTGGCGAATACCAATGCTCAAACCGCAATCACCACCCGTCAAAATCATCGCATGACTATCTTGCAACGCGTTAAAGCACTTCAAGACGCGTTAGAGATGGAGCAGATTCAACGGATGGAATGTTTTGATATCTCCCATACGATGGGGGAAAGTACCATTGCATCTTGTGTGGTATTTAATCAGGAAGGGCCGGTGAAACAGGAATATCGTCGTTATAACATTACCGGTATTACCGGTGGCGATGATTATGCTGCGATGGGGCAGGTTCTCGAGCGGCGTTATTCAAAACAGATCGATGTCGATAAAATTCCGGATATTATCTTTATCGACGGGGGTAAAGGTCAGCTGGCGCGGGCGCATCAGATTGTTTCTCGTTACTGGGACGATTGGCCCAAACGCCCTTTATTGATGGGCATTGCCAAAGGGGTTACCCGTAAACCGGGGCTGGAAACTTTGCTGACCGTTGAAGGCGATGAATTTCATCTGGCGAGTGATGCACCGGCGTTACATTTAATTCAACATATCCGGGATGAAAGTCATAACCATGCGATTAGCGGTCACCGTAACAAACGCGGGAAAACACGACGGACAAGTGCACTGGAAGGTATCGAAGGTGTCGGGCCGAAACGGCGTCAGTCTTTGTTGCAATTTATGGGCGGGCTACAAGAACTAAAACGCGCCAGTGTTGAAGAAATCGCCAAAGTTCCGGGGATTAGCCGATCTTTGGCAGAAAATATCCATCAAGCATTGAAACAATAGCGAAAATACAGCAACATAACAGCGCAAACAATAAGAGCGAAGCATATGCGTTTAAATATTCCTAATATATTGTCCCTGATTCGACTTTTCCTCATTCCGGTATTTGTGGTCGCTTTTTATTTACCTTATAGCTGGTCTTCTTTTGCAGCGGCTGTTGTCTTCTGGATCGCCGGTGTAACTGACTGGCTCGATGGGATGCTTGCGCGAAAATTACAACAAACTTCTCGCTTCGGGGCTTTCATTGATCCCGTTGCAGATAAGGTGTTGGTTGCCACGGCATTGATTTTGATTACGGAATACTTTCATAGTATCTGGATTACCATTCCTGCTGTCACGATGATTGCCAGAGAAATTATTATTTCTGCACTGCGGGAGTGGATGGCAGAAATCGGTAAGCGGGCAAGCGTTGCGGTATCTTGGATTGGTAAAGTAAAAACCATGACCCAGATGTTTGCATTGTTCGCGCTGATTTGGCGTTATGATGACTGGATGATTTGGTTAGGATATATCTCAATTTATGTCGCAACGATCTTGACTTACTGGTCGATGTGGCAATACCTGCTTGCTGCTAAGGATGATCTTCTGAGTGAGGAAAATCATTGATCGCACGCTGTTCTTGATGATAGACCCTGATATGGCTACTTTCATATCAGGGTTTTTTAATGATATATAACAACTTATTGAATTATATCAAATAAATAATATATTCACTGACCTTGGTTTAATGTCTCAGCTGAATCAAGTCATGTTCTCCTGCCTGAACCTTCTTCCTAATTGTCGGACTCATGCCAGTTATCCACAAAATCTGTGGATAAGATGTTTTAAAGGCAGTGAGTAACAATAACTTTCTGATTTAAAAAACGAAGGTGCACAAAAAAGAACATTTTTGTGCACGGTTTTAGCGCATTAAGTCGAGGGGGATTTCTTGAACTGAACCAGAACTTTACCTTCTTTGGTCAGTACTGCTTTCAGCATATATTCCATCGATAGTGCAAGTGAGATATTCAGCATGACGAAAATCGCAATCATGATCATAAACTGATATTTGGCGGCAATGATTGGAGAGGCGCCCCCTAAAATTTGTCCCGTCATCATCCCCGGCAGAGTGACTAAACCAATGGTTGCCATCGACGCTAAAATGGGTGCATTCGCTTTTTGGATTGCATTTTGAATAAATGGCCGTGATGCATAACGAGGGGAGGCACCTAAAGAGAGCGCCGCCTCATATTCACTTCTGCGGTCTTGATAGGCACTAAACAGATTTTGCAGGGCAACAATATTGCCACTCAGTGTGTTACCCATCAACATTCCTGCTAAAGGAATCATGTATTGCGTGTTGTAAAAGGGAACCGGTTGGACGATCAATAAACACAGGACGGCTAGTATGGGGAATAAACCAATCATCATGCCCGTCATCAACGGGATGATTAAGCGACGTTTCGGCAGATGCGCTTTTGACAGAATTGCGCTCGCGCCCACACCGATAATAATGAACAACCAGCAGGTATTCACGATAAGGCTATTGAGTGCGAATAAATATTCCAGATAAATACCGACAAGGCACAGTTGCAGCCCCATGCGGAACACAGAGATAACAATATCTTTGCCGATCATCAGATGGTATCGAACACTCATGACGAGCGGAATCAGTAGCGTCAGGCTAAATATTGCCAGCTGCCACCAAGAAATATCAATGACACTATTCATTGCAGGCGGTTAAATTAGTGAACGGAATGGCTACTCTATCTGAATTTATCGTATCACCACAACTGGAATCAATAATGCTGACGATGATTGTTACTTTTACCGGCCGAACTGTTCGACAATCGGTGCATGTCTGGACTGATATAAAGCTTGTTTGAGTTTACCTTGTTGTTGATATTGCAGTAATAACTGTTGAAGCAAGGGCTGAAGCACTGAAGGGCTCATGCCGGAAGTAAGCGTCGGTTCATAGAGGAGTTTCAGTAATATGATATCCAAAGGAGACAGGAAATCATCGGGGGTTTTGTCATTGAATATCGAAGGGTAAGCCTGCTCCGAATCATTGAATAGCCCAAGTGCCTGAGTCGATTCTTCAATAATACATCCGAGTAATTTACCGTGAGAGCGAGCCTGATCGACAGGAATAATCACGGTTGCCCGACGGATTTCATGGCTGTCGGGGTCGAGCTTGACACCAAACATACAGACCGAGCCATAGATATTGTTTAGGGCTTTTTCCCCCAGCTCCGTCCGAATAATTTTTTGCCACTCAGACTGGCGTGTAAAATACCAAATAAAATTGGCATCGGCACGCCGGGCAACAACCGTGATCGGGAGATGTGTCAGTTGGGCGAGGTGAGCCAGATGAAGGCGGGCCATTTCTTCGTGTAATGCCTGATGACCGACATCATGCCGGAACCACACGCGAATCGGGTGAGACCATTTAGCCAGACGCGGTGCTGTGGTCGATGTAAATTCGTATTCGAGTGCGACATGGAAGAAAGCATTCTCAATAAATGCCGGGCGTTCCCATGTCGGCAAGGCTGCGACCACTGTGTGGCTGAAGAACATTATTGTCATCATCAACCCGTACAGTAATCGCCATCGCATATTACTCTTCCGTCCCAAACTCTGGGATGCGACTGAAATGACTTTCGATCATCCGTTGTGTGACGATATGTTGCGGATTCGAAAGGACATTTTCGGTATAGCCGGATTCAACCACTTTCCCCTCATGCATGACGATGACTTTATCGGTGATATGTTTAATCACACCAAGGTGCTGGGAAACATAGACAAAAGAAACCCCCATTTCGTCCTGCAGTTCCATCAGGAGGTTAATGATCTGCGACCGCATCGCCATATCGAGACCATTTAATGCTTCATCGGCCACAATAATAGATGGCTGCAAAATGAGTGCTCTGGCGAGACACACCCGTTGTTTTTGCCCTGTAGCCAGCATCTGAGGATAGAAATAGGCATGTTCGGGGAGCAAGCCAACCCGTAACAAGGTATCTTTCACCCGCTTCTGGCGAGCGTCGGCTAACATTTCGGTATTCCGCTTCAGTGGCCCTTCCAAAATGCGTCCGATCTGAATTTTAGGATTCAGTGATGTATTCGGATCCTGAAAAATCATGCGGATGAGCTTACATCGGGTCGCGTAATCTTTATGCGCCAGACGTTCGCCATTGACTCTGATTTCTCCCGTTGTCGGTTCGACCATTCCCGATAACATGCGGGCAAGCGTTGACTTGCCCGAACCGTTTTGTCCGATAAATCCAATGGTTTGACCGGCTTCCAGTGTGAAATCAACCGACTCGACAGCATGATGAATCTTTTTCTTAAACAAGCTGGGACGAGTGATAAAAGTCTTGGATAAATCAGAAACTTCTAACAGCGGAATCGTCATTGTGTCTCCTCCATATTCAGCGGGTAGTGGCAGGAGTATTTATGATTCTTAATCCAGCGACTTTTCGGCATCTCAACACACTGGCGTTGCGCATAAGGGCATCTTGGACCCAGTCGGCAACCAATTGGCAGATGTTGCAGTGGTGGAATTGATCCCGGCAGTGAGTTCAATTTCTGCTTATGCGGGATGGATGAACTGAAATCCGGCATGGCCGTCAGTAGGGCGACCGTATATGGGTGTTTCGGCGTTGCCAGAATATTATTCGTCATTGCAGACTCGATTGACTGACCACAGTACATTACGGTAATCCGATGCGCCCATTGTGTAATGGTGGTCAGGTCGTGTCCGATTAACAAAATTGTTGTGTTATTGACCTGATTCATCCGACTTAACAAGCGCAAAATCTGCGACTGTGTGATTGGATCGAGGTCGTTGGTCGGTTCATCTGCTATCAACAATTTGGGTTGGGTCGCAATCGCCATTGCGATCATAACTTTCTGACATTCACCGTCAGTAATTTCATAAGGATAGCTTTTTAAAATACGATGGTGATCTTTAATCCCGACTTTATGCAGTAAAGCAATGGCTTGCTTTTTACGCCATGAAAACCGTTGCCACCATGAGCCTTTAAATGTGTGAGACGGGATGGATTCGATCAACTGTTTGCCGACTTCATCTGAAGGGTCAAGACATGTTGAAGGTTCCTGAAAGATCATGGCAATATCCCGGGCGATCACTCGTCGTCGTTCCCGCGGCGTCAGTTGCAGCAAATCGATATTGCCCAGCCTCATCCGGTCAGCGGTAATTCGCCAGTTTTCTTTACATACACCGACAATAGCTTTGGCTACAAGGCTTTTACCTGAACCTGATTCACCGACCAAACCACGAATTTCACCTTCACTCATGGTCAGACTGATGCGATCAACCGCTTTGACAAGCCCCTGCGGTGTATCGATTTCAATCGTCAGATGACGAATATCCAGTATTGGCATTATTCGACCCCCTCATTGAGTGATTGACGAGCACCTTCACCCACAAGATTGACAATAATCACCGTAAACATGATTGTCAAACCGGGGAGTACCACCGTCCAAGGTGCGAGATAAAGCAGTTCTACGGAGTCCCCGAGAATCGCGCCCCACTCAGAAGTGGACGATTGTGCCCCTAATCCCAGAAAGCCCAGAGAGGTGATATCCAAGATAGCAACCGTCATGGCGAAGTTAATCTCTAACACCAGGGTTGATAAGATATTGGGTAAAATAGAATACCAAAGCAGGTAAATATCTTTTGCCCCATCCAGTCTGGCGGCCATAATGTAATCTTTTCCGACTTCATTATGGACAGCGGTATAAGCTGAACGAATAAACCGGGGAATCAGCGCCAGCCCGATTGCCAGCAGAATATTGGATTCACCTACGCCAAGAATCGCGACAAAAATAATCGCGAGCAGCAGTGATGGAATTGACATGATGGTGTCCATCAGGTGATTCAAAATACTCGAAAGCAATCCGGAGGTCATCCCTGCCGAGATACCGATAATCGAACCGACACAGGTAGCGAACAGAGTCAGCAGTACCGCATTACCAAAAGAGTGCCGGGCTCCTTCAATTAAACGAGACAAAATATCCCGGCCGAGATCATCGGTACCAAAGAAATATTCGACTGAGCCAGCCGGATCCCAAGAAGGAGGAACGAGCAAATGACTGGTATGTGCTTGAGGATCATGTGGGGTAATCCAAGGCGCGAAAACAGTAATAATGATCAAAGCAAGCAGGCACCATAGCCCGAACATTGCCAGATTGTTGTTACGAAAACTTCGCCAGAACCGCTCGAACTGGGTTGGGATATGCTCTTCCTGATAGATATTATTTGTTAGCATACCAAGCTTTCCTTACGAACGGATTAATCAGGGCACCGAGCAAATCAGATAAAATGTTGGCGGTAAGCACAAGGGTTGAAACTGAAATTACACCGGCTTGAATCGAAACTAAGTCTTCATTGGCTAAAGCATCCAGCAGCCATCTGCCAATCCCCGGCCAGTTAAAGATAGATTCGGTGATAATCGCAAATGTCAGCATAGTTGAAAGCTGGACACCAAACTTAGGAATAATCGGCGGAATTGCATTACGTAGTACATGTTCTCTGATTATTTGATATTGCGAGAGGCCGCGGATTCTTGCGACCCGGATATAGTTCTGATTCATGACCTCTGCGACAGATGTCCGCATTAAGCGGATGACCTGAGTCGTCGGTGCCAACGCCAGTACGGTACAGGGGAGTATCAGGTGAGAAATGACACTTTGCAGAATCTGAGGGCGGTAGACACTTTCGGACATAAAAGCATCAATTAATGCAAATCCTGTTACATGCTTAATATTATACAGCAGGTCATAACGGCCGGAGACCGGAAAAATTTCGTAATTCAGCGAGAACACCAGCAGCAACATCAGTGCAATCCAATAGATCGGTGCAGAGTAGCCACACATGGATACAAAAGAAATGACAGTGTCGATCCATTTTCCCTGTTTCATACCGGCAATTGTCCCGATTGGGATGCCGATCATTAATGAAATCATAAAGGCAAACAGACAAAGTTCCAGCGTGGCCGGAAAGACAATAGCTAATTCATCAATGACGGGTATTCCTGAGCGGTTGACGCCAAAGTTGAGTTGGCTGATTTCAGACACATAAGTGAACCAACCTTGCCAGAAACTCTCTAGTGCCCAGTGAGAATAAGGGTCGAATCTAAGAATACTGTATCCGACCAGCGTCAGAATCAACAGCGTAATGACAAAGAGGTTAAATTTACGGATTGAGTAGAGAAGCATTATTTTATCCTCTCAACCATATTAAAAGGCTGTACATTGAATGGACTGAGCTGAAAACCAGTCAATGAGTCATTATATGCCTTAAATTGCATTCCGTGGGCGATCGGAATGACCGGGAACTCTTGGTTAATAATATTTTGGGCCTGTTTGTAAAGGTTGAGGCGGTAACGATGACGGTCAACCTCTAAGGCAAGATTCAGGAGAAAATCAAAGTCTTCATTGCACCATTTAGAGAGATTGATACCTTCTTGTCTCGCATCACAAGAGAGAATTGGACGCAGAAAACTATCCGGATCTCCGGTTCGTCCTGACCAGCCGGTCAGATATAAATCCACATCAGCGTAATCGGAGCGATTTTGTCGGTCAATCCGCTCTTCGGGGACAAGGTGAAGCGTTATGCCAATATCTTTCAGGTTTGCCTGAATGAGCTCCGCCGTTTTACGTGGGCTCGGATTGTAAGCGGTCGGTTCGAGTGGCACCAACATGGAAAGTTCCAATCCGTTACTGAACCCGGCATCACGAAGCAATCCTACAGAATAACTACGATCATAACGCACCTGAACCGCATCTTTTTGATAGGCCCAAGATGTCGGGGGAAGAATGTTATAGGCAATTCTGCCGGTGCCATAATAAACCGAGTCCAAAATGTTCTGTCGGTTAATGGCAAAACTCAGCGCTTTACGAACGCGGGGATCACTGATCGCCGGGTGAGTGGTATTTACCGCAATAAACGAGACATTCATGGCGGGGGTAGAGCTGAGCGAAATATGCTTTTGCTGTTCGATGATCGGAATTTGGCTTGAGATCGGTGTGCTGAGGACATCGCACTCATTACGCAGTAATTTTGCCAGTGTTCCTGTACCACGCTGGGCAATATCAAACACAACCTGTTGCATTTTTGGCAGCCCTTTCCAGTAGAGTGGATGTCTTTTTAGCCTGATGAAGTCGCTTACCTGCATCTCATCAAGATAGAAAGGACCGGTACCGACAGGATGGGTGTCGATCATCGCTTTCTCATCTGCGTAAACCAGTTGATCGGCATACTCTTTCGAGAGAATAACAGCATGAGTCGTGGCGATATTTGCCAGAAAACTATTGTCAGGTCGTCGTAAGGTGAATTGCACGGTATAGGGATCCAGTGCATCAACACTTTTAACCAGATGTTTGAAATTAATACCGGCAAACCACGGATAACTACTGTTTCCGACATTATGAAATGGATTGTATGAACTCAGGATGCGATCAAAGCTAAATACAACATCTTCAGCATTCAGATTACGGGATGGGCTAAACCACTTCGTCTGTTGAAAAGACACATGATGACGGAGGTAGAATGTATACACTGTGCCTTGTTCATTCACCGTCCAACGTTCAGCCAGATTGGGTGAAGGACGTTGCGTTTGGGGATCAAGAACGAGCAGCGTGTCATAAATTTGGGGGCCGAGGGATTCAGCAGTAATGCCACTATCAACCAATTGAGGGTTAAGTGTATCCGGCGTACCTTGCCCACAATAGACGAAGCCTGTCTGTCTGATTTCGCTATGATCGGTATTCTGGTCATTACAGCCTGTTAAGAGTCCCAGACCGCAGAAACTCAAGGTGAGTTTTATCAGTATTTTCATTTTAAAAGCGAATATATAAAGCGGGGCTTATTAAGCCACGGTAATCTGCCTCAAACAAGCGGCTAATTTACCACTTTTATATAGGGGAACCAATGAAAAACACAGTGAATTGATTCATAACTTACTCATTTTTGGTTGTGAGTTGATGTTTTCGGATGAGACCTCTTAGTTGATGATAGCTTAATCCTAGCAGCTGAGCGGCATTTTTTTGATTATATTTAGCTTCTATCAGTGCCTGTGTAATTACGTGACACTCTTGTGTGTCTACCCATGATCTGAAATTAAGGGGAAATACGATATCATTTGTGTGCTGGGTATCTTGACGGGTTGGCGGAGTCTGCACCGTGTGAATATCCGTTTCCTCAGTGGCTCTGACAGCGCTGTTGTTGTCGCAAGATGCCGGCCACTGGTGTTGAAATGGATTCAGTACCAACTCGTCAATAGGATGCTCGACTGAACGATGTTGGTAGACTGCGCGTTCAACCACATTTTTTAACTCCCGGATATTGCCGGGCCAGCGATAGCTGAGTAATTTGTCACAGGCTTGCTGACTAAATCCCGGAAAGTAGGGGAGTTCGATTTCATGACACATCCGTATGGCATAGTGTTCGGCAAGCAGGAGAATATCTTCGGGTCTTTCCCGGAGTGGTGGCAGATGAATAATATCAAAAGCTAACCGATCCAATAAATCGGCGCGGAATTCGTTGCGTTCAGCCATGGAGAGTAAGTCACCATTGGTTGCACAAATCAGGCGCACATCGGTTTTGAGCGTTTTTGAACCGCCGACCCGCTCATACTCCCCGTATTCAATCACCCGCAACAGTTTCTCTTGAACATTCAGGGGGGCGGCTGCGAGTTCGTCAAGAAAGAGGCTACCATGTTCTGCCCGTTCAAAGCGGCCTTGGTGACGTCCTTTTGAGCCGGTAAAAGAGCCTGCTTCATGGCCGAACAGTTCAGAGTCAATGACACCTTCGGCGAGTGCGGCACAGTTGAGCGAAATCATCGGATGTTCCCATCGCCGGGATAAATAATGGATACGCTGAGCAATGAGTTCTTTACCGGTGCCCCGTTCTCCTAAAATCAAAACCGGTCGGTTGATTTGCGCCAGATGAGATGCTTTTTCCAGCACAGCCAGAAAATGAGGGGATTCACCAATCAGATTAATTTCCATGAGTTGTTCCAATATGCAAACAGTGGTCAGATTAACCAAAAAGTGGTCATAAATACAAATATCATTGAAGATGATGACGGGGGTTGTTATCAATTGTTTGATTTTTATGGATTTTTAAATATGGCACAGGTTTTGAATAGTCTGAACAGGTATATCACATAAACCAATTCACATGAACCAATATAGCGTGTAAGCAAAAGGAGCATCATATGGGCATTTTTTCCCGATTCGCAGATATTGTAAATTCGAATATCAGTGCATTACTTGATAAAGCCGAAGACCCTGAAAAAATGATTCGTCTGATTATTCAGGAGATGGAAGACACCTTAGTGGAAGTCCGTAGCCATTCGGCAAAAGTGCTGGCCGACAAAAAAGAGCTGCTGAGAAAAATAGAGTCACTTGAAAGCCAGATTGAAGAGTGGACGCAAAAAGCTTCTCTGGCGTTGACCAAAGAGAGAGAAGATCTCGCTCGCGCTGCATTAATTGAAAAACAGAAGTTGCAGGAGATGGTCAAAGGGTTAAAAACCGAGTTTACATTGGTTGAAGAAACACTTGATAAACTGGCGGATGAGATCACGAAGCTAGAAACTAAAATTACCGAAACCAGAGCCAAGCAGAAGGCGATGATGATTCGTGCGCAAACTGCGGGAAAGCGGCGTGATGTCCAAAAGCATCTGCAACAGAACCGAACCGATGAAACGATGGCAAAGTTTGATCAGTTTTCAAGACGGGTCGATGAACTTGAAGCTGAAGCCGATCTTTACGCGCAAACCGGGCAGGGAAAGAATTTGGATCAAGAGTTTGCCGAACTTCAGGCACAAGATGAAATTGACAGTGAGCTGGCGAAGTTGAAACAGGCGCTGAAAAAAAATGAATCAGAATAATAAGGAATAACCATGTTAGTGATGCTTGTTTCTGTGCCACTGATCGTCTTTATGGTGGTGGTGGCACCTCTGTGGCTTATCCTTCACTATCGGAGTAAAAAACGCTCGGAAGGTGGTTTGAGTCAGGAAGACTACGAACAGTTGGCGGCTTTGTCGGCAAAAGCTGACTCGCTGCAACAGCGTGTTCATACGTTAGAAAAAATTCTCGATGATGAGACGCCAAACTGGAGGTCACATTATGAAGAAACATAAATCTCTGTACCGGGATCCACGCCATGGCAAAATTTCAGGGGTTTGTGCCGGTCTCGCCAATTACTTTGAGCTGGAAGCATGGCTAGTCAGAATCATCGTATTGTCAGCCACGTTATTGGGCGGTGGATTCTTGGTGATTCTGGCTTATATTGCGCTCAGCTTAATGTTAGAAAAACAGCCGGAAGATTATGAGCAGACGGTTCAGATGCAACGTGATCACAAGCTGAAAAGTCGGCCATGGAAGCAGGGGGCTTCCGCACATCAGCTGATCAATAATTTAACGCAGGAACTTGATAAAGTTGAAATGAAAGTCTGTCGGATTGAGGCTTACGTAACATCAGATGCGTTCAAAGTTAATAAGGCATTTCGGGATTTATAAGCTATCGTCAGGGGCGGGTTACCAACCGGTTTCAGAGCCTCCGGTGTTGTATTCAACACCGGAGAACGCCTGGTCAAAAAATCGTTTTACTCATCAGAAAGCGAGTCGAGCACGGCTTGATAGCGCTGGAAACCTGCTTCCAGATCGGCAATTAAATCATCAGTATCTTCGAGGCCGATGTGAATCCGAATCAGTGTTCCGGTGAAATGCGGGTGAGCGACCGTCCGTAATGCATCAAAACTTTTCGGTTCATTGGCAAGGATGAGACTTTCAAACCCACCCCATGAATACCCCATGCTAAAATGTTGCATATGATCGAGCAAAGCGGTTGTTGCCCGGGGATGACTGGTTTTCAATACAAATGAGAATAAGCCGTTTCCGCCGGTAAAATCCCGTTGAAAATAGGTATGTCCCGGGCAGGTTTCCAGTGCCGGGTGGCGCACGTGATCAACTTCCGGACGTTCAGCCAGCCAGCGGGCAATTTTTAAACTGCTCTGTGCATGTTGTCTGAGCCGCACATCGAGGGTACGGATACCGCGCAAACCTAAATAGGCGTCGTCAGGTGAGACACACTGTCCCATCAGATAACTTTGTTCACGCAGTTGATCCCAGCATTTTTCATTGGCGACGGCAGTACCCAGCATCACATCGGAATGACCGACAATATATTTCGTTGCAGCCTGCACAGAGATATCCACCCCATGCTCGAAGGGGGAGAAATTTACGCCAGCGGCCCAAGTATTATCGAGAATTACGATGATATCATGTGCGTGAGCAATCCGTGACAGCGTCGGAATGTCCTGAACTTCCATGGTGATCGAGCCCGGTGATTCAGTAAATAAAATCTTCGTATTAGGCTGAATCAGGGATTCAATCTCTTTACCGATCATTGGATCGTAATAGGTTGTTTCAACCCCCATTTTTTTCATGATTTTTTCGCAAAAATCCCGGGTCGGCTCATAACAAGTGTCTACCATCAGGATGTGATCACCGCTTGATACAAATGAGAGAATCGCATTGGTAATCGCGGCTGTACCACAAGGGTACAGTGCACATCCGGCTCCGCCTTCAATATCAGTCATGGCCTCTTGGAATGCAAAATGCGTATTGGTGCCGCGGCGACCATAGAACAGCGTTTTCCCGGCTCGGTTGATCGTCGCGTGATTTTTGGCTGAGACGGAATCGAAAATAATTGAGGAGGCACGTTGAACCGGTGGATTCACCGCACCTTGTGTCCATTCTTTATTGCGTCCAGTGGTCACAAATTTGGTTTTTTTTCCTTCTGACATGCAAAGTCCTTTGAGGCAGAATCAGTGATTGTTTATTTAAAACATGGGAGAGATGTGTATTTCAACCCCGAGACGAAAAAAATCATCATAATAATGGGTTGAAAAGGTAGTAAATCCGCTCCAAAAGTCGGTTGTAATGGGGGCGTTTTTGCCATTCCTCATCGGTGACGGGGTAGGATTGCTCAATATATTCATCCTGTAACCGGGATAGTTTTTGGGTAAATTCAATATCATCAACAGCCAGTGTGACTTCAAAATTTAACCAGAGGCTACGCATATCCATATTCACGGTGCCGACCAGACAAAATTGTTGGTCGATAACAACGGATTTAGTGTGGAGCAGGCCGCCATAAAACTCATAGATGGCGATCCCGATATCGAGTAATTCCCCGTAATAAGAGCGAGAAGCCCATTTGACCATCGTTGAATCATTCTTATGAGGAATAATCAGTTCAATGCGGATACCGCGCTGGGCTGCGGTTTTCAGTGCCGAAAGCAGTTCAGAACTGGGCACAAAATAAGGGGTGGTGATTCTGATGGATTGATTGGATTGGTGAATCGCGAGTATCAGTGCCTGAGAAATCAAGTATTCGGGCATTCCCGGCCCGGAGGGTACCACCTGAATCGGATGGCGTGGTAAACCGTCATCGATGCGGCACTGTGGAATTTGCGGAAATTCTCTGACACCGGTTTCAAACTCCCAGTCCCAGCAATGAATCGCTGCCAGCACATTCACGGTCGGCCCGGTGAGGCGTACCATAATATCAACCCACTGCCCGACACCGGAATCCTGTTTGAAAAATGCCGGATCAACCAGATTCATTGAACCTGTATAAGCCACCGTATCATCGATAACAATAATTTTTCGGTGCTGGCGGAGATCAAGGCGATGGAGAAAAATCCGCCACGGACGCACTTCCAGTGCCTGAACAATCTGGATGCCGGCATCTTTCATCATCTGATACCAGTGGCTTTTGATAAAGCGGTGACTCCCGGCTGAATCCAGCAGGACTTTGACATTGACCCCTCGTTTCACCGCCTGAATGAGACTTGAGGCGACGGCATCTGCTAATCCGCCGACATGCCAGATATAAAAGACCATCCGGATAGAACGCTGCGCCTGCTCAATATCAGTAATAATTGAATTCAGTATCACTTTTGGATCGCGCTGGAGGGCAAGGGTGTTTCCGCTCAGTGCCGGAATCCCCATCCGGTGATTACAGAGTTCATCGATTTTATAGATGTGCGCCCCCATATTCTCTGTAATATGAGCCTGACAGTGATTCAGTTGCGTAAACCACTCTCCGAAAGAAGGCGACATTGCTTTGGCGCGCTCAGCCCTTTTTCTGCCCAGATTCAGTTCCCCGAACAGGAAATAGCAGAATACGCCGAGAATCGGCAGAATATAGATCACCATCAGCCAAGCCAAAGAGACACTGACCGCTCTCTTTTTAAACACGATTCGAAATGTTACAAGTGCGACAAGTAACCAATAGATACCAATACTGACTAAAGTGAGGATGTGATAAATTTTATCCATATACCGTTGTATATCTGTCTTATTTCTTCAGGGATATTAAAGTGAAAGTCCCGTTTAGGGAAGCAAGATTCACAGGCTACCATCAATTGTTACAATTGATGGTAGCACTCTGTGTCGTATGAGGATTTTTATTTTCCCATTATGGGATTAGTTTCTGAGTTTAAACTGTTGAATTAAAGCATTGAGCTGTTCTGATTGCTCGGTGAGTTCTTGAGCGGAATGAGCACACTGTTCTGAATTGGTGGTGTTTTGGTGTGTCACTTCATCAATTTGGTGGATGCCTAAATTGATCTGTTCTGCTCCGGTTGCCTGTTCCGTTGCTGCCTGAGCTATCTCATTCACTAACATTGAGGCTTCACTGATACTCTGGACGATCTGATCTAAAGCAGTTGCGGTTTGTTCAGAGAGCTGAATTCCTCGTTTTGTTCTTTGCGCTGAGGTTTCAATAAGCGATGCCGTTTGTTGTACGGCTTTCGCACTGCGGGCTGCCAGTTGGCGCACTTCATCAGCGACCACAGCAAAACCACGTCCTTGCTCTCCGGCCCGGGCGGCTTCGATAGCTGCATTCAGTGCCAGTAAATTGGTCTGTTCTGCGATTTCCTCGATCGATTGAATGATATGGTTGATATCGTTGCCTGATGACTCGATTTCTTGCATTGCACTTCTGAGTTCACTCATCAGTTCATTGCCATTCTCTGCTGATTGCAGGGATTGCTGTGAAAGGTTGCTGGCTTGCTCGGCACGAGCTGAGCTGTCTTTGATTTGTGCGGCAATCTGGGCGATCGTGGCACTGATTTCTGTGATTGACGAGGATGAATTGGTGGCACCGTTGGCTAAATCCTGGCTCAGTCCGGCAATGGTATCGGCATTTTCCGTGATCACACCTGAACGGTGACTGATTTGACTGACTAATGTATTCAGATCATTGACCATCTGTGCCAGAGCATGGCCAAGTTGATCCTGTTCGGATGCAAGTTCAACGGTGAGGTTGAGATCTCCGCGGGAAATCTGCTCAGCGACTGAAACTTGTTTTTGTAAGCTATCCGCCATATTGTCCAGTGCATTGGATAACTGACCGACTTCATCAGCAGCGTGATAATTGAGGCGGCTGTGGAACTGTCCGCTGGAGATCGACTGCGCCATATTGACTGCGGCCAAAATCGGGCGTGCTAAAGATCTGGCCATCAGGAACAAGGCACCAATTGCAAGCACTGTAATTCCCAGACCGATGATAATTTGCCAGGTCATATCTTTTTGATTGTTTTCGGCAAGTTCTTGGGACAATTGATTCACATTTTCCAGCACCAGATCTTGATCGACACGAATCAGAATAAACCAGGTCACTTCGCTATTGCCCAATGAAATGGGCACATATATTTCGATGAGATTATCTTGATTATCGATATTGGTTAACGGCTGTTTTTTCTGGATCACGGACATAACGTTATCACTTTTATCTCCGAACAAGCCGTCGATTGATTTGCCAATGAACTCTGGTTTTTTACTGTCCGCGATGACCAATCCTGAACCTGTCAGAATCGAGATTTGAGAATGACCATCATAAAGTTTAGAAGAAATTTGCTTGCTGAGTTGTTGGACAAAATCAAGATTGTAGTCAGTACCGACAACACCTTTGAACTCTCCGTTGACAATCACAGGAGCCGATAATGTTGCCAGCCAGACATTCTTGCCTTGGACGATATAAGGCAGTGGTGCGGTGACGGCTTCACGCAATGTTTTTTCAGGAACCTGATACCAGGCGCCTTTAATGACGCCATTCGGATGAGCTTCAGTTGAGTCATATTCAACTAATGGCTGAACATCAATTTTACCGGACTGATCGCGCGTCCAGTATGGGGTATAACGTCCGGTTTCTCCATTATTACCGTTCAGGCCGTTTGCATTGAGATAGTCTTGATTGTCAAAAGCATTGGGAGCCCAGCAACTATATGAGCCATTAAGATCCGGGTTATTTTTCAGAATCCCCAACAACATATCATTGAATGATTGTCGATTGAGTAATGTGGTTCGGTGAGATTCTTCATAGCCTTTTGAAGCTGAAGCGGCCTCTGCTAATGTCCGAGCTGCGTTGAGACCTTTTTCAAGGCGGCGGCTAATCGATTGAGCATAGTCAGAAGCTGTGGCTTCGAGTTTATTAATGGTGATGGTTTTGACAATAGTCGATACTTGTTTAGAAACCAGTTGTTGTGTGGCTGAAGTTGAATAAATCCCATATCCGACAAGGATACCGGAAGTAATAAATAAACAGATCCCGGCAGCGAGCGCTATCTTGGTTTGAATCGATTTTAATGTCATAAACGGCTTCCCTGAATTATTATCCCAATTCTATTCGTGGCGCATCTACACTCCGTGTGAACTGGTAAATCAGGCTTTTACAGAACGAAATCTGCGATGAAAACTCATACTTATAGCCACAGTTCACTCAAATGGAGGCGAACCTTTCAAATTGAGTAAATATAGATAATTAAATATAGCCTGATGGATACTAAACTGATTGCATTTTTGTATGAATTGTAAATCGATCCGTGGCCTAGCCAGCAGCCTTGTTGGTTTAAGCATAGGTGAATGTCTTCATGATTCATAATATTTTGTTAGTTATTAAGTGTGAGTGATATCTATTTTTTATAATATTAAATTATAAGAGAGGGAGATGTTTCAGCTCGTTACCCTGTCACTGAAGACATATTCATACGGAAGAGGGCGTATTGTAGGTTGGCTATTTTGGGGTTCTACCAAGATAGATAGTCAGTAATTTGGTTAAAAAAACGGCATATAACTCGATAAAATAGGACACTATCAATAAATAAAACCGCTCAGCCTTCCAATTTTAAGGACAAACTGTTTTACTTGCCACGCTTTGTGAATCTGTAGAATTTTTACTGAGTGTACATTTTTTTTTACACTCGCCAGATTCCATTCAGTGTAAACACAACATTGGTATAAAAAAACATTGGTATAAAAATATGGCAAGTAATGCAAGAGGTCATTTTTCTTCGAAAATTGGCTTTATTATGGCCGCCGCGGGCTCTGCGGTCGGTCTGGGTAATGTCTGGGGATTCCCCACCAAAGCAGCAAGTAACGGGGGCGCTGCTTTTTTAGTGATCTATCTTGTGATGGTCTTTTTGCTGGCATTCCCCATGCTTGTGGCTGAATTGACTATCGGGCGGCATGGGCAGGCAAATCCGATTTCATCGTTAAAATCGATCTGGACCAAAAATCGTACGCTGGCCGGTGGATTCGGCCTGATTGCGATCGTAACTGCATCATTTATCCTGAGCTTCTATTCAATTCTGGCGGGTTGGCTGGTCAGCTATGCGATTGCTCCGACAATTGATTTGGCTGGTTTTCATCAAGCCTCAAACTGGTTAGTCGATTTCGGGGTTTCACGTAATCTAATCTTTACAGTTATTTTCTCTCTATTAACGATTTTGGTGGTGCTGAGAGGCGTTGCTGATGGGATAGAGCGCTGGTCGACGCGATTGATGCCGCTATTATTCGTCTTGTTTGTGGTGATGATTCTGTATATTTGCACTCAAGATGGTGCGATGGAAGGACTGAAAATGTATTTAGTTCCCGACCTGTCGCAACTCCATGGTGGATTATTTGTTGACGCGATGGGACAGGCATTTTTCTCCTTGTCACTGGGATGCGGCTCAATGATGGTTTACGGTTCATATCTGAAAAAAGATGTCAATCTTCCCAAGATTGCAGCGCAAGTTGCCTCGATTGATACCGGTGTTGCTTTTTCTGCCGGGCTGTTGATTCTGCCTGCCATGTATGTCGCGAAAAACAACGGTGTTGATATTTTCACTGAAAGTGGTGCGCTGAAAAGCTCCGGGGATTTAGTCTTTAAAGTGTTGCCCGCGATGTTTGAAACCATGGGGAATATCGGGGTGTTACTCGGGTTCGGTTTTTTTGTGTTAATGGTTATTGCGGCACTGACATCTTCAATTTCTATGCTTGAAGTGCCGGTATCTTGTGCTCAGGATGAGCTTGGATGGAACCGCGCGAAAGCAACTTGGCTGATTGGTGGTTTGATTCTGTTGATTAGTATCGTGATTTGCCTCAATTTTGGCCGGCTTTTTGGTCTGGTTGCTGATGTGACGACCGTTTATATGCAGCCATTGCTCGGTGTGGCCTGGGCGATTCTGGTCGGATGGATTTGGAACCGTAATAAACTGCTCAATGAAATTAAGCAAGGCTATCCGGAGATTGAACAAGGATTTTTCTGGAAGATCTGGCCGTGGTATGTCCGCTTTATTTGTCCGGTTGCGATCATTATGGTGTTTGCTTATCCGTTAATCTGATTTGAACGGTTGAGATTTTGCGCTAAAACACCTTCCTTCGGGAAGGTGTTTTTATGAGTGGCGGTTTTGTTTTTCGGGCTTTCCCTCTATACTCCACCGCCTGATGTGGAGGATACCGTGTTTCGTATATTATTTGTGCATTCAGACTTTGTGTTAATCGACAAGTATCCCGGTGTTTCGGTGCATAAAGATGATGGCGACACCATGCTGGTACATGAGGTAAGCCGTCAATTGGGAGGCGAGCCGCTTTATCTGGTACACCGACTGGACAAGATGACATCAGGGCTGCTGCTGTTGGCTCGTTCTGCTGATGCTGCCCGGGCATTATCGGCCTGCTTTGCCGAGCGGATGGTTGAGAAATACTATCTGGCGATTGGAAGTAAAAAGCCGAAAAAGAAGCAGGGGATGATTTGTGGTGATATGGTTCGTTCTCGCCGTTCCGGATGGATGCTGACGACTACGCAGACTAATCCGGCAATAACGCAGTTTTTTTCAACGGCTGCAGAGCAAGGGGAGCGCTTGTTTATTTGTCGCCCCTTGACAGGGAAAACCCACCAAATCCGAGTTGCATTGAAATCAATTGGTTCTGCGATTGTTGGTGATCCCATTTATCACAATAGCCATGATGCTGATCGGGGTTATTTACATGCTTATGCTTTAGCATTTCCGTATGCCGGTGAGTGGCATCGGTTTATCTGTGATCCGAGACATGATGTCATCGGTGAGAAATGGCATGAGTCTGCCATTGTCCACGGTATCGAAATGTGGTCTGAACCGTGGTCACTCGACTGGCCTAACATTAAAAGAAAGCCTTGAATTTATGATGGATAGCAATCAATTAACGGTCTTTTTTCAACACCTTGAGCAACAGCTTCAGCCTGGCTACTCTGAAATCAGACGGTTATTTCATGGCCGGGGGCGATGCTGGCCGGGGCTGGAGCAACTTACGGCAGACTGGCTGGCGCAGCAACTGGTAATCAGCCTTTTTAAAGCCCCGGATGAACATTTTATGCATCAGTTACGCCAAGGGCTACAGGATCTGACCCAACATCATTGTTGGCAACAGTGTGGCGGAAAAAGTATTGTGCTCCAGCATCGTTATGCGCAAGGTGCACCCGCTGAAGTGCTGTGGGGAACGCTGATATCGCATCCGGTTGCGAGCGAGGATGGCTTGAAATATCAACTGGACATCGGCCGCAATCAGAATTGTGGTCTGTTCCTCGATATGCGCTACGGGCGACGTTGGGTGAGAGAGCAGGCAGCCGGTAAGAAAGTTTTGAACCTGTTTGCTTATACTTGTGGGTTTTCTGTCGCTGCCGTTGCCGGTGGTGCCACTCAGGTTGTGAATCTTGATATGGCAAAATCTTCACTGGCAAAAGGACGGGATAATCATCTGCTCAATCAACATGATGTCAGTTCTGTCTATTTTCTGGCTCATGATTTATTGAAGTCATGGGGGAAAATTAAAAAGTATGGCCCGTATGATTTGATTGTGATTGATCCGCCGACTTTTCAGAAAGGCAGTTTCGCGCTAACCAAAGACTACCGCAAAATTTTAAGGCGTTTGAATGATTGGTTAGCAGAAGGGGGACAGGTACTCGCTTGCGTCAATGCACCGATGGTTCCCAGTGATTTTCTGATTCAGAGTATGCGAGAGGAAGCGCCGGCACTGACCTTAAGCCATCGTTTAGAGAATCCGCCTGAATTTGCTGATGTTGATCCCGAGTCAGGCTTGAAGGCTCTGGTATTCCATTAAGCAGAATATGCCCGGTGGACGGCCACCGGGCATGTGCTGTTATTGATTCTGAGCCTGAAAAACCAGAGTATGTTTTTCACCTTTTAAGGTCAGTTTGTTCTTGTCAATGTCAATGCGATTCCATTCGGAGAGCGCAGATATAATGGTGTTATTGAGAGCCATTTCATTTTTCAGACATAACTTCATGGTTGAGTTCACATGAGTGAGCCTGAATTCATGGTCATCCACATCGATTTCGACTTCACCCACATAATCATTACAACCAGCCAGACCGGTTGCTGTCAGTTTTTCATCTACATTTAGAGATGGCGTTTTTTTCCCTTTCTGTTCCAAAGCTTTGCCATCCAGTTCAATCAGGTGCCACTGAGGCGTTTGCAGTTCAGACAACTGAATTGGCTTATCTTTACTCGCGCATCCTGCCAAACCAGCCAAGAAAGCTGCGAATGTTACTGTTGTGGCAATAGCCTTTGAACTAAGCTTCATATAACCAACCTTTGATTGTTAAAATTGTGACGTTGTTATGCTTTTTGCATATCGATCTACACCCAATCTGGATACACAGAGAATATATCCGTTAACCTTTGTCTGAGTCGATGTGACTGATTGTGATGCAAATAGAGTGTGGCGAAGTAAACCAACTCCCAACAGGATTGTAAAGAAGGATTTTGATATTTCAATCATCGCAGAGCAATAACGGAACGAAAATACGTTCCAGACAAATGCTATATTGAATGAAACAATCGATATCACACCAGATTTTGGATTATAAGACATGGAACAACTCGAGTTTTTTGATATTCCCAGCCCTTGTATCCGTGTGTGTGAAGTGGATGAGAAAGGCTATTGTCGGGGCTGCATGAGAAATCGGGATGAGCGTTTCCGTTGGTTGGAAATGGCCCCGGCAGAGAAGCTCCATGTGATTCAATTGTGCAAAATGCGTTATCGGCGAAAAATGGCTAAAAAACAAACAGCTGGTGACAAAGATAAGCACAGCCCGGATACGCCGCAGCGAGATCTATTTTAACGCATGTCTTTAGATGGATATGGTGCATGATATGAGCAGCTTTTAATCACTTTTTGCTGTGCCAGCGATCACTGACCCAGCCACCGACCTGCTCATCAAAATGGTTGCCCGTAAAATGACGGTTACCATCTGCTTTTTTTTCATTGTGAGGTTGTTCATGGAGTAGATGATGGATGTAGTTTGCCATCGGATCACCAGATGGGCTGTGTTGCTGTTTTAGGGCGACCTCCTTAATCATGTTGAGTCGATAGGTTGAACTTGAGTGTTTCATGTGACCTCCTGTGAATGAATGTTGTACAAAAAATAGCCATTTTGGGTTGCTTCGTCAACATGCATTGATTCAGTTCTCTAGCATTTTTGATCTTGGGCAAGAAATACTTGCTGCGGGATTGAATATCCGCGCTCCCTGAGTGATGGAAGTAAAAAAAAGAGATAGTCGCAGGACTATCTCTCCGGGCAGTCGTGATGATTTGTCGTATCAGATCAAATTAGCGTGTTGCTGACTGAATCTTTTCAGAAGCCTCGCGGTAGCTTTTCTCTGCGTGACGTAGGTGTTTGCTGGCTTTCAGAAAATTATCTCCGATAGCTTTCAGGCTAGCGATAATTTGTTTTTGCGCTTGTGCTTCAGTATTCATCTGCAAATCCCCTTAAGGTAAAAAATAAAAAGGCTAACGAGAGCATTGCTCATACGTTAGCCAAACTTACCGTTGTTAGAGACCTGAAGCAGAATGAACCGGAGCTATTATCTGTTTTAGCGATTCACCGCTTGGTTATTATTTTATTTTTGTGTTTGTTATACCTGTGGACGTTATGTTGTGTTTGATGACTAGCTGCGAGTATAAGAGAAGTGTGGTGGGTCTCCGAATCATTTCGAACAAAATATATCCGGTCTGGGAAGTGAGTTGCAATTTTTTGTACATTTTTTTAACGTTTCATAACAAGTTGCTTACTTATTATCATTGCTTAAGGTGGCGGGGATGAACAAAAAAGCGAAACCCCGATGTTTGGTAGCCATCGGGGTTTCTGAATTGTAGATATTACGGTTGGTAAGGCCGATTAATCTGTTATGCAAAAGGTGCTGGATTACTCCGGCTAACTCTCAAGAGAATTAGATACGGATAAAGTCCATGTGTGTTACTTTTGGCTTAAACACGTGACGTTGTACATCTTGTGGTTTTACCTTGACTTCTGCGCCGTCAATCACAAGAGTGATTGCTTCGTAGAATTCAGGCTTGTCCATTTGGTTGATGACATCATCATGGTTTAGTGCGATAGATACAGGGGCTGCATCACCACCGTAAACGATAGCCGGGAATTCACCAGCATGACGTAGGCGGCGGCTCGCACCTTTACCTAGTTCAGTACGTACGACTGCTTCAAATTTCATATTATTTACTCTCAAAATTAGTAAATGGTTTCGTAAAGTCCGGCAATGCGACCTTGCCAGACAAATTCCGTTTCACATAGATAGCGAAACGAGCGCGGATACTACCATTCTCTGCCTTCGTGGGCAATAAGTATCTTGTGGTCTAAGGTTTTTGGCTCAGTTCATCGGCAAAAATCTTGTCTCTCAGTTTCCAGAAACGCCCCGATTTTCTGGCAATCACAAATTGCGGCAACCGAAAACGATGTTGGTGGGCGACCACACGACTAGGCGATGATTCGTGAAATGGCCGGTGTTTATCGGCCAGATGCGGTCTGACGAAGCGTTGTTGAAACAGCCGTTTCTGTTTTGGGGTGGTTAAAGGCCAAAATTCATGAACCTGAGCCTGATTTTCGCCGTGATAAGTGATTTTAAGCTGGTTCTTCCCCTGAGTGTCTTTATGGAGGTTGATCTCCATATTCAGGCATTCGAAGACTAAGGCATCTTTCAAATTGAGTGCTTCTTTCAGTTTCTTATCCGGATCGACCAGTATGGTCTGGCACTCATGACAGAGGCGGGCGGCAATATCATTGTCGGCTCCGCATTCATGACAATATTTTGCCCGGAAACGATAACCACAATGATGACGCTCTTGCGTGTCTTCATCCGTAAAGTAACCCTGACAACGTCGCCCGTAATGTTCGATCAGAAATCCGCCGCCATCTAACTTGCCCCAAAAGTTATTGTTAAAACCACATGCGGGGCAGGGAACGGTAACAATCTCACTTTGACTGTCGGGCTTGGGCTCACCAATCTCAGGTTGTTCGAGATCGTATTGATTTCCGGCATAGTCGAGGATCAGACAATCTTGCTTGTTGGATGAAAGACGCAACCCCCGGCCGATAATTTGCTGATACAGACTGACTGATTCGGTCGGGCGCAGAATGGCGATCAGATCCACATGAGGGGCATCAAATCCCGTAGTGAGAACGGAGACGTTGACCATATATTTCAACTGGCGTTGTTTAAATTGCCGGATGAGCTGATCTCGCTCCTGGGACGGTGTTTCCCCGGTGATAATCGCTGTCTCTGATTCGGGCAGCAGTGCATAGATTTCTCGGGCATGATGAACGGTTGCAGCAAAGATCATCACGCCCTGACGGTGTGCGGCTTGCTGAATGACCTGTGCAATAATCTGTGGAGTAGCGCGTTTGGCCTGAGAAATGACCTTGTCCAGCTCCGAGGTTTTATACACCCCGGTTGACATCGGCTTGACCTGCGAAAAGTCATAACTGAGTATGGGGGCATCAATCAATTTTGCAGGCGTTAAAAATCCTTCATCTAATAAGTAATGGATCGGCAACTCAAAAATACAATCCCGGAAGAAACGGGGTTGTTCACTGCGTACCTGTCCACGGGTATGGTATTGATAGATCCAGCCCATGCCGAGCCGGTAAGGGGTTGCGGTTAAGCCCAGAATTTTAATTCCGGGATTATTGGCCTGAAGATGTGCAATGACTTTCTGATAGCTACTGTCTTGATTATCCGGGACGCGATGGCATTCATCGATGACGAGCAACGAAAACTGATGACTAAATGCCGCTAGGTGACGAGATACGGATTGCACCGAGGCAAACACAACTTGTTGATCGGTCTCTTTTCTGCCCAGTCCGGCAGAAAAGATCGCGCCGTTGAGTCCGTACCCTTCATATTTTTCGTGATTTTGCTCGACTAACTCTTTGACATGTGCCAGCACCAGCACCCGTCCTTTCGCCAGCCGGGCCAGTTCGGCAATGACAAGGCTTTTTCCTGCGCCGGTCGGCAGAACAATCACCGCCGGGGTATGGTGATGACGAAAGTAATGGATGACTGCTTTGACAGCATCACTTTGATAAGGACGAAGTGTATACATAGATTTAATTATTTAAGAAAAATGTGAAACTGCTCAACTAATGGCTGATTGGTGGCTATAATAGCGCACTTCAATATCATGAGGTACGCATGCGTCTGGATAAATTTTTATGTGATGCTTTGGGCATCACGCGTAAAGAAGCCACAAAAGTCATCAAACAGGGTGACATTTGTGTCAATGAACAGGTTCAAAAAAGTGGCGCGCTGAAACTGACCGCAGCAGATGAGGTGACTTGGCAGGACCAACTGATACAGTTGCACGGGCCAAAATATATCATGCTGTATAAGCCTGAAGGTTATGTGTGTTCTCACGAAGATGGTTTTAATGAAACGGCTTTTATGTTGCTTGATGAGCCTCATTTGAAGCATTTGCATTTTGCCGGTCGGTTGGATGTCGATACCACCGGACTGGTATTGATTACTGATGATGGTCAGTGGTCTCATCGTATTACTTCCCCCAAGCATCAATGTGCCAAAATCTATCGCGTGTGGCTGGCTGACCCGATTGCTGAAGATGCCGTTGCCCAATTTGCACAGGGCATTCAACTTCGCAACGAGCGGGAACTGACATTACCGGCACAACTTGAAATTCTCGGTGAAAAGGAAGCGCGCCTGAAAATCTATGAAGGCAAATATCATCAGGTGAAACGTATGTTTGCTGCAACCGGTAACAAAGTCATCGGGCTTCACCGGGAGCAAGTCGGACAAATCCGTCTTGATGAGACGCTGGCACCGGGTGAGTCGCGTTATCTGACTGAGGCTGAAGTGCAGTCTGTCTGGGAAAATCACTCTGCCGATGATTAGTTGGTGTATGTATATGTTGATGAATACGATCTGTTCATCTGAACAGTGGCAATAACCGAAACAGGAGATTTATGAGTACCGGACACGCATTAAGCCATGACAGTTCTCCGCGGATGGACTTATTACTTTTTATTATTTTAGGTGCAATTGGTGCGATTACACCATTAGCGATTGATATGTACCTGCCGGCGATGCCTGTGATTGCCCGGGATTTAGGTGTGAGTGCCGGTTCTGTCCAGATGACCTTAACGGCCTACACGATCGGATTTACCGTGGGACAACTGATTCAAGGCCCGTTCTCAGATAGCTATGGTCGTCGTCCGGTTATGTTACTTGGTATTGTCTTATTCGGTCTGTGCTCGGTGGTCTGCGCCAGTGTCAACGATATTGAAGCGCTGACTTATATCCGTGCCGCTCAGGGATTCGCCGGGGCTGCCGCTGCGGTGGTGATTCAAGCAGTGGTGCGCGACATGTTTAATCAGGAAAATTTTGCCAAGGCCATGTCCTTTATTACGCTGGTTATCACGCTGGCACCGTTAGTTGCTCCGATGCTGGGCGGACATCTGGCCGTTTTATTTGGCTGGCGCTCGATTTTCTGGGTACTGACCGGTTTTGCGGGGCTCGTTATTTTGATGGTGTTATGGAAGATTCCCGAAACCTTAAAAGAGGAAAATCGGCAGCCATTGAATCTGAAGCAGACGCTGAAAAACTATTGGCAGTTATGTCAGTCAACCCGATCACTTGGCCTGATGCTTTGTGGCGGATTCTCTTTTGCCGGGATGTTCTCTTTCTTGACGGCAGGTTCGTTTGTCTATGTTGATATTTACGGCGTAAGCCCGGACAAATTCGGTTATCTGTTCGGCCTTAATATTCTGGGAATCATGTTGATGACCAGTGTGAACAGTCGCTTTGTCAAAAAGGTTGGCTCGATCACCATGCTCCGTTTCGGGTTATTCATGCAGTTTGTGGCCGGTCTTGGCCTGTTAGTCGGTTGGTTCTGTGACTGGGGATTGTGGGGAACCGTGCCGTTTGTCGTGCTGTTTATCGGAATGATTTCGACTATCGGAAGTAATGCGATGGGGCTGCTGATGAGTGGTTATCCGCATATGGCTGGTACCGTCTCTTCATTGGCTGGTACTTTTCGGTTTGGTGTCGGCTCGGTTGTCGGGATAATAGTTGCGGCAATGCCCGGAGATGCGGTCTGGCCGATGGTGTTCAGTATGGCAGTTTGTTCTGTCTTATCTGGGGTGAGTTACTGGGTGTCTGAAAAAACCTCAAGGAGCGCATAATGACTTATCATGATGAAATTCAGTGTCTGGTGAATACGGCACTGGCAGAATTAGCGCAAGCCCATCAACGCGGTCAACTGGTCAATGCGCCCGTGGCTAATAATCATTTTCTGATTCGCTGGGTAACCAATGCTTTGAAACAGCAACGTTTTCACCGCTGTGTCGGTGATGACCTGACGCGCTGGCAGAAAGCCGGACGTTCTCAGGGAAACGATGCTGCGCTGGAACGGGTATTTCAGCGGATATCCGCGTATTACCGTTTTTTCTTCGCTCCGGATGCGTCAGCCGAGCAGCCAATTACCGACCAACAGATTGAGCTATTTCTGGATACGATGACCGAAGCAGGGTGGGAGATCTCCACTTCAGAGCCGCTGATCGGCTGCGGTAAAGTGCAGCTATTCACGGCAAGCCCCAATTCGTTAGCGCTTTGTGCACAACAGTGTGAAGCTTGTTTTGATGGTTCGCTCCTGACTCAACCGATGAGTTTCTTTGTGCGGGGGAATCATGCTCAGTTTGTTGAGCTGGCATGGCAAGCTGGCTTTATGGTTCATAAACAAACCGATTATAAATCTAATGTAAAGTACCATGGCGAGTATTGGATCTATCCGGGCAATCGCGGAAAACAATTGGCAGAAATCCCCCTCGGATTTCAGGTTGACTGAGTCAATGTGCGCAGGGAAGCAGCATTGTTATGTTTATAATCATCATGGTATTCATGAAGGCATTCGTGCCGTGCGGAATAGAAAATGAACAATATCAACTGGGATGATCTGAAGTATTTTCTGGCACTTTATGAGGCGGGTAAGGTCAATACCGCAGCACATCAGTTAAACGTCAATTATGCGACGGTATCAAGACGTATTGATCGGCTGGAAGACGCTTTAAAGTTGAAACTGTTCAATCGTACCGGTGATGGTTTTTTACCCACCATTGAAGGGAAACTATTATATGAGCGTACCATCAGCCTGAGAGATAATATTAACAACCTGTCTGAATCACTTTCGCCTGATACACTGTTTAACCAAAATATTAAGATCTCAATGGTGCCGTTTTTGGCCGAACAGTTGGTCATCGAAAAACTGCAACATCTGCACACTCGTTTTCCTGAACTGCGCTTTGAAATGGATACGTCCAGTCGAAATGTGAATATTGCCAAACAGGAAGCTGATATTGCATTAAGGATGGAGCTTCCCGAAACAGGAGAATCAATCTGCAAAAAATTGGGTGAAGTCGAGTTTGTATTGTCCGGAACCGATGATTGGATAGAACGACTGCGCAATCATGAGCCTGTCAATATCATCACCTATACGGCTGAGCTTGGTCATCTGCCAGAATGCCAATATCTGATTGACCGATTCGGTACGAAGTCGATCAAGATCCAAACCGATACGGTTGCCGCACAAAGAAAAGCTGCCGAACATGGTTATGGCATTGCTTTACTACCGAAGATAGCATTGCGTTCGAGCCCCTTATCTACAGTCAAACCAGAGATAGCGATTACGCGGGAAGTCTGGCTGTTAACCACTAAAAAAACCATGTCATCAACCGCAAAAAAACTCGTCATGGAAGAACTGGTTAAAATTTTCCACACTGAGCTACAAGGCGAGTCCTGAAATCGAAATCTTATTTGAAGTCCACATTCATTTTTGCACATCTCACCTGCATCAATAGCAATTAACTCACATTGCCGGGTCGGTATAATAGCCATTGTTTTAACAGGAGAAACAAATATGGCTAAACTCAATACACTGCGCAATATTGCCGGACTTCCGGAGCATCAAATTGATTGGAGCAATGCTATTGTTCTTTTCGTCGATTATCAAAATGAGTATGTTGATGGGATCTTGTCTTTAAATGAAGCCGGTGTGACGGCTCTGGGAAAGGCCAAAGCATTGCTTGAGACAGCCCGGACTCAGTCTGCACCGGTTTTCCATATCTTACATAAAGCGAGTGCGGCTTCCCCGGTATTTAACTGTGAGTCTCGTTTGTCTGATGCGATTGATGCAGTCCAACCAACAGCCAATGAAACCGTCATCCATAAAACCCTGCCGAATTCATTCTTTAAGACAGAACTTGAGGCATTATTGGCACAAACTGGCCGTCAACAATTGATCATCGCCGGTTTTATGAGTCATATGTGTGTCACGGCGACAACCATTAAAGCCGTAGAATTAGGTTACGATGTAATTGTTTGTGAAGACGCCTGCGCCTCGCGCCCGTTACCGGATCAGCAAGGTAATCCAATCAATGAGCATCTGGTTCACTCGGTAGCAATGGCCGCGTTGCGCGACCGTTATGCTTCAATTCAGTCTCTGACCAATTTGATCTAAATCGGTTCAGAATGAGTCTGAATTCAAAAGACCTGCATTTTTAATCGGGCAGGTTTTTGTTATTGGCTCTGTAAAAAACGCTATCACTGGCGGGTTTTGTTGTAGGGACTTTAATCTATAATTGGATAAAATGGGATTTGATATTTTACAAGCTTAGAGAGACGCTCTAGTTCAGAGATATTCACATGTTGCTGATTTAATATTTCCAGGCCTCTTTTATCGATGGTATCTTTACCCTTCAAGTTGAGATATCGGTTCAGTTCCTTTTTATCACCGATTGCTGCTAATTTAACTAAAGTCTCTACATATTCACGCTCTTCTTGTCGATAACACAAATTCATTGCGTTCTTATATAATTCACCAATAACGATCCGCTGAACTTGCTTTGTTTGGCTAAGAAGCCACTTATCTGTAATTTGGATCTTGCGTGATTTATATGTATTGCAAACCTCTATTCTCATATTCAAGCTTTCATACTGCTGCTGTAATTGAGATTCAAGACTTTCTTTGGTTTGAATAATATTAGCGCAGGCGGCACCAGAAAAAGCAATTAGTAACAATATCTTAAATGGCATTGTAAATACATTTCCAAAATTCATAATCCTTTCCCATCTGATACATAGTTTCATTCAAAGCTATCTTTTCTAGTGTTTCTCTTTCCAAAGCGGGAATTCCGGCAAGGCCATCTCTCAGATCATCCCAGTTATAATTGTAAAAATTCCAAGCTGTCGATACTGTACCGCCACTGATTGGCCCTCGTCCAACAAGTATTGCAAATACTGGTGTTACAGAAACAACACTAGCTAAATATTTAGACATATTAATCGTGCTATTCATTTCTTTTATAGCATCAATAGTTCTTGTTGAAGGGCGGTAATCACGGATAGTACAAAAATCATATTTCATTTGATAAGTCTATTCAGCCAGCAATGACTTATGCTACCACGTACTAATCAATAGAATCTAATCATCGTTTTTCCTTATTTTTGCAATCGCTATACAATGAGACCTTCCCCTAGAAAAATGCCTATATTGATAGTAAAAACTCCAATACGGGGGGCTTTGTCATTCTGGTATGTCATTTTTTCTTTTGCGACGGACTTTTGAGCCGTGCAACATCCTCATTCCGAGGAGAGCTACCGCCTTTAAATCTTGCTGAAGTAAAAGGATCACAAGAGTCTTAAGTCGGGTGTAGCGAATTCTCAACACCCGATATTGACTACCGCTCCGCCTTCCTGCAAATACGCTTGACCATGCCTTTGAAAATAAACAGGTGCGCCGGCATCATCACGAACCAATAGAGCAGGCCGTAAAATCCTTGTGGGTGCCACCATGCCCGGATGTCTAAGGTGCGGTGGGTGCCTTCATCCGTGATTGAACACTCCAGTCGGCCGAGTCCCGGGGCTTTCATGCCGAATAGCAGCGAGAGAAACTGCCCCGGCTCGCAGCGAATCACCTTCCACGAATCAATATAATCACCGACCTTCAGCTGGTCGCCTTGCGGGGCTTTTCTGACTGGTTTGCCACCGCCGAAAAAAAAGTCGAGCCATTCCCGGGTTCGCCATAAGCTATCGGCGAAAAAATAACCTTCCGGCCGTTGGCCTATGCGCTGAATCACCGCCCAGAGTTGTTCGGTTGTTGCTGTGGTTTGACATGTTGCGCCAGCCTGCTTGGGATAATAGCCATAACCCGGCTGCCAGCGATTGAGTGCATGTGGGTCGAATCCCCAAACCTGACTCCGGACAAAACGTCCTTCCCGGGCAATAGTTTGCTGCACAGCGTCGCTGTAGCTGAGTAACTTTTGGGGGTAAAGCTCGGTGATCGCGCGGTTATCGGCCACATAGTCATGGGTCAGACCGGCCAGTAATGCTTTACCAATACTGCTGGGCACTGAAGTAATCATGCCAAGCCAGTAAGATGCAATTTGGGGCGTCAGTAAACGGGTTGACCAGAGACGGAAAGGTTGGTCGGCCATCTGGCAAATAATTTTGAATTGCTCGCGATAGCTGAGCACTTCCGGGCCACCGATTTCAAATAACTGATGTCCGGTCGGGGAGGACTCTGCAAAACGCAGTAAATAATAATTCAGGTTTTCCAGCGCGATCGGATTGGCTTTTGAATCGACCCATTTTGGGGTAATGAGGATCGGCAGGTTGTAGACAAAGTCACGCATAATTTCAAAGGCAGCGGAGCCGGGACCAATTACGACACCGGCACGTAGTTCAGTGATCGGGATCGAAAGCCGACGCAGGCACTCTCCGGTCATTTTTCTGGCTTTGAGATGTTCAGAGTGCCCCGATTCCGGCTGAATGGCACTGAGATAAATTATGTGCTCAATCTGACTGTGCTCTGCCGCTTGTCTGAAATTCTCTGCTAACTGTAACTCGTAATCGAAGAAATCACCGCCATAAGCCATACCATGAACGAGAAAATAGACCAGATCAAAGTGGGGAATCAGTGCCTGTGTCGCGTCTGAGTCGGCTAAATCAAGATATGCGAGCTTAAGGTTAGAGTGAGGTTCCAGACGGGCCTTTAATGACTCAACATCACGCGTCGCGGCTGTGACGGTGTAACCTTGTGCCAGCAGATGGGGCACAAGTTGTGAGCCGATGTAGCCGGATGCACCGAGGACGAGTACATTTTTCATAAATAATCCATAAGTCGTGGGTGGTGGCAAATGTGATAATTCAGTTTACTGATATGAATCGTGATTAGCATACAGAATCCGTTTTGGGGTGTCACTGGCTCATGATATACTCAAACCGTTTTTCAGTCTTTTTGAGTCTGTAAATTCTCCTGAGTCACCATCGGCTTAGCGAGATGATCCTATCACTGGAGTTAATACGTTTTTGTCTAAGATTATCACGATTCTTTCCTCGATTCGGGGCAATTTTGTGCGTCAGTTGATTGCGATAGCAATCCCTATTGCTGTGCAGAATATTTTATTTTCCAGCCGGGGGTTGGTTGATGTCATTATGCTGGGACAACTGGGCGAAGCGGAGATTGCTGCGGTTGGTGTCGCTGCCAGAGCGACATTTGTCTCGACAATTATGCTGGTTGGTGTAACAACCGGCGGGGCGTTGCTCACGGCTCAATATTGGGGAGCCGTGAATAAGCAGGGGGTTCGCGAAAGTACCGCGTTAACTTGTCTGATCTCAATGTTTTTTGCCACCATCACCGTGTTACTGTTTCTGCTGTTCTCGGAATCGGTGATGGCGGTGGCGACCGATTCGCCAGATGTCATTCGTTTCGGAAGCGAATACCTACAGATTACGTCGGTCAGTATGTATGCTGTGGCGATGGGCAGTAGTATGGCCGTCGGGTTGCGGGCAATGCATAAACCGGGGATCAGCACTTTCTTCAGTGCTATTGGGATCGGTTCGAATGTGGTGTTGAACTGGATTTTGATTTTCGGCCACTTCGGGTTACCGGCGATGGGGATTGTTGGGGCAGCGATTGCGACAGTTCTCAGTGGTGTGATCGAAATTGTAACTTTGTATGGTTACCTTTATCGAAAACAGCATTTGTTGGCGTTTGGGTGGTATGACGTGGTTGCCGCGGTGAATTTGCGCAAAGTGAAGCGCTTTTTACAGCTCTCATTGCCAACCACTTTTAACTTTTTGATCTGGTCGGGCGGGTTGTTTGTTTATCATGCCATTATGGGGTTGAGTGGGGTGCAGGGGCTGGCTGCTTTATCGGTGATGACACCGGTGGAATCGATTTCGCTCAGTTTTATGATCGGTATTTCCAGCGCCGCAGCGGTATTGGTCGGCAATCAACTGGGCGCGAAAGAATATGAGAAAACCTACGAGCAGGCGATTGCATTGACGATTTTGTGTGTCTTTGCCAGTATCGTTATCGCTTTCTTGTTGTATTTGCTGCAAACCCCGATATTGGATGCATTTTCTGCGTTAACCCCGGAGACTCGGGCACTGGCTGAAAAGTTCATTGCGATTCTGAGTATTGGCATTGTGTTACGTTCCTTTCCGATGTCTGCAATTGTCGGTGTGCTGCGTGCCGGCGGGGATGTAAAATTCTGTCTGTATCAGGATATATGTGCCCAGTGGGTGATTGGGATTCCGGTAACGGCCATCGTCGCTGTTATGTTTCATGCACCGCCGGAGTGGGTCTATCTGGCTTTTCTGACGGAGGAATGCGTGAAATGGATTGGCTCGATTCCACGGATACGGAGTAAGAAATGGATGAGAAATCTGATAGATTCGGATATGTGAATGAGACTGCAAACTACTTTCTCCGTTATGGTTTTTAGTGTAGATTCACACCCCGAGATGTGTGAGAGTGGATCCGTAAGATGTTAGAACTGACAGACCTGTGTAAAGGCTATTTAGATGGGGAGGAGTTTCACCCTATTTTACAAGGTGCAGATCTGAAACTGACATCCGGTGAGCAGGTTGCGTTAATGGGAGAAAGTGGTTCTGGTAAGAGTACGCTTTTGAACCTGATCGCAGGGATTGATAAAGTCGATTCCGGTGACATTTGGTTTCCCAATTTTCCGATGCACAGCGCTTCAGAACATCATCGTGCTGCTTATCGTCGCCATCATATCGGTCATGTTTTCCAACAGTTTAATCTTCTGCCGACCCTTAATATTGCCGATAATATTCGCTTCTGTCGTCAGTTACGCCGACTCCCGGAAGATCAAGGATTGTGGCGTCAGATTTTATCCGCACTTGATTTAATGCCGCTGCTCGGGCGCTATCCGGAAGAAGTGTCCGGTGGTCAGCAGCAACGTGCTGCAATTGCCAGAGCGCTCTACATGGAGCCAAAACTGTTATTGGCTGATGAGCCGACAGGGAGTCTGGATGAAAAAAATGCAGAAGCGGTACTCCGGCTCCTGACATCTTTGTCCCGTAGACTTGAATATACACTGTTGCTTGTCACCCATAGTGAAAAAGTGGCCAGTCATATGGAACGGTGTGTTCGTCTACAGGGAGGGCAGTTACATGTTGTGTCCCGTAGTTAAAGGACTGCTGGGGCACTATCGTCGGTCACCATTACAGATTTTACTGGTCTGGCTGGGGCTGACATTAGGGGTCTCGATTCTTATCGGTGTGACTGCGATTACGGAACATGCCCGTAAAAGTTATGCCCATGGTGAAAAACTGTTTGCGAACCCACTGCCGTATCATATCCGCCCCCGTTCTCTGGAAAATCAGATTCCATATCAAGTCTATCAACATTTACAGCAGACAGGCTTTCATCAATGTGTCCCTTTCAGCCATTTGAAAGCTGAAACGCTGCGCGGAGAGACGATGACAGTGATTGGTATTGATCCGGTCAGTATGGCGAATGTCGTTTCGTCAAAGCAGTCTCTCTGGCAACAACCGATCCTACCGTTATTGATTGCGCCACATTCGGTAATCATCAGCCGTGAATTTGCCAAACATGAACGATTAAAAAATGGTGACTGGATTACTCTTGCATCCGGCGGGCATATCGGCCCGGTGATTGTAGATCAATATGATTGGGTTTATGGCAACCGGGTCATGACCAATCTGTCGTTGGTGCGGGCTTTAACGGGAAGGAATTCCTTATCTGTCATTGCTTGCCGGGAAATGCCGAACGAAACGTTACAACGATTAAAACAGGTATTGCCGCCAACGTTGTCGATTAATCGCCAGTACCGCTCTGATATCGGTTCGCTGACCAAAGCATTTTTACTCAATTTAGATGTGATTGGGGTGTTGGCTTTCTTAGTCGGGCTGTTTATTTTCTATCAGGCGATATCGCTTTCTTTTATTCAGCGTCAACCGCTGGTGGGGATGATGCGTCAGGCTGGTGTGTCTGGTATCGAACTGACTCAGGCACTGATGATCGAACTTAGTCTGTTGATTCTGATTTCTTGGATTTCCGGTAACGTGTTGGGACTGTTGCTGGCGGATCGTTTGATTCCGTCCGTCTATTCAACCGTGATGAGCGAACCGGAAAGCTTCTTTGTGGACTGGAACTGGCATTGGGGACTGTACAGTTTAGTCATGGCAATACTTGGTGCTTTGGCTGCATGTCTGTGGCCATTGATTCGCCTATTGAAGTCTCCCTCTATCCGTTTAACCGCTAAACTATCTTTGATTCGTTTTGCCGGGATCGAGTTTGCCTGTCAGGCGATTGCGGCGGTTTTATTATTCGCGACCGCCATTCTGATTTATCTGTTTGTGCAACAGTTGTGGATTGGATTTGTCGTACCGGCATTGATCTTGATTAGTGTCGGGTTGATGACCCCGTTTCTGTTCTGGAAAGTCTGTGACTGGCTGTCGTATCGCCTCAAAGATGTCAAACAGCGCTGGTTTTTTGCCGATGCTGCCGCAAGTATGGGGTATCGCGGTATTGCGACTATGGCATTCTTAATTGCGCTGACTGCCAATATCGGTATTGAGACTTTAGTCGGCAGTTTCCGGGGTACCATGGATCATTGGCTCAATGAAAAATTAGCCGCTGATTTGTATATATATGCTTCACCGTCATCTCAAGCAGATATGTCGCGCTGGTTACAGCAGCAGGATGAGGTGGACTTTGTCTGGAAGCGTTGGGAACGTGATATCCCGTCAGAACAAGGGCTTATTCAGGTGGTGAGTACCGGTGCAACGGATATTGAGCTGGGGGCAACAACGATGAAGGTTGCCGTACCGGATTTCTGGGAGTATTTACACCGGAGCAAAAGTGTATTAATCAGTGAGTCTATGGCTTTGAAACTGGACATTCAGCCCGGCGAGCAAATTTCACTGCCTCCTCCGCTGGGAAAAGGCTGGTATGTCGCCGGTATCTATTATGATTATGGTAACCCTTTCTATCAGGTGCTGATTTCTGAACTTGCCTGGCAGCAAATATTTGCCGGACACGGGGATATTATTCTCAATGTCCTGACCAAAACGTCGGATCTCGATGCTGAAAATCGTCTCAAGCAGCGGCTACAGAATACTTTTTATCTGGATAGCGAGCGGGTTTTTAATCACCGGACCGTTCATCAAGCCGTCATGCGGACGTTTGACCGGACTTTTTCAATTGCAGATAAACTCAGTAAAATTACCTTGCTGATTGCCGTGATCGGAATTTTCTTTGCAACCTTCTCCGGAGAGTTGGCAAGGAGAAAACACCTGACGTTGATGCGTTATCTTGGCGTATCCGGCAAAGAACTGATTATTATCGGCAGTTTACAGCTCTCGACTTTCGGGGTTATTTCTTTGTTGATTGCGATTCCGCTCGGCATTAGTTTGTCAGTGTTGGTGATGGATATGGTGATTCGCCAGACGTTTGGTTGGTCTGTACAACTCTATTTTATGTATTCCGGCTATCTGTCTACGGCATTATGGTCAATTGCTGCTCTGGTGATTGCCGGAGCAATTCCCGTCATTAAATTAACGCTACGTTCTCCCATTCAATCTTTTAGAGATTCTCTATAATCTTTAAGTGGTCATCTTTTCCTCTGTTATTTCCTTCGTTTTTTCCGAAGTGAACTATCATTAGAATCGATTTTTATATATTCAAATTGATTGTTAAAATCGTTATATGTATGTTTCAAAAAATAGTTTGAATCAGGAGCCTTCGAATGACGCAAATGATCCGGAAATTCTTTAGCATGGAATCAAGCAGTGGGGTGATGCTGATATTCGCCTCTATTTTAGCAATGTGGGTCGCAAACTCGTCACTACAAGGGTTGTATGAGGAAGTTTTACATATAAAGTTGGTTGGTCTATCACTGCGTCACTGGATAAATGACGGACTTATGGCAGTGTTTTTCCTGCTGATTGGACTGGAAGTTAAACGAGAACTGTTTATCGGTGCTCTGAAGAAAAAAGAAACAGCGATGTTTCCTGCGATCGGTGCTGTCGGTGGTATGCTCGTTCCTGCCTTAATTTATGTTTTCTTTAACCAGGGTGATGCCTTGGCTGTTCAAGGCTGGGCGATTCCTGCTGCGACTGATATTGCGTTTGCTTTAGGGATTATGGCGCTATTGGAAAGCCGGGTACCGGCCAGTTTGAAGGTCTTTTTACTGGCTCTGGCGATTATTGATGATTTGGGCGTCATTGTCATTATTGCACTGTTCTATAATAGTGATCTCTCTGCACTGGCACTCTCTGTCGGCTTAGCGATGACAGCAATTCTGATTCTGATGAGCTATAAACGGGTTACCAGTCTGACACCCTATCTGATTATTGGCGCGATTCTCTGGGTTGCTGTGCTCAAATCCGGTGTTCACGCCACGCTTGCCGGGGTTGTGCTTGGGTTCTCGATTCCTCTGAAAGGAAAAGATGTACACTCATCGCCGTTAAAGCAACTGGAACACTGGTTGCATCCCTATGTCTCTTTCATTATTTTGCCTATCTTTGCGTTTGCCAATGCAGGCATTCCGATGGACGCAATTTCAAACGAGGTACTGAGCAATCCGGTTCCTGTCGGAGTGGCGTTAGGACTCTTGCTTGGTAAACCGCTCGGTGTGTTCAGTTTCTGCTATGGTGCGCTGAAATTAGGCGTGGCAAAATTACCGCGAGGCGTGCAACTGAAACAAATCTTTGCGGTGTCTGTGCTGTGTGGTATTGGTTTTACAATGTCGATCTTTATTTCTTCGCTGGCGTTTGGTGAAATTGCTGAAGCATTAGATACTTATGCAAGGTTAGGAATCCTGATGGGGTCAACGATTGCAGCAATACTCGGATATGTTTTATTGCGACTTGCTTTGCCGGCAGAAAAAAATGCAAAAGCTGCTATCTCCGACGAAATTTAATGAACAAATAGCGGTGAAATACGAGGGCTTTTGTCCTCGTATTTTTTTATGGAATCGTTCAGAGAAAATAATTGCAACCCGTGTCCGTTATATGTTAGATTTCGCGACAATCTCGGAGTGAATATCACTTTCTGGGGGATACGCGTAGTGAACATTCAGGCTGATTGTGTCATTACGTAGGGTAGGTATCAGCAAGTCCTTTTGTTGATAGACGGGATACTCTAGTCGTGGGAGCGGCATCGAAATGGGAAACCCAACATTGAAACCATATATTTTATCTTCATTAATCAGCTTTGTTCTTCCTCAGTGCCCTGTCCAACAAGACAGTAGCATTACTGAACCTTGATACCCAGCAATCGCTGATTTTCCACTTTATTTATTGTGTCTCTAAACGCGTCTGGCGTATATATCCGTTTGTCCAGATGATGTGAGAGGCCGGTTGCTATTACCCATCCTTATTATTGATATTTTTATTCCTTAATGATGGGCGTTTTTCCTGAGGGGGCGCAGATGAGTACTGCCTTTGAAGTCAATCAAAATCTTTCACCAGTTTTTTCATCACAAATACCTGACGTAAAAGGTGTTTATGATTTAACACCGGATCAGGTACTTTTAGATCAAGAAAAGTACGAATCTGAAGTCCGTTCGTATCCCCGTCGTTTGCCAATCGCGATCAAACAAGCTTATGGCCTGCTGGTTGAAGATACACGGGGTCAGGTCTTTCTCGATTGTCTTGCCGGTGCCGGGACTTTAGTGCTTGGATATAATCATCCGGAAATCAATCAGGCGTTAAAAGAGCAGTTAGATTCAGGACTGCCTTACCAGACGCTTGATATGACCACACCAACCAAAGATCATTTCATTAAGCAGGTTCGGGCATTCCTTCCTGAAGAGCTAGCTTCGAACTGTGCGATTCAGTTTTGTGGCCCTTCCGGTGCTGATGCCGTAGAAGCTGCGATTAAGCTTGCCAAACAGACAACAGGTCGTAATACCATGTTTGCATTCCGTGGTGCATACCATGGTATGACGAACGGTACGATGGGGATGATGGGGAACTTAAATACCAAAGCCCGTCGAACCGGTTTGATGTCTGATGTTCATTTTATGCCGTTTCCTTATAACATTCGCTGTCCGTTTGGTTTGGGCGGGGAAGAAGGCGCCCGTGCCAGCATTCGTTACATCGAACGTCTGTTAGGCGACGATGAAGCGGGGATCATGAAGCCGGCCGGGATTATTGTTGAACCGGTTCAAGGGGAAGGCGGCGTTATTCCTGCTCCTGCATTCTGGTTACGTGAACTTCGTCGTATTTGCGATGAGCACGGTATTTTACTGATTTTTGATGAAGTTCAGTGCGGTGTCGGCAAAACTGGTTATAACTTTGCGTTTGAAGAAGCAGGCATTGTCCCGGATATTCTGTGTCTGTCTAAAGCCATTGGTGGTGGATTGCCAATGTCGCTGTTAGTGTTCAAAAAAGAAGTCGATACATGGCGTGCCGGTGAGCATACCGGTACATTCCGTGGTAACCAGTTGGCAATGGTCTCCGGTGCTAAGGCGCTCGAAATCATTCAGCGTGATAACTTAGTCGAGCATGCCAATATTGCCGGCCAATATTTACGGATGGGACTGGAGAAAATCCAAAGCCGGGTCAACTGTATTGCCGAAGTTCGTGGTAAAGGCTTGATGCTGGGCGTTGAGATCAAAGATCCTCAAGGCGGTCTGAATAAATTTGGCGAACCGAAAGCTGATGGCGCATTGACGCTGAGAATCCAGCGCGCGGCTTTGGAAAGAGGCCTGATGGTTGAAAAAGGCGGCCGTGAAGGTTCGGTGATTCGTTTTCTGCCACCGATTATTATCTCTTACGAACAGATTGATTTTGCGCTGCGTGTTTTAGAAGAGGCCATTTTAGTGGCAGGTGGTGGTGAGAAGTCACCTGAAGCACCTTCTCAGGCTGAATGGAAGAAGCATTTTATTCAGACCGGACATCAGGGCAGCGAGCAATTTACCAAAGTCATGAATCACACTACCGCTGCGATGAAATCAATTTTTGAAGCGGTTCAGGCGCCTTATTCCGGTATGGAACCTTCACAGTTGGAACAGGCGATTTATGCGGTCGATTTAGATCATAAAAATGCGTTGCTGACCGATGTGATTTCCGATACGGCACAATTAGTCGGTGCGAACTCGATCATTGTTCAGCACCCGAACTGTATTGCACATTTACATACGCCACCGCTGTTAGCCTCTGTTGCAGCGGAGTCGATGATCGGTGCATTGAATCAGTCAATGGACTCATGGGATCAGTCATCTGCGGCAACTTATGTTGAACAGTGCGTGATCGATTGGATGTGTACTAAGTTCCGCTTAGGTGAGTCATCTGACGGTGTCTTTACCAGTGGCGGTACGCAAAGTAACCAAATGGGCTTGCAATTAGCACGTGACTGGATTGCGGATAAGCTAAGCAGTCACTCGATTCAGAAACTGGGCTTGCCGGGCTATGCCGATAAATTGCGGATTGTCTGTTCTAAGAATGCGCACTTCACGGTGCAAAAGGCTGCATCTTGGATGGGGTTAGGGGAAAAAGCCGTATTGACGGTTGATTCTCTGCCGAACGGAACGATGGATGCCACTCAGCTTGCGGGTGTCGTTGAACAGGCTAAGGCTGAAGGTTTGATTCCGTTTGCGGTGGTCGGTACGGCAGGAACGACTGATCACGGTGCAATTGACGATTTAAATACCATTGCAGACGTCGCTGAGCAGCATGACTTATGGATGCATGTTGATAGTGCCTACGGTGGTGCGCTAATCCTGAGTCGCCATGCGGATCGTTTAAATGGGATTGAACGCGCTCGTTCGATTACAGTCGATTTTCATAAACTGTTTTATCAAACAATCAGTTGTGGTGCATTTCTGGTTAACAATAAGGCCGATTTGAAATATCTGCTGCATCATGCTGATTATTTGAACAGAGAACATGACACATTGCCGAATCTGGTGGATAAGTCACTGTCAACAACCAGACGTTTTGACGCATTGAAAGTCTATATGACGATGCAAAGTGTCGGACCGGTCGCGTTGGGAGAAATGTACGATCACTTAATCCAACAGACACAACAGGTCGCGCAGTTAATTGATAATGCTGCCGGATATGAATTGTTATCTCAGCCATCATTATCTACGGTTTTATTCCGTGCTGTACACCCAGCGGTCACTGATCTCGATAAGTTGAATCAGCAAGTACGTATTGAAGCGTTGACTCGCGGGATTGCCGTACTTGGTGAAACGGTGGTGAATGGCCAAACGGCTTTAAAACTGACCATTTTGAATCCATGTTTAGACATCAGCGATTTTGAATCGTTAATGGAGAAAATTACACAGCTAACTCATGAACTAGTCGGATAATTAAGGTAATAGGACTATGTCAATTTTACAAATTGGAGCAGGAGGTGTTGGTTGGGTTGTCGCACATAAGGCAGCTCAGAACAACGATATTTTAGGTGATATTACGATTGCATCCCGAACACTTGCAAAGTGCGAAAAGATTATTGAATCTGTACGTCGTAAAGGAAACCTGAAGAACTCGCAAAAGAAGTTAGAAGCTCGTGAAGTTAACGCAGATGATATTGATGCTTTAGTCGCGTTAATTCACGAGGTTCAGCCTGATTTAGTGATCAATGTTGGCCCCCCGTGGGTCAACATCCATGTTATGGAAGCCTGTTATCGGGCGAAAGTTTCCTATTTGGATACTTCTGTTGCGGTTGATCTCTGTTCTGAAGGTCAACAGGTACCTGAAGCCTACGATTGGCAATGGGAATATCGTGACAAGTTTAAAGACGCTGGTATCACCGGTATTCTCGGAGCTGGTTTCGATCCCGGTGTGGTCAGTATTTTTGCCGCTTATGCGGTCAAACATCTGTTTGATGAGATTGACAGCATTGACGTCATGGATGTCAATGCCGGCGATCACGGGAAGAAATTTGCGACCAATTTCGATCCTGAAACCAATATGTTAGAAATTCAGGGCGATTCATTTTACTGGGATGACAACGAATGGAAACAGGTCGGTTGTCATACTCGAATGCATGAGTTTGATTTTCCAGTCGTCGGTAAACATAAAGTTTACTCCATGGCTCACGATGAAGTGCGTTCGATGAAAGAATTTATTCCGGCAAAACGAATCGAGTTTTGGATGGGATTCGGCGATCGTTATCTGAATTACTTTAATGTGATGCGAGATATCGGTTTATTAAGTCCTGACCCACTGACATTACCTGATGGCAGGGAAGTCCAGCCACTGCATGTTCTCAAAGCACTGTTACCGGATCCGACATCTTTGGCTCCCGGTTATACGGGGAAAACCTGTATCGGGACTTGGGTTCAAGGGCAAAAAGACGGCAAAGCGCGGAGTGTTTTCCTCTATAACATCGCAGACCATGAAGTTGCTTATCATGATGTTGAGCATCAGGCGATTTCTTATACAACCGGTGTTCCTGCCATTACAGCGGCGATTCAGTTCTTCCGTAAACAGTGGGCTGAGCCCGGTGTTTTCAATATGGAACAGTTGGATCCGGATCCGTTCCTCGAGACTATGCCAAGTATTGGGTTGAATTGGGATATGCAAGAGCTCGAAGTCGGTCAGCCTGATATCCAAATCCTGAAATAATTGATATTTTGTTCGTCGTACTGACGATAATAATCCATATCAAACAGCCGTAGCATGTGATGCTATGGCTGTTTTTTAACCTGTCACCGTACGGGATGTGGTTCTTCATCAATGCTGAGTGGCGCGATGGTGTCGTTGAGCAAGGACCTTCACCTGTGTACATGGTAACCATGAGTAATCGGTAAGTGAGTCATGCAAAAAAGTGAATTAAAAACACCTTATTTTATGATTGATGAGTCTAAATTGATTCACAATCTTGAAATCGCCAAACAGCTTAAAGATATTTCCGGTGTGAAATTAGTGCTTGCCCTCAAGTGTTTTTCCACATGGGGAGTATTTGACATCATCAAACCCTATCTGGATGGTACAACAAGCTCTGGTCCTTATGAAGTGAGGCTGGGTCATGAGACATTCGGTGGTGAGACACATGCTTATAGCGTTGGTTATAGTGAAGATGATGTCAAAGCAGTCGCAGATATCTGCGATAAAATGATTTTTAATTCACAGTCACAATTAGCGGCGTATCGTCATTTGGTAGAAGGAAAGGTATCGTTAGGGCTGCGTTTGAATCCCGGAGTGAGTTATGCCGGTCAGGATTTAGCAAATCCGGCTCGTCAGTTCTCCCGATTGGGCGTTCAGGCGGATCATCTGGATTCGAGTGTGTTTGAGTCTATTGATGGTGTCATGTTCCACATGAACTGTGAAAATAAAGATGTTGATGCATTTATCCGCCTTTTAGAGTCAATTTCAACACAGTTCGGTACTTATCTGGATCAGCTCGATTGGGTCAGTCTTGGCGGTGGCGTATTCTTTACTTGGCCGGGATATGATGTTAAGAAACTGGGGATGGCTTTAAAAGCATTTGCTGAAAAACACAATGTTCATTTATATCTTGAACCGGGTGAAGCCATTATTACTCGTACAACTGATCTGGTCGTGTCTGTTGTCGATATCGTTGAGAATGAGATGAAAACTGCGATTGTGGATTCTGCAACAGAAGCACATCGTTTGGATACCTTAATCTACAATGAGCCGGCTTCAGTCTACGAGAGCAGTCAAAATGGCGAACATGAATATGTCATTGGTTCTTGTTCATGCTTGGCTGGGGATCAATTTTGTATCGCAAAATTCGATCAGCCGCTTGAGATTGGCCAAAAGCTCCACTTAATGGATAGTGCAGGGTATACCATGGTGAAACTCAACTGGTTTAACGGGCTGCGGATGCCTTCTGTCTATTGTGAACGGAGCAATGGTGAAGTACAAAAACTCAATGAGTTTGATTACACTGATTTTAAACGTTCATTATCTCAGTGGTCTGTACAGTAAGACGGACAATTGAAATATCCGATGATATAAAAAATCCCCCAGTGATTGATATAATCGTGGGGGATTTTTTTGTGGCGTTGTGAAAGGGCGCCTACAGTTTAAACATCATCAGTTTGTCATCTAATTGTTGAGACATGCTGGCTAAACGTTCACTTTCTTTGGCGAGTGTCGTTGCTGAGTCTGACATTTCCTGTGCAGCATCGTTGATGCCGGAAATATTACGGTTCATCTCTTCAGCAACAGCACTTTGCTCTTCGGCAGCCGTGGCAATCTGTGCTGATTTATCACTGATATGCTGGATATGAGTAACAATTAATTTTAGGTCGCTACCGGAGCCTTCCGCACACTGGACGCTATTGTAAGCCAGATCCTGACTTTTCTGCATCGCATCAGCCGTGCTGACTGCCAGTTGTTGCAGCCGATTAATGGTGCTCTGAATCTCTTCTGTGGATTGGTTCGTGCGGCTGGCCAAATTACGCACTTCATCGGCAACGACTGCGAACCCACGTCCTTGTTCTCCGGCACGAGCAGCTTCTATCGCAGCGTTTAGCGCCAGTAGATTGGTTTGCTCGGAAATTCCGCTAATCACCGAAGTGACTTCACTGATTTCCATCACGCCTTCTTTAAGTTTATTGACCCGATCAGAAGCAACTTCCAGTTCTTGAGATAATGACTTGATACTCTCAACGCTTGAGGCGACATCCTGATCGCCAAGTCCGGCTTCTTGACTTGCTTCCGCAGTGTCTTTGGCAGTTGATTCTGCATGGTTGGCAACCTCTGCGACAGTTGCACTCATCTCATTCATTGCGGTGGCGATTTGGGTGAGCTGATCTTTCTGAGAACTGACCGCTTGGCTGGTATCTTCAGCAGAGTTGGCAATTCGATTGGCTGCTTCAGACAGTTGTTTTGCTGATTTGACAGACTCATATAAAGCGGTCCGAATCGAACTGATACTCTCATTAATCCGTTGGGCAAGCACACCGATTTCATCTTTGCCCATAATTGGAATTTCAACGGTCATATCGCCATTCACAATATGATGCATTGTATTTTTGATTTGCTCCAACGGAATAATAATTGCCCGGGAAATGACGGTTCCGAGTAAAATCATCCCTGCGACAATCAGGAGTGTGGATAGCCCCATTTTGATTAATAATGCGGATTTTTCATGGTCAATATCAGCAACGAGCATTCCTGAACCGATAATCCATCCCCAAGGCTCATAAATATTCAGGTAGGAAAGTTTATCACTGAATTTTCCATCTTCGCCTTGGAAGCTGTAAAGAACCATGCCGCCGCCTTTTTTCTGGCCGGCCTCAACAAAATCAAACCAGCGTTGATCATCAGGGTTATCGGCTTGTCCCATTTGCTTACCATCCAACTCTGGTTTAATTGGATGAACAATGACATAACGTGACTTATTTAATGTAAATAGATAATTATCTCCGTCAAACCGAGTCGCATTCAGTAATAATTTTGCTTGTTTTTGAGCTTCTTCTTTTGGGAGAGTTTGGTCGAGGTAAGCAATCTGAGAAATAACGGATTCAATGACAGCGGAAAGACGTTGTTTTTTTTCAGTGAGTAAGTTCCTTTCTAATGTTTGATTTGCAATTATGAGTAATATAACAAAACCGACAATAGCGACTAACACGAGACAGGCTAGCTTTCGGCTGACTTTCATATTTCTTAGCATTGACATGACGTTTACCTCGAAGCATCTACAAAAGGTGCTTGTATATTATTATTTCAACAATATTATCCACTATTATATTTCATAATGGTCCATACAAGTATGTCCGCAATAACAAGCAGTTATTTTGCTGATTAGATCATATAAATATGTAACTGACAATATTGTTTTTTGCGACATAGTTGTCATTTCTTAACATAAGAATCAATATTTTTATCCATTTATATATTTATATTGTTGTACCAGATTGACGCATTGATGAACTGTCAATCATGACTTGGGTGTCTTCGCTCAGCGATTCCAGTTCACTAATGATGTCATCAATTAATAATGTCTCTGGCAAGCGGAGGGAAATATGTGCCGTGAATAAGCTGGAATTGACCCCATGACTGTCGGAAATAAATATGCGTTGACAATTCATATCTAATACTCTAATTCGTTGGCTATCAAGCAGGTGAGTGATTTCATTAACGATGCCCGCTCTATCGTTCGCGTCTATTCTCAAATTATATTCTTTTTTCTGCTCCGTATCGTGAGCCTTACTATCGGTAATTATTGTTGATAGGTTTGGCTGTGACAGAAAAGCATCTTTGATATACATTTCGGTCTCTTCAGGGGCTGAAATTTTGATTAATGCTGCGACACGATTTTCTAAATAATTAATTTTACTTGTTATCCATTGCCCTCCGTTTTCATGGGTAATTGCGGCTAGATGATGGATATCCGCTGGTGAAGCATCACCGATGAAGCTGACAATAAATAGGTGGGTCATCCGTTTTCTCCTTACCAAGTTTACTGGCTGATACTATTATTTTAGGCTGAGGTGGTGTGATTAGCTGAATGTTTTACAGTTTTGTTAGTTGGATCTGATCTTTCGTTCGATTGAGAACGAATGGATGGCTAAACTTCTATCAGCTTGAAATCAAAGCAAATGAGACGGAGAATAACAAGTTTTTTCCTCTCGTGTATTGTATGATGTAACAACGTAAGTCTCTGGGGCGGAGAATAAGGTCAAATCCGCTTTCGTGCCTAGGGGTTTTGGACTGAATAAAAGGTTTTGGTTATGCTAAAAGTTGCGATGCTTAGTACCGGTGAAGAAGTGCTTCATGGTGATATTCAAGATACGAATGCAGCATGGTTATCCAGTCTCTTTTTTGAACAAGGCTATCCACTGACAAAGCGTTCAACCGCTGGCGATAACCGTCAGGTGTTGCGTGATGAAATTCTCATGCTCGCTTTAAATTCAGATGTTTTGATCGTCAACGGGGGTTTAGGGCCGACCAGCGACGATCTTTCCGCTGAAGTGGCCGCTGAAGCGGCTGAACAGCAGTTGACGTTGTTTCCCGACTGGCTTGAAAAGATGAAAGCTCGTTTCGCTCAGCGTAATCTGGTGATGTCTGATAGTAATATCAAGCAAGCGATGTTACCGGAACATGCAACCCTGTTAGACAACCCGGTTGGTACTGCTTGTGGGTTTAAAGTTGAAATACATAGTTGCCTTTGTTACTTCACTCCCGGCGTCCCGTCAGAATTTCAAAAAATGATCAGTGAACAAGTGCTGCCGGATTTAAACCGACAGTTTCCGGATGTCTCCGATTTAGCTTGCCATCGTTTATACACTTTGGGGTCGTCTGAGTCTGTTTTAGAAGACTTGCTTCAACAGGTTGAACTGCCTGACGAGTACCAGTTGGGTTTCCGCGCTTACCTGCCTTTTATCGAAGTCAAATTGTTCGGACCTGCGGGGCAGGACAATGAAATGTACCGGTTGATGGAAGAAATTTTTACCCACGTCTCCGAATGGACTGTCAGTATTGATCAGCCGATGCTGGCGCAACTTTCACAAGTGATGCATGAAAGCGGTAAAACACTGGCAATTGCTGAGCAGTCAACCCGAGGTTGGTTGGTGGACTGGTTGTTCAGTGATGATGCGATTTTTGAACAATGTGGAAGTAGCTGGGTACTGAGTCCGAAAGTTTCTGAGAAGATGTCCGCTCAGGATCCGGTTTCTGCTGTATTGGCACTAGCCAGTGCAACGAAAGAGAAGAGTGAAACGGAACTGGCTCTCGTCACGGGAGAGTTTCGCGAGGATGGCTTTACGCTGGCGTTATCTTCTTCTGAAGGGGAGTGGGCACAGCAGCTCAAATTCAAACGGGATTATCGCGCGGATGAGCGGAAAATTTTAATCGGCACGATTGCCGCTGATATGTTATTGCGTTATCTCTCTTCAAAACCCGTTTTTGGTAAGTACTCATCAACGTTGTCGGAGAAACAGATTTATATTCCGGCAACATCCTTATAAATTAATTTCATTATAAATCAATTGATTATATGCCGGAGTGCTGTTTTGCTCCGGTGTGTTTAGTATTACCTCATACTAAATCAGGGAGGGTAATACTTTGAATTGCCACCTTATAATTTCAAAGAAAATCTGATTATTCTTTATGCGTAAATTGTCTAATGTTTAATTCAATGATTTCTTAAGTGTTTCCTTATTCCCTCAAAAATGGCTATACCCAAGAGTGCCTTGTTCACGCTAAACTGAAATCTCGTGGAATTGGATACGGCAGGAGGCTGACATGCAGAGTCATTCAAAGATTCTTGTTTGGTATAAAGTTGCAAGTCAACAAGTTGTTTTGGGGGAAGCATATCAGGATATGAGGGATCAACTGGTTTCACTTTGGTTAGATACACCGACGGAAAACGACCTGATGAGCGATTTGGGCTATCATATCTCATTGTTTGGGGATGATGGACGGAAAATAGCCGATAAAGCAATATCAATGCTGACTGCTGATCAGTTATTGGGTAAAGCACAACGGTTTGGTGCAGCCGGGAAAACAGAGGCACGGCTATAACGACTAAGAATCAGCCATAGCCGTGTGACAAATATCAGATAAGTGTTGATTTGATGGTAACCGGCTAGGCTCGCTTCACTTTATGCGCGTAATGCACATCCTGAAGTTCTATTTGTTGACCACTTGCCCGGCAAATACAAGGTAAGATCTCATCAGATTGTGTATACGCAATCGCAAATCCCACATACTCAACTTCCCCAGCAGATAATTTACATCGACAGGCACCACAGTGCCCGTCTCTGCAATTATATTCAACATTCAGCCCTGCGTTTTCCATCGTTTCCAGTAATGTCTCGGAGCCGTTGGATTCGATTGAGAGCGTCTGATTGATTTTGATGGTCGGCATAATTACAGCTCAAACCCTTCAAAGTCATCAAGGTTGACTTGATTATCAATCTGGCCGACCAGATAGGAGCTGATCTCTGCTTCCTGAGGAGCAACCTGAACATTGTCTGAAGACAACCAGGCATTAATCCAAGGAATCGGGTTATTGACAGCGCTCGGATAAGCCACTTCCAGCCCGACGGCCTGCATACGGATGTTGGTTATATATTCGACATATTGACAGAGAATATCTTTGTTCAGGCCAATCATTGAGCCATCTTTAAACAGATACTCTGCCCATTCTTTTTCTTGCTCGGCTGCGGTTTTAAACAGGTCAAAACATTCTTGCTTGCACTCTTCTGCAATTTGAATGAATGAGAAATCATCCTGGCCATTGCGCAGCAGATTGAGCATATGCTGTGTGCCGGTCAGATGCAGTGCCTCATCACGAGCAATCAGCTTGATAATTTTAGCATTACCTTCCATGAGTTCCCGTTCAGCAAAGGCAAAAGAGCAGGCAAAGCTGACATAGAAACGGATCGCTTCAAGTGCGTTAACTGACATCAGACACAAATAGAGCTTTTTCTTTAACTCATTGAGACTGACAACCACAGTCTGATTATTAATCACGTGTTTGCCTTCGCCATAACGATGATAGTCGTTGGTCAGTTTGATCAGTTCATCATAATAGTGGGCAATATCACCGGCACGTTTGATGATATGTTCATTTTCAACGATATCATCGAAAACGGCTGCCGGGTCATTGACGATATTACGGATAATATGCGTGTATGAGCGGGAGTGAATCGTTTCAGAGAAAGACCACGTTTCAATCCATGTTTCTAATTCAGGGAGTGATACCAAAGGCAGCAGCGCAACGTTTGGACTCCGTCCCTGAATAGAATCAAGCAGGGTTTGATATTTCAGATTGGAGATGAAAATATGTTTTTCATGATCCGGCAGGTTGTTGTAGTTAATGCGATCCGTCGATACATCAACTTCTTCTGGACGCCAGAAGAAAGAGAGCTGTTTCTCGATTAATTTTTCGAAGATCTCATATTTTTGTTGGTCATAACGCGCCACGTTTACAGGCTGACCAAGAAACATCGGTTCTTTGAGCTGGTTATTCTTTTTTTGTGTAAAAGTGCTGTAAGCCATAGTTGCCTCAATCTGTTTCACCCTCTCATTTAAGAGAGGGTGTAAAATTGGTATATGTTGACAGAGAAAAAGTCTGTAAGGTATGCGTTAAATCTTACAAGCGCCACCGGCACAATCATCATCTTCAGCGATTATTGATGAGGTGACATCTTTCTGGTCATCTTTCGCGCCATCTCTCGTATTATGATAATACAGAGTTTTCACACCAAATTTGTAAGCTGTCAGCAGATCTTGAAGCAGTTGCTTCATCGGAACTCTGCCACTGTCGTAACGAGTCGGATCATAGTTTGTATTGGCAGAAATAGATTGGTCGATAAATTTCTGCATGATACTGACAAGATGCAGATAACCTTCATTCGAACCAATATTCCACAGGAGCTCGTAGTTCGATTTCAACTCGATAAACTCAGGAACAACCTGCTTCAAAATACCGTCTTTCGACGCTTTGACTGAAATATAGCCGCGAGGTGGCTCAATCCCATTGGTTGCATTGGAAATCTGAGAGGATGTTTCTGAAGGCATCAGAGCAGTCAGCGTCGAGTTTCTCAAACCATATTCCATAACATCGGCACGAAGTTGATCCCAATCATAATGCAGCGGCTCTGCACACAGTTGATCGATATCCTTTTTGTAAGTATCAATCGGCATCAGGCCTTTCGCATAGTTGGTTTCATTAAAGGCAGGGCAGCGACCTTGCTCTTTTGCCAGATTCATCGATGCTTTTAACAAATAATATTGCATGGCTTCAAAAGTGCGGTGAGTGAGGGCATTGGCACTCCCGTCTGAATATTTGACGCCATGTTTTGCCAGATAGTAAGCATAGTTGATCACACCAACACCCAGTGTCCGACGGTTCATGGTTGCTTTACGTGCGGCAGGGAGTGGATAATCCTGATAGTCAAGCAGGGCATCCAGTGCGCGTACAACAAGGTCTGACAGACCTTCAAAGTCATCCAGAGACTGAATTGCGCCTAAATTGAATGCTGACAGCGTACACAGTGCGATTTCGCCTTCTTCATCTTCAACGTTGTTCAACGGCTTGGTTGGCAGCGCAATTTCAAGACACAGATTCGACTGGCGAACCGGAGCGACACTTGCATCAAACGGGCTATGCGTGTTGCAGTGATCGACGTTTTGGATATAAATCCGTCCGGTGGACGCCCGTTCTTGCATCAACAGTGTGAATAGCTCAACTGCTTTGACGGTTTCTCTCTTAATCGACGTGTCATTTTCGTACTGGGTATACAAACGTTCAAATTCTGCCTGATCTTGGAAGAAGGCATCATAGAGTCCCGGCACATCAGAAGGCGAGAACAGAGAGATGTTGCCGCCCTGAACCAGACGTGTATACATTAATTTGTTGAGCTGTACACCATAGTCCATATGGCGGACTCGGTTTTCTTCTACGCCACGGTTATTTTTGAGCACCAGCAGCGACTGTGCTTCACGATGCCACAGCGGATAAAAGACGGTCGCTGCACCACCGCGAACGCCCCCTTGAGAGCAACATTTGACAGCAGTTTGGAAGTATTTATAAAAAGGGATACAACCGGTGTGAAATGCTTCTCCGCCACGGATTTCAGAACCGAGGGCACGAATACGACCAGCGTTGATACCAATACCTGCACGCTGTGAAACGTAACGGACAATAGAACTTGCTGTTGCATTGATTGAGTCGAGACTGTCACCGCATTCGATCAATACGCAAGAGCTGAACTGGCGCGTCGGTGTACGGACTCCCGACATAATCGGAGTCGGTAAAGAGATCTGAAACTGTGAGGTCGCATCGTAGAAACGTTTGACATAGCTCAGTCGGGTCTCCTGAGGATATTTGGCAAACAGGCAGGCTGCGACCAGAATATACAGAAATTGTGCGCTTTCATAGATTTGTCCGGTAACCCGGTTTTGGACGAAATACTTACCTTCTAACTGCTTGACTGCAGCATAAGAGAAGTTCAGATCGCGGCGATGATCGATATAGTTGCCCAGTTCGATCCACTCGGCTTGTGTATAGTCTTCGATCAGATGACGATCATATTTACCCATCTCAACCAATTTAGTGACATGGTCGAACAGGGTGGGTGGTTCATACTGACCGTATGCTTTTTTTCTCAGATGGAATACCGCCAGTCTGGCAGCAAGATATTGATAATCCGGAGAATCTTCAGAGATTAAGTCAGCTGCGGATTTAATCAGCGTCTCGTGAATGTCGGAAGTGGTAATGCCATCATAAAACTGGATATGGGCTCGGAGTTCAACTTGTGAAACCGATACATTGTGCAGCCCTTCAGCTGCCCATGCGATAACCCGATGGATCTTATCTAGATCGATTTGCTCTTTACGTCCATCGCGCTTCGTAACTGTGAGTTGTTGGTTCATTCTGCTTTATTTCCCTAACAAAACTGATAAGACCGGCTATGAATTATTTTAGATTTAGGGTCTTGCTTATCTGATATAAATAACATTATGCGTCAAACACAATATATAGGGTCTTCGTACCTTGCGGATTACAAGATAGTGCTATTGTGAGCTGATTTCAAGTTTGTCATCAGGGGACATCTTGTGGATAACCACCGCATGAAATTTTTTTGTTAGTAGCTGCTTACTGAGAACCTGTTTTGACAAGAGAATGGCGAAAACAAGTAATATTTATTTGAGTGAAGTTCCACTAAAATGAAAAAAAAACAGCTTGATCTTTAGAGATAAATGATCAGATCAAATATCTGGTGTTAATTTCATCAATATGTGTAAAAGTTGTGCATGGAAAGCCATACACGCACTTGTTATCAGGGATTGAAATGACATCATTCAGGCAATACTGTATGCACAATATAATTGACATCAACCCGATGGCCGAGGCGATAGGTTTGAGTCACGGGGTTGTAGTGTAGTCCGGTGATTCCCCGGCCTTGAAGCTGCGTTTGATCAATCATCCGGAATAATTCGGAAGGGCGGATGAATTTTTCATGGTCATGGGTGCCGTCCGGGACAATCTTCAGCAACTTTTCTGCACCGACAATGGCAAACAGATAGGACTTTAGGTTCCGGTTCAGTGTCGAAAAGAACACATGTCCACCGGGTTTAACCAGCCGGGCACACGACTGAATAATCGATTGAGGCTCAGGGACATGTTCAAGCATCTCCATACATGTGACGACATCATAAGTGGCCGGATGCGATTGTACGTGTTCTTCAATCGTGCGCTGAACATAATCGATTTGTAAGTGGTTTTCCAATGCATGACGCCGCGCGACTTCCAACGGTTCTTTCCCCATATCAAGACCCGTCACTGTTGCGCCCTCACGTGCCATACTTTCAGCGAGAATACCGCCGCCGCATCCGACGTCCAGAACTTGTTTGCCGAATAGTCCGTTTGATTGCTGTAAGACATAATCCAGCCGGAGCGGGTTGATTTGATGCAGGGGTTTAAACTCTCCTTCCAGATCCCACCATCGGGAAGCCATGTGTTCAAACTTTTGAATTTCTTTCGGGTCCACATTCTGTGTTGTCATTTTCAGATCCGTTGTTGATATCTACATTGTCGTAAACGCGATGTACCGTTTCGCTGGTTGTATTATACAGAAATGCAATGCCCCCGAAAGTTTCAGGCTCTGAAACAAGAAATATTTACAATCTATTCACCTAGTCAATTTATTTTGACCCGCGAATACAGTGACGACTATCAAAACTTGATTGTGTGATGCGTCGAAAAAATGCACTGGTGAATCAATGACTCTTGAAGAAATGAGTAAAATATAAGCAGTTAATCTGCGACCAGTGTGACAAGCTGAGAAAAGGAGAGGGAAAGTAATGCCGAAGTAGCAAAACCTGTGTTATATTTTCCGGTCTTATACGTATCGAATATACGATCAAACTATAGAGGGACAATGGCTCTATGAGCGATCTAGCTAAAGAGATCACGCCTGTCAGTATAGAAGATGAGCTGAAAGGTTCATACCTCGACTATGCAATGTCAGTCATTGTAGGTCGGGCACTTCCTGATGCACGTGACGGACTTAAACCTGTGCATCGGCGAGTACTGTACGCAATGAGCGTGTTGGGGAATGATTGGAATAAGCCCTATAAAAAATCGGCTCGTGTTGTCGGAGATGTGATTGGTAAGTATCACCCCCATGGTGATAGTGCGGTCTATGACACGATTGTACGGATGGCACAATCGTTTTCACTTCGTTATATGCTGGTCGATGGTCAGGGAAACTTTGGCTCTATTGATGGTGATTCTGCGGCAGCAATGCGTTATACCGAAGTTCGGATGGCAAAAATTGCCCACGAATTGCTTGCCGATCTGGATAAAGAAACCGTTGATTACGTCTCAAACTACGATGATACCGAGCAAATTCCAGCCGTATTACCAACAAAAGTACCTAATCTGTTGGTCAATGGTTCTTCAGGAATTGCAGTTGGTATGGCGACCAACATCCCGCCCCATAATTTAGGGGAAGTTATCGATGGATGCCTTGCTTTCATTGATAATGAAGATATTACGATTGATGAATTGATCGAGTACATTCCGGGTCCTGATTTTCCTACCGCTGCCATGATTAGCGGACGGAAAGGTATCATTGATGCCTATAAGACCGGACGGGGAAAAATCTATCTGCGTTCAAAAGCCGATATTGAAACTGATAAGAATGGCCGAGAAACCATTGTTGTTACTGAAATTCCTTATCAGGTGAATAAAGCGCGTCTGATCGAGAAGATTGCGGAGCTGGTCAAAGATAAAAAAGTCGAAGGTATCAGTGCACTACGCGATGAGTCTGATAAAGACGGGATGCGGATTGTCATCGAGTGTAAGCGTGATGCTGTCGGAGAAGTTGTACTGAACAATCTGTATTCACAGACTCAGTTGCAAACAACTTTCGGCATTAATATGGTTGCACTTGATAACGGGCAGCCAAAACTGTTTAACCTGAAAGAACTGCTAAAATGTTTTGTTGATCACCGCCGTGAAGTGGTCACCCGTCGTACTATTTTCGAATTACGCAAAGCACGGGATCGTGCCCATATCCTTGAAGGTTTGGCGCTTGCACTGGCGAATATTGATGAGATCATTGAACTGATTCGTCGTGCACCGACACCGGCAGAAGCAAAAGCGGGGCTATTGGCGCGTGGTTGGTCTCTGGGCAATGTTGCAGCGATGCTGGAACGTGCGGGGGTCGATACTGCACGACCTGACTGGCTGGAGCCGCAATATGGTATTCGTGACGGTCAATATTTCCTCACAGAACAGCAGGCACAAGCAATTCTTGAGTTGAGATTACATCGACTCACTGGGCTTGAGCATGAAAAGATTCTGGATGAGTACAAAGCCTTATTGGATGAAATCGCTGAATTAATGTTGATTCTTTCCAGTACAGAACGGCTCATGGAAGTCATCCGGGAAGAGCTGGAAGCTGTCAGAAACGGCTTCGGTGATAAGCGTCTGACTGAAATTACCGCAGCCTCACATGATATTGATCTGGAAGAGCTGATTGCGCGTGAAGATGTTGTCGTAACCTTATCGCATGAAAGATATGTAAAGTATCAGTCACTGAGTGACTATGAGTCACAGCGTCGCGGTGGTAAGGGTAAAAGTGCCACGAAGATGAAAGATGAAGATTATATCGAACGTCTGTTAGTGGCGAATACACACGATAATATTCTGTGCTTCTCAACACGCGGTAAGGCTTATCGTCTGAAGGTGTATCAGTTACCTCATGCGACTCGAACTGCTCGAGGCAAACCAATCAATAACATTCTTCCTCTGGAAGAAAATGAACGGATTACTGCGATTCTTCGGGTTGCTGAGTACGCGGAAGATAAGTTTATCTTTATGGCGACCGGTGACGGTACGGTGAAGAAAACACCGCTTGATCAGTTTGCGAATGTCCGTTCCAACGGTTTGATAGCAGTAAACTTGCGTGATGACGATTCATTGATCGGTGTCGATATTACTGATGGGAACAATGAGATTATGTTGTTCTCTAAATTCGGTAAAGTCGTTCGCTTTAAAGAAGCCGAAGAAATCGCTGTCGTGGATGAAAATGGTCAACCAGTGCTGGATGAAAATGGCCAGCCGGAGATCAAATTCAAAGGCGTAAGACCAATGGGGCGTACTGCATCTGGTGTGCGAGGCATGAAACTGGCTGATGGTGATCAGGTGGTATCGTTAATTGTACCGAAGACCGATGGTAATGTACTCACAGTCACTGAGAATGGTTATGGTAAGCGCACCAGCCTGTCTGAATACCCAACGAAAGGTCGTGGTACTCAGGGGGTTGTTTCAATCAAAGTCTCTGAGCGTAATGGTTGTGTTGTCGGAGCCGTACAGGTAGACAGCGGTGATGAATTTATGATGATCACCAATGCCGGAACATTAGTCCGGACCCGTGTCGGAGAAGTGAGTCAGGTTGGTCGTAATACTCAGGGTGTTACTTTGATTCGTACGTCAGAGGATGAGAAGGTTGTCGGCTTACAACGAATCGAAGAAGTGGAAGACATCGTTATCGAGTCTGAAGATGAACCGACAGACGGTACGGCTGAGGAACAGCCTTCTCCGTCAGATGTATTACCTTCAAATGATGAGGCTTCAAACGATGAGGCTTCAAATGACGAGGATAATAATTCAGATGAACAGGACTCGTCTGATAATGATTAGTTTTCACTAATATCAGCGATAGTTCTCATCAAACCGGGCGATTTGCCCGGTTTTTTTATCTGATTGACAAGTTTGTGATTGGATTTTGTGTGGGGTTGACATCGTAATTAACAATGAAATTAACAAGTTACTCAATTGCTCCTAGCAAAAAAAAGTAACATTAAGTGTGATAATGATTCCATTAATTGAACTTTCATAGGACAATAAATGAGAAAATGATAAAATTTTTTCACTTGTTACCGATAATGGATAGATGCAGTGGACTCTCAAGTAACTCAGTTGAAGAAAGATTTCTACCAGCAGATTATGGCGCAGCACGCGTATGCATTTCCAAATACGTCTTCGACATTATCACTTTTGACTGATGAGGAGCTGGAGCAGATTGAAAGAGTTTGGATCGAGCTGATCATGTGGAAAAAATCGCAGACGCATTAACAGGTAGCGGCTCATAGATATAAAGAAACCCGATGAATCAACAGATTATCGGGTTTTTTGTATAGAGAAAACCCCCAGCTAGGCTGGGGGTTCCGTAAAGCTTACAGCTATAAGTCAGTTATATAACCCCTTTCAATTTGATAAAAACGTCTTGTGGTCTGGCAACTACAAGAGTTAATTAAGAATTGAAAGGGGGTCCCAATGGGGGACGAAAAGAGCTTAGCGCACACGCGCTGGAACTGTAAATACCACATAGTCTTTGCACCGAAATATAGAAGGCAAGTGTT
>NZ_FULE01000028.1 GCF_900163965.1 Vibrio ruber DSM 16370
GATATCATCCAAATGATGGCCAAGCGCAATTTTTGTCGCCCCGATTTTCTCCGCAAATGAATATAATGTCCCGCGACGTAACCGAGAGCACAGTCCACATGTCGTCTTCCCTTCCGGTATTTTTTCTTTAACGACTGAATAGGTATCCTTATCCACAATATAATAGGGGATGTTCAAACTCTCAAAATACTGCGGTAATACATGTTCGGGAAAACCAGGTTGTTTTTGATCGAGGTTGACGGCGACCACCTCAAATCGAATCGGTGCAGCTTTTTGCAGATTCAACAGAATATCTAACATCGCAAATGAATCTTTGCCGCCACTGATACAAGCCATCACAACATCGTTTTCTTCAATCATGCTGTAATCGATAATGGCATTGCCAACATTTCTGCGCAGACGCTTCTGGAGTTTATTGAACTCAAGGGTTTCTTTTCTGGTATCTTTTTGATTCATGACGACTTCTCACACTGTCGATTATTCTGACTGTAGATTGCTGCTAGGTTCTCTGTAAGGCGGGGATTATACGGATTTTTCACGCGGGTTGAAATATATCTGGTTATCTTGAAATGCCACGCTGACGAAAACAATAAAACCGAGCCGAATGGCTCGGTCAAATGATATTATTTAGCGGCAACCGCATCATCTTGTAAATATTGCTGATTATGGCGAATCATGGCCTGAAGGGATTTGACATAGGCCATCCCTCGCTCGGAGTATTTGGTCAATCCATTGGTTAATTGCATTGCACTCTCTGGTGATGAAAGATCCTTACCTTCAGCGCGAAGCTGATAGCGAATTTCACGTAGTTTACGGTAAGCTAAGTTACGGTTAATATTGACAAAATACCGATGAATGGACTGTTGTACGGATTTAAATTTTGCCACTTCATGTGCCATTCCTTCCCCTCTGGCAAGTGGCACCAATCCACAACCTTTTTGATAACACCATTGACCAAAATAATTATTGGCATCTTTGGCAAAGCGGGATGTTCCCCAAGCAGACTCATTAGCCGCCTGAATTAAAACCAACGCTTCCGGTAACACATCGACTTTATGCAGCATTTTATCCAGCCACTCCGCATCGGGGCCTTCCACGGGAATTTTAACTGAATAAAGCATACTGAGTTCACCCAGTTGCTCGACTTCAGCCTGAGACAACGACCCCGATTCAATGTCCGCTTTACTGTTTAGCAAAAACTCGCGCTCTTTCCGGGTTCTGCTATTCTCATATTCGATCCCCGGTCTGAGGTAGTCAAAAAAAGCGCGTTTTTTCTGTTCGATGCGTTTAAACGCTTTGAAATCCGGTGCTTTCGCAACAGGAATACCTTGAGGTTCTTTGTCTTCAATCGTTGAGCGGCTCTCTTCTATATGTAGCTGATAATAAGTACAACTGACAAGAATAAGTACGACGACGGAAAAAAAGAAATAAATCAGTTTACGCATTGAAAACCTTACTTTGCTGATCATTGTCTGAGTCTGATGTTGAAACAATTGTCAGTCGAATACCAAACATGTTTCGATATAAGATTCCTTTCACATGCAAGAAGAACGGCAAGACAAAAATAAAACCAATTCCGTAAAAAATAATCGCAAACCCGGTCAGCATCATCAGAATAAAATAGATACCGGTGAGCGGCAGAATTTTTTTGTTGGTGGCTTTCAGTGAGATCAATAATGCTTTAAAAATGGGTAAACGTTTCTCACAAATCAACAGGATCGTATGACTGAATGCGACCGAAGCATACATGGAAAGGAGCCAGAAAAGCTGCCCGAGGACAGACTGAGCTACGAGCATAATTAACGTTGCCAGAATTACGGAAACAGTGAATTGCAATCCTTTCGTAATATGCCGGGTCTGAGTTTTTAAGCCGGCAGCATGACTCATCGCCATGAGGCTGGCTCCCGCGTAGATCGGCGCGCTAACCACTTCAAAACTAAATACAGCGATAAAAAATGCCTGTACCAAACGGGGATCGATTTGCTCCGGATTCTGTACACTTGCCAAAATAGCATCCAAATCCGGGAGCTGAAGTTTCAGAACAATGTAGAAAATGATGAGTTGTACTGCGAGCAAAATAAATATGGCCGGGGTAAAGGACCAGAAGTGCTTAACTGTACAAGATGCCCCTTCTCTGAGAATTGCACCAACTTTCAGTTGATAATCGCCAGTCAAAGCTTTTTCTAAGCTTCCCCCTAAATTAAACTCTTTTTCAAATTTCTGACTCATGCTACCTCTTGGATGGCTGAAATTCCGACCACCATATCCACAACGAAGGGGGCATTATACTGAAATTGATTTCAACCCGAAATTGCATAGATGTAACTTTTTTTATTCATTTGATGAAAATGCCGCCTCCGGGGTGGATTTCACTCATCATTCGGCTAGCGTGACTACACTGTAATAAAAATTCACCGCTCAGCCTCGAAAATTGGATTGACTTCAAATGAGTGAATATTATGATGCAGCGAATAGCATGGAGCGCCACGAGGCATACCTTAATCGACGCTGACAGTCTCAGCCTTTCAATGGAGAAATGGAAACATTGAACGCATCACAACCACATGAATCTCCCGTGGTTTCTCTGGTAGGAATGAGTAAGAGTTACGACGGGAAAAAAATCATTAATGACTTTTCATTACAAGTGAATCACGGTGAATTTTTAACTATCCTCGGCCCCTCAGGATGCGGTAAAACAACTATCCTGAGAATGATTGCAGGATTTGAATCAGCCGATCAGGGGAATATTTTTCTCGACGGACAGGATGTAACCGCCATTCCGGCAGAATATCGTAACGTCAATACCGTTTTTCAAAGTTATGCCCTCTTCCCGCATATGACGGTCTTTGACAATGTCGCTTTTGGTTTGAGAATGCGTAAAGTGCCGTCAGCGGATATTCACACCAGAGTATTAGAAGTTCTGAAAATGGTGCGATTAGACGATTATGCCGCCCGTAAACCTCACCAGTTGTCCGGTGGACAGCAACAACGGGTTGCCATTGCCCGGGCAATGGTCAATAAACCGAAAGTGCTGCTGCTGGACGAGTCACTATCGGCACTCGATTATAAACTGCGGCAACAAATGCAGATCGAGCTCAAACAACTTCAGCGCCAATTGGGGATTACGTTTATTTTTGTCACTCATGATCAAGAAGAAGCATTGTCGATGTCAGATCGAATCATTGTCATGAGAGATGGTTATATCGAACAAGACGGTACACCGAAAGCAATTTATGAAGATCCGAAAAACCTCTTCGTCGCCCGTTTTATCGGTGAAATCAATGTCTTTGAAGCGGTAACGATCAAAAACGTGGATGACAAACGGATTCTTGTTTCGATCGAAGGGAAAGATGCGATCATTTACTTCGACAAACCGATTGTTGCCGGTCAGCGGCTTCAGGTCTTATTACGCCCTGAAGATATTCGTCTCAAAGAAGTAAAAGAAACTGAAAGCGAAGGCATTACCGGACATGTGATTGATCGAACCTACAAAGGAATGACGCTGGATTCGGTTGTTGAATTACCATCCGGCCGACGCATCATGGTCAGTGAGTTTTTCAACGAAGATGACCCTGATGTCGATCACTCGCTCGGGCAAAAAGTTGCGCTCACTTGGGTTGAAAGTTGGGAGGTCGTTCTGGATGAAAATGCCCCGAATTAGTCTCCGCCAAGCAATTATCTATTTGATTGTCAGTTGGCTACTGCTCTTTGTTTTCATCCCGAACGTGATGGTAATAGGGACGAGTTTTCTCACCAGAGATGAAACCAATCTAATCAATTTTACCTTCACGTGGGAAAACTATAGCAGTCTGATTGATCCGCTCTATATCAAAGTGCTCGCGCACTCATTTTATATGGCCGGAATCGCAACCCTGCTGTGCTTGTTGATTGGCTATCCTTTTGCATTTGTCATTGCAAAAATGCCGGCGTCCCGACGCCCTTTTCTGCTATTTCTGGTGATTGTCCCCTTTTGGACCAACTCACTGATTCGAACCTATGGTCTGAAAATCGTCATGGGTACTAATGGTATTTTAAATAAGTCCCTGCTTGCCTTAGGGATGATTGATACCCCATTTCGAGTTATGTATACCGAAATTGCCGTTATGATCGGGCTCGTCTATATTCTGCTCCCTTTTATGATTCTGCCGCTTTACTCCGCCTTCGAAAAACTGGATTACGCCTATGTGGAAGCGGCACAAGATCTCGGTGCAAATAAATTTCAGACGTTAATTAAAATTATTATCCCACTCACTATGCCGGGAATTATCGGTGGCTGTTTATTAGTCTTATTACCCGCACTGGGTATGTTTTATATTTCTGACTTATTGGGCGGTGCGAAAAACCCGTTGATCGGTAATATTATCAAGAGTCAGATACTCAATGCGAGAGACTGGCCAGCCGGCGCCGCAACCAGCATCGCACTCACATTAGTCATGGCACTGTTACTTTATGTTTATTATAAAACAGGCCGTCTGTTAAACAGAAAGATGGAACTTTAACTCATGACAAAAGCATTTCGTTTTAGTCTGATGGCGATCGTATATAGTTTTCTGTACTTACCGATTCTTGTTTTGATCGTCAATTCATTCAATGCCAATAAATTTGGTATGAGATGGGATGGTTTCTCAATTAAGTGGTATCACTCACTGATAGAAAATGACAGTCTGATGCAGGCAGCATGGCACTCTTTGAATGTCGCAGTGTTTTCAGCAACAACGGCAACAATCATCGGTAGTTTAACGGCTGTGGCCCTGTTTCGTTATCGATTTAGAGGCAAGCCCCTCGTCAACGGGATGTTATTTGTCGTCATGATGTCACCGGATATCGTGATGGCTATTTCTCTGTTGGCCCTCTTTCTTGTGCTTGGTGTTCATCTTGGTTTTCTGACGTTATTTTTTTCGCATATTACATTTTGTCTGCCTTTTGTCGTGGTTACTGTCTATACGCGCCTTAATGGTTTTGATGTCAAAATGTTGGAAGCGGCTCGAGATCTGGGAGCTAAAGAATGGGTGATTTTGTATAAAATTATTTTCCCGCTTGCTAAACCGGCGATTGCCTCTGGCTGGTTGATCAGCTTCACCCTCTCACTGGACGATGTCATTATCAGCTCATTTGTGACGGGACCGAGTTATGAAATTCTCCCTTTAAAAATATACTCTATGGTGAAAGTCGGTATTTCTCCTGAAGTCAATGCTCTGGCAACAGTAATGCTACTGATATCATTTATATTGGTTGTTATTTCTCATTATATCGGGAGAGATAAACTCCAATTAAACCCAAAATAAGATTGTCACATAAATAAGAAACGGTTTATTTTTTGCAGATTTAAGAGAAATTTATTTGTTATAATCAACCGTTTTAGAATCTATTATTGCACAGTCGGATAATATCTTTTCCTCCGGTGTAATTTAAATTTACCATGATTAACAGGGATTCACAGCAACAATGAAAAATAAATTATTTGCAGGTGTCTTGTCTATGACAGCACTATTTTCCGGATACAGTATGGCTGATGATGATCAGACGCTCTATTTCTATAATTGGTCTGAATATATTCCGAGTGAAATCCTTCAGGAATTTACCAAAGAAACCGGAATTAAAGTGATTTATTCAACGTACGAATCGAATGAAACCATGTACGCGAAGCTGAAGACTCAGGGATCAGGGTATGATTTAGTCGTACCATCTACTTACTTTGTCTCCAAAATGCGTAAAGAAGGCATGTTGCAACCGATTGATAAATCTATGCTCTCTCACTTCGACGGTCTGGATCCCAACTATCTCAACAAGTCGTTTGATCCCAATAACAACTACTCCATTCCCTACATCTGGGGAGCAACAGGGATCGGGGTCAATACCGATCTGGTCAATAAATCATCGCTCCATCGCTGGGACGATTTATGGGATCCCCAATGGAAGGGACAGCTCTTGCTGATGGATGATGCTCGTGAAGTTTTTCATATTGCACTGACAAAATTAGGCTACTCGCCGAATACCACCAATCCTGACGAGATTAAAGCAGCTTATGAAGCATTGAAATCACTCGTGCCGAATGTACTGGTTTTTAACTCTGATTTTCCGGCCAATCCATATATTGCCGGTGAAGTTTCTCTGGGAATGCTGTGGAATGGTTCTGCTTATATGGCCCGGCAAGAAGGTGCACCCATTGATATCGTCTGGCCGGAAAAAGGGACGATTTTCTGGATGGACAGTCTGGCTATTCCTTCCGGTGCCAAACATGTTCAAGCCGCGCATAAGATGATTGATTTCCTGCTTCGCCCTGAAAATGCAGCCAAAATTGCGCTGGAAATTGGTTATCCGACGCCGGTGAAGGCGGCCTATAAACTATTGCCAAGTCAATTCGCCAATGATCCGAACATCTTCCCGCCTCAATCCGTGATGGACAGCGGTGTTTGGCAAGATGAAGTCGGTGATGCCAACCATTTGTACGAATCATATTTCCAAAAACTGAAAGTCAGTAACTAGGAGCTGTCGCCCGCTTCGGAACGACACTGTCTTCCCAATAAAAAAAGTGGCTTTAGCCACTTTTTTTATGCTTGATTAACTGCGATAAAACCGGACATCCCCTTCAGCCAATACCCTCATCAGACGCAAGCAATTCATCGACCAGTTTCGGCACTTCAACACTAGCTTTACCATAACGTTTTTCGACAAATTCACTTTCAACGGCACTGGGTTCAAGATTGATTTCTATCGTATGAGCACCATGCATTTTCGCATCGTGGACAAAACCAGCCGCAGGATAAACTACTCCGGAAGTGCCAATGGAAATAAATAAATCAGCTTGTTCAAGTGCGGTATAGATGTCCCCCATTCTCAGTGGCATTTCACCAAACCACACAATATGCGGGCGTAACTGAGAAGGTATCTGACAGCAATGACAAAGATCTCCCATATGCAGATCATCTGTCTGGTCAATTACTTGTTGAGACTCGCAGCAACGTGCTTTCAACAACTCGCCATGCATGTGAATCACATTTTTACTGCCGCCACGTTCATGCAAATTATCGATATTTTGTGTAATAACGGTGACCTGGCCATCGAGTTCTGCTTCAAGTTTACCTAAAGCGAGATGGGCTAAGTTCGGTTGAATCGATGCAGAAAGAAGCTTTCGCCGTCGTTGGTTATAAAAATTCTGCACCAGTTCCGGGTTGCGTTCAAACCCTTCGGGGGTCGCCACATCTTCGATGCTGTGATTTTCCCAAAGGCCATCCTGAGCTCTGAACGTTTGAATCCCTGATTCCGCGGAAATACCGGCGCCGGTGAGGATAACTATATTACGATATGGATAGTGCATGTCATATCCTTATGCTTTCATCTTTTGACTTTAATATACCTGATCTTTTTTGCAGAAAAAAATAGACCATGGTATACCTCGCTCCACGACATAAAGTCTTATTATGCAGCAAAACCACTGTCATACTTTCAATTATCAATCAAAAAACAAAACCCCCACAGGTTTCATCTCCTGTGGGGGTGAAAATGTCAGCGGATTCGTCAATGATTCTGGAATTCACCAATCGCTCTGAAGTTCGTCAGTTCTATAAAGCGCCACAAATGACCGAAGTGATCGCTGCCAACCCACAGATCACTGTAAAAATTTGTACCGGCACAGAGGTTCTGAGTGTCTTCATCGCTCCGACACGTCTCATGGCGTAAACTGGCATAATGAACAAAATAGCGGCAATCATTGGTGCGCCCATTGTTTCAATCATACCTAAGATGCTCGGATTAATAATGGCAACGATCCAAGTCGTTAATACAATAAAAATCAGAGAAGCTTTCTCAATTGTATTCACCGCCATGTTGCTGCGGGATTTAATTAGTCCGACCAACCCTTCATGCGCACCGAGAAAGTGACCGAAATAGCTGGATGTAATTGCAGCAAACGCCACAATCGGCCCCAAATAAGAGATCAACGCTGAATCATGTTCATTCGCCAGATAAGACAAAACCGAAATATTTTGCGCTTTTGCAATCGCGAGTTGCTCAGGTGAAAGTGACAAAACGACTGAAAAGACAAAAAACATCACAAAAGCCATCAGCATAAATGCAGCACCACCGGTGATCATATCCGTCTTTTGCGCGGCATCATCCCCGTAAGTTAGCCGTTGTTCTTTGGTAAATTGGCTGATAATCGGGCTGTGATTGAACGAGAAAACAATCAGCGGAATCGCCAGCCAAATGATCATCGGCATCCCGGACCAATCCGGCTGAACTTCCATCATGGATGTATTCCAGTCGGGAATCAGGTAAACCGATAATGCGAGTAAGATTAACACCAGCGGATAAACCATCAATGAAGTGGCTTTCAGCATCAGGTTTTTACCAAATACCACCCCACATGTCATCGTCAGAATCAATACACCCGACAATAACCAGCGGGGAATCGAGGGCAGCGCAAGTTGATGCACTAAAAACGAATCCACTGTGTTGGTAATTCCCACTCCGTAAATTAACACAATCGGATAAATAGCGAAAAAATAAGCAAACGTAATCAAGTTTGCTCCGGTTTTACCAAAATGTTCCTCAACCGTATCTGTAATATCGGATTCCGGCTGCTTGGCTGATAAAACAAAACGCGCCAGACTTTTATGCGCAAACCATGTCATCGGTGCAGCAATCAGAGCAAGAATGACTAAAGGCCAAAAACCGCCTGCACCTGCTTTAATCGGCAGGAAAAGTACGCCTGCTCCGACTGCTGTTCCAAACAGAGAGAGGCACCATGTAAAATCTTTGTAAGTCCATTTACCAGATGAATATTTGTTATTCTGTACTAATATTGTTGTATTCATGTTAAGTTTCTCATCATTGGTAAAATAATATACTAAAAATAAGTTTCAGTTATATTTGACCAGTAATGAGAAGTTTTGGGAATACGAAAGTGAATGAACTTGAAGAGAAGCTTAACAAAAATCAATCCGGGTCACGAATTTTACGTGCTATACATGATTATTTTTAATCATATGGATAAGAAAAAATGATGCGAAAGAAGGTTGTTGAGGATATGTTGCTTCAATGAAATCAATTTTCACATCGGCCAATATGCACGGGGATGAACCCCGTGCTTTCACCATTGCGGTTTATTCTTCATTAATCGTAGAAATTTTATGAATCGATAGATCCGCCCCATTAAATTCTTCTTCTTCGGAAAGTCTCAGCCCTGTAATTTTTTGCAAGGAGCCATAAACAATCAGAGCGCCAAGTAGTGCCACAAGAATACCCGCGATTGTTCCCAGCAACTGAGCAATGAAGCTCACACCACCAATACCGCCGAATGACTGCTGACCAAAAATGCCGGCAGCAATACCGCCCCACGCACCACATAAACCATGGAGCGGCCACACGCCTAAAACATCATCAATATGGGTTTTATTTTGTAGCCAAGTAAACACCCAAACAAACAGGACACCTGCGATAGCCCCTGTGACCAATGCACCAAGAGGATGCATCAGATCCGAGCCGGCACACACGGCAACCAAACCGGCCAAAGGTCCGTTATGAATAAATCCGGGGTCGTTTTTTCCGACAATAAATGCAGCCAGAATACCACCGACCATTGCCATAAGAGAGTTCATTGCGACAAGACCGCTAATGCCATTAAGGTTTTGCGCAGACATCACATTAAAACCAAACCAACCCACGCTGAGAATCCAAGCACCTAAGGCGAGAAACGGAATATTCGATGGAGCAAAGTTAGTATGTTTCCCGGCTCGGATCCGCCCTTTTCTCATCCCCAGAAAGATCACGGCGACCAGTGCAATCCATCCGCCCACTGCATGTACGACGACTGAACCGGCAAAATCATGAAACGGATGACCGAACTGACTTTCAAGCCAGTTTTGGAATTGAAAGTTTCCATTCCAGATCATCCCTTCGAAAAACGGATAAATCACACCAACCGTAAAAAAGGTGGCGATCATAATCGGATGAAAACGAGCCCGTTCAGCAATACCACCAGAAACGATCGCAGGAATCGCTGCTGCAAAAGTCAGCAGAAAGAAAAACTTGACCAAAGCATAACCGTTACCGGCAGCCAGCACTTCAGCACCGGAGAAAAAAGTCGTATGGTATGCAATCCAGTAACCAATGAAGAAATAGGCTATGGTTGATACACCGAAATCAACCAATATTTTTACTAAGGCATTCACCTGATTTTTCTTCCGGACCGTACCGACCTCTAAAAAAGCAAAGCCAGCGTGCATCAAAAAAACCATGATTGCCCCGAGCAATAAAAACAGTGTATCTGAACTTTGAGTCAGGGTCTGAACCGCCCCCTGAACTTGACTTAAGTTATGATCCATTCGCGTTCTCTCCATCAATTCAACTGCACCGGGCATCCCAGAAAATCATGTCTCTCATCTGGCGCCCTAACTTAGTGCTAATAAAAATGAAAAATCCCCATTTTGGGGAGAATAATAGTTTGCAGCGAGTTAAGCAGTATCTGTGCCAGTTTTTACAATGGGGATGAACGACAAAGAAATAAACATAACCAATTGATTAATAATCATATTCTCTATTGCAGACCGAGGTGGTTATGTTTGCGACACAAAGAGAGTGCACCAATATTGAATTTATGCATCAATATTGGGCACTCGATTAAGTGAAATAATTCTCGATATCAGTGGCTAACGCTTATTAATATAAGACGTTATCCATGCCCTGACTTCATCCGGCATCCGGTTTGACAGAACCAAATATTCTTGATCCATAAATTGTCGTGCCGTCCGTGGAGAAGCGGTCAACATTCGAATATCTCTTTGAGGGGTTGGGTTTAATATCGCATAAAGCTTGGGTTCTTTCGCTTTTAGATTATTTCGATAGTCTTTTTTTTCACGTCGGTGAAGTTGTAATGTACCAAGATTTTCCGCGGCATGCTCAGGAACCAGTTCAAACCCGACTAACTGCTTTTGTATCGTGATCCATGCACCGGTTGTGATCTGATGCTCAATAAACTGACATTCAATTAGCCATGTCACTTCTGACTTTGTTGGTTTTGTTAAATATGACATTTTTATCGCTCTTATTTTTAATAGCAGGCATTAAATATCCGGTCATTCATTTTTATTTATTACAATAGTTGGTATCGCAATACCAAAGTAAAAAACAAGGTTTAATATCCGAATATCAGGGTAGAATAGCGTATCAATAAATAAGCAGATGTCTCATTTTTTAGAGAAGAGTGAAGTATTGGTGGGATTTTTTATTGTAAAAAAGATAACATGACACGTTTTAGTGATCTTAATCAGATTCTGATTGCCACTCTTTATATTTTCTGTCTAGCGTCTTACGGGAGATACCAAGTTGGCGAGCTGCTGCGGACTTATTACCATGATAAAAATCAACCACTTTCTGTATATGGGATTTTTCTATTTCTCGCAGGCTCCAATCACTGGGGTAACCTCGCATCGGTGTTTGTGACCCGAAAGGTTGAATTTCAGGAATTTCACTATGATGTGAAACGCTAATCATCACCTTAGATGCATATTGTGACGGCTGCATCATATATTCATGCCAATAATCATTGGGGGATTTATTTATAATTAAACATCGCTCAATCAGATTAATAACTTCTCTTATATTACCCGGCCAGTTATATTTTTCTTGGAAAAAATCGTATTCATTTAACCATGTGGGTACAGGTAGTGACAATTGTTTACACAGCTGCCGGGTTAAGTAAGGGAATAATTCTCTTAAATCACTTAATCTATCGCGTAATGGTGAAACATTCATTTTTAATACCGATAAACGCTCATACAATTCTCTGCAAAATCCATTCTCATTAACAATATTGAGCATTCCTTTTGTGCTTGCTGAAATTAAACGAACATCAATTAAATACGATGAGCTGCCGCCTTGTGACTGCACCGTTCGCCCCTCAAGTAACTGAATCAAAATATATTGAAAGTCAGCAGAGATATTTTCAATACCATCTAAAAATAACGTACCGTGATTGGCAAGGCGCAATGATCCCCCGTGATGAAACAGTCGTTCTGTCGCCAATGAATCCGAATGTATATCCGCACAATTTACCACGACGAAAGGCCCGACTCGCCCACTCGCCTCATGAATCGCCCGTGCAACCAACTCTTTGCCCGTCCCGGCTTCTCCCTCGATTAAAATGGGGGCTTTTGACGGTGCATACTGCATAATCTGTTGTTTGAGAAATTTCGTTTTATCTGAATTTCCGACAATGGTTGTCTGGTGATATCGGTTTAATACCTGTGTCTGCACCGTGTATTTCTGGGTTTCAATCAACCGTTGTAAGGCACTCTTAACTGCCTGTTGAATCTGCTGGCTATTTAATGGGGGCAATAAATAATAGCGGCCTTGGACAAAGTCTGATTTGAGCTCATTCTCATTCAACAGCAATAAGATTTCACCTTCAAAACATAACGCAATTTGAGTGATTTCATGGGGCTGACATGTGTTTACATCCAGAATAATCAGGTCATAAAGCGCTAATAACTTACTATCATCCTGTGGATTGCTGACCGTATCCAGTCCGGAAACCAAGCCAGATAATGCCCGGACAAACTGAACCTGGACTTCTGGCTCCCGGCTGATAATCAGGACTGAAAATGTCAGAAATTGTCGTTCGGTCAGTAATTTCACAAATATGATTCTCGACTAGATGATCAGCGTTTTCAGGTAAAGATATCTATTATTCAGTATAATATACGGAATATTCTCGCCTACCTTGATCTTATTGTCATCATTTCACGCAATGATTTATCAAATCTATGTCATTTATCCAATTGTTCCGTGATCTTATTTCAAAAGTGGCCGAATAAGGCGCGCTTCATACACATCACGACTCAAGTATCGGGATTACCAATGCAGCCCCTAAAAAGATTGTAGTTGAGATAAATTGTAGTTGAGATAAAGTGAATGCCTATCTCAGTATGAAGTAGATATAGTATGCTCAAAGAACATCAAATCACTTGGGTGATTCTTGCCGGTGGTCAATCTTCCCGGATGGGCGGCCATGATAAAGGGCTGTTAGATTATCAGGGGCAGCCATTAATCCGGCGGGTAATTGATGCGCTGCAACCACAAGTGACCTTGCTTTGGATCTGTGCCAATCGTAATCAAGCGGCTTACCGGCAGTATGCCCCCGTTATTGAAGATCTCTATCCCGACTATCCCGGGCCGCTGGCAGGGTTACACAGCGCCTTAAAACATGCAGAAACAGAATGGGTTGGCATTCTTCCCTGCGATGGCCCATATGTCAGCCCTGATTTAGCTCAGCGCTTCTGTCAGGCAACTAAGACCGATGCAAAGATTTACGTTGCTCATGATGGTGAAAAATATCAACCGGTTTATGCACTGGCCCACCGCACCGTTCTCGGCCAGCTTGAACATTTTTTAGAACAAGGTGAGCGCAAAGTCATGCGCTTTTTTGACCAAGCCGGTGCCTGTCCCGTGGATTGTCACGATATTCAGTCAATGTTCATCAATGTGAATACCCCGGAACAACTGTGCAATTCACAAAATCTGCAGACCTCCTGAGCCGCAAACACTCTGCCAAGGTATCTCTCAATGACGAATCTTTCACACAAACTGCCGCCGATTCCTGTACTCGGCTTGGCCGCTTTTTCCGGCACAGGGAAAACAACGCTGCTTGAATTATTAATTCCCGTACTTATAGACCGAGGCATCCGCGTGGGGGTTTATAAACATTCACACCATGTCATAGAACAGGACAAACCCGGAAAAGATAGTTTCCGGCTCCGTAAAGCGGGAGCTTGTCAGACACTACTTTCGACGCCTGAGCGAGCGATTCTGACCACCGAATTTCCAGATAAATCGAACCCGGCGGATTTTTATCATTTGCTCCGACAGTTTGACTCAGAGAATCTGGATTTAATTCTGGTTGAAGGATGTAAGGAGCAGCGTTTCCCTAAAATAGAGTTACACCGTCACGAATTAGATAATAAACCATGGCTCTATCCGGATGACCCGGATATCATCGCGGTAGCAACCGACCCGATTATCGCTTGCCCTCTGCCCTGTCTGGATTTGAATGATATCTCTCAAATCGCTGAATTTATCATGCAGTATGTCCGGACTTTTCAGTCTCACACATGAATATAATCCGAAATAAATCAGGCGGGTCACAATCGCACAAGCGCAACACAACCATGCTCAGCGTTGAAGATTTAAAAATGCGGCCCCCCGAACCCCGCCGGTGGCGCCATATTTTGCTCTCCTGATTTCCGGACACTGTGCGATAGGTAATAAATAGCGTCTGATTCGTTGAGGCAGATCCTGATAGAGCTGTTCAAAATTGGATAACCCACCACCGAGAACAACCGTATGCGGATCATGGGCAGTAAACAGGTTACCGAGACAAATCGCCAGAAGTTCGATGAAAAAATCAACAAAGTCACTTGCTGTCGGATCGCCGGTATGAAAATCCCCGATAATCTCGACAGCCGGTTTGGATACACCATATCGATGGCAATATAGCCCCTCAAATCCCCGGCCAGAAATATAACTTTCTAAACATCCCTGCTGACCACATCCGCATTGGAATAACGGGGGGTTATCCCCTAACCAAAACCATGCATCAATAGGGATTCGCATATGTCCGACTTCTCCCGCAACATGATTCCTACCGGAAAAAATTTCACCACGGTAGACGAGCCCGCCGCCGAATCCTGTGCCGAGGATCAGTCCCATAACTGAAGGACAATCCCGCAGTGAGTCATCCCATGCCTCAGATAAAATAAAACAGTTTGCATCATTTTCTAACCGGACGGGACGTTTGAGCCGTTGTTCCAAATCCTGACGTAGGCGACGCCCATTCACACTGGGAATATTGGCCGTCAACAGCGTGCCATCATCCACTCGTTCTGTTCCCGGCAGCCCTAAACCAACGTGACCGAGACATCCCAGAATTTGATCATATTTTTCAACCTGCCCGACGATAACCTCGACAAACCGTTCGTAATCCTTCAGTGGCGTTGGTAACCGTTCAGTTGCAACTCTGGTTAATGTCGTATCGAATGCACCAAACTCAATTTTCGTTCCACCGATATCAAAGCCGTAATACATCTCGCATCCCTTCTGTAAATACTGTGATGGTTTTGGGTGGGCTCCCTGACGGGTGAATGCAGATGCATCCGCATCGCTGTTTTATATTGACAAGGCCCATAAAGATTTGGATGTGATGCCGCTATTTCGCTACAAGTACAAAGGTACAAAGGTACAAAGGTACAAAGGTACAAAGGCATAGTGGCACAGCTTTGAGCGAATCCAAAGCGGATATGATACATCCAGAAATGAATCGGTGCCAAACAAGATGCCTGACACCGAGATGAAATAGATGAGGTTTAAGCAGATGCTGCGGAGGTTGATGTTGCTGACAATTGATATTGTGACAACATCGTCTGTTGCTGGTTTGCAATGTCGGAAACCTGCCCGGCACTACCGACCACTTCCTGCAAGCTTAACGCGGTATGTTGTCCCTGTTCAGCAATTAAAGCGATGGAATGATTCACCTCTGCTGTCGCTTTTTCTTGCTGTTCCGCTGCGACAGAGATCTGTTCAACACGGGCACAAATCCCTTGAACGGATGATTCAATTGACGTGAATGACGATTTAACTTCATCTCCTGACGCTAATGCCAGTGACATCTGCTCGCGTGAATCATTCACGGCCTGACGAGATCGATTGGCGGATGAGACCAACTCTGACATGAGTTGACGAATGTTAGTTGTCTGTTCTGATGTACCGCTTGCTAACTTTCTGACTTCATCGGCAACCACAGCGAATCCCCGACCCTGCTCTCCCGCTCTTGCAGCTTCTATTGCAGCGTTTAAAGCAAGCAGATTGGTATTCTCAGCAATTCCGCTGATCAGATTCACCATGCCCCGGATTTGATCAACGCGCTCAACTAATTCATTCATGGCCTCATCACTACTGTCCAGTCGGGCATTGAGAGACTTCAACGCATCCTGATTCTGAAGCAATACTTCGAGCCCATTCTGCGCATGAGAAACGGATAACTGGCTTTCCTGATAGGTCTCACCGGTAATTGATGCGATCTCACTGATTGATGCTTCAATTTCGGTCATGGTGGTGCTCATCCCTGCCAAAGCTTCATTCTGGCGCGTCAAACGTCGCTGACTACTTTCTGATGCCTGATGACTGATTTCAGAAGCCTGATACAGTGATGAGGATGTTTCGGTAACTTGATTAAGCGATAAACGAATCGCATTAATCACTTCATTCAAATTTCTGGCGACGCCTCTCAGCTCTGATGGCCCTGATTCAATCAGATTATCTGAAAAGTCTTTTTGCGCGAGAGAATGTAATTCGGTCAGAATATGACGCAGACTATGCAAAACCCACCGACGTAATAGAAACCACACGATAACCAAGACAATAATCGCAATAACCATGAACCACACCTGTGCAGCGGTTGTTACACTCAGTGTTTCTTTGACAAGTGACTGATTATCCTTAATCTGCTGACTGGCGGCCTGAGAAATATCATCCAGTTTCTGAATGGTTTCGGTTGCAATACTAATCGCTTGGTTAAGTTGTTCATCCTGTTTGTGGATCAAGTCAATCTGAGCCAATACCTGTTTGATGACACCGTGTTCCGCAAAACCTTGCTCCATGAGTTCATAAGGTGCCGTCAAACTGGCAAACTCAGATACCTCAGGATACATCTCCCGAAAATCATCAAAAGCCAGAGACACCCCCGCTTCACGGGTTCTCAGCGTTTTATAAAAATTTTGAGCAGCGGCTTCATCTTTCTCCATCATCAGCATCAAAAACAAACTTTCCATTTTTGATGCATTCGCAATAAAGCGATTGGCAGCATCCATTGCTTCGGGATTTTCAAACGCCAGCATATTAGCAATGCGGCTCATTTCCGGCCCGATAGAACTCACGCCATAACGAAAAGTCTCAGCAGCATCTTTTAACTGTGCTTGCTCTTTCAACTTCTTTGTTTGTATCAACATCAATGAGCGGCTGAGAGAGACAAATGTGTCCACATCACGAACAATCGTATCGACCTGCTCTTTAGTAAGACTGCTCTGCGAAACCGTATCATCAGCCTTATGTTTGAGTTGCTCTAATAAGGTTTGCGTTGCATTGATCTTTTGATCAATGCCGTCACGAATCTGAATCAGTTGATCTTGTTCTGTTGTCCGAATACCTGCACTCATCAGCTTGGTATTTTCGAGAATAGCCTGCACAAGCTGCGCGTTGGTAATTGCCAGCGGAAATGCCCGGTTAGATAAGTGATCAAACTGCCCGGCAACAGAATGTAGCCCACGGAGTCCCTGATAGGAAAGCAGAACCACAAACAGAATAAAGGCAACGAAACAAGCACTGATAATTCTGATAAGAGAGGATGAGGAAAAAAATTTGAAAATACGTAGCATCTGAATTGGTCATCTGGTGAATACCTGCGTTGATGCTAAGAATAAAAAATTTCACTCGTGTAACAGATATATGACAAATTCATGACAGTGATATTTATATCACTAAAATTCAACATTAGCGTAGCTGATTGTTCATATTCAGTCATACCTTGCAACAGCTGTATCAAAGAGATTCTTCATTAATGCGATAAATTCATCCAGAAAACGGATTTGTTCATTAGTTGCTTTTTTCTTCCAACATCCGGCCAAAACCTCTTCCAAATCTTCGGCAACCATATCTGCTTCTTTCAGAAGCTGGAAGCGGACACTTGAGTGAAGCTCAGGGTTTTGTTCGAAAATATCCATGATATTACTTGCAACTAAATCCGTTACAACATCTTCAACACTCTCCTGACCTATATCGCCTTCGTGCATGAACACGTCGAGATTTAATGAGAGATGCTCTATCAATGCCAGATAGCCTTCGGTTTCTACAACCACTTTTGTACTCCACGATGATTCATGTCTAAGCCAGCAATTACTTCTATTCTAATTATAGAACGCAATTTTTACAGTAGCGCTGTTTAGAAAATTATTGTTTTTGAACGTTTAGCACAGTCTATAAACAATCTGTAGCGAATTTCAAGGACTGAATGTTCAAATCGGAACAGTAGAGAACACATTAAATCACACTATTCTGGGGATGTATCATATCCAAGTCACTATTAATTATAAAGAATAGGCAAAATGATCAACTCTCACCTAGACTTACGTGGGCGTGGTTACGAGGTAATCGTTATGTGGCAAGGTATCGTAGAACAACTATCACTTACATTAGGCAAAGAATTTCAAATTCACGAGCGGCAAAGGATTCATGGCGGCGATATCAATGCCTGCTATGTCATCAGTGACGGAGCCGATAAATATTTTGTCAAAGTTGCGGAAAAAGAAGGGCTCTCACAATTGATTTGCGAACAAGATAACCTCAAAATCTTGGCGCGTAGTCATTGTGTCAACCTTCCCAAAGTGAGATTAGTCGGCAGCTCAAAGACTCATGCTTTTCTTATATTAGATTATATCAATTTCAAACCGTTGGAGAGCGGAGAGCGCAGCTACCTTTTCGGTGAGCAATTAGCACGTCTTCATCAGTGGGAAGAGCAAAAAGAGTACGGTTTTGATCAGGACAATTATATCGGTGTGACTATCCAGCCCAATTCATGGAATAAAAAATGGCATCGTTTTTTTGCCGAACAGCGAATCGGCTGGCAATTGCAACTGCTTTATGAAAAAGGCATCGTATTTGTTGATATCGATAAATTTGTCGAAGTCATTGCCCAACGGCTTGGTTCTCATCAACCCAAACCATCATTGCTTCACGGGGACTTATGGCATGGCAATGTGGCCGATAACGGGGACGTGCCCTTCTGTTTTGACCCGGCCTGTTATTGGGGAGATAGAGAATGTGATATTGCGATGACAGAGTTGTTCGGTGGATTCGAACCTGAGTTCTATCAAGGCTATGAAAGTATTTTACCGTTAGATCTGGCTTATCAAGAACGTAAGCACATTTATAATCTCTATCATATTCTCAATCACTGTAACTGTTTTGGCGGCCATTATCTCGATGATGCGCAACAGTTGATTCGCTATATTTTAGAGGAGTTATAACCTCAGAAGAACCATCGTGTGAAATGAATCATTAACCATGAGAGAAGACGCTGGGAATTAAGAGACAACTGGTTCAAAATACTGACGACGACACTGTCACATGGGTATCACAGGAGAGCAACAATGTTTACAGGTATAATTCAGTCTGTCGGTCTTATCTCATCTATCAGTGACCACCAAGGTATAAGAACGTTTGACATCGAGTTTGAACCTGGTTTCTGCAATGGCCTGGAAATTGGTGCAAGTGTTGCGGTTGACGGTGTTTGCTTAACAGTGACTGAGATCGTAACGGCGACAAAAGTGAAGTTTGACGTCATGCTGAAAAGCCTAGAAATTACCACGCTAAGCGAATACCGGCAGAACCAAAGCGTCAATGTAGAACGCGCAGCGAAAGACGGCGCCGAAATCGGCGGGCATCCACTCTCGGGACATATTGATTTCAAAGCGTCGGTTCTTGACGTACAACAAATTGATGATAACTATCGTGTCCGCATTTCAGTACCACGCGAATGGATGAAGTACATTTTCCCCAAAGGTTATATTGCCTTGAATGGCGCGAGTTTGACTGTTTCGGACGTGAATAAAAATGAAAGCTGGTTTGATGTCTGGTTGATCCCGGAGACTCGCAGAATGACGACTTTCGAACAAAAGCAGAACGGCTCACATATCAATATAGAAATCGAACGCGGTACGCAAGTCGTAGTCGATACCGTACGCGATGCCATTGATGAGAAAATGGGCGCTTTGATGCCATTATTTGAGCGATTCTTAGCCGCAAATAACACCGATATTGAGTCTATCGGCCAGGCGGCTCAAACAGCATTATCCAAACAGAACCACTCGTAGTCGGTCACATCAGAAGCGAGGTCATCCCACGCTTCTGCAACCAAGTGCAACTTGATGAATAAAAAGATTTTTTCCTCATGCGATTCGAGCAACTTTTACCACTCTTTGAACCATTGATGGAAACATTATTGCTGCCTCCTTCGTATGACAGTGATAGAATATATTCAGACGACTCTGATATGAGGCTCATATAATAGTTTCATTGAATAACGTCAGTGCAAGGACAAGCACAATGAGATGGCTCGGGTTTATGAGTATCATCTCAAGCAGGGCTCAGGCTATCGGGCTGCGGTTATATACCAAATGGATGTCAGAGAACCAATACCATCTCTGACGTTTCAGAATATGAGGTATATATAAATAGCAGTAAATTACGTTTTATTTTTTGTCTCATTGGGTAATTTTGTGCACCTCTATAAAGCAGAAACAAAAAAATTATTTAACCTTGCCGTTCCGGTGTTAATCGCCTCAGTGGCACAAACGGGAATGGGGTTTGTTGACACCGTGATGGCAGGTGGCGCAAGTGCTGTCGATATGGCCGCTGTTGCTGTTGCCGGTAGTATCTGGATGCCAACCATTCTTTTCGGCATGGGAATCCTGATGGCCTTAGTGCCAGTGATTGCTCAATTAAATGGCTCTGGCAAACAGAAGAGTATTCCTTACGAAATTCAGCAAGGTATCTATACGGCGCTTTTGCTCACCATCCCGACCATTCTGATTTTATTCCAGACCAACCAAATCATGGTCTGGATGGATATCGCTCTCCCTCTGGCGGAAAAAACCCGTAATTACATGTATGCCATGATGTTTGGCGCTCCGGCATTTTTGCTTTTTCAGGCGCTGAGAAACCTGACGGACGGAATGTCGATGACCAAACCTGCCATGGTGATTGGATTCCTTGGCTTACTGATCAACATTCCATTGAACTGGATCTTTGTCTACGGTAAGTTCGGTGCGCCAGCATTGGGCGGTGTCGGATGTGGCGTCGCGACAGCGATCGTTTATTGGACGATGTTCTTGATGCTGTGTTTTTATGTTATGACGTCAAAACGGCTGGAATCGATGTCTCCCTTCAGAGCACTTGCTCGGATCAATAAGAAAGAGCAAATTCGGATATTCAAGCTAGGGCTGCCCGTCTCAGCAGCCTTCTTCTTTGAAGTATCACTCTTTGCCGTGGTTGCCCTGCTCGTTGCCAAATTAGGTGCAACGGTTGTGGCTGCACACCAGATTGCTGTGAATTTCTCATCGATGGTGTTTATGCTGCCGATGAGTATCGGTGCCGCAGTCAGTATTCGTGTCGGTCATAAACTGGGTGAAGATGACTTTGAAGGCTCAATCATCGCCTCAAAAGTCGGCATCGGCTTAGGTCTGAGTACCGCTGTTATCACTGCGGCATTAACGATCCTGTTCCGTGAACAATTGGCTTGGATGTATACAGACAATCTTGAAGTCATTGCATTAGCCGCTCATCTGCTGTTTATTGCTGCGATTTATCAATGTACCGATTCAATTCAGGTTGTCTCCGCGGGCGCTTTGCGAGGCTATAAAGATATGAAGTCCCTTTTCTATATCACCTTTATTGCTTATTGGCTGTTCGGGCTACCTTTCGGTTGCATTCTGGCCTTTACCAACTGGATTGTAGAACCGATGGGCGTAGCCGGATTCTGGGTCGGATTTATCATTGGCCTATCTGCAGCAGCATTGATGTTAGGAACCCGACTGGTGTGGATCTTCAAACAGCATACGATTCCTAAACTGAATGTGGCTTCATCATGATTGAATCATCATCTTGATTATTTTCCAATAACGGGGATGCATCGCATCTCCGTTATTTTTTGAGTCCGATTCACCTGAATCCCCCTTCCACTCTAACGCCATCTAACTCTAACACCATCTAAAAAGAACGGTAAAAAATCGTAATACACGATTCAGTGCAGTCGCTCCCGGAGAAACCGAGCAAAACGTGGCTTTCCTTTTACGGTCAGCCGGTCATAACGATAAGTAATCCAGCTTCCGATAGCCGGAGGCGAGGCTCTCTGCTGATCCGTTAAACCGCTCCCAATATAAAACTCAACCCCGCTGCGGTTTCTGACTAACAGTGAGCCGACCTGATGCTGATACTTCCCCTTACCGTTTTTGTAACCAATCACCTGTGCTTCATCGTCGCGATATGGTTTCATCTTAAGCAACGTGTCACTACGCCCGGCGTGATAAACCGCATTCCAATCACGTAGCATTAAGCCCTCGCCCTTCGCATTAGTGATGTGCTGCATCAATTGATTCAGTGCCTTGTGTGATGTCACGGCAAGTTGCTGAATCAGATGAATGTTAGGAATATCGGGCTGACTCAACAGCCATGATTTAATTTTCTCATAGCGCTGATGGTAAGGACCGATGCCGAAAGGAATATCAAACAACATGAATGATATCTGTTGCCAGCTCGTTGGAGAGGGATGCTGATCTAAAATTGTCTGCTGAACAACATGAAACTGTCCTCTTCCGGCCCAGAGTTCTCCTTCAACCGGAAATGATGGTAACTGACGTAAAAACCACTGCGGGGCATGGAGCAGTGTGCCATTGCGAGTCCGTAAATGCCTGCCGTCCCAAACGCCGCGAATACCATCCAGTTTTTCACTGACTCGATAATGGCTCAATTCAAGTTCATTATGATGAGGGATGTAAGTGTTGGCCAGCATGACCTGTTCAGGCAGTTGATCATATAATCCGAATCCGGCGTCAGCCCCCTGTGCCATTATCAGGAGTGAAAGAAAGGTCATTTTTATTTTCACGGTGGCTCAATCCTGTTATCAGTTGGTCTGCCGATAACATGACTGAGCACCAGAGAGATGTCACCTGATGTCAGGTTTCAATTCGAGGGAAGATTCACTTTCTCATTCATCAGCGACATAACCGTTCATCAATATCGTGATATAACTCGAAAGAGAAATATGGCGTGCAACGTGCCGGTTAAGATTCTCTATTTTTCCGATACTCATGCAGTTGGGTCAGGTACTTAATCCAACTTTTCGCTTCACTGGACGGTTGAATCCGGTCGGCTTTCTTCGCCTGACTGAGAGCCTGCTCAAATTGATTGAGTTTGTAGAGTGCCTGCGTCCGTAGCAATGCAATATCTGCGGCCTGAGCATGTCCCTGCAATAAGGCCAATGCGTCAAGCGACTCCTGATAATTCCCTTGCTGTAATTGTAAACGAGCCACGTTCCGGTAATATTTTTTATCGTGTTGGGCTGCGAGCTGCCAGGTTTCAGTCGCTTCATCCCACTCTTTTGCCTGCTGCCAGTAGTAAGCCGTCTGGGTGAGTTCTTCGAGTGTCGGTGAGGATTGCCCAGCCAGCTCAGCCATCACCCGGGCCGCTCTTTCAGGTATGCCGTTTTGGGCATAAAGGCTCGCAAGTAATTTCAGATTTTGTTCCGAAAGTTTCACGCCTTTCAGTCGTGCCAGTTCTAACGAAGCAAGCGCCGAGCGGAACTGTTTGGTTTTGAGCTCCATATTCACCAATTGCAGCCACCAGTTACGCTGCTCAGGTTCAAGCGCCAGCAACCGCTTAATGGTTGGAATTGCAGCTTTGTACCGAGTCAGCTGGATTTGTGCTCCCAACTGAATTGAGAGTGGCGTCACCGCATCCGGCAGTTGAAAATGTTGGTATTGGGAGATCGCATCTAATGCTTGTTGCCACTGAGATAACAGATAGTGAATTTGTCCGATCCGCAGCCAGAGTTGAGACACGTCTTTTTTGGCCGGTGCGTTGTCTGCCAGTTGCCGATAATAGGTTACCGCTTCCTGATACTGATGGTCATTCGCCAACAGATCCGCCAGCATCCGCTTGGCTGACCAGCCCAGTTCATCTTTGAGCTGGTTTGATGTGACAGCGTAACGCGCTTGTACTATCGCCTGTTTACTTTGTTCATTTTGCCAGTAGTAATTAGCTAGCAGTAAAGCGACATAAGCCTGATCCTGTGGTTTCGCCGCGGTGACTGCACGCAGGGTCTCAATCGCCTGTTCCAGATGTTGTTGCTCGGCCTGTTTCTGAGCTTGCATCACTTGGGCTGCGACATGACGACTCAGTTCCACCGCAGAGACAGTGCTGGCATATAACCATAACAAACCGATAAAAATATATTTCATCTTCATTTATCCATCTCAAACTTGATGACCTGAGTCATTCCCACCTGTTTCTCAGCCTTGCCGTTCACAACCCGGGGCTGAAACTTCCACTGGCTGATCGCCCGTCTGGCTGAGCGATCAAAAATCCGTTTAGGCTGACTGTCGATCACCTGAATATTGATTGCCCGACCCGTCTCATCAATATCGAACTGTAATGTCACAGACCCCTCAATCTGCCGCCGCATCGCTTTAGGCGGATAATCAGGCTTGACCTGATACAGCGGCACGACCTGCTGACTACTGCCAATCGCATTGATATCGAGCGCAGGCGCCTGAATCGCTACGCCGTCCAAACCCACAGATAATCCCAACTCAGGGACAGACGCCATCGTCGGAGCATGATTGACCGACGACTGTTGCTGAGCGGCAGTCATCATTTTCGGAGCTTCAGGCGGCTTTGGTTTTTCCGGTACCGTTCTCTGGCGGCGCTGCACCGCATCATCCGGTTCAGTCATCAGCATATTAAACTGCAAAGCCCGCTGCTCTTCCGGCTTCTGATGCGAACCGTCATCCACCATCCAGGCCATAAAGCTAAACAGGCCGACGGAAAAAACAATTGCAACCGGCAGAGCCAATAACCAGCGCATCATTACCGTTTCTCCGCCGCCAATGCAATTTGTTGAACACCGGCACTTTTGGCCGCATCCATCACTTGGACGACAGTTCCGTTATAAGCGTGCTCATCGGCTTGAATCACCAAAGATGCATCGGGCTTATCCAGTAACATCTGTTCCAGTGTTGCCTGCACCCGTTCGACATCGACACGCCGCTTATCAATATAAATATCATTGGCAGCCGTTATCGCCACAAATACACCAGCCTGTTTCTGACTCACTGCATGTGCCGCTTTCGGCCGGTTCACTTCAACACCGGATTCGCGCACAAAAGAGCTGGTCACGATAAAAAAAATCAGCATGATAAATACAATGTCCAGCATCGAGGTCAGATCGACCTGCGCTTCATCCTGCTTTACTGAGCGTCTTCCCAGTCTCATAAACGACTCCTCAGTGACTTTTCGAGTTTCATTTCGAGCCACTGACATTTTTTATACAGTCGGGCATAGATAAACATGCCCACCAGTGCGGCAACCATCCCCGCCATAGTCGGCAGAGTAGCCAGAGAAATTCCCGAGGCCATAAGTTTCGGATTACTGCTGCCTTGGTCGGCCATTACATCAAAGACAGAGATCATCCCCGTCACCGTCCCGAGCAACCCTAACATCGGACAAATACTCACCAACACCTTGATAAAATTCAGATTCTGATGAAGCGCGTTGTGAGCCTGCCCCAGCCAACCTTCACGGATTGATCGGGCATACCACGAGGACTGATCATCTCGCTCAGTCCATGCCTGAATCCAGCGCTGTTTTTGTTTGGGAAAATGAAAAAACAGATAGATCAAACGCTCAATCACCAGTAACCAGTTCAAACCAACAACCGCTGCCAGCCACCATAACACCGTGCCGCCCTGAGCCATAAAATGGCTTAGCGGCAACAGTAACTGATGAAATGGCATGAAAAAACTTTCCATCACGCAGCTTGCTCCACATCATCTTTCGCGGCTTGATCGTTTTCTGCTTGTGCGGCCACTAAGCCAATTCCCTGTTTTTCAAGGATGGTACGAATACTTTCAGCCTGAGAAGAAAGAATGTTGTGTGCCAGTAACATCGGCATTGCAGCAACCAGCCCCAGCACCGTGGTAATCAACGCCATTGAAATGCCGCCGGCCATCACTTTCGGATCGCCGTTACCGAACTGCGTAATAACCTGAAATGTTTCAATCATCCCTGTCACGGTTCCGAGTAATCCGAGCATCGGTGCTAACGCGGCAAGGAGTTTGAGCATCGACAATCCTTTTTCGAGATGGCTTTGTTCATCAACTACAACTTCCAGCAGACGAAGTTCCAACGCTTCAACACTCCGGTGTTTTTCTTTGTCATAAACACTCAGCACCCGGCCTAACGGATTATCGCCGTGTCGCTCCGGCGTTTTCAGTTGCACTTTAATTTTTTGTTTAATCACAGCCAGTGAAATACCGCGGAAGAGACCGATAATAAAACCAATAGCAAGCAGACCGAGAATGATATTCCCGACAACGCCGCCCGCTTTTAGCCGATCCAACATGGTCGGAGCATTCGCAAGCTGCGCCAGTAAAGTTCCTTTTGACGGATCCACTATCAGCGGCTGGGTCTGACCTGCCAGTAATGGTGCAATACTGTTCAGCGTCGGCCCGTCATCGGGTTGCTTGAGATAAGGAATCGCCACCTGTTTGTTGTGATCCCAGTTCATATACCCTTGCTCAGTAATCAAACCAAATGAACCGAGACGAGCAGCCGCTTCGGTGTTTTTGATTCCCGCTTCATCGACGTAAGGAATATTCACAGCTGCGACTTCGCCACTGGCACGAATTTGCTCATTGAAACTCTGCCACAATCCGTTGAGCTGCTTGAGTGACGGCAGAGATTTCGCGGCGACAATATCATCGACAACCGGCGTATAAGTCTGTCGGTCAATCTGAGTGATTGAATGAGACAAATCTGACCGGAGGGTCTTTGCGTTTTGCCGCACCACACCGAAGATTTCACCCAACGAGCCGGTTTCCAGCCGGAGTTTTTCTTCCTGTTTCGCCAAAGCGCTTTCATTCTTACTGAATTGGGATGTCAGTGAATCAATCTCTTTTTGCAGCGCGGCTTTGGTTTTTTGCAAACGTTCCGCTTCTTCACGTAACGTCTGCTCGGTTTGCTGAAACGACGCTTCTCTCTCACGGTTATGTTGCCGTTCCTGTTGTTGTGCAGTTTGCGCTTGATTGACCAACGATGTCTGGTTGTGATTATCAGCCATAACGGATGTGGTCAGGCTGAATAAACAAAGGCTGAGGCATACTTTCAATTTCATCTTACTTTGCCTCCGCAACGGTGAGAGAAACAGGAACATCCAACAAGGTCGGAGCAATCTGTTGATTGGCTAAATCAAACGCTTGATTGATACGTGATAATAGTGCGGTGTCACCATTGATCCACTGATGAGATTGCATGTCCCACACCCAGAATGACTGATGATTTAAACTTCTCGCGATCAGACTCAGGCGACCGACATAAAGAATATCAGCTTCCCGGGTCACATCATCAGCCGTGGTGATATCATCCTGATAAGTTGCAATCTTATTACCGTAATCCATTTCGATTTGGTAGGCCTCTAAAATACGGCGATACTTTTCTGCCTCACTTACATCGGCTCTTCCCATCAACGCAGTCAATTTCTCAACACGTTCTTTGCGCTGTGCAAGTTTGATCGGTTTATCCTGTGCAATGATCTGTTTCAGTCCGTCAATCATGTGGTACATCAAAGGGACAATCCCCTGCCGGGTTTCTTTGATCTCATCGATTTGCTGCGTCAGACTGGTCATTTCTTGGTTCTGGCTGTCAATCAAAGTTTTCAGATGATGGCGATAAACTTGTAAGTTATTGACCTCTTCTCTCAGCCTTTCGATGGATGCTTTCAGTTCAATTGATTCAGAGGCACTCTTATCAATGACCTTCTGGCTGTGTGCGGAGGCCTGATTGGTTTTTTCCTGAATGGATTGAGCTTGATCGATTTTTGTTGCGAATGTCGGAAATGCTGCCAATGCAGCCAAAGCGAATGCACTGTATCTGAAACGATTCATAGAGATAAAGTAGGTTGCGTCAAATTGATTTCATCTTAATGAGAAAAACTCTCATTATCAACAGATAAATCAATTCTATGCTACGATTTGCGCTAAACTGGCAGTCATTCAAAAATTTGCCATCAACCAACAACAAACTGGCTCGACACCACTTCGATACTGTCTCTATCAACTGATTGAATTATATGACAACACCCCCACTCTTTTACCGGGACATATTGATCGACACGCGACGCTATCGTTTGCAGGCTCTTCAGTCTATGATTCACAACACTTTTTCGTAAGGAGTACATCATGCAGCCCCGAATTGTCGGACACCGCGGTGTCGCCGGAAGCTACCCGGAAAATACCATGGCCAGTATCATGGCCGCGATTGACCTCGGCCTTGAATGGATCGAGGTGGATATTCAGCCCACCAAAGATCAGGTTCTGGTGGTCTGTCACGATTACAAAATTAATCGCTGTAGTAACGGTAAAGGACGCATTGATCAACTAACCGTCGAGGAACTTCAACAGTTCGACTTCGGCAGTTGGTTTGCACCAAGTTTTGCCGGAGAAACCATTCTGACCTTGCAAGAACTGCTCAGAGTTGTGAAAGCAACGGGTATCCATGTCAATCTCGAAGTGAAACTCGATCATGAGGCGACCGGCCCGGTGATTGCCTCACTCAAGAAAGAACTAGAGACCAGTGATGTCTCACCCGATTCGATTTTATTATCCAGCTTCCATCATGATGTGATGCGGGAAATGAGCCGTCAGCTGCCTGAATTTCGTCTCGGTGTTTTAGCCGAAAGACTGAACAAAAAAATTATCCGTCTGTTGGATGAAACATCCGCTTTCAGTTGCCATCTCAATGCACGCTGGCTGACCAAGAAACAGATCAAAAAGCTACGCGAAAAGTCAGTTGAGATTTGGTGTTATACGGTCAACAATCCGCGTTTCCGACACCTGTCTGCCGTTGATGGGATTTTCAGTGATTTTCCGCAACGATTTTTAGCACCAGCAACGGCTCAAAAAACAGAAGGTTGATGCAGAAGTGTTTAATATAAGCTGATAGTCTGAATGAATCTATCAGCTTCGTTTCCCCGATATGACTGGATCTTACTGGTTACCATTCGTTGTTAGATCTGCTTTATATCTCAATTTGTATAGCAATTCTTTGACTTACTTTTACTCATATTTGTACTGTAATGTTCAACATGTGGATCATTCACTTATATGAGGTAGTTGTCTATGTTCAATATAAACTGTAGTGGTACGGTGAATTTGGCCACCTGATTAGAGGTGTTAAAATACACCTCATAGCATGACAGGTGAAACTATGACCAAGCGTACCAGACGCACTTTCAGTGCGGAATTCAAACTCGAAGCAGCGCAACTTGTTCTCGATCAAAACTACACCGTTGTTGAAGCTGCAAAAGCCATGGGTGTTGGTAAATCGACAATGGATAAGTGGGTAAGGCAGCTCAAGCAAGAAAAAA
>NZ_FULE01000059.1 GCF_900163965.1 Vibrio ruber DSM 16370
CCGTCCACGGTCGAGTCGGTGCTGAAGGTCAGACTGGCATCTGCCGGTAAATCCACATCGGTGGCGGTGATATTGCCGCTCACCGTGGCATCTTCGGTCACCGACGCGGTGGCTGCCTGTGCAACCGGGGCGTCATTGGTACCGGTCACGGTAATGGTTAACGTGGTGGTTGCGGTCGCGCCCTGATCATCGGTGACGGTCACTGGCACTTCAATCACCTGCGTCTCACCTGCGCTCAGCGCATCATAACCGGAGGCATCAAAACTGTAACTGCCGTCGGCATTGAGGATTAAACCGTCCACGGTCGCGTCGGTACTGAAGGTCAGACTGGCATCCGCCGGTAAATCCACATCCGTGGCGGTAATGTTGCCGGTCACCGTCGCATCTTCAGTGACGGTATTAGTCGCGGCTTGCGCAACCGGCGCATCGTTAGTACCGGTCACGGTAATGGTCAGTGTGGTGGTTGCGGTGGCGCCCTGATCGTCCGTGACGGTTACCGGCACCTCGATGACCTGCGTCTCACCTGCGCTCAGTGCATCATAACCGGAGGCATCAAAACTATAAGAGCCATCGGCATTGAGGGTCAGCCCGTCCACGGTGGATTCAGTACTGAAGGTCAGCGTCGCATCCGCCGGTAAATCCACATCCGTGGCGGTGATACTGCCGGTCACCGTGGCATCTTCGGTCACCGACGCGGTGGCTGCCTGTGCAACCGGGGCGTCATTGGTACCGGTCACGGTAATGGTTAACGTGGTGGTTGCGGTCGCGCCCTGATCGTCTGTGACGGTCACTGGCACTTCAATCACCTGCGTCTCACCTGCGCTCAACGCGTCATAACCGGAGGCATCAAAGCTGTAACTGCCGTCGGCATTCAGGGTCAGCCCGTCCACGGTAGATTCAGTGCTGAAGGTCAGACTGGCATCCGCCGGTAAATCCACATCGGTGGCGGTCACACTACCAGTGATGGTGGCATCTTCGGTCACGGATACGGTGGCTGCCTGTGCAACCGGGGCATCATTGGTGCCAGTCACGGTGATGGTTAACGTGGTACTCGTAGTCGCGCCCTGATCGTCCGTGACGGTTACCGGCACTTCAATCACCTGCGTCTC
>NZ_FULE01000002.1 GCF_900163965.1 Vibrio ruber DSM 16370
CAACTCAGTTTTACCAGTTGTTCCATGGCAATCACTCAGTTTTTTGCAACTTTACCGCTGACAAGTCCAGGTAATATCCCAAAACATTATGAATCCTTATTGGAACAAATGAGCTACTTTAAGCTTCCACCAAGGCGGGAAGACAGAACTTACCCAAGGTGGGTAAAGCCAAAACCCAGAAAGTATCCACATAAAAAGAACAATGCCAGTCAGCTTAACTGACTGGCATTACTCTTAACAGAGGCTTTTGTTTAATTAGCGCAAAGCGTTTATTTTTCGGCTTCTGCGATTTTCACTTTCCAGACATCCGGGCCGGTCTGGTGCGCGTTGACACCATGAGAATCAACTGCCACAGTCACCGGCATATCTTCGACTTCAAATTCGTAGATAGCTTCCATCCCCAGATCTTCAAATGCCACCACACGGGCTTTCTTAATCGCTTTTGCAACCAAATAAGCTGCACCACCGACAGCCATCAGATAAACCGCCTGATGGTTTTTGATCGATTCAACCGTAGCAGCACCGCGCTCAGCTTTACCAATCATGCCCATCACGCCGACATCTTCAAGCATCATGTCTGTGAACTTATCCATGCGTGTTGATGTTGTCGGACCTGCCGGACCCACAACTTCATCACCCACGGCATCAACCGGACCAACGTAATAGATAAACTTGCCTTTCAGATCAACGCCTTCCGGCAGACCTTCCCCATTGTTTAACATAGTCTGGATACGTTTATGGGCTGCATCGCGTCCAGTCAGAATTTTGCCTGACAAGAGCAGGGTTTCACCGGTCTTCCATTGACGGACATCTTCTTTGGTCACCTGATCGAGATTGACACGACGGGTGTTCTCGCCCGCTTCCCAAGTGATATCCGGCCAGTCTTCCAGTTTTGGCGGCACAAACTCAGCCGGTCCGTTACCATTCAGTGTAAAATGAATATGACGGGTTGCTGCACAGTTCGGGATCAGGCAGACAGGCTTCGATGCAGCATGAGTCGGCGCGGTTTTGATCTTCACATCAACCACGGTGGTTAAACCACCCAGCCCTTGAGCACCAATCCCCAAGCGATTCACTCGGTTGAAGATATCCAGACGCAACTCTTCTTCGGCATTTTGCGGGCCGCGATCAATCAGCTCTTGAATATCGATATGTTCCATCAAAGATTCTTTTGCCAGTACCGCGGCTTTTTCTGCTGTACCACCGATACCGATGCCCAACATCCCCGGCGGACACCAGCCAGCTCCCATCGTTGGTAATGTTTTTTCGACCCACTCCGCAATATCGTCTGACGGATTGAGCATCACCATTTTCGTTTTGTTTTCAGAGCCGCCCCCTTTGGCTGCAATCTGAATTTCAACCTGATCACCGGGAACCATGTTGATATGAACAACAGCCGGTGTGTTGTCACGGCTATTGATCCGTTTTCCTGCCGGGTCATGCAGCACAGATGCACGGAGTGGGTTTTCCGGATTGGTATATGCCTGACGAACCCCTTCATCAACCATTTCCTGTACCGTCATATCCCCTTCCCACTGAACATTCATACCGACATTGACGAAACACGTCACGATACCGGTGTCCTGACAGATTGGGCGATGTCCTTCGGCAGACATACGAGAGTTAATCAGGATTTGGGCGATTGCATCTTTCGCGGCCTGACTTTCTTCGCGGTCATAGGCTTTCTTTAATGCCTGAACAAAATCAAGCGGATGGTAATAAGAGATATACTGAAGCGCATCAGCCACACTACTGATAACATCTTCTTTCCGAATTAGCGTCATTGCTTACCTCATTATGTTTATGCTTCCGGAGTTATTTCAGACGACAGACAATCTGACTTTAAAGTGTCAAAAACTGTCATTTACCGGAGATTTCACGGGCTTATATTACTTATAGTCATTGCTTTTTATGATACTCTTGGTTACACCAACAAGCTATGCGACGATTGGACTTTTCGTCACAGTTTATACAAATGAACAGCCATGAAGAATGCAACTGACCGATACATTGAACACAAATCACTCACATATCATCCTCGGCTCGCCATTGAGTATTTCTCTCGCATTGAAAACCTGCCTTGGTCGATGCTGTTGCGTTCTCCGGCGGAACATACCGACAGCCGCTACGATATCCTTGTTGCTCAGCCCTCTGTCACGCTCAAAACACACGGGGCGGAAACTCACATTCAAACCAGTGACAGCCAAACGTCATCAGCGGATGATCCATTTGAGTTACTGACCCGTTATCAAAATCAATATGCTCCACCTCTTGATACAACTACCGCATATCCTTTTGTCGGCGGCGCACTTGGCTATTTTGCTTATGATTTGGGACGACGGATTGAAAATTTACCCGCACAGGCAGCCCAAGATATTCAGCTGCCAGAAATGGCAGTTGGGATTTATACTTGGGCATTGGTTGTTGATCATCGTCAGCAAACGGCGGCATTGGTCGGCGTCGGGATCGACGCTGCGGAACAATGGCTCACAACACAACAAGCGGTTGAACAACCCACGTTTCGTTTGACATCTGACTGGCAGGCGAACATGACTCAAAACGAATACCGGGATAAAATCAACACGATTCATGACTATCTGCATGCCGGAGACTGCTATCAAGTCAACCTGACGCAACGTTTCCAGGCTGGCTATACCGGCAGTGAATGGCAAGCCTATCAACAATTGGAAAATGAAAACCGCGCCCCGTTTTCTGCTTATCTGCGAGTCGAGGAAGGTGTGATTTTAAGTATCTCTCCGGAGCGCTTTCTGCAATATAAAGCACCGATTATTGAAACAAAGCCCATTAAAGGCACGATGCCGCGTAGTGCAGATCACTGCCTTGACCGGCAATATGCACAAACATTAGCCGCATCGGAAAAGGATCAGTCCGAGAATCTGATGATTGTCGACTTATTACGCAATGACATCGGCCGGGTGGCAAAACCCGGTAGTGTCCATGTCCCTCAATTATTTGCGATTGAAAGTTTTCCGGCGGTTCACCATTTAGTCAGCACTATCCAAGCAGAGTTAGAAACTCATTACACTTCAGCAGATTTGCTGCGAGCCTGCTTCCCGGGGGGATCAATTACCGGCGCCCCGAAAATTCGGGCAATGGAAATTATTGAAGAACTGGAACCCCAGCGCAGAAGTGTTTATTGCGGGAGTATCGGCTATATCAGTCGCGATGGCCAGATGGACACCAGTATCACGATTCGAACCCTGATTGCCACGAAGCAACAACTTTATGTCTGGGCCGGTGGCGGTATCGTCGCCGATAGTGAGTGTGACAGCGAATATCAGGAAACATTTGATAAACTCAGTCGCATATTACCGATATTATCATCAAATCAGCCACAACGAGACTGAAGATGCACCTGACCCGAACAACGATATTAAGAGACTTTCAACTCCGTCAGCCCAGCGACTATGCCTCGGAATCATTGTCGCGAACCAAACATCTTAGTGGGCAAAACTTACGCCAAGCTGCGGTATTGGTTGCTTTTGTTGAACGCTCAACGGGGTTGAATGTCATCTTTACCAAACGGGCGGCGCATCTGAAACATCATCCGGGTCAGGTCAGTTTTCCCGGTGGCAAATGTGAACGATGGGATACATCCGTCTACGCGACGGCGATTCGAGAAGCAACCGAAGAGATTGGTCTGACTCAGCAACAGGTTGAATTAATCGGCTGTCTGCCGGCATTAAAAACTGTCAGCCGCTTTTCCGTGACACCGGTTGTCGCATTTGCCTCTCCCCATTATCAAGTCACCATGGATCCCAATGAAGTTGCAGAAGTATTTGAAGTGCCCGCAGATTATTTACTCCATCCCCGTAATCTTCACCATGCCACATTTGTCCTGAAAAATGCCCGCCACCGGGTATTTGCGATCCCTTATCAACGACATTTTATCTGGGGTGCAACTGCTCAGATCGTTCATGCCTTACAACAACAGATCAATGCGCAAGCCTATCATTCAGAAACATAGTAGCAATTGAACGTGGAATGTAGTATAAGTTGATGCACATCAACAACTTACCTATCACAATTTTATCCTCTGAATATAGGATTGAACTCATTTTATCCAGATAGTTGGAAATCTCCCCATGAACAAAAAATATTTTTTACTCCTCCCGTTATGTTTCGCCTCCTTCTATGCCAGCTCAGCCGCAGAAAAAGGCACCTATTACATGGGATATCTCCATGAAGATATCAACCAAGGCGGTGTTTTTGAACTTGGCGTCCGTGTTCCGACGTCGCAGTTTACGGAATTCAATGTTGCCGCAATGTGGTTTGCCCACGATCAAAACCTTTATGAAGGGCTTAATGCCGGATTTCATCTGACGACGGGGACACCCGTTTTAAAAGGCTATATGGGGGCTGGCTTGTTTTCCGGACAAAATAAAATGTGCGATAAACAATATAGCAATGTAAACAATCGTTATGATTATACCAATTGCGATTCAGATCTGACGGTCGGGGTTTATCCTGAAATCGGGGTTGAACTGTCACTTTTCCGGCTGAAACTGGCGACCTACGCCCGCTACTATAAAACAGCAAACAGCGGCAAGAACGAATATCGGATGTATGGCGCATACCTCGGGCTGAGTTTTTAGCATTTTGAGGCTGTTCATATATCCTAAAAATAACCGCAGATTAAGTAGATTATCAGTTGTGTAGACGGGGGGAGTCATGTACTCTCCTCCGCAATTTCATCCTGCTCAGACGAAATCACTGACTGCCATGCGAGATGAAATCATTATTTGCTGTTATTTATTGATATAAGCTGTTTGTGAGTACGCCATCTATGATTAGTGTTTTTGACATTTTTAAAATCGGCATAGGGCCATCAAGCTCTCATACGGTAGGGCCAATGAAGGCCGGGAAACAGTTCATTGACGAGCTATACCAGAAAGCAATTTTACCCAATGTGACCAAGATTACGGTTGATGTCTACGGCTCTCTGTCGCTGACAGGGAAAGGCCACCAAACCGATACCGCAACCATTCTCGGGCTGGCTGGGTATAGCCCGGAGTCTGTAGAAATCGATCAGATTCCCCACTTTATCCGTCAGGTCGAACAGACGGAAAAACTCCCGATCACCTGCTATGACCATCAGGTTGATTTCCTCAAAGCGGATGGCATGACTTTTCATACCAGTAATCTGTCTCTGCACGAGAACGGGATGAAAATTCACGCTTGGCAGAACGATGAACGACTCTACTCTAAAACATATTATTCAATCGGCGGTGGGTTCATTGTCGATGAAGAAAACTTTGGTCTGTCGATCGAATCATCTGATGAAGTTCCCTACCCTTATATCAGTGCTTCAGAATTAGTCACTCAGTGCCGTGAATCGGGCTTATCCATCAGTACACTGGTGTTAGAAAATGAAAAAGCGCTGCGAAGCGAAGAAGAGATTCATGCGCATCTGAGCAAAGTCTGGCAGACCATGAAAGACGGTATCGCCAGAGGTATGAAAACCGAAGGGATTCTGCCCGGGCCATTACGCGTGCCTCGCCGTTCAGCCGCGCTCAACCAGCAGCTTCAAACATCTGAGCGGACGTCGAACGATCCGATGGCGGTCATTGACTGGGTGAACATGTATGCATTTGCCGTCAATGAAGAAAACGCTGCCGGGGGGCGCGTCGTTACCGCACCAACCAATGGTGCTTGCGGTATCGTCCCGGCGGTACTGGCCTACTACGATAAGTTTATTCAGACGGTACATGAACAAGATTATATTCGCTATCTGGCAACCACCAGCGCAATCGGCGGGCTCTACAAACGCAATGCATCGATATCCGGTGCAGAAGTCGGTTGCCAAGGCGAAGTCGGTGTGGCTTGCTCTATGGCCGCAGCGGGTCTGGCTGAGCTATTAGGCGGGAGTCCGGAACAAGTGTGTATGGCTGCGGAAATCGCTATGGAGCATAACCTCGGTCTGACCTGTGATCCGGTGGCCGGTCAGGTTCAGGTTCCCTGTATTGAAAGAAACGGGATTGCCGCGGTGAAAGCCATCAATGCCACACGGATGGCATTGCGACGTTCTTCTGCTCCCCGGGTTTCTCTCGATAAGGTCATCGAAACCATGCTCGAAACCGGCAAAGATATGAACGCGAAATATCGTGAGACTTCGCAAGGCGGTCTGGCAGTCAAAGTGACTTGCTAGAAGCTGTTGCGAAACTGAGCTGAATATATTTAGGTACCAACTAAAACGCCCTTCATCATGAAGGGCGTTTTTTAGTCTGCGTCACTGTGATCAGGCCGCTTACTCATTCCGCGGTTATTCACCGCGATAGACACACCCTGCTGTGCAGGTTTCTTTCACTTCAATTTGACTAAGCAATGGCAGGTTCGGCTTCAGCTCATGCCAGATCCACCGTGCCAGCACTTCACTGGTCGGGTTTTCTAACCCTTCAATCTCATTCAGATAATAGTGGTCGAGGCGTTGGTAAATGGGGTTAAATGCAGCCTTAATATCTGCAAAATCAATGACCCAGCCTGTCAGAGGATCAACCTCTCCCTCAACGGAGACTCGAACCAGAAAAGAGTGCCCATGAAGACGCCCACATTTGTGGCCTTCCGGAACATGGGGCAGATGATGGGCGGCTTCAAATGTAAACTCTTTATATATGATCATCTCAAACTCTATAAATATCAATAACTTAAAATAAAAACAAACAAGTTATTATACGCGAAAAAGAGCTATTGTCACATGCTAAAATTGTGCAAATTAATATAACCGTCAGTTGGTAATGTCAATCGCAGCAAAACACCATAAAAAAATCCCCGAACAAAGTTCGAGGATTTTTCAATTGGGTAACTCGTGTCTGTTAAGTCAAGTACAGTGCTGAGTGATCAATACTCAACCACCACATCCCCTTGCGGTACACTACAGCAAGACAAGATATATCCGTCTTCAACATCTTCGTCTGTGATCCCACCGTTGTGGGTCATTTCGACATCCCCTTTGAGTTTTTTCACCTTACAAGTCCCGCAGATCCCCATCCCGCATGCTTTAGGAATGGTCAGCCCCACTTTGGCAGCAGCGGAATGCACGGTTTCTCCCGGTGCAATCTGGACGGTTTTGTCGCTGGCCGTAAACGCAACTTCGATCATTTCGCTTGGGAGAATCGCTTCCGCTTCTTCAGCAGCAATTTCCGCATCATGAACAGCCTGCTCTTCAACAACATCCGGTGTCGCGCCAAAGGCTTCTTCATGATAGTTACGCATGTCAAAACCGAAATTTTCCAGCATGGTCCGCACCGCAGTCATATAGGGGGTCGGGCCGCAACAGAAAATTTCCCGTTCCATAAAATCAGGCGCCATCATCTGCATTTTTACTTCATCGAAGAATCCCCGGTATCCTGACCAGTTCTGCCCTGACTCAAGTCTTTCGCAAATCAGGTGTAGGTTGAAATTAGAAATGCGCGAAGACATAAACTCCAGTTCGCGATGGAAGATCAAATCACGCGGTGTTCTGGCACTATGGACAAATACAATATCGACATCCGTATTGGTATCGTAAGCCCAGCGAGCCATAGACATCACAGGCGTAATCCCAACGCCGCCGGATAACAGCAAAATCTTTTCTGCCGGAAAGTCGATACTGTTAAAGTTGCCGACCGGGCCATGAACCGCCAGCTCAAAGCCGACATCCATATTGTCATGTAACCAGTTTGATACCAGACCACCCGGCACTCGTTTCACCGTAATAGAAAAACTGTAAGGAACGGATGGCGGGCTTGATATCGTATATGAGCGAAAGATTTGCTCTTCAGCAATCTCAAGTTCTAATGTTACGAATTGACCCGGTTTAAAGAAAAACATAATTGGCTGATCAGCCATAAAACAGAATGTTTTGGTATCCCACGTTTCTTGTATAGTCTTCACACATCTTACAATATGACGACCATTACTCCATGTCTGTGTCGTGACGGGAATAAATGCATTGCTCGTGGCAGGTGTGTTGTTCGGGGTATTCATATCCGGCATCTCCGCAACGGTGTTATATAGTTATATCCCTCCATGGAGGTTGATCGTATTGTTCAGGTATAAGCAAAAATGCATTTATCTCTCAACGACGTCCTATTGTCTAATACAGTCATTTATTTTGATTTTTTTTTCTTGTTGTCTCAAACAGCATCATTGGATGTCGTGTATAGACTCTTCTCTAAGAATGTAAACGTGCAGGATACGCAAAGACATTAACTCATTCCCTTATTTTTTTTAGGGCGGGGATTGAGTATGTAGCAAGGAAGCCCGGCTCGGGTACAAACACTAACCCCCTGAAAAGAAGATAGAAGCAATGACACAGAATGATTTACTCAATATTAGCTATGCAAGTTTGGATATAGCCCGCGATAAAATGACCGAACTACTGAGTGAACGTAAACCGAATTACTCATTACCACGTCCTTTATACAATGATCCTTTGATGTTCCGGATTGATGTGGAAGAGATCTTCCAGAAGGAATGGTTGTTTGTCGGGATGACGAGTGAGATTCCCAGTAAAGGAGATTACTTTACTGTTGAAATTGCTCAAAACCCGGTTCTGATTGTCCGCGATGCCGATGGTTCCGTAAATGCTTTTCACAATACCTGCCGACACCGGGGCTCGCGCATCTGTCTCGAACATCGAGGAAAAGTCGCCAACCTTGTCTGTCCTTATCATCAGTGGACATACAACACCAAAGGCAACTTACTCTTTGCCGGCACAGAAATGGGTGATGATTTTGATATGTCACAGCATAAGCTGCGCGCGGTTCACTGTAAAACCGCAGGCGGCTTTATTTTCATCTGTCTTGGCGAAAATCCCCCTGAATCTGACTTCGATGAATTTCTGGCGACACTCGAAGAATACATGGAACCGTATGATGTTGAGAACACCAAACTGGCGGTTGAATCGAACATGTATGAAAAAGCCAACTGGAAGCTGGTACTGGAAAACAACCGTGAATGTTATCACTGTTCAGGCAGCCACCCGGAGCTGCTAAATACCCTGTTGGAATGGGATGATACCAATGACCCCCGCGCTTCAGAAGAATTTCTGACTCACTATCAACGTATGGCCAGTGAATGGGATGCCGAAAAAATTCCGCATGAGCATAAAAGCTTCGGCACACGTAACCGTCTGGTGCGTATGCCGCTCAAAGAAGGCACAGAAGTGATGACCATTGATGGCAATCAAGGCTGTGAAAAACTGCTGGGACGGATTAAAAACCGTCAGCTCGGCTCACTACGGATTCTGCATTTGCCAAACTCATGGAACCACATGCAAAGTGACCACTTTATTGTCTTCCGTGTTCTGCCGATTTCAGCACAGGAGAGCCTGGTCACCACCAAATGGTTCGTTCACAAAGACGCGCTTGAAGGACAGGACTACGATCCCGAGCGACTGCGTCAGGTCTGGGATGCCACCAATGATCAGGATCGTATTCTGGGTGAAGAGAACCAACGCGGCATTAACTCCCTTGCTTACCAACCGGGGCCTTATTCTCAAACCTTTGAATTTGGGGTGATCAACTTCGTTGACTGGTATTCAGATCGCGTTCTGAATAATCTGGGAGAGAAATAAACGCTTCTGATTCGTTTGAGTTTGTTTCGTTTTCGAGCCGCATTAGCGGCTCGTTTTGAAAGGAAGCGTGATACAGGATGAGGCATATCAACAACCTATCTCCCCTATTTAAGTTTTGATGATACCAGATGCATCAGGATATGGGAGTTTGTAGCACAAGCGAGTGAAAACGATTGAGTGATAAGTTTTTCTCAAAGAGAGTTGTTCGCAAACTTTACCAATGTAATTTACATGTAACATGATATAACTCACATTTGGACGAAAATAAGTTAGATACAATCGGTTAAAATAAGAACAAGATCAAAAAAATAAAAATATCTTGCCAGATTCGATGATAATAATAAATTACTTGGTGGAGCAAATTTGTGAAAGATTCAGAGATTTTAGTCCGATGTCGTGGCTGCTATATTTGTGACTAGAATACCTGTGACTGGATTAAAAAATCATTACTTTTAAAGATTTTTGAATTGTTCCAATAGCGCTGATGAATTGTGAACAACTCATAACATTAATATGAATATAAATTAGTATAAGCTATATAACGGGAGTGATATAAATCACGAATTCTTGTTTACTTCCTTTAATTTTGAAAATAAATTCGTTATAACCCGTATTAAATAAGAGATGCATCATTAGATGCAAACGGGCGTGTTACTGCTAAGCAGGCAAGACCTGGAATGGACAAGAAATTGTCTTTCCAGGTCTTTTTTTTGTCAAAAAAAAAGGATAACTGATGAACTACGAGAATTTAACAAAGTCCATCTTGGAATATGTCGGCGGTAAAGAAAATATATCGAATGCTTTACATTGCTCAACTAGACTCAGATTGGAACTTAAAAACTCTTCTAATGCTGATTTAGAAAAAATAAAGAAAATCCCAGGTGTTATGGGCGCTGTATATAGTGGCGGTCAATGTCAAATTATTATAGGAAACAATGTAAGTACTGTTTTTCAAAACCTAACTGATTCTATTGGTGGTAGCATTGAGAAAACAGAAATTAAATCAGAAAAAATGGACCTTTCATTTAAAGGAATATTTAATAAATTTGCAGCTGTAGTCACTGGTATTTTTCAACCGATTATACCTGCAATTGCAGCGTCAGGCATGTTAAAAGCACTACTTTTGCTCTCAGTTTCTCTAGAATTAACAAGTAAAACTAGCCAATTTTATTTAGTAATGAGTTTCATTGCAGATGCCGCATTCTATTTCCTCCCTTTATTACTTGCATTTTCTTGTGCTCAGAAATTTAAAACAAATCCTTTTGTTTCTGTAGCTTTAGCTGGTGTATTAGTTCACCCGAAACTAATTGCATTGATGGGTTCTGGAACGCCAATTGATTTTATTGGTTTCCACATCCCTTCTGTTTCATATGCATCTTCAGTGCTTCCAATTATTTTTTCAATATGGTTGATGTCATATATTGAACCGCTTGCAGATAAAGTATCTCCAGGGGCTGTCAAAATTTTCATGAAGCCTTTATTGGTACTAGTGATTGTCGCACCAATAGCATTAATTATTCTTGGCCCTCTTGGTAATTATTTGGGACAGGGATTATCAAGTGGCGTTTTCTGGGTACAAAGTAAAGTTGGTTGGTTAGCTGTTGCATTATTATCAATATTCATGCCACTGATTGTGATGTTTGGAATGCATAAAGTTTTTTATCCAATCATATTTGCAGCGATGGCAAGTCCGGGGTATGAGACATTAATTCATAGTGCGATGCTCTCTTCAAATATTGCTCAAGGTGCAGGTGCATTAACTGTTTGGTTTATGGCTAAAGACGCCTCATTGAAACAAGTTGCATTACCCGCAGGTATCTCTGCATTATTTGGTATTACAGAGCCCGCATTATATGGCATACATTTAAAATTAAAACGCCCATTGTTAGGTTGCATGGTCGGTGCTGGTTGCGCTGGAGCATTTGCTGGACTTGTAACATTAAAAGCTTATGCGCCGGTAGGACCAGGCTTAGCCTCTTTACCGATGTGGATCGGTGAAGGAAATAATTTCTACTACGCATTAATTACTCTTGGCATATCACTGATTATTACACCAATTGCAGTAACGCTGATTGGTTTTGATGAAAAATAATTATATCTAAAGACATTACAAACACACTAGAAAAGGTAAGCTATGAACATTAAATTAAATACTCTCGCTGTCGCTATTTCACTTGTTTCTATCGCGCCACAATTACAAGCATATCAACTTATTAAGGATAATGATAATGATGTAAAATTAACTGGCATGGCGTATGCCGGACATTTCTTTGGTAATGAAAAAAATAGTGCGAACTATGGTAGTAATAACTTTTTAAGATTTGGCGTAGATGCTAAAACAGCCATCGATGAAAAATTGACTGCCATAGGTAGATATGAGGCTCAATTTAAATTAAATAACCCGGATAGTGAGCAAAATTTTGCATCAAATGTAAACAGCTCAGATAATAGAAATGCTGGTGATGCACAAGGCACGAACATTCGTACCAGATTAATTTTTATTGGGCTTGGTGTGAAGGATATCGGAACATTTACATTTGGCCGTCAATGGAGTCCTAATGCAGATACTTTCACTGGATGGACAGATATTGGCTATACAGATGGATATACAGGCGCTGCTTTAGGATTGGGGACTGACCGTTTTGCATCAGCAAGAGCAAGTGATGTATTGAAATATTCTGGCGTATTCGGGAAAGCACATATTCTAGCAAGTTATAAATTTAAGACTAAAAGAGATACGAGTACCCTAGATAAAGACAATAGCGCGTATAATTTAGCGATGACGTATGATTTACCAATGCATATGTCTGTCGGCGCTGGATTTATAAATGGTAATCGTCCTCAAAGTACAGCAGGTGTCAGTACGAGTGATCCTAAATTATATTTAACAGGTTTAAAGTATGATGATTCTTCTTGGTATGCTGCCGTAACTGCTTCTAAGGGAACTGATTTTCTAACGAATGGTGTAGATCATAAAGGTATAGAAACTGCATTACGCTATACTTTTACCAATGGTTTCGGGTTACTTACTACTTGGGAAAAACAAACTGTTGATGTCAATGGGAAAAGTTTAGATTCTCATAATTCAACAACATTGGGTGCTATATACAACTTCAACCAACATTTGAGTGTATCTTTTGAATACCGCATTAATAGCCTTGACAAAAATGCTTGGGATCCTGCAGCGGTAAGAGCATATGGTGATTATAGTAAGACTTCAGGCTCATATAATTCAGAGGCTGTCGATGCTGCTGATGATTATCAATTTGCCGTCAAATATTTATTTTAAAACCCCCAGCCATAATATGCTAGTAAGTTAAAAAATTAATCACATTATATAATGCTATAGTTAATTTTATCTTTATCTATATAAAAATAAATATATAGGGCGTGCTACTATATTCTCAGGCAAGTCCCGAGTAGAGTATTACATCTTGATACTCTACTCGGCATTTTTATTTTTTGGTAATTTAAGATAAAGCACATCTATTATGTTAATTATTTATCCAATGATATTGGTTGTGTATAAAATAGATTGTTCATCACTCTATATTCCTTAGGTTTAATCATATGTCGATCACGATCTGTAGTTTTACACTGAATTGAGTTGTTCTAAAACTATGCTGTATCCCATTCATAAGCTAAAGAATATTTTTCATTTGACCATTAAGGCATGAACTCTTGATATTCGACTAATTCCTCGGATTGCCCTTCTTGCACCTGACCGTTTGAGCGTTGCATCAGTAGTTGCTTCACCAAAATAGCATAAACAAACATCATGGGGAGTCCTGCCTCTAATGAGGGGAATAAAACTGGCGGCTCCAGCAGATAATATTTTCCACATCCGGCAGGAGGATACCATCATCTTCAATCCGGTCGATGGTTTCCCAGAAAGAACGTAATTCAGGTTCGTCAGCGTGATTTAACCAAGCCCCGATTTGTACTTTGAGCTGATCACTATCTATCTCTTCGTGACTGGCCACAATTCCGAATTTCCCTATCATGAAAGTGAAATCGTCCATGTCGACCAATTCGGCATACATCATCATTTCTCTCCTTGGTATTGAATTATCAGGGGGGCAACCGCCCCCCCTGATAAGATGACATTATTCAGTATAAATGTTTCTCTGTCGCCAGCCCCCGATAGAGGCTCCAGCACATCAAAATCAGCACCAGCGTAAATGGCAATCCGGTGGTTATCGCACCGGCTTGTAGGGCTGTCAGTGCCTGATCGCCTCCGCCCAGCAATAACGCAATTGCGATCACGCCTTCCAGCGATGCCCACAGAATCCGCTGCGCGGTCGGAACATCAGTTTTACCGCCGGCAGTAATGCTATCGATCACCAGCGAACCGGAATCCGAGGATGTTACAAAGAACAATAACACCAACACAATTCCCAGTGTAGAAAGTAAGAACGTCATCGGCAAGTGATCAAACATCTGGAACATCGCTTTAGACACATCACTGATGCCATTCGCCAGTTCACCGACACCATGAGTTGCTTGTTCAAGAGCGGTACCACCCATGACACTCATCCATAAAACCGTGACTAACGTCGGGATCAGTAATACCGCAGTCACAAATTCACGCACTGTCCGGCCTTTGGAAACCTGAGCGATGAACATGCCGACAAACGGTGACCAAGAAACCCACCACGCCCAGTAGAATACAGTCCAGCCATGGAACCACTCGGTATCTTGCCGGCCGACCCAGTTAGAAAGCGGAATAAAGTTTTCGACATAGCCTTTGGTAATGGTGCCGACCGTCTGGAAAATTGACAGTGTCGGCCCGACAACAATCACCAGTGCAATCAAGGCCCCGGCCATCAGCATATTGATATTACTCAGGATTTTCACCCCGCCATCCAGCCCGCGAGAGACGGAAATAATCGCAATCATGGTTACGACGACAATAAAGGCAATTTGAGTACCGAGACCGTTGCTAATGCCAAAAAGGTGGCTGAGCCCCCCGGCAGCCTGCTGAGCGCCAAACCCCAGTGACGTTGCCAGACCAAAGATGGTGGCCAGTACAGCAAGGATATCAATAATGTTACCAAGCGTTCCCCAACAACGTTTGCCGAAAATCGGATAAAACACAGACCGGATCGTCAGCGGCAGCCCCTTGTTATAGGCAAAAAATGCCAGCGCCAGACCAACAACCGCATAGATAGCCCAAGGGTGTAGTCCCCAATGGTACATTGTTGCGCTGAGCGCCAATGTCCGGCCATCTTCGGTTCGCGGTGCGACATTCAGCGGCGTGCCGTACCAGTCCGTATAATAAGCAACCGGCTCGGCAACACTCCAGAACATCAGGCCAATGCCCATTCCGGCAGCAAACAACATACTGAACCAGGATAAAGTTGAAAACTCCGGTATTGCATCAACCCCGCCGAGGCGGATTTTACCGACCGGTAAAACCAACAATATCAGACAAAAGAGTACAAACAGGTTACACCCTGCCATAAACAGCCAGTCAAAATGGTTAATCGACCAGCCCCGAGCTTGTGTCAGAACTGTTTTTGCTCCTTCCGGGAAAATCAAAGTAAGGATAATAAATAACAGTATCAGACTAACGCTGATACCGAATACGGGATTGTGAATATCCAACCCCCAAATCTTAACATTGTCCTGCCCGGCACAATAATCAGTGTCATACTTAATCCGTGACACGGGCTGGCGACGTTTTGGAGAATCTATTGTCGTTTTCATTCGATCCCTCATCAATTCCATCTGTTTTCATTATGGTTATATACAGACGTTCGCTTTTCATCCGGTGAGTTCCTGTCACCGGAATGAGCTTGCTATTTCTGTCGAATGACGCCTTCTTCAAGCAATACATCAAACACCGCCTTAGCCATATCACTGATCGGCTGATCTTTCATGACCTGACCACCTGAAGACGTCGTTTTTGCAGTCGCAGCTTTAAACCGGTCTGCTGCTGTTTTGGCTTTCACCACTTTCAAACGTTTTACTTTCGCTTTCGCGGGTGTTTCCTCCCAATTGATTGACTCCTGATCGAGTGTCACGCTCTCGACCTGACTAACGTCAATTTCCGCACGGCGGGCAATACCGAAGGCACTTTGCCTTGGCAGCGGCGCCGCAATATCTACACTGGCAACAAAAGGTAAAGACACACTCAAGGCACGTCTCTGCCCCCTGGGCAAAGCCTGTAACACCTTCGCCTGCCCGTTTTCAATCGAAAGAATTTCTGCAATCCCCACCACAACCGGACAGTGAAGCTTTTGAGCGAGAAAGAAGGGTAATAATCCTGACGACTCTCCGCTTTCAGCTCGCGTGCCCGTCAGAACGATATCCGGCATATCTTGTTGCAGATACTGCGCTAATGTATCAATCGCATCGGCCTGAGGTTCCTGTGCCAAAACGCGAATCCGGGATAATCCCATACCACTGTAATAGCCAAGCGCCGGATGCGCCGGGTCTCCGGCATGAATCACTTCCAGTTCACTCCCGGGGAGGTTCAGTGCCAGCTCGACAGCTCTGGCGTCGGTCATGGCACGGCGCGGACGACCGGAATCAGGATGAGCACCAATCGAGACCAGCGTTTTAACCATGTATGATTTAGGTGAATCAGGCTGCATCTTTAAGCTCCTCTTTTCGGTGGTCTTCGATCAGCGCAATCAGTGCTGCCAGCAACTCGTTACTGTCAGCAATAACACTCAAATCAGCCCGTTTAACCATGTCACATCCGGGATCCGTATTGACTGCAATCACTTTTTCACATTTACCGATTCCCTGCAGATGCTGAATTGCACCACTGATCCCGACAGCGATATAAACACGAGCCGTCACCCAAGAGCCGGTCGCGCCGACCTGTCTGAAACGCGGCATAAACCCGTCATCCACGGCCACACGGCTCGCCCCTTCTGTGGCACCGAGCACCTGTGCAGCATGATGGAACTGCTCCCAATCATGAATACCGTTACCGGCAGACAAGATGAATTCAGCCTCGGTCAGAGGCACAGATTGCGGATCGATAGCAACCTGTCCCAGATCGGCAATCGCCGCCTGAATCTGTGCTGTATGCTCAAGCCCGACTTCAACTGCCTCGTGCCGGGTTTCATCAATTTGTGGCGCGCACTCTTCTGCCAGCAGCAGACACCGGGGGGTCGCCCGTTTAATATCACTCCGGCCTCCGGCGCTGCGACAGACCGTCTCTTGTACGTTCACCTGCCACGCTTGTGTCGCAGGACGTTCCTTGATCAGAGCCGTCAGGCGGGCACCCAGTTCAAACCCTCCGGAAATGCTATCCGGGAACAGCCAGTGCTTCGGTGAATATTCCGCATCAACCTGTTTGAGTGCTGCGGCTTTCTGCTCAGGGCAGTAACCTGAATAGATGTCATCAGCCAGATGGAGCAGCCGGTCTACACCGGCAGTATCAAATTGGGGCTCACGATGTGCGCCAAACACAACCGCCATCACTGCCCCGGCACCACCATGCTGTTGTACCAGTTGGTGCGCCAGTCCCAAAACATCGCGATCATGGCTGCTTAAGCGGCCTCCCGGCATATCCGGTACCACCACAATGTAATATTCGGGGTCAGAAACCGTATGTAACGGTAGCTGAACTTCGGCTGAAGCGCCCTGTGAACGTACTGAGAATGCCGGTGCGCCGCTGCCGTGCAGACGGTCAATACGTTTGATCCCATTCGGCCCGATAAAACCAACCCGGTGCGGATAGCGGCGTATGAGACCGCTCGAGCCTCTCTCCTCTGTCGGTTGAGTGACAAAGCTGTCATGCTGCGGATGAAGCCGGTTACGCATAATCCATTCGACACGACGATCACGGCGTACAATTATTTCACTCATAGCTCCTCCTACACCGTTACTGCCTGAGTGTCCGGTGTCCATACACCGGCACCGGCTGCATCGCTTTCACTCGTTTCGAGTAATGCTTCGGCAACCAGCTCAGCGATATCTTTGACTTCAGGTCTTGGCTCAACCACACCTTCGAGCATGGCTGTGCATTGCTGACAACCGACGGCAACCAGTTCTGCACCGGTTTCACGAATATCATCCATCCGCATATCCGCGATCCGACGTTCTCCGGGAATATCGGTGATCGGTGCGCCACCGCCGCCGCCGCAGCAGCGTGAACGGAATCCCGAACGTGCCATTTCACTGACCTCAATTCCCAACTGTCCCAGAACGGCACGAGGTGAGTCATATTCACCGTTATAGCGCCCCAGATAACACGGGTCATGGTAAGTCACTTTGCCGCCCTGATAAGGACGCAAACGAATCAGACCTTTCTCCGCCAGTTGATTGATAAACGTGGTGTGATGCCAGACTTGATATTGCGGTGACTGACCTTCAGGGTAGAAATCCGGATACTCATTTTTCAGACAGTGAAAGGCATGAGGATCGGTCGTCACGATGCAGTTGAACTCATACTTTTCCAGTGTTTCGATATTTCGGCGCGCCAAGCGCTGGAAGGTTGCATCATCTCCTAAGCGACGCGCGACATCACCACTGTCGAGCTCTTCATCTCCGAGAATCGCAACATCAATCTTGGCTGCTTTAAGTATCTGAACGAATGCTTTGAGAATCCGCTGACTGCGCATATCAAATGCACCATCAGAGACCCAGAACAATACATCCGCTCTTTTGACATCAGCCATCAGATTCAATGATTGATCCGCAGCCCAGTGCGACCGACGCTGTGGGGCGTAACCACTTGGATTGTCGGTATAGATCAGGTTTTCCAGTACCTCGACGCCTTTTTCCGGTGTCTGACCTTTTTCCAGAGTCAGGAAGCGACGCATATCGACAATCGCATCGACATGTTCAATCATCATCGGGCACTCTTCGACACAAGCCCGGCAAGTGGTGCAAGACCACAGGGTTTCTGAGTTCAGCACCCCACCAACGATCGGTTGATGCGGATCACCTTGCGCATGACCGACTTCTTTGCCCGGATACGGGCTACCGGCGTAATGCCGATCAGTCCCGCCAGCCAATCCGACAACCATATCCTGAATCAGTTTTTTCGGGTTCAAAGGCTGACCCGCAGCAAATGCCGGACACATCGCTTCGCACTTGCCGCACTGCACGCAGGCATCAAATCCCAGTAACTGATTCCATTTAAAATCGGACGGATTTTCTACACCGAGTTTATCGGCTTCGAGATCAACGGGTTTCAGCCCGGTTGAGCGCCCGCCGCCAAAACGCTCCGGCCTGCGGTGAAATGCCAAATGTAACGCACCAGCAAAAGCGTGTTTCATCGGACCGCCCCAGCCCATCCCGAAAAACATTTCTCCCACGCCCCAGATAATCGCAACCAGCAAAACGGTCACAATGGCCCAGTGACTAAACTGTTCCGGCAGAATCCCTGAGACCGGTAAGGTCACCATAAAAAAGCTGACTGAGAACATCAGTAAGCTTTTCGGCAACCGCATCCACGGCCCTTTCGATAGTCTTGACGGCGGGTTCAAACGACGGCGGAACACAAACAGTGCACCGGTAAACATCAGCGCCAGAGAAGCAAGTAACAGATAAGAGAGAATTTCTTGAGCAACACCAAAGACGTGAACCGCAAATATCAGCAGGACTGACAGAACAAACCCACCGGCTGTCGCGACGTGGGTATTGGACATCACTTTATCGCGGGCAACCACATGGTGCAGGTCAACCAGATAACGCCGCGGCATTGCCAACAACCCGCTGATAACGGCAACCGGAGATGCCTGTCCCCGTAACCACATACGAACCCGTCTGACCATACCGATAACCGCCAGCACACTGGCGGTTACCACTAAAACGGGAAGCAACCATTCAAGGTTCATAGGCACCTCCTTAGAGATCTTTACACAAACGTAATGCGTCGTAGATCGCAGCGTGAACGTTACGTTGTGACACACAGTCTCCCAAACGCCACAGGATCATGCCTTTGTCACTTGAAGACAGCACCGGCTGAGGTGCCGCAGCAAAGAGCGCTTCATTATCAATCTGACCTTTATTGACGGAGTCAGCTTTCAGCTCGTAGTACAGCTCTTCATTCGGGCGGACACCGTTTTCAACCACGATCTGATCGACAACGCGCTCTTCTCTCTGACCGGTGTATTCATTTTCCAGTACCGCAACCAGGTTATCCCCTTCGCGGTAGACTTTTTCCAGCATCAGATCCGAGGTCATGATGACTTCTTTTTCATACAAACTGCGATAATAAGTCGGGAAAGTCGTACCACCGATACCAACGCCCGGTTTGATATCATCGGTCACTAACTCAACCAGTGCCCCTTTCGATGTCAGGTAATCCGCTGCTGACATGCCGGAGAACTCGCAAATGGTGTCATAAATCAGCACATTTTTACCCGGTTCAACCGTGCCGTTGAGGATATCCCAGCTTGAAACCACCAGACCTTCTTCCGCTCCCCATTCAGGGTTTTGATCGATAAACGGACGCCCACCGGTCGCCAAAATACACACATCCGGCTGCATTTCCCGCACCATCTCGGCACTCACCGTCGTGTTTAAAATAATTTCAACGCCCAGACGCTCCAGCTCCATCACCAGCCAGCGGGTAATCCCGGCCATCTGATCACGTTGCGGTGCTTTCGCGGCAATGGTGATTTGTCCGCCCAGTTCCTCACCTTTCTCGATCAGTGTGACCTGATGACCACGCTCGGCAGACACACGAGCCGCTTCCAGCCCGCCGGGGCCCCCACCGACAACCACGACTTTACGAACAGAACCGGTGGTTTTTTCAATGATATGAGGCAAACCCATATATTCACGGGAGGTCGCCGCGTTTTGAATACACAGCACATCTAAGCCCATGTACTGACGGTCAATACAGTAGTTTGCTCCGACACACTGGCGGATCTGATCGGTCTGATCTAACTTGATTTTGGCAATCAGATGCGGATCGGCAATATGGGCACGCGTCATGCCGACAAAATCCACATAACCGCCTTCAAGAATCCGTTTCGCCTGATTCGGATCTTTAATGTTCTGCGCGTGAATGACCGGCACAGAAACCACTTCTTTAATCCCGGCAGCCAGATGGAGGAACGGCTCAGGCGGATAACTCATGTTCGGGATAACGTTAGCCAGTGTATTATGCGTATCACAGCCCGACCCTACGACACCGAAGTAATCAACCATGTTGGTCGCATCATAGTAAGCTGCGATTTTTTTCATCTCTTCGTGATCAAGGCCGTCCGGGTGGAATTCATCACCGGTAATCCGCATCCCGACCACAAAGTCAGGCCCGACTGCTTCGCGAACTGCTTTCAGCACTTCCATCCCGAAGCGCATTCGGTTTTCAAACGTACCGCCCCACTGATCCGTGCGTTTATTGACCCGCGGAGACCAGAACTGATCAATCATATGCTGGTGAACAGCGGAAAGTTCAACACCGTCAAGACCGCCTTCTTTCGCCCGTACGGCAGCCTTGGCGAAATCACCCACGATGCGCCAGATCTCTTCTTCTTCAATGGTTTTACAGGTTGCGCGGTGAACCGGTTCACGAATCCCTGACGGTGACATGAGACTTGGCCAGTTTTCACCGTCCCAGCGTGAGCGTCGTCCCATGTGGGTAATCTGAATCATGATTTTACCGCCATGCTTATGCACGGCATCGGCAAGATTTTGGAAATGAGGAATGATTCTGTCTGTTGAAAGGTTGACCGAACTCCACCAACTTTGTGGACTGTCGATAGAAACCACACTGGAACCGCCACAAATACAAAGACCGCAGCCACCTTTGGCTTTCTCTTCATAATATTTGACATAGCGATCGGTTGTCATCCCGCCGTCAGTTGCATATACCTCGGCGTGCGCGGTACTGACGATGCGATTACGAATCGTCAGGTTATTGATTTTTAATGGTTGGAACAGAATATCAAACTGAGACATGCTTCACCTCTATACCAGCCTTATCTCCGACCGGATAAGGCTGTCTTCCTTGACTAATACTTTCTGGTTATCAGTACTTTTGTATTTATATGTGTGTTATCAGGCCACAGGCGAGACTTCAAAGATGCCATAGTCACACCCATCTTCTGCTGCGCTCTGAACCTGTTCTGCCTGAGTTTGTACCGAATAACCCAGACTTTGCGCGATTTGGTCAATCGCACCGGCAAACCAGCCCGTAAACATATAGTCAACTTTACGGTTCACTTTGCCGTACTGATAAACAAATGCTGAATTATCCAGACGTACCCGTGCGGTGCCTTCGGCAATATTCAAATGCTCAATGGTGAAGATACCCCAGCCGCGCTGAGATAAACGGTTCATATAATGCTCGAACACCGCATCACCTTCGATACCGTGTGCCTGTGCTTCTTTTTCACACCAGTAGTAAGCCGATTTGTAACCTGCTTTATAGAGGATTTGTGCATAGCGCTCTGCCCCCATTTCTTCTTCGATTGCCATATGATTGTTGACGAAGAAATGGCGCGGTACGTAGAGCATCGGTAGTGCGTCGGTCGTCCAGACACCGGTCTCATCATCAACCAGTATCGGCATTTCAGGTGCGTGTACTCCCATGTCGGATTCTCCTTTCAATTCAATGTTAAACGCTGTAAAGGTGGTTTATTCGCCCCACACGTCACCTAAAACACGCAGCCAGTTTTCGCCCATAATTTTCCGAACCTGAGTCTCAGTAAAACCATGGCGTAACAGTGCGTCAGTTAAGTTAGGAAACTCACCAAGGGTACGAATACCTTCCGGGTTGATAATCTCGCCAAAATTAGTCAGGCGACGGGCGTAGCCCTTGTCGTGAGTTAACCATTCAAAAAAGGGCTGGCCATGACCTTGCGTAAAATCGGTCCCGATTCCGATTTGATCCTCGCCAACCAAATTAAATATGTAAGCAATGGCTTCAACGTAATCTTCAATGGTTGAATGAATGCCATTTTTCAAAAACGGTGCGAACATGGTGACACCGACAAAACCACCGTGATCAGCGATGAACTTAAGTTCCTGATCGGATTTATTACGGGGATGATCTTTGAGTCCGCTGGGGAGACAGTGGGAATAGCAGACCGGTTTTTTCGACGCGAGAATCACTTCTTCTGAAGTTTTTGCGCCCACATGGGACAGGTCACACATCACGCCGACACGGTTCATTTCCGCCACGATTTCATGTCCGAAACCGGATAAACCGCCATCACGTTCGTAACACCCGGTACCAACCAGATTTTGCGTGTTGTAACACATCTGGACAACGCCAACACCGAGATCTTTGAAGACCTGTACATAACCGAGCTGGTCTTCATAAGCGTGCGCATTCTGGAACCCCATCATCACCCCGGTTTTGCCTTCCTGCTTCGCCCGGCGAATATCGGCGGTGGTGCGTACTTTAGTGATAATATCGCTGTTTGCTTCAATCAGATTATTCATCTCAACGATATTATTCACCGTATTCTGAAAGCCTTCCCAGACTGATACTGTGCAATTTGCCGTCGTGATTCCGCCTTTACGCATATCTTCAAATAAATCACGATCCCATTTCGCTATCACAAGTCCGTCGATAACGATCGCATCATCATGCAATTCCCTTGAGTCCATTTTTCACCTGATTCATTTCACTGTGAGCTTGGTACTCAGAATAGGTATTACTGCAACTGAGGAGTGTTCTGAAAACGTCACTCAGAACACCTTTTGCGTAACCTGAAGCGTCGTTTTCAGGGCGTCGTTTTCAGGTCATCGTTCAAATGCACTTATTCAATTGAGGATATGCGAGGGATTGTTCCGCCAGACAGACGAAAGCCGCCGGGAGACCCGGCGGCTTTGACAGGAAAACGGCTAAAATCAGACCAGAACCGAGCCATAAGTCGGTTCGTATTGCGCTTCATACAAAGCACGTGAAGAGCGAAGACTCGGCACTTCAAACACAGAAATGTCTGCCTGGACCGGATTATCTTCAACCACATCCGGCGTCAGTATTACATTTTCGAGTTCGGTCTCACCATGACCGAGACGTTCAGCCCGGGGTGAAATACCAATATGAATCCGATAACATTTACTGAAATGCGGAGATGAAACAAACCCGCAAGCCGTTGCGATATCAATAATTGACATCGATGTCTGACGCAACAATTGTCTGGCTCTGAACAGTCTCAACTTCAGATAGTATTTTGACGGCGGACACTGCAGATACTTCTGGAACAGACGCTCTAACTGTCTGCGCGACAGTCCGACATATGCCGCCAGTTCATCCAGCTCAATCGTTTCCTCAATGTTGGCTTCCATCAGCGTAATGGCTTCGACCAGTTTCGGTTGTGCCGTCCCCAAAACATGCCGGAGCGGAATGCGCTGATAATCGGTTTCGCCCCGAATTCTGTCGCAAATAAACATTTCAGAAATACTGGCAGCCAACTGATGACCGTAATCACGTTTGATCATGTTGATCATCATATCCATCGGTACCGAGCCACCGGTACTGGTCATGCGATCACGATCAATCACAAACAAATTATTGGTGCATGAAACCCGGGGATATGCTTCTTGCAATGCGGCAATACATTCCCAATGTGCACTACATTCATAACCATCCATCACGCCGGCATCAGCCAGCAGATAAGGGCCGGTACAAACCCCGCCCAGATTGATATGCTTGCGTGCCAAAGATTGAACCCAGCTCACCTGACGACGTGTATAACTACGGGTAATATTCACGCCACCGACAACAATCAATGTATCCAGCTTCGGTGCTGCATTGATTGATGTGTCCGGAGTTACAGTAATGCCATCACTCGCCGAAACCGGCTCCCCATCTTCTGTGATCGTATACCAATCATAGAGTTCTTTACCACTGAGCTGGTTGGCCATTCTCAACGGCTCAACCGCTGACGCCAAGGCAATCATGGTAAAATTGTTTAACAATAAAAAGCCAATACGACTAACTTCCTTTTGCGGATATTCTTTTTTGAGCGAGCTATTTAATAATGCTGACATTGCGCGACTCCATTTTGCTTGTAATAGTGGAGATTTTTAACAATTCGTTAACTGTAAACATCGAACAGAAACAAATTAGCAACATTTATACCTTAAAATAAACACTCCCTACTCCAAAATTCATCTATTGGCTTAACAAAAATTGATCGAAGTCGCAAACGTAGTAAATAAGGGCGATATGGCACATTTTCTGGCAGGGATATAAAGGAAAATGGGTCACTAAAATATGAAAATTTTTGCAACTTGTTTGCATAAAATGAGCGCATTGCACCAAGATAACTCATCAGGCCGCACCAAAGTGGCGCGCTCGGTGAATCAGGAACAATTCAACTCGGTATCCGTTGATAGGCAAGGTATTAAGTAAGAAACCGATATGAATGATTTCATGAAATATTGAGGTGAATATTGCATCGGTTCATGACGGTTTTTATGAATAAATATGGTATTGGCGGGTATTGACGATTCAGAGGCCGAAAACGGGATCATCAGCGGAATCAATAGACTCCGCTGACGCAATGGAATGAGCTTAACACTCGATGGCATTGACCGCTAATCCGCCACGAGATGTTTCTTTATATTTATCCTGCATATCCCGACCCGTATCTCTCATCGTGCGGATCACTTTATCAAGCGAAATAAAATGCTCCCCATTACCGCGTAACGCCATATTGGCTGCGTTGATTGATTTCACCGCTGCTATGGCATTGCGTTCAATACAAGGGACTTGAACTAACCCTCCGACGGGATCACAGGTAAGCCCCAAATTGTGCTCGAGGGCAATTTCGGCTGCATTTTCGACCTGCTCAGGTGTGCCGCCAAGCACTTCTGTCAACCCGGCAGCAGCCATCGCACTGGCAGATCCGACTTCACCCTGGCATCCGACTTCAGCACCGGATATCGACGCATTCATTTTACACAAGGCGCCAATCGCACTGGCCGCCAGAAAATATTTATGGACATCTTCCGGCTTGGCTTTCGGATGAAAACGCATGTGATACATCAAAACCGCAGGCATAATCCCGGCAGCACCATTAGTCGGGGCCGTCACCATTCGTCCCCCGGCAGCATTCTCTTCATTCACTGCCAACGCATAAAGATTCACCCAGTCCATCCCACTCAGTGAGGTATAGATGACGTTGTCATCATTGGATTGAATCAAAGAACGATGCAGAGAAGACGCTCGTCGCTTCACTTGTAGCCCGCCGGGTAAAGTCCCCTCTTGCTCAATACCGTTGGCAATACATTCCTGCATGACTTGCCACAGTTGGTCAATCCCGGCATCGATTTCCGGTACCGTCCGCCAGGATTGTTCATTTTTCATGACTAATTCACTGATTCGCAACTTGTGTTTGTGACAAATTTCGAGAAGCTCTTTGGCGGTAGAAAACTCATAAGGGAGTTGAATCTGGGGCGTCACATATTCAGTCTTTTGAATCGACGCTTCATCCAACACAAACCCGCCACCAATCGAATAATAAATATTTTCGGCCACAACCGCATTATCCGCACCGTAAGCAGCCAAATACATCGCATTGGGGTGATATGGTAAAGGTTCATCAATAAACAGCAGATCGGTATGCCAGTCGAAAGAAATGGTCTTCTGTTTTGCCAACCGTAATGTGCCTGTTTCTACGGTTGCTTTGATTGCCGGTTCAATCGCCGAGGGGTCAATCGTATCGGGCTGATATCCCATCAGTCCCATAACCGTAGCCTTATCTGTACCGTGCCCGACGCCTGTTGCACTGAGCGAGCCGTATAATTTGATTCCGACCCGCTCGATGCTGGCCAACACTTGTCGGTTCACCAGTGTTTCAGCAAAAAGACTGGCTGCCCGCATCGGGCCGACAGTATGAGAGCTGGATGGTCCGATACCGATTTTAAACAGATCAAATACGCTGATACTCATGGCTCGCTCCTACAAAAATCCGTTTCTTGTTATATGCTGAATTATTGGTGATTCAGACCATGAAGACATGCTCTAAAACGACATCCTGACGACTGATGTCGACGAGAAAATGATAAAGGGAACCAAATGGTTCCCTTTATCATTATTGTATAGCAGAGCATCGCGCATCTTTCTGTCTTTATTCACATGCAACCCTGCGATTTTCAAACCTCACCGTTGAGATTAATTACTGAAAACCACGGTTCGGTTACCACTGAGAAACACCCGCCGCTCGACATGATAACGAACAGCGTTAAATAGCGTAATCCGCTCAATATCCTGCCCCTTCGAGACCAAATCCTCAGGGTAATGCGCATGATCCACCGGCTGAATGCCCTGCGTAATAATCGGACCTTCATCCAGATCGTTATTGACATAATGTGCGGTCGCCCCGACCATCTTTACACCTTTTTCCCAAGCCTGATGATAAGGACGGGCACCTTTGAATCCGGGCAGCAGCGAGTGATGGATATTAATCGCCCGACCGTCTAAAGCTGCACACATTTCAGGTGACAGCACTTGCATATAGCGGGCTAATACCACTAAATCAACCTGATACTGTTCAACCAGTTGTAAAATCTGTTCTTCCTGCTCCCGTTTGGTTTCGGGAGTGATCGGCAGGTGGTAATAGGGAATATCATGCCATTTCGCCAGCGACTCTAAATCGGGATGATTGGAAATAATCACCGGTACTTCGATATTGAGCTGACCGGTCCGGTAGCGAAACAATAAATCATTCAGGCAATGGTCAAATTTCGAAACCAGTATCGCCACCCGGTCTTTCTTATTCGCCGGATAAAGTTGCCAAGTCATCTCAAACGGCTCGGCTCTTGCTGCAAAGTGTTGATTAAACTGCTCAGGAGAGAAATGCTCATCTTCCGGCGTAAACTCGATCCGCAAAAAGAACTGATTAAGCACCCGATCATCAAATGAATGGATCTCATTGATATAATTTGCCGATTCCGCCATAAAACGGGTGACGACATCAACCGTACCTAAACGGCTGGGACAGCTTGCTGTTACAATCCAAGTATCAGAAGAAGGACTCATTCGTTACTCCAGTAAAAATTGCCGGGTCACAACCCGGCAGAATCTTTATATCTTATTTTTCAATGGCTAAACCGTATTCTTTACCGGCATCCGAGAACCACCGCCAGATATAGTCGGCAAAACTGCGACGTACAATAATCTGCCAGCGCTGCTCGTCAGCCCGCCTGAATATGGCTGAACTCTTCGCCAATACGGAGCCCGCAATCTTACCGACCGGAAACTCCTTCGGATGCACATCGAGCGTGGTGCTTTTCTTCAGCAGACTGACCGCCTGAGGGCCACTTAACTCAATAACCGTCTGACCGCCACTCTGATTGACAATTGAAAAATGACCGGAGAGATATTCACGCAGTGCAACTTCCACATCGTAAGCCTGTTCACCGGGAACCAGAATCAACCATTCATCAGGGCTCATCCAACAAATCGCTTTATCATCTTTTTCAGCGGATGTCAGAGGCAATGTTGGCAATGGGAGCCCCAGTACCTTCGCAACTGCATCAATCACACCTTGATCATGACTGTCACCTCTGAGTGTGAGATGCCCCAGCAGGGCAATCTCTTTCATCGTGACACCTGCGACCTCAGAATTCGAGACAACAGTAGCCTTTTTACTCATGTGCAGTGGTGTTTGAGCCGGCACCGACGCATATTGATCCATCACTGCGACAAGGTCAGACCCGGACGCTTGTTGTTTTTCAGGGCTTAATACATCAGACATTCTGCCGTTCTCCTTTTGGATCAAAAAATACCGCGCTACAAATTTCAGCTTCAACCACCCGTCCGTCAACCAATGGGTAATAGACTTTCTCTCCCATCCGCTCCAGACCGTTTTTCACAAATCCCATCGCAATACTGCGATTCAGATTTGCACTCCAGTAACTTGACGTCACATGACCGAGCATTTCCATCGGTACCGGCTGATTCGGGTCGTTGACCGCCTGTGCCCCTTCGGGTAACACGACTTGCGGATCGACGGTTTTCAGCCCGACCAGTTGTTTGCGTCCTTCACGGGCGTTACTTTCCAGTGCCATACCGCGCTTACCGATAAAGCTGAACGGTTTATTGTTACCGACACACCACCCCATATTCAGGTCATACGGTGTGACAGAGCCATCCGTATCCTGTCCGGCGATAATGAAGCCTTTTTCAGCACGCAGAATATGCATGGTTTCTGTACCGTAAGGCGTCAGATTGTATTTTTCACCATGCTCGAATAGTTTGTCCCAGACATATTGGGCATAGTTCGCCTGCACATTAATCTCAAATGACAGCTCTCCGGTAAATGAGATCCGGAAGATGCGGGCAGGGACACCTGCAACATGTGCCTGTTTCCAGTCCATAAACTTAAAGTTATCGTTGCTCAGATCAATGTCAGTCAGCTCGGCCAGTAATTTACGGCTGTTTGGTCCGCCAACCGTCATCGTCGCCCAGTGATCGGTCACACTGGTGAAATAAACTTCCAGCTCCGGCCATTCGGTCTGATGATAGAATTCCAGCCACTCAAGCACGCGTGCTGCGCCGCCGGAAGTAGTCGTCATCAGGAAGTGATTCTCACCGAGACAAGAAGTCACCCCATCATCAAACACCATGCCGTCTTCACCACACATCAGGCCATAGCGACATTTACCGACAGCCAGTTTCGCCCAAGCATTGGTATAAACGCGACCGATAAATTCACGGGCATCTTTGCCCTGAATATCGATTTTACCCAGCGTGGATGCATCGAGAACCCCGACACTTTCGCGGACGGCTTTACATTCACGATTCAACGCTTCCTGCATGGTTTCGTTACCCCGCGGGTAATACCAAGGCCGTTTCCACTGACCGACATCTTCAAATTTTGCACCGTGAGCAACATGCCACTCATACATTGCGGTATAACGCATCGGGTCAAACAGGTCATTACAGTGACGACCGCTAATGGCACCAAAGGTAATCGGTGTATAATTGGGTCTGAAAATTGTCGTCCCGGTATCAGGGATTGTCTGCCCCAGTTTCTTGGCAGCAATCGCCATCCCATTGATATTACCCAATTTCCCTTGATCGGTACCAAAGCCCATTGCGGTATAGCGCTTGACGTGTTCAATGGATTCGAAACCTTCCAGCGTTGCCAGCTCAATGCCGGCAGCCGTGACATCATTCTGATAGTCAACAAACTGTTTTGGCGCCCGAGAAGTGGGTTTGGTATGGGGCACATGGAACAGTGCCATCGCCGGGCCTTCTTTAACTGTCGCCACTTGTGGAACAGTGACTTTTTCTGCACTAAAGCCGAGTAGTTCGGTGACTTTATGGCCGATAGCCACCCCTTGCTTGAGCACTTCGTCCAGATTGAACAGGCCATTGATCGAACCTGCCGTTAACTGACGTTGTACCGTTCTGCCGGGAATAAAACCGATCACGCTGTCATCCCAAATCGGACGACTGCCGGTGTGACAAGATAAATGAACCACCGGGCTCCAGCCACCGGAGCTGGCAATCGTGTCACAGCCAAGGGTGCGGACATTACCGGTTACTTTGTCCCCCTCACTATCGATACTTGCGACAACGGCACCGGAGACACGTTTCTTACCTTCGACATCAATCACCGCACTGCCGGACATCACCGGAATGCCAAGTGCCTTGGCTTTATCAATCAGTTCGCCTTGCGGCTTTGCCCGTGTATCAACGATCGCAACGACTTCACGACCAGCGTTCAACCAATCGATCGCCGTCTGATAAGCCCCGTCATTAGTAGTCATCAGTACCAGTTTTTCTCCCGGTACCACACAATAACGATTGATGTAAGTTGATACCGCTGATGCAAGCATACAGCCGGGAACATCATTGTTACCGTAAACCAGCGGCCGCTCATGGGCACCGGTCGCCAGCACGACCCAGCGGGCACGAACCCGGTGCAAACGCTGACGAACCTGATTCGGTCCGGCCCGATCAGCCAGATGGTCGGTTTTCCGTTCGTGAATCGTCAGAAAATTATGGTCGTGATAACCATTGACGGTTGCACGTTTCAGCAACATCACATCCGGATAGCTTTCCAGCTCATCAACCACATTCCGCACCCATTCAAGGGCTGGTTTACCATCAATAATATCTTGCGTGCTGAGCAGACTGCCACCGAACTCATTCTGTTCATCGGCAATAATGACTCTGGCACCGGCACGCGCAGCACTCAGTGCAGCCGTTAGTCCGGCAGGGCCGGCACCGACAACCATCAGATCACAGTGTTGATTCATGTGATCGTAGGTATCCGGGTCATTTTCCAGCGGAGAACGGCCAAGCCCGGCAGCTTTACGAATATATTTTTCGTAAGTCGGCCACATCGAGGCCGGAGACATAAATGTTTTGTAATAAAATCCCGGCGGCATCATCTTACCGCTGAATTTACCGAAGACCCCCATGAGATCTTTTTCAACATTCGGCCAGCCATTGGTTGATGCACAGACCAAACCATCGAACAACTCTTGTTGTGTTGCCCGGACATTCGGCACCTGAGTCGCTTCAGTCGCTCCCAGCTGTAAAATTGCATTCGGCTCTTCCGCCCCGGCGGCTACAATCCCGCGCGGACGACTATATTTAAAACTACGACCAACGATATCAATGCCGTTGGCTAATAATGCTGATGCAACCGTATCCCCTTTGAACCCTTGGTAACGATGACCGTTATATGTGAAATTCAGCGGTTTTGAATGATCAATACGGCCACCTGACGACAAGCGATTTTTCTGCTTCATAGTTCCGCTCCTTAGCCCTGTTTCGCTATGCTTTCAGGTTGTTCACCGATTTTATAAACCTGCTTGATTTCGTAAGTCACTGTATCTCGGGACACATTGAAGAATTTTCTGCACCCAAACGCGTGATACCAGATCTCATGATGTAACCCACGGGGATTGCTCCGAAAATGGAGAAATTCTCCCCACTCTTTATCGCTACACTGTTCAGGGTCAAGCGGGCGAGAAATATGTGCCTGACCTTTCACATGAAACTCTTCTTCTTCCCGCACTTCATGACAGTGCGGGCAATAGATGTGAAACATAGATGCTCTCCTTCGCTTAGTGTGCTACGCCCGCTGCGCCATGCTCATCCACCAATGCACCATCATGAAAACGGAACATCGAAAATGGTTTTGCCAACGCATGTGCTTCACCTTTTGCCAGTGTGGCAGCAAAAACATGTCCTGATCCGGGAGTCGCCTTGAAGCCTCCCGTTCCCCAACCACAGTTGAAGAACAGATTCTCAACCGGCGTATCTGAGATAATCGGACAGGCATCATGGGTTGTATCCACGATACCGCCCCACTGACGGTTCATGCGGACACGACTAAAGATTGGGAAGAGCTCAACTATCGCCTGTAGCGTATGCTCAATCGTATGATATGACCCACGCTGGCCGTAACCGTTATAGCCATCAATCCCGGCACCGATAACTAAGTCACCTTTATCAGACTGACTGACATAACCATGCACGTGGTTCGACATCACCACGGTATCCAGAATCGGTTTAATCGGCTCAGACACCAGTGCTTGTAACGGGTGAGATTCAAGCGGCATTTCAAAACCAGCCATTTTGGCCATCACCCCCGAGTTGCCTGCGGTTACACAACCGACTCGGTTTGCTTTGATAATTCCGTGACGGTTGGTTTTCACCCCGACAATCGCACCATCTTCAATGACCATATCGGTCACTTCACATTGCTGAATCAAATCAACACCGTAACTATCTGCGCCGCGGGCATAACCCCATGCCACAGCGTCGTGACGGGCAACCCCACCGCGTGGCTGCCACGAAGCCCCCATCACCGGATAACGGCGGTTCTGTGAACAGTCCATATGCGGTACGATTTCTTGTACCTGCTTGGCATCCAAAACTTCACCATCGATACCATTGAGACGGTTCGCATTGACCCGCCGCTCGATATCGCGCATATCCTGTAGGGTATGACCGAGATTCAACACACCACGCTGCGAAAACATGACGTTATAGTTCAAATCCTGAGACAGACCTTCCCAGAGTTTCATCGCATGTTCATAAAGATGAGCCGCTTCATCCCACAAGTAATTTGACCGGACGATGGTGGTGTTGCGAGCTGTGTTTCCGCCGCCCAGATAGCCTTTTTCAATCACGGCAACATTGGTAATGCCATGCTCTTTCGCCAAATAATAAGCCGTTGCCAAACCGTGACCGCCGCCCCCGATGATAATGACATCATATTTCTTCTTGGGTTTTGGATTACGCCAGACACGTTGCCAGTTTTCGTGATAGGCGAAACTGTGCTTCAACAGCCCAAATCCAGAATAACGCTCCATAAATACTACTCCCAGACAATCCTTAGCAGACTCAGCGATACACAGGGAATTCAGCGCAAAGCGCGATTACCTGTGACTTAACTTGTTCGATGGTGCTCTCCAGCTTTGCTTCATCATCAAGGACATCGAGAATGTCAGCAATCCAGCCGGCCAACAGCGTACATTCTTTCTCTTTAAATCCTCGGGTGGTGACGACAGGAGAGCCGATACGCAACCCTGACGTCACAAACGGTGACTGCGGGTCATTAGGAACAGCATTCTTGTTGACGGTAATATTAGCTTTGCCCAGTGCAGCATCGGCTGCTTTACCGGTTAAACCCTGCTTGATTAAGCTGAGCAAGAACAGATGGTTATCGGTGCCGTCAGAGACGATGTCGAATCCACGGCTGCTCAATACTTCAGCCATCACCTGCGCATTAAGAATGACTTGTTGCTGATAATCTCGGAACTCTGGCTGGAGAGCTTCCTGAAAAGCAACGGCTTTCGCCGCAATCACATGCATCAACGGACCGCCCTGACCACCGGGGAAAACCGCTGAGTTGAGTTTCTTTTCCAGTTCAGGATTACTTTGTGCCAGAATCAGCCCCCCACGCGGACCACGCAGGGTTTTGTGGGTTGTGGTGGTGACAACGTCAGCCCAAGGGACAGGGTTAGGATAGAGTTTTGCTGCAACCAGACCGGCAACATGAGCCATATCGACAAACAGATATGCATCGACCATATCAGCAATTTCACGAAAACGTGCCCAGTCAACTTTTCTTGAATAAGCCGAGAAACCGGCCACAATCATTTTCGGATGATGCTCTTTGGCTAAACGCTCAACCTGATCATAATCGATTTCACCGGTTTCAGGGTTGAGGCCATACTGTACCGCATTGTAGATTTTTCCGGAGAAGCTGACTTTGGCGCCATGCGTTAAGTGTCCGCCATGATCAAGACTCATTCCCAGAATCGTATCGCCCGGATTACACAATGCCATATAAACCGCAGCATTCGCCTGAGAACCCGAGTGTGGTTGCACGTTAGCGTAATCAGCACAAAAAAGACGGCAGGCACGCTCGATGGCCAGGCTTTCCACCTGATCGACATACTCACAGCCACCATAATAACGTTTTGCCGGATAGCCCTCGGCATACTTGTTTGTCAGAACAGAGCCCTGCGCTTCCATGACACGCGGACTAGTATAGTTTTCTGATGCAATCAGCTCGATGTGTTCTTCCTGTCGCTTTGCTTCAAGCTGCATTGCCGCCCATACCGCATCATCGAAACCGGCTATCGAATCATTCTTTGTAAACATTTATTTTTCTCCATGCTGACCTTTTATTCAGGGCATATCGTCCTTACCCGCTGATGTTATCGGCTGACCTCTATGTCGATATGTTTCGAAACGCCTCACCGATGTCGATTTGCGACATAGTGGTGAATAAAAAAATGAGGATGAAAACGATGGCTCAGGCATTGTCAGTCTGTCGCTTCCCCGTTTTAATTGAACAAAGTTCAATCATTACGGTGCAAGATGTCTTAAAAATGTCGTCAGTAGATACACTTCTCCGGCTTTCTTCACGCTAAACCATTCAAGAGTCATTGATTTTAGTGTATTGTTAAGCTCTATTGATGCTGGGGAAAGATGACTGTCAGAGACCGCCCCCAACACTTTCGGCATAATTTTTTGATTTGTAATAATTAATTGACTAAAGGATACCAACACTACTATGACGTACGCGCCTGTTGTTGACGTATTAAGCGGCAAGCTCGCGGTTGACAGTGAAGTCACTGTCCGCGGCTGGATCCGTACACGTCGTGATTCCAAAGCCGGAATTTCGTTTCTTGCCATTTATGACGGTTCTTGTTTCGACCCGATTCAGGCCGTGGTCCCGAATAATCTCAATAATTACAATGAAGAAGTGTTAAAGCTGACAACCGGTTGTTCTGTCGAAGTCACCGGCACAATCGTCGCGTCTCCGGCACAAGGTCAGGACTTTGAGCTGGCAGCAACAGCGGTCAAGGTTGTCGGATGGGTCGAAGATGCAGACACTTATCCGATGGCAAAAACTCGTCACTCAATCGAGTACCTGCGTGAAGTCGCACACCTGCGTCCGCGTACGAATGTAATTGGTGCCGTTGCCCGGGTGCGTAACTGCCTTTCTCAGGCAATTCACCGTTTTTATCATGAACAGGGATTTTTCTGGGTTTCGACGCCGCTGATCACCGCTGCTGACTGTGAAGGTGCCGGTGAAATGTTCCGCGTTTCCACGCTGGATCTGACCAACCTGCCGCTGACAGAGCAAGGCAACGTGGACTTTAACGAAGATTTCTTCGGCAAAGAGACATTTTTGACCGTTTCAGGTCAGCTAAACGGTGAAACCTACGCTTGTGCCCTGAGCAAAATTTACACGTTCGGTCCGACATTCCGGGCAGAAAACTCCAATACCAGCCGCCACTTAGCAGAATTTTGGATGGTGGAACCAGAAGTTGCATTTGCCGAACTGGACGACATCGCCAAACTTGCTGAAGATATGCTCAAGTACGTTTTTAAAGCCGTACTTGAAGAGCGTCGTGATGATCTGGAATTCTTTGCTCAAAGAATCGATAAAGATGTGATTAACCGCCTGGAAAACTTTGTCGAGTCAGATTTCGCACAAGTTGATTACACCGATGCGATTCAAATCCTGCTCGATTCCGGTAAAGAATTTGAGTTCCCGGTTGAATGGGGTATCGACATGTCTTCAGAACATGAGCGCTACCTCGCTGAAGAGCACTTTAAAGCACCGGTTGTGGTGAAAAACTATCCGAAAGATATCAAAGCATTTTATATGCGGATGAATGATGACGGTAAAACCGTTGCTGCAATGGATGTGCTCGCTCCGGGAATCGGTGAAATTATCGGAGGCTCTCAGCGTGAAGAACGTTTGAACATCCTTGATCAACGGATGCTTGATATGGGAATCGAACCGGAAAGTATGAACTGGTATCGTGACTTACGCCGTTACGGCACCGTTCCTCATTCAGGATTCGGTCTCGGCTTCGAACGGTTGGTCTCTTATGTCACAGGTATGGGGAACATCCGCGATGTGATTCCATTCCCGAGAACACCGCGTTCAGCAAACTTCTAAGCCAGATCCCCTTGATCACTCTCAATGCCATCGTTTCCGGTGGCATTTTTATTTTTCCCCGGTTTTACTTGCCTACTGATTTCCAGAGGCTGTTGACACAAAACCGTTCACCCTGTCAGGAAAACAGGATCAGAAATTATTTACTTTTTTCATCGTGTGACGGTTGTAACAAGATAGCCATAGAGGTATAAATAATTGCATCACGATGTCACGAAACTGGCATAAAAACTCACCATTTCCTTTCAATTTTACACGGATGAAAAACATGTTTGAAAAAGTTGTCGCAGCACCGGCTGATCCCATTCTCGGACTCACTGAAGAGTTCAAAAGCGATCCCCGTTCAGAGAAGATTAATCTCGGGGTTGGGATCTATAAAGATGAATCCGGTCAGACACCGATCCTCGCGACAGTAAAAAAAGCGGAAGCCATACTGCTCGAATCAGAAAAAACAAAATCTTATCTCACCATTGAAGGAATGGCTGATTATGCACTGGCGGTACAGAAGCTTCTGTTTGGCTCAGACGCAGAAATCGTCACCAGTCAACGAGCGAAAACATCTCAGGCGCCGGGCGGAACCGGTGCGCTGCGTGTCGCCGGTGAATTCATCAAACGTCATTTGAGCAGCACGAAAATCTGGATCAGTAATCCAACCTGGGCTAACCATAACGGCGTTTTTAAGGCTGCCGGCCTCGAAGTCGCACAATACAGCTATTATAACGCGGCAACCAAAGATAAAGATTTTGCTGCAATGGTTGCCGACCTGCAAGGTGCCAGTGCCGGTGATATCGTTTTATTACACGGTTGCTGCCATAACCCGACTGGGATTGACCCGACCCTTGAAGAGTGGGAAACGCTGGCAAAACTTGTGGCAGAGAAAGGATTGATTCCTCTGTTTGATTTTGCTTATCAAGGCTTTGCTAAAGGGGTTGAAGAAGATGCTGCGGGTCTGCGGATCTTTGCCCGTTATAATCAAGAGTTACTCGTTGCCAGCTCGTTTTCGAAAAATTTCGGCCTGTATAGCGAACGTGTCGGTGCATTCACGCTTGTAGCTGAATCCAAAGAGATTGCGACGACAGCATTTTCCCAAGTGAAAAGCATTATTCGTTCAATCTATTCCAATCCCCCTGCTCACGGCGCTGCTGTTGTCACAACAATTCTGAATCATCCTGAGCTTCATGCTGAGTGGATTCAAGAAGTGGCAGAAATGCGTGATCGCATTCAAGAAATGCGTGATCTGTTCGTTGTAACCTTAAAAGAGCAAGGTGTTGAGCAAGACTTTAGCTTCATTGCGCGTCAAAACGGCATGTTCTCATTCTCGGGTCTCAGCCCTGAGCAAGTCGCACAGCTAAAAAATGAGTTTGGGATTTATATTGTCGGATCAGGAAGAATTAGTGTTGCCGGTATGACAAAAGACAACATGTTGCCATTGTGTAAGGCTATCGCTGCAGTCATTTAATTCGTTGCGGTGATATCATAAAGTGTTGGCGATAAAAACATCCCGGAATCTCCGGGATGTTTTGTATCAACTGACCGATATCATTAAGAAATACGATAAACTGCACACAGTTTATTGCCTGTCGGATCACGCAGATAGGCTAAATATAACTCCCGACCGGAATGCGCGCGAATACCCGGAGGATCCTCACAAGTGACACCGCCATTTTCGACTCCCGCTTGGTGCCACGCATCAGCTTGTTCTGGATTTGAGACGCTAAAACCGATAGTCATCCCGTTCCCCGGGGTTGCTTCCTGACCATTCACGGGAGATGTGACGATAAAAACACCTTCAGAATTTGCATAGATACAGCGACCTTTTTCATCAATCACCCCAGCCGGATAACCTAAAACAGCCAAAGTTGCATCGTAAAACGCTTTTGATTTTTCGATATCGTTTGAACCAACGACGATGTGACTAAACATGAGCTCTCCTTTTGATAAGTAGCATATTTATATCAATAACATGCGGATTTATCTTGCTACAAGGAGAACCGGCTGTCTAGGGGCTATTGATCGATTTCGTTCAGTCTGACGAAATACCACAATCCCAGCGTTTAGAAGAGCGCATTCTTTGCTGAATCATTTCGACACTCATTGGCTTGTCAAAATAATAGCCCTGAACCAGACAGCCGGTCGCAGTATGATTGGTCAATGCCAGCAATTGTGCGTAAGTTTCTACGCCTTCCGCCACAACACGGAAAGGCGCCGACTGCCCTATCGCCAGTATGGTTTTGATCAGAGAGCAACTCTCTTCACTACATAACATCTTGTCGATAAAACTTTTATCAATCTTCACTTCATCAATCGGCAGCTGATTGAGATAACTCAAAGAGGCATAACCTTTACCAAAGTCATCCAGCGAGATGCGAAGACCAGCCCGTCTCAAAGAGAATAAAACCTCTCTGGCTTGTTGAAATTCGCGAATAAAAGCACTCTCCGTAATTTCAATATGAATTCGGCTGATATCAATGCCGACATGCTCAATGATTGCAGTAATATCATTCACAAATCCCGGAGTCAGAAGCTGCTTTGCCGAAACATTGACATTCAGGCTTAACGCATAAAGACCATTCGGACTCAATGCTAAGACCTCTCGGCAAGCCCGTTCAAAAATATAGTTTCCCAATGTATAAATCAGACCGACATCTTCCGCAATATGGATAAACTCTTCCGGCGCCACTGCACCGAGAACATCATTATCCCACCGAACCAAAGCTTCAAGACCGAGCACATTCCACGTTTTGACGTGCACTAACGGCTGGTAGCAGATAAACATTTCATGTTTACGCAACGCATGTTGCAGCTGGGCTTCAATCGCAATGAAATGCTGCAAATGCGCATGAATTTCCTGATTGTAGAAGACAACGCTTCCCCGTTGTTTTTTCTTCGCCTGATAAAGCACTACATCGGCTTTATGCAATAACTCCTCTGCTGATGTTCCATCATCAGGATATAAGCTGGCTCCGATACTGCATGTCGTTTGTAATTGCGTCCCACCCAGCTCAAACGGCTCATCAAATACCCGTTGTATCCGTGAAACTTTATGTTCAGCTTCGGCTTTTTGTAACAATTCCGAAAAGCAAAAAACAAATTCATCGCCCCCGAATCTAGAAACGAATTCATGCGCCCCCAGTAAGTGACGAAAACGCTCAGCAACGGTCATCAATAACTGATCGCCCGTCGCGTGACCATACGTGTCATTAATTTTCTTAAATTCATCCAGGTCAACAAATACAATCACCAGATATTGCGCCTGCGATTTAGCGCGCAGTCTGAATACCTCCTTTTGAACGCCCTTTAAAAACATCATCCGATTGGGCAATGAGGTCAACACATCATGCATCGCCATAAAATGCATCTGATCCCGAGAATCTTCGACATGCTCGATATGCTGACGAATTTTTTCCTGATAGCGGGAAAAGCGGCCTGCGATCAGCCGACCAATATAAAAAGACAGCAGTAAAACTATCCCCGAGAACAACACACTGAAGATAACAATATTCCACAATGCTTGGTCACTTTTCTTTTTGATCTGGGCGAATTTTTGCTGAAAGTAATGATCAAAGCGCTCCATCGGAAATCCGGCAACGACATGCCATCCCCAATCGCCTAAACTTTCGATATAAAGCATTGATTCATCACCGGCTTCCCCGTTATTGAATACCATCTTCCCTTGCACAAACCGGCTGGGAAGATGAGACTGAGCAAGACTTTGCCAGGTATCACTCTTCCCTTCAGGCAATAATATATGTTTCAGTTGTTTCCCGATGTAGACAGATGCATTATCCGCCAAAACCCGGCCATATTGATCAACAACCGATATCATATATGCGCCACCACTTTGGTGACGGACATGCTCATAAGGATATTGATCAATCCACTTGAGTAATGACTGCTGAACGTTGTGTTCCATATCCGTAACATTTTCAACCGCACCGATGACCCAACCCAGTGGGGAGAAATATTTACCAAATCCCATTTTTTCTCGCTGACTTGGCTCCGACATAGATGAAGGAAATTGGGACTGGACATCCCAGCGGAAAAAAGATTCGCCCTGACGTTCTATCTGTCTCAGAAAATCTTCAGAGACCGGTACGTCGGGATGAAAAGAGGCGGGTAAAACTTGAATATTCTCAGACTGTTTCTTCAATATTCCCGATTGAAGGCGTGACTGAATAAAGAAGTAGCCAGAACGGGGAAGCTCACTTTGAGATTGAAGCGCCTGTGTCACAGCAAGTTTAATCTCTTCCGGAGACAGGGCATTATCTTGATCATAGAGGTGACGGATGAGTTCATACGCGTCATAAACCCGTTGACGAACCTGAAACTGAAGATGTTGCATCAGATAGGACTTTTGCCGGCCGAATTCTTTGTGAATCAATGCGACATGCTGCTGGGTCAGCAACTTCTCTGAGAGCATCATCTCATGGTACAGCGCACTGCTATTTTCAGCTAATCGTTGCCGGTCCGCTTCATACAAATAGCTATTTAGCACCAGTGCCAGACAACCAACGACAAATATTGGCGCCAGTTGAATAATCCACAATAAATGTCGCTCATTTCCCAAAGGCGAATTAGCACTACTCATAGCCGCAAATTCTCAAATCATATTAGCATTATTTTTCGAAACGCTTTCCACAATTGTTGGGGAAAGCGGAATAAAACACTTCTCAGTTTATTATTTAATAATATTCTTATTGATAGCAGGTTAACTTGTTTAGATTAGAAAATCACCAATAAAATTCAACTCAAAGATTCATTTTAACGTCGTGTCTCAATATTGCCGGTTGACGCTCAATGATAATTTTTCCGGCTCTGACTGACCAAAGGACATCACTCTGATTTCTCAAAACAGAGACATCATCAATGCCATCCAAAATAATCAAATGCCCGGGGTTTCCTTCGGCAATACCATATTGATCAGAGATATTCAGCACGCGGGCACCATGGTCGGTAATAAAACTGAGTGCATTCACTAGGTCTTCATATCCCATCATATGACAAGCATGAATTGCAAAATCTAGTTCACGTAACAATTTTCCATTTCCCAAGGTGTACCACGGGTCTTGTATCGAGTCTTGCGCCAAAGCAACATTAATTCCCGCCCGATGAAGTTCTTTCACCCGGGTAATCCCCCGCCGTTTCGGAAATTCATCAAAGCGTCCCTGCAAATGCATATTTTCAGTCGGACAAGAAACGAAATTAATCTGTGACTTTTTCAGTAACCGAAATAATTTTGAACAATAAGCATTATTATATGAATGCATGGCAGTTGTATGACTGGCAGTCACTTTTGCGCCCATATTCAGTTCCAGTGCTACTGTTGCCAATACTTCAAGAAAGCGGGAATTTTCATCGTCAATTTCATCACAATGCACATCGACTAACTTCCCGTGTCGGCGGGCAAACTCGACAACCCAGTGCATCGATTCAACGCCGTATTCCCGGGTAAATTCAAAATGAGGAATGCCCCCGACGACATCAATCCCGATTTCCAATGCCTGTTCCATCAATGCCTTACCGTTCGGGTAAGAGAAAATACCTTCCTGCGGGAAAGCGACGATTTGTAAATCAAGGTAGGGTTGGAGTACCGGTTTCAACTGGTTAATCGCTTTCAATGCAGTCAATTCGGGATCGGTCACATCAACATGGGTACGAATATACTGAACACCATTGGCAATCAGCAATTCAGCCGCAGTCAGTACACGTCGTTTAACATCATCGATATCCAGTAGTGCTTTTCTTTCCGCCCAGCACTCAATGCCCTCAAAGAGCGTGCCACTCATATTCCAGCGCGGTTCACCGGCGGTCAGAACCGCATCGAGATGAATGTGAGGTTCCACAAACGGGGCACAACATAATTTCCCCATGGCATCAATATCCGCAGCTTCATCAAGCTGACCAGATTGCAATTGGATTTTCTGAAAAATACCATCTTCAATTTGAATCGAGTAGAGTCCTTCAGTCCCTCTTAAACGTGCGTTGATAATTTTCATTTCTTATTTCCCTTCATCATCGTGGTCATACATCCTTGTTTGAGAATAGTAGTATTTGATAGCAGTTGTATTTGAGAACAGTTGTATTTGAGAACAGTTGTATTTAATTACAATCCAGTCCATAAAAAGAGCCCCAATCACACGGATCAGGGCTCTTTTACTACGTGACACACATTTGGATGATTCACCACATCTTAGAGTTTGAAGCGGGAGATTTCTCGTCCGAGCTCCGTCATCAAGCGATGAACTTCCTGTGCTTCTTCAGCGGCCAGCTGAGCTTCATGGGTCATCTGATCACTCACTTCCCGGACAGACTCGGTGTTACCATTAATATCCGCGGTCACTAAAGACTGCTCTTCTGCTGCCGAAGCAATCTGTGTTGCCATATCACTGATCGTGTTAATCGATTCACTGATCATCTGCAGTTTCTCACCGGTATGATTAAAGTCTTCAACACTATTTTCAACCAAATGGTGGCTGGCCTGCATTACACTGACCGCATTGTTGGTGACTTTCTGCAACCCTTCGATCTTCGACTGAATTTCTTCTGTGGACGCATGCGTTCTTTGCGACAGCACGCGTACTTCATCGGCAACCACCGCGAAACCGCGTCCCTGCTCCCCTGCTCTCGCAGCTTCAATTGCAGCATTCAAGGCTAACAGGTTGGTCTGTTCGGCAATCGCCCGAATCGTTGACAAAATCGTTGATATTTCGTTCGCATGAACTTCAAGGTCACCGATAATTCCGGCAGCGCGAGTCAGTTCTTCAGCCAGTTGGTTAATCGACTTCATGCTTTTCTGCATCTGCTCATAACCTTCCGAGCCTAACTCAACCGACTGGTTAGCGCTTTTCGCAGTGTTTTCAGCATTACCGGCAATCTCAGCCGTTGCAGACGCCATTTCAGTCACCGCTGTGGCAACCATGGTGATTTCATCCTGCTGGGTCTTCAGTTGTTGGCTACGCTTCGTCGCAGCAGATGCTGCGCTGTCTGCTTTTTGGTTCAGGGCGATTGACACATCGTGAACTTTTTTCACCATCATATGCAGCCGATCAACAAATTTGTTGAATCGTTCTGCCAACAAGCCGACTTCATCTTTACGATCAACTTCAAGCCGTTTCGTCAGGTCACCATTCCCTTCAGCAATTTCAGCTAATGCATCACCGATGTCACCAATGGCTTTGAGTTGTCGGGAGAGTACCCATGATGTTAACAGTGCAATCACAACGAGGATGACGATAGCGATAATAATTTGCTTCAACAGCAACGAATTCATCGGTTTTTCCAACGTTGCCTGATCCATAATCATGATCAGCATCCAGTCGGTGTGTGCAATGTTTTGCCCCATCACCACTTTATTCTTCCCGCCAATATCGATAAACAGAAGCTCACCGGAATCAGAGATTTGAGACAGAGACTGAATATTCAACTGTGGGATCGCTTCGCTGATAGGTTTCAAAATCAGGTCTTTCTTCGGATGTGCAACCACCGTGCCTTTTTTATTCACCAGAATTGAATAGCCATCACCCAACACTTTCATTTTTAAGACATCATTAATTAACTGATCCAACGCCAGATTCGACGCAGCAACACCAATTAACTGACCATCTTTATAGATCGGATCGGCCAGAGTCACCACGAGTTTTTGCATTGTCACACTGACATACGGATCAGTTGTAACCGCTTCATTTTTGGACTTCGCTAGTTTATACCAGCCTCTGACCCGGGGATCATAACCAGGTTTGTTCAGGGAAGGATCTTGTCTGTACATCTCCCCTTTTTCATTACCGTAATAGCTCAAACCGAATCCGCCAGATTTAAACGTTTGTCTTAAATGAGGTACAACATCTAAGTTCGGATCCCGTTCGATTTCATCTTTTAATCCTTCAATTGCCAACTGCTTATCATGGAACCATTCACCAATCCCTTTTGCATAAGCCATTAACGTATTGCGACTTTCACTCTGAATGGCACGCCAGCTATCTTGCTTAAACGACTGATAGCTGACAATCACTAAAATTGCTGCCGTCAAGGTAATCGCAGCAACAACAGAAAGAACAATCTTCCTTTTCAAACTCAATTGCATAGGAAGCACTCCCTAAGTTTGTGAAACAATTTTGCATGTTATTCAACAGATAACTCACAATGAAATGACGAACAATCGCCATTTGTCATTTAAAATCTTTTTAGTGATCCATTTATGTTTTATTCACTGGTTTTTATATTTCCTAACTATAGATGAACAACATCAAAATAGGAGAAGAGATATGTGAAATACCTCTAAATCAAACATTAAAAGGTACATTCATCATATACATTGTGGTTAATGGTAACCAATACATACATCTCACTCCTGAAAACACCAGAATTTCATCCTATTTTTCCCACAGTTACGAGATGAAAATGATCATCTGTCCCCCTTTTAACGACACTAATCACGTTTTCTTGAATCTAAATCTCAATAAGATACATCTCATCGTCAAACGTCGAATGAACATACTCCGAGGCAAGCGAAGAGGCTGATAGACACATCATCAATAAGTGATGCAATAGAAAGGAAAGCCCCGAATCACCATACTGAACCGGGGCCGGATATCGCTGATTGATGCGCGAATGCTGCGGCAATCGGATCAACGATTTATGTCAGCCAAAGATGGAAAAGCTGTTGAGATATTGCTGGCTAACGATTACGTAGCAATCATCAAATGATTGATTCTATGTCAAAGTTTGAAGCGGGAAATCTCCCGACCCAGTTCAGTCATCAAGCGATGAACTTCCTGTGCTTCGTCAGCGGCCAGCTGAGCTTCATGAGTCATCTGGTCACTGACTTCACGGATAGATTCAGTATTACCATTAATATCCGCGGTCACCAGAGACTGTTCTTCTGCTGCCGAAGCAATCTGTGTCGCCATATCACTAATCATCGTAATCGATTCACTGATCCGCTGGAGTTTATCACCCGTATGGCTGAAGTCTTGTACACTATTCTCAACCAAATGATGGCTGGCCTGCATCACGCTGACCGCATTGTTGGTGACTTTCTGCAATCCTTCAATCTTCGACTGAATTTCTTCTGTGGATGCATGCGTTCTTTGCGACAGCACGCGTACTTCATCGGCAACCACCGCGAAACCACGCCCCTGCTCCCCTGCTCTCGCAGCTTCAATTGCAGCATTCAAAGCTAACAGGTTGGTCTGTTCGGCAATCGCCCGAATCGTCGACAGAATCGTTGATATATCGTTCGCATGAACTTCAAGGTCACCGATAATCCCGGCGGCGCGAGTCAGTTCTTCGGCCAGTTGATTAATCAACTTCATGCTTTTCTGCATTTGCCCATAACCTTCCGCTCCCAGCTCAACCGACTGGTTAGCGCTTTTCGCAGTGTTTTCAGCATTACCGGCAATCTCAGCGGTCGCAGAAGTCATTTCAGTCACCGCTGTAGCGACCATGGTAATTTCATCCTGCTGGGTCTTCAGTTGCTGGCTGCGCTTCGTCGCAGCCGATGCTGCACTGTCTGCTTTTTGGTTCAGGGCGATTGACACATCGTGAACTTTTTTCACCATCGTATGCAGCCGATCAACAAATTTGTTGAATCGTTCTGCCAACAAGCCGACTTCATCCTTACGATCAACGTTCAATCGTTTCGTCAGGTCGCCATTCCCTTCAGCAATTTCAGCCAATGCATCACCAATGTCACCAATGGCTTTGAGTTGTCGGGAGAGTACCCACGATGTTAATAGTGCAATCACGACAAGGATCAAGATAGCGATGATGATTTGCTTCAGCAGCAACGAATTCATCGGTTTTTCCAAGGTTGCCTGATCCATAATTATCAGCAACATCCAGTCCGTGTGTGCAATGTTTTGCCCCATCACCACTTTATTCTTCCCGTCAATATCGACGAACAGTGGTTGTCCTGAATCAGAAGCCTGAGACAGAGACTGAATATTCAACTGTGGGATCGCTTCACTGATAGGTTTGAGGAGCAAATCTTTGTTCGGATGCGCAACGACCGTGCCTTTCTTATTCACCAGAACCGAATAACCGTCGCCCAATACGTTCATGTTTAAGACGTCACTCGTTAATTGATCCAACGCCAGATCCGACGCGGCAACACCGATAAACCGGCCATTCTGCCGAACCGGTTCTGCCAGAGTCACAACCAGCTGTTGCATCGTTACACTGACATACGGTTCAGTTATCACTGCCGCACTCTTTGACTTCACCAGTTTATACCAACCTCTGACACGTGGATCATAACCGGGCTTGTTCAGGGTAGGATCTTGCCTGTACATCTCTCCTTTCTCATTGCCGTAATAACTCAAACCGAATCCGCCAGATTTCAACGTTTGTCTTAAATGGGGAATAACATCTAAAGCCGGGTTCCGTTCGATTTCATCTTTTAGCCCTGTGATTGCTAATTGCTTATCATGAAACCATTCACTGATCCCTTTTGCATAAGCCATCAACGTATTACGATTCTCACTCTGAATCGCTCGCCAGCTATCTTTTTTAAATGACTGATAACTAACCATCACTAAAATGGTGGCCGTTAAGGTAATTGCAGCAACAACAGAAAGAACAATCTTCCTTTTCAAACTCAATTGCATAGGAAGTACTCCCTAAAATTATAAAACAACCTCGTATGTCATTTTAATGATGACCGATACACACACTTCATTTCAAAAAATCATCAAGATTTACAACTACATTACACGACAGTATTAGATAAAAATCATAACCAACTCACTTTTAATAACATTAATATGCTTTATTTCATCTAAATATCAGTCAAATAAATTCTCATAACTGTATCTCTGTAGCAAAGGTGATCATTGCGCTCACAGATATGGTCAGTCATACAATCAAGTCGAAAATGTAATGATATTGGCGATGTCATAAAGACATCACCAAACGGAGAAAAAACTTCGAATCACCATTCGGACCCGAAGTCAGAGAGGGTTTAGTGGCGAGTGGCTAATGTGGTAGCAATCGGATCGACGATTTGTGTCAGCCAAAGATGAGAAAGCTGTTGGGTCATCGCAGGGTAGCCGCTGTGTTGCATCATCCCGACACTGTCAAATGATGCCTCATGGAGCAACTGTTTCGATTCTGACCAAAGAGACCAGTGGCCGGAAACGGTGATTTTGCCGTGTCTATCGGCATGAAAACGATAGACTTCAATATCCAGCATTAATTTAGGCCGAATATACTGATAAGACGGAATCCAAGTGAGTGTCGGTAGCCGTTCTTTCAGCCGTCTTAACGTCATCTTTTCCAGCTGAGAACTCAGTGATTCAGCCCATAAATGTTGTGATGCCAGATAGACCTGCCCATCGGGATCGACCATGGCGATATTCGGTTTTTCCAGATACCCCGGTATTTTAATGGCTTTGAGCTGTATCGTTTGGTTAATCAGTGTCGGTGCTTTCAGCGCCGATACCTGCTCCGACATGGGTAGCAGATATTGAGTCGTTTCCAGCGCGGTGCTCCCTGAACATCCGCCGAGGAATACCAGCATGAGCGATAGTAATACAGCGCGTCCTGTCAATCTCATTGAGCACTCCCTTTGGTCACTTTCGGTTCAATATCCTGCTCACTCTGTTTGCCGAAAATAATGGCATTCGGCTGTCGGCGTAAGTCTTGTAGTAATGGATATAATGTTTCAAGATTCCGTTGTATCGCATCAAGACTTTGCTGAATATTCTGGCCTAAAGCTCCCTGAGCCTGATAATCACTCAGGGTTTCGTTTAAGGTTTCCAGCGTACTCACCAGCCGATCCGGAATTGCCTGTGTCTTCTCTTGTGACAGCAGTTTTTTGAGGTTCTTGCTCGCTTCATGTAGCTCTTTGAATGTGTCATCGGCAGAAGCCAGAGTCTGATTCAATTGCCCGACGGTCTTATCCATCGGTAGTGCCGCCAAACGATCAAGAATCAGCGTAATCTTCTCCTGTATTGAAGCAAAAGAACTGCTGACCGACGGGAACACCGGATACCCATAATACATGGTTTCATCGAGCGGTTTGGGATCTTTAACAAACACCACCGATACGACTTTTGCACCGGTCAGCAGGTTGCTGCTACTCAGTGTTGCCCGCATTCCCTGCTTAAACCCTTGGGTAAACATATCGCGCCACTCATCCAAATTCATATTTTTCTGTTTTAAGTGAGATGCAATTCTTTGTGGTTCCAAACGAATCAGAATCGGAACAGACGGCATACGAATGTCATTCGTACTATCAAACGAACCACCATGAAATGGCACTTCTTCTACAGTTCCCAAACGGACACCATTATATTCCAGCGGCGCACCGGGCAGCAGGCCACTGATACTGCCCTGAACCAACATAATGTAATCGATATATTTATCATAGCGATTATTGGCCGCCGCTTCTTTCGAAGAAAAAAGCCGGAACTCGGTTGAGTCCTTGACGGGGGAGCCAGAAACCTGATTATTTGTCGTACCGAAGGAGATCCCACCGGAAAGCAGTGTCTGTAAAGAGTCCATCCGCACTTCCAGTCCTTTTGCCGTTCCTTCAACCAACAGCCCCGGAGTTATCCAGAACTGCACATTGCTGTGAACTAAAGCATCATAAGGCGCCTTGACAAAAATATGGTATGTAATCGCTTTGCGTTTGACATCAAAATCAACATTTTCAATGTAGCCGACTTCAAACCCGCGGAAATGAACCGGTGAGCCGACCTCCATTTTTGCGTTATCCGTCGAATAGAGCCTCAGACGAATCCCCCGGTTATCAGCCGTTGATAACGGCGGTTGTTTGAGCATGGTAAAACGCTCACGTTTTTCACCATTCTTACCCGGATTAACATTGATAAACGCCCCGGAAAGAATCGTCCCCAGACCACTAATCCCTTCTTTCCCCACTCTGGGTTTCACCACCCAGAACTGGCTTTTGCTGTTTAGCATCGCCTCAGCGCCCTGCTCCATCCGGATATGGATAATCGCGTGATTAAAGTCATCACTGAGTTGAATGTCGGTGACTTCTCCGACATCAACGTTATGAGCCTTCACTTTAGTTTTTCCGGCGATCAGACCATCTGCATTTTCTGCGACAACAATAATCTCGGGCCCTTGCCGAGACCAATTCTCAACTAACATCCATCCGGCAACAATCGCTGCAATTAAAGGCACGAACCAAATTGAATTAAAGTGCATCCGGTGGGCGGATTCAACAGCAGATGATGAACGACTCAAGTGGTTATCTCCTCAGATTTATCCCAGATCAGACGGGAATCAAACGACATTGCTGCCAGCATAGTCAGAATCACCACAGCAGCAAAAGAAATAGCGGCAATACCGGGAATAATATTCATCATGGCACCAAGCTGAACCAGTGCTGACAAAATTGCCACTACAAACACATCAACCATTGACCAGCGCCCGATAAATTCTGTGATGTGATAAATTCGTTGGGTTGGTTTTTCATACTCTCTGCAACCAAAACGAATTTGCCAGCAGAGCCAGAACAACATCAAAATTTTCATCACCGGCACCAGAATACTGGCAACAAAAATCACACCGGCGACAAGATATGACTTCATTCCCCACAATAAAATCACGCCACCCATAATGGTTGACGGCTCACTGGTTCCAAGAAACGTCGTAATCATAATCGGAAAAAGATTAGCAGGCAGATACAAAACACACGATGCAAATAATAATGCTAACGTATTATTCAGGCTGCCTTGTTGACGCTGATGCAGAACATGATGACAGCGCGTACATTTATGGGTTTGCGCAGTCATCAGTGCCCCGCAATACTGACAGCCTTTTAACCCTTGAGATAATGCAGAACCGGAACGAACCGCAACCGTCGGTGCCGGGCCACACAGACAGTGCCAAATCCAGCGTTTATCAACAAAAGAGATTGTCCTGAACAGGCAGATCGTAAACACACAGAATGCCCAGAAAGACAGCCCCAACTCAATTTCAGCCAAGCTTTGCAGTTTAACTAAAGCCACCAGCCCGCCGAGCAGAAAAACATCGACCATCAGCCAGGGTTTCAGGGCATTGATCGTGTGCGTCAATCCATAATGAATTGCGCGGAGCTTACCTTGTCGCATTGCCAAAGCAGTCAAAAGTACCGCTGTCAGATAGATCACCGGTAGCACCAGTAAAGACAGGGTCACAATAATACCGAGCGAGATGTAATGTTCCCCCATCAGGCCATAAATACAGTCTAACAAGGTAATCTGCTGATGGCTGCCTTGCGAGGAAAACCCGAGAAAAACAAAACACAGCGACATAATGAACATCAATACCGCTGAGCATCCGTTACTCAGTAGCTGTTGAGGGGCATTCGGATGGCACTTCACAATCAAATGACCACAACGGGCACAATCATGCTGTTCACCGGCTTGCAATGGCGGCAAAACATTCACCCAGTCACAGTGATCACAAGCCGTTGCTTGTTCATGGTATTTCCCGCTACTCATCTCTGTCACACCATTTGGTTCCCTGTCGCTCAACATTCGTGAATCATCCACGTTTATCATCGAGTTTACCCACGACTTAGAAATCTGTAAAAACAATTGTTATCACAAATGAACACTGACTGTTATGTCATTTTATGGACGGTAAATACACTTTGTGGACACATGGGTCTGTCATCCACGGACAACCGACTGCCATAACCCCGTAGATGAAGTGACCGAATACCACCACTTATCATTGAGCTCATTCCTTTTTATTCTTAAAGAAGAGACAGTAATAATTAAATATTACATAAAAACGCGACGACACCCTGAACAACATATTGCTGTGTTCTTTATCAATGCGTATGATTGCCGGTATACACTGAGTCATATGACATTAAACTCTTATTCTCTCTGTCTTCCGTTGTCTTACTTCTCTGTTGTTATGCATCAGTGTCAATCCGGGTATACTCCCAAGTAATGTCGGGGTTTCATGCTGACGGGAATGTACGATACGTGTACTTATTGCGGTAGATTCAACAATGAAAGAAAAAATAGCAGCAATCTGTGGCTGGATGTTGATGCTCAGCTTGACCCTCTCCGTCATATCCACATTCAGCGATTCTGTTCCGTTCTATTGGGCCGGAATTCCGATCTGGCTGGTTTCCTGCGTGTTAATCCCAACCCTGAAAGCGACCCAAAAAAAGCAAATATTCATTTTACTGGGGATCGGATTAGCCGGTTTGCTATTCGGGCTATTGAATCAGGCTGACATCAGTTACATTTTCAAAGCGATAGAAGCCAATCAAAAAGTCATTAATATGCTGATTGGGGTCGGGTTTCTGAAAATTTTTGCCACCGCAAGTATCCGTAGTCAAGAAGACTTACCTAAAGGAAAAGGGGCTTTGCTGCGAACTTTACTGGGTACACACCTCTTCGGTGCCGTGTTAAATATGTCGTCTGTGATTATTGTCGGGGATCGGCTTGCCAGTCAGAGTCGTATGACGCCTTTGCAGGGGATATTATTGCTCCGGGCATTCTGTATCTGCGCATTCTGGTCACCTTTTTTCGCCGCAATGGGATTGACACTGATCAGTTCTCCGGGGGCGCAACTCAGTACACTGGTTCTGTATGGTATTCCAATCAGTATTGCCGCCATCGCTTTCAGTGCATGGGAAATTCTCCGGCAGCCGGACGCCGGAGATCTGCACGGTTATCCGATTGCCCGGCATTCACTGTGGATGCCTTGTTTACTGGCGTTGATTGTCATCGGGATGCATGAATGGCAACCGCAAATCAGCGTTCTGACGCTGGTTACCCTGACGGCTATCCTGTTTATTTTTATTTGGTTACTCACCAGTGACGGACTCAGAGGGTTATTCCGTTTTAAGCAACATATCGAGTCAGGTATTGTCAGCTCTGCCGGTGAAGTCGCTTTATTTGCAGCCGCAGCGTTGTTAGCGGCCGGAACCGCGGCAACGCTATCATCACTGGATATCCGCCTTGCCCCACCGCATTTCGGCTCGCTGGAAGCCAGTATCACCGTGATGATTCTGGTTGCGCTGGCAATGACGGGGATGCATCCGGTCACCAGCGTGGTGCTCGCCGGGAGCTTACTTGCCCCATCGGTTCATGATCCGAACCTGTTAGGCATGACGTTATTGATGGGCTGGTCACTCGGTATTTTACTCTCCCCGTTCTCTGGCGTTCAGCTCAGTATTCAGTCTCGCTATGAAATCAGCGCAATCAGCCTGCTCAAAATGAACTGGCGTTACGCGATTACCATGCTATTGCTGTGCTTTGCCTTGCTGTGGTTCTATCAGTTTTCGCACTGAGAACGCGAGCAGTAAAACCCAAAATCAGTGCCTCATGCCACTAAACGCGCAGTACACTTTCCTGAAAATATGAAATCAGTGATTAAAAAACAACCAACAATACCCAATTCTGGCAGCTGTTCCGGGCGATATCATCCTGAAGTGAAACAACTTCAATTAAAATAACAAAGGCAGCGTCCTGATATGAACGCTGCCTTTCATCGGTACTTTCTTTTGCATTGATTGCTTGATCATTCGATCACTTTATTCATCACTCACTTCACCGGACATTACTGCGCAGATAAAGACAAACCGAGCGACTGTCTCAGATAAGCACCGGCACCTAATAGTCCCGGTTCTTTATGGGTAATAACAAAGACAGGAATGTTCTCTAAATAAGTCTTGAACCGCCCTTTATCTTCAAATGCAGTGCGGTATTGTGAATCGAGCAAGAAGTCGACAAAACGGGGCACAACACCACCGGCAATGTAAACACCGCCCAAAGTTTCAAGATTCAGTGCCAGATTACCGGCAAAGCGCCCCATCAGGGTACAAAACAGTTCCAGCGCTTTGCGACAATCCGCTTGTGTGTTGGCCTGAGCCTGTTCAACCACATCTTTCGGCGTGTATGCTTCCGGTGTCCGTCCGTCGGCACGCACCACGGCATTGTACAGATTGACAATGCCTTGTCCGGATAAACAGCGCTCCGCAGAAACCCGACCAAACTCTTTGCGTAACTCCGCTAAAATCAGGTCTTCTTCCTGACTCCCCGGCGCCAGATCCACATGACCGCCTTCTCCGGGCAGACTGAGCCATTGATCGTTCACCGGCAGTAAATGCGCCACACCCAGTCCGGTTCCGGCCCCGTAAACTGCAACCGGCTTACCTGTAACTGCACTGCCCTGACCCACTTTGACCACATCAGATTCAGCTAAAACCGGAATCGCCATTGAGACTGCGGTAAAATCATTGATCACCTGAAATGTTTCAAGACCGAGGTTACGTTGCAGGGTTTCGATGGAAAATTCCCAGCTATGATTGGTCATCGAAATCCAGTCACCTTGCACCGGACAGGCAATCGCAATACAGGCTTGTTGAATAGCGACTTCGGATGCTTCGATATAATGCTTAATCACTGACTCAAGACTTGGATACTCGGCACAGGCATACGTCCTTGCGTGACTGACTTCCCCTGATGCCAGTTCGCATAATGCCAGACGGGCATTTGTACCGCCAATATCGCCAATCAACGCAAATTGATAGGGCATAAAATCCTCCATTAAAATTCAAATCCAAAAATCAAAAAATGTCGGCAAAGTGCCAACATTAAAAATAAAACGACACAAGTGGATGACCGCCAGATGAGGTTGAGAACGCGTCCCTATTCTCTTGCGTGACTATCACGATCGGCTATTTTCGCTGCCAGTTCGACCAAGCGCTTTGTGAGTCAGCACTTAGATTGTCAAATGCAGCATTCTATCGATTTCGCCCCGGCGAACCTGAGATATCCGTCAAAGCTAGGGATAAATTATCCGTCTCTGCGCATTTTTATGCTTAACTGCTACTGAATCACCAGACTGCCATCTTCATTGAAATCCCAGCAGTCGCCATAGGCAACTTCCCATAAATGACCATCGGGATCAGAAAAATAGCCACTATAACCGCCCCAGAAGGCATCTTTGGCAGGTTTTTCCAGCTTTGCACCGACACTGACCGCCAGTGCCAAGACTTCATCAACTTCCTCTTTTGAACGCGTATTGTGAGCCAATGTCACACCAGAGAAGCCTGAACAGGGAGCTGCGAACTCCGGTGAAACATCATCAGCCAGTTCATCCAGCGGATAAAGTGCAAGACAGACACCGCCAGTCTTAAAGAAAATGATACCGTCTGCCGGTTTTTGCGGTGAGGTAAAGCCGAGTGCAGCATAAAAGTTATATGAAGTCTCTAAATTTTTCACACCGAGTGTGATAATACTAATCCTTGGTTCCACCGAATGCTCCTTGATACATCAATCACTTCATATATCACGCAACCATATGTCAGCAATCAATCCTTGGCTCGACATGGTGGTGAGATAATAAGACCTTTCTATTCTAGCCTAGCAAATCTACGAAAAAACATCGTGAAAGTGCAAATAATTAGCCGTGTTCTCAAAAAAATCACAACCCGGTCTGATAACAATGAAACTTAATCCATATGATTATCAAAAGAATTTAATTTTTAAACCACAATATTACAGCAACATGATCGCAATAACTTTTTGGCCACAAGAACTCATCCATCGATGCGTGGCACCCCATCGACAACATTTGACTCACTCCTTTTCAGTATGGCTGTCGATGGTGATCATCACCGCATCCGGACGCCAGTATTCAAACTCACAATCGATGATTGCGCCGTCTTGTTTATAATTAACACGACAAATTTTCAGCACTTGCTGCCCGGCAGCAATGTTGAGCGCTTTCGCGACGGCCGGCGTTGCAGCGGTGGCAATCACATCAAAACGGGAGCGGCTGGTGACATAGCCATATTTATGCCGGTACAGTCCGGTCAGTGACTGGGTGAGATTTTCTTCCAGAATGCCGGGGAACCAATGGGCAATCAGGCAGTTTTCCACATACAGCACGACGCGCCCGTCAATAAAACGCAGCCGTTGAATAATATGCAGTGGCGTCATCTCATTACGTGCCAGCAACTTGGCTTCATCACTGGTCGCCATGCGGCTTTGCACTGCAATCAACCGTGTTTCAGCAATCCGGTGCTGATCACGGATCATCTGATGAAAGTGACTGCGGGACAACGGGTTATAATGAACGCGTGGCGGTGAAACAAACCAGCCCCGGCGCTCTTCGCGATAAATTAAGCCTTCCGTTTCCAGAGACGCCAGTGAATCTTTGACGGTAATCCGTGTGGTCGAAAACAGCGTACATAACTCCCGTTCTGAGGGTAATTTTTGTCGGGCACTCATCGTCCCGCCGAGAATCTGTTCCCGAATGACATCTTTAATTTTCGTTAACTGCGTCATCTATCTGTTTACCTGAATCTGTTTACCTGAATCCGTTTCTCTAAACCTATTTCCATGAACTAGCCCAACATTGATCCCATTCAATGTAAGAGCTCGCCCGAAACCAGACAAGCAGACCCCGGCAATCTTCATCAATCTGTCATAAATAATTTAGAAAACAGCCAAGGAATCGTCACATTTGCTCAATAGGATGAAATACAAGCAAACTGAACTAGTCCAAAGGATGGCTTTATGAAATTACGTCGTACCCCCCGAATGATAATGGCAACTACATCGTTGCTTTCCCTTACAATGGCCTTTCATGCAACAGCAAAAACCCAGTCGCTTGATGAGTTGGTGAAAGCCGCCAAAGCGGAAGGACAAGTCTACAGTGTCGGTATGCCCGACAGCTGGGCCAACTGGAAAGATACCTGGCGCGATCTGAATAGCAAATATCACCTGCAACATCAGGATACCGATATGAGTTCAGCGCAAGAAGTTGCCAAATTTGCGGCGGAAAAACACAATGCCACCGCCGATATCGGTGATGTCGGCTTCGCGTTCGGCCGTGTTGCGGTACAAAAAGGTGTCGCTCAGCCTTACAAACCATCGACTTGGAACGAGATTCCTGACTGGGCCAAAGATAAAGACGGTTACTGGGCGCTTGCCTATACCGGCACCATCGCCTTTATGTCGAACAATAATCTGGTCAAAAACCCACCCAAGACATGGGCTGATCTGCTCACTGGCAAGTATAAAGTCACCATCGGTGATGTCGGTGTTGCCTCGCAAGCCAACAATGCGGTGTTAGCCGCTGCATTTGCCAACGGCGGTAATGAATCGAATCTAAAACCGGCTCTCAAGTTCTTCGCCAAACTGGCTGAACAAGGCCGTCTGTCTTTTACCGCGCCGAGTCTGGCAAATCTGGAAAAAGGCGAAGTGGAAGTCGCGGTACTGTGGGATTTCAACGCACTCAACTACCGCGATAAAATTGACCGCTCTCGCTTCACGGTGAGCATCCCTCAGGACGGTTCGGTCATTTCCGGCTATACCACCATCATTAACAAATACGCGAAACATCCGAATGCGGCAAAACTGACCCGTGAATATATCTTCAGTGATCAAGGGCAAATCAACCTTGCCAACGGTTATGCGCGCCCGATCCGCACCAATATTGCGCTGCCGGCAGAAACCAAAGCCAAATTACTTGATAACAAACAGTACGAACATGTGCATCCGATTAAAAATTTCGATGCATGGGAAAAATCCGCCCGCCGCCTGCCGCGTCAATGGCAGGAAAATGTCCTCATCCACCAGCAGTAAGGCAACCCGATGAACAATAAAGTTATCCTTGTTGTTCTGGATGGCCTCAACCTTTCAGTAGCCCGGCAGTGTCTGGGCTACCTGAATGGTCTGATCGCCTCGCAGCAAGCCACCTTATATCCGCTTACCTGTGAACTGCCCTCATTATCCCGGCCACTTTATGAATGTTTGCTGACGGGCGTTCCGCCGGTCGCAAGCGGCATCGTGCACAATCAGATCAACCACCGTTCACATCATGAATCGGTGTTCAGTCTGGCAAGCCAGCAAGGCAAAAAAACGGCCGCGGCGGCCTATCATTGGTTTAGCGAACTGTATAACCGTTCCCCCTACCATCCGGTCGAAGATCGCTTTACCAACGACCCGACCCTGAATATTCAGCACGGCATTTTTTATCACTGGGATCACTACCCCGACGAAGCACTGTTTCTCGATGCCGAATACCTGCGCCGTCACTATGACCCGGATTTTTTGCTGATCCACCCAATGAATATTGATGATGCCGGTCATCACGCCGGTCTCGATTCAGCTCATTATCGCAATACCGCCCGCAAAGCCGATATGATTTTATCGGACCACTTGCCACAATGGATGGCAGCGGGATATCAGATTTTGATCACCAGTGACCACGGCATGAACAATGACCACTCGCACGGTGGCACCTTGCCGGAAGAGCGCGAAGTCCCGCTGTTGGTGATCGGTGACCATTTTAGCCACCAAGCGGCTCAAATCGCCCAGACCGATATTTGTGGTGTGATTTGTGAATTACTGGGACTGACCCACCAAAAATCCATCGCGGGAGGTGTTCTTCGATGAGTTTGTCTTCACCATCCCAAAGATCGCCCGACACCGTTCTCATGCGGCTGAAACAATGGCGGCCATTACTCTGGTTAGTACCGTTTGCGGTCGTGTTCTACCTTTTTCAGATTTCGCCGCTGACGTGGGTCATCACCAATAGTTTCAGTGACGGCACTCAGTTCTCGCTGGACAATTACCGGGAAATTTTAGACTCGCCCTTTATTTTGCAAGGGTTTAGCAACAGTTTATGGCTGGCTCTCTGGTCAAGTTTAATCGGTTTGCTGATCGCAGCCGTGCTGGTTTCATCGCTGCGTCATCTCAACAGCCGCATCCGCGATGCTGTGATTGCCTTTACCAATATGAGCAGTAACTTTGTCGGTGTGCCGCTCGCGTTTGCTTTTATCATTATTCTCGGCACCAATGGTGCACTGACGCTGATTCTGCGCCAACTCGGTATTCTCGATGAATTCAACCTCTATGGCCGCTGGGGACTGCTGGCGATTTATACCTATTTTCAAATCCCACTCGGCGCTTTGTTACTCTATCCGGCATTCGATGCCCTGAAAAAAGACTGGCAGGAAGCGGCTGCACTGCTCGGGGCCAATACACGTCAATACTGGTTGAGAATCGCCCTGCCCGTACTGGCTCCGGCGCTGTTCGGGACATTTATTATCCTATTCGCCAACGCTATCGGGGCCTATGCCAGTGCGTATGCCCTCACCCTCGGCAATTACAATCTGATCACCATTCGCATTGCCAGTCTGGTTTCCGGTGATCTGTTTCTCGAACCCAATCTTGCCGCGGCGATTTCTGTGTTACTGATTGCGATTCTGGCTTTCGTCACCATCATCAATCAATGGCTGATCGCCCAAAGTAACCACACCGGCCAGACCAAACGCCGTTCCGCCACACCCCGTTCGATGAGAAGGAAAGCGCATGCAAAACACGCATCAGATCTATCATAAAAGTGTGGTATACGGGATCCTCTTTATCCTGCTGATCCCCATCGCAGCCACATTTGCCTATGCGCTCTCCGCCCGCTGGGGAGCCTCGATCCTCCCCGAAGGGTTTACCCTGCATTGGTATATTCAGCTCCTCAGCGATCCGCGTTTTCTGGCAGCATTCGGCCGATCATTATTTGTCTGTCTCTCGGCACTGCTGCTGGCAACCGTGCTGATTCTGCCAATGATATTCGTGATTTTTTATTACTATCCGAAGCTGGATAAGGTTATGAATATTCTGATTTTGTTGCCGTTTGCCGTGCCGCCGGTGGTTTCTTCGGTCGGGCTGCTCCAGCGCTATGCCGACAGCGACATCGTTCTGGTCGGCACGCCGTGGATTCTGATCGGCACCAACTTCACCATCGCGCTGCCATTTATGTACCGCGCCATTGCCAACAATATGATGGCGATTCACCTGCGCGACCTGATTGATGCTGCTCACCTGCTCGGTGCCAGCACCACCAAAGCATTTTGGTATATTATTTTGCCCAATTTGAAAAAAGGCCTGATGGCGTCCCTGTTTCTCTCTTTTTCATTCCTGCTCGGTGAATTCGTGTTTGCCAACATTCTGGTCGGCACCCGTTACGAAACGTTGCAGGTGTATTTGTACAACATGCGTCAGACCAGCGGTCACTTTACCTCAGCACTGGTGATGACCTATTTCTTGTTTATTTTTATCTGTACCTGGCTTGCCAGCCGCTTTAACCGGGGAGTTCAACTATGAGTTATGTCCATGTCAATCAACTCACCAAAGTGTTCGGCGAGCATGCCGTATTTCAAGCGATTGATTTCACCATTGAACAAGGGGAATTCATTACCCTGCTCGGCCCCAGCGGCTGCGGAAAATCGACTCTGTTACGTTGTATCGCCGGGCTTGAAGCCATCGATCAGGGAGAGATCTGGGTCGATAACCACGAGATCTCCCGTCAGGTACCGCAGCAACGGGAAATCGGTATGGTGTTTCAGTCTTATGCGCTGTTCCCCAACATGACGGTGGCCGACAATATTGGTTTCGGCCTGAAGATGAAAGGCCTCGATAAGCCAACCATTGCCCAGGAAACACAACGCTTTATCGAACTTGTCGAATTACAAGGCAAAGAAAAACAGTATCCTCATGAACTCTCCGGCGGACAGCGGCAACGGGTTGCGTTAGCCAGAGCGTTAATCGTCCGGCCCCGTATTCTGCTGTTGGATGAACCGCTCTCTGCGCTCGATGCCAAAATCAGAAAGGTGCTGCGCCAGCAAATCCGCGCCATTCAGAAAGAACTCAACCTGACGACGATTTTCGTCACTCACGATCAGGAAGAAGCCATGCAACTGTCTGATCGAATCTTTCTGATGAATCAGGGCGAGATCGTGCAGCAAGGCAGCCCGGAACAGATTTACACCCAACCGGCCAATACTTTTGTGGCGCAATTTATGGGGCATTACAATCTGCTTGATGCCCTGACAGCCCATACTTGGTTCGGGATTGAGAGCACCGGTCAGGTCGCGATTCGTCCCGAGTCCATTTATGTCAAAGAGCCGGGCCGTCAGTATGACGCACACATTTCAGCGCCGCGGGCGGCAACCGTCGTCAGCCATCAGCTACTGGGAAACGTGATTCGCTATACCGCCGCAATCGGCGATCAACACCTGACCGTTGATCTGCTCAACCGCTCTTCAGAACGATTATTTCCGGTTGGACATCCGCTGGAACTTTTATTTAACTTAAACGAAATTCAACCGGTGAGAGATTAAGATGGCCAACCCTTTATATGTGTTCGACATGGATGACACCCTGATTGACGGCGACAGTGCCATGATCTGGAATACGTTTTTAGTCGAGCAAGGTATCGTCACCGACCCTGACTTTCTGGCGCGGGATCGCGAGATGATGGCTTTATATGCCGCCGGCAAGATGGATATGGCGACCTATCTGAATTTTACTCTTGCTCCACTCACCAAGTTGCCGCAAACCACCGTTGATGCGCTGGCCGAAACCTGCGTGACAACTCAAATTCTGCCGCGGCTGTTCAATGAGGCGCAGCAACTGATCAGCGACCTCATCACCCAACAGATTCCGATGCTCGTCATCTCGGCCACGGTCAGTTTTATCGTCCGCCCGCTGGCGCAAAAAATCGGTATCCCCGATGCGTTAGGCATTGATCTGGTCACCGTCGATCAGCGTTACACCGCCGAGATTGATGGTATTGCCAGCTATCGGGAAGGCAAAGTCCGCCGACTGGACGACTGGCTCGCGAGTCAATCGCAATCTTTCTCTGCCGTGCATTTCTATACCGATTCCATCAACGACTTACCGCTGTGCCGACACGCCGATTATGTCTATCTGATCAACCCGGCCCCGGCGCTTGCGCTGCAGGCCGAAGGCAAACCAAACTGGACCATTTATCACTGGGGCCAAACCTCGTCAGCAACACCCGACGCACCGACAGCATCGGCCTGAGCTGGCGCTTCAATCGCGAATCCGCTACATTGTCAGCCATTGATGACAGACATAACGCAGACGATTCAATGGCAAAAAGCGGACAACATGGCGGGAACACCCGGGAAATGGCAGAGAAATACGGCCAAACCGCAGCAGAGATACTGGACTTTAGCGCCAATATCAATCCGCTCGGTATGCCGTCAGCGTTACGCGCAGCGCTGATCGCTCAGATCGATTGTGTCGAACGCTACCCGGATATTGATTATCAGCACCTCCATCAGGCGATTGCCCGTCACCATGCCAATCAGATCCACCGTTCTGAAGGCGGTTTTCCGGCCAGTTATGTGGTCGCAGGCAACGGCGCGACCGAGCTGATTTATCAGTGGGTACTGCACACGCAGCCGCGCCACGCCTTGATTGTCGAACCGACATTTGCCGAATATCGCCAGGCGCTGACCCGGGTCGGGTGTGAGATTGAAGGGTTTGTCTTGCAGGAGAGTGAAGGGTTTGCGCTCACTGAGCGTTTACTGGATACATTGCACCAAGGGCTGGATTGTCTGTTCCTCTGCACCCCGAATAACCCGACCGGGCTGATGCCGGAGGCTGATTTACTGCAACGTATCGTCACACGCACCGCTCAGTTGGGGATCAGGCTGTTTGTGGATGAGTCATTTATTGATTTTTTACCGCAGCATCGGGGGCTGACCGATGTGCTGGAACACCATCCGCACCTGTTTGTGCTGCGTTCGATGACCAAATTTTACGCCATTCCCGGGCTGCGGCTCGGCTATTTGTTGTCAGCCAATCAGCCGGTTCTGGCAGCACTGCGCAATCAACGTGAACCGTGGACGATTAACGCCTTCGCGGCACTGGCCGGAGAAATTCTGTTTACAGACGATGGGTATGCGGAACAGACTTATCACTGGCTGCACAGCGAGCAATCTTACCTGTTCCAAGGCTTGTCTCAGTTGCCGGGGTTGACGGTTTATCCGCCCGCGGCCAACTATATTTTCTTTCGCCTGCACCGGGCTGATTTCGATTTACAACATGCCCTGATGCAGCGCAACATCCTGATCCGCCACTGCGCCAACTACCGGGGCTTATCGCCACAATACTACCGCGTCGCCATTCGCGCCCGAGCAGAGAACCAGCAATTGCTACGGGCACTCCGCGACGTGCTTGCGCCTGACTAACCGTTAAGCACCTTTCAGTTGCATCGGTAAACCGGCGGCCATAAAAGTCACCTGTTCAGCCAACGCCGCAATCGCCTGATTCATCCACCCGGCATGATCGACATACAGGCGGGAAATTTCGCCCATCGGGATAATGCCGAGGCCGACTTCGTTGGAGACACATAAAATCGTCGCCGGAGAGTCACGCAGCGCGGTGACCAAAGCCTGAACATGCTGTTCAATCTGTGTTTTGGTGGCGGTTTCACCATCGTTATAGATAACGTTATTGAGCCACAAGGTCAGGCAATCGACCAGCACGATATCCTGCTGCTGAAACTGTGCCAGCGTCTGCGCCAGCATCACGGGCGATTCATGCTGACACCACTCCGGCCCGCGGCGACGCTGATGCTGTTCAATCCGCTGCTGCATCTCCTGATCAAACGCAATCGCGGTCGCAACATAATGCAGCCGAGCCGCACACCCTTCATCCAAGCGCTGCTGCAACAACGCCAACGCCTGACGCTCCGCATAGCTCGACTTCCCGCTCCGCGCCCCGCCAATAAAAAGAGATGTCGCCATAGATTCCTCCGCATAGTGAGCCTGTGATTTTGCCCGAACGAGGGGGAAAAGCAATGGGATTGGGGAGTTAGTATGTAGGCTTTGAGACTGTTAATTATTCTGTATCACGCCATTTTTATAGCTACTCCTCACCTAACTTTAACTCTAAGCTTTTTATATACTCTTCTAACTTTATATTTTTATCTTTTAGTTCTTCATTTTCCTTTGCCAATTCTTCATTTTCTTTAGTTAGCATTTTCTTTTGATTTGGGATATTTAAATTCAAACCAATTTCCATCTCATCTTTATATGGAATGATAGGTTCAAACAATTGCTGATATGCCCTACCTATAGCTCCAGAGAATAATTGTAAATTTGGAATATTATTACCACAATTAAGGATGTGATCATTTGATATACCTGGATAAGGGTCTATATAAATTATAGTATTTATTCTTAGCTGATATGCTTTTTTTGCACATAGTTCACACGGACTCGCTGTACTATAAAGCTTGCCACCTTTAACTGACATTCCACCATATTTTGAAATTTGCAAGAAAGCATTCTCTTCCGCATGTAAAGCTCTTGTATGGACTTGATTCTTTTCACCATCAATAGAGTTTTTTATGTCTTTAAAACAGAAAGTTACTGGTTTACCATTAAATTCAATGGAATTCTCTGGCTTAAATGCATATACACTTTTAAATCTTTCAATAAAATCAGAATTCGTTTTCTCAAAATAACTAAATGCAGGCTCATCTTCATTATTGATTAAATCCTCCACTCTTCGTAAATTACAAGGTGTTTGCCCCTGAGCAACATTGTTCCACCCAACTGCTTTTATTGAAAAATCTGAATCAGTAACAACAGCACCAACTTGTCTCGATATACAACCAGAATTTAATTTGGCATTGAACGCAATATGCATACATCTTTCATCTTGCGATGGTGTAATAATACCTGGATGCATAATAAGAGACAGATACTTAACTAGCTGAATTTTTAATAATTTAAATTTATTATGATCATCAGGATTATATAAATGAATGTCTGCTATTTCTATACATCGTTGTATATCTAATGACCAAAATCTATCTTCACCTTTTAATGATTTAGGATTCTCTCTACTATCAATTCCTGAAACCTCTTTATTAGAAATTCCAGGCTGATTTAGCAACCTGCTAATCCTTACATTTGGTTCAGTAGAAACAGACATTAGATAAAATGCTGAATATCTTTCTCGAAAAAAGAATGCCTCGTAAGGATTTCTTATTGCATCAAGAACCACACATACATTTTCCCCAGACAACTTAGATTTATGCCTTAATATTTTTATTAACTTATTAGCTCTTTGAGCAAATACATATATTTTATCACTATTATAAACCGAATCATTCGCACAACCTGATTTTCTTATATTATTACCAATCAGTTGGTAAAACTTTGTATATGAGCCAAGCTCTATTTTATTTAATACTTTTCTAATTTCTAAAGAAAATTGTGGTAGCTTATTAAAATAGAAATCATAGATTGAATCACTATATAAATCATTTTGATTCATTTCGGCATAAGCTTTAGCTTCATTACGCATAGTATGATATTTCTCATAATATTCACGTAGTTTTTTATCTAATTCTGGAGTATTTTGAGTCACATAACCATCTAAAATAGTTCTATATATTTCATCAAATTCATCATAAGAGAGGTCTAATAAAAATGTGGACACAATATCACTCATTTTTATATGATAAAATTTAACCCATTGTTTTCTTAAATAATCATATACAATTTTATATTTTCTCTCTTCATCATTTTCGAACAAGCTGGATTTCGGTCTTGGTGCATTAAAATCATGAAAGTTATTTTTTGTAAGAAGTTTAGATAAAGTTGTACATCCAGAACCTGTTCGACCTGTCAATCCTAAGATCATGAATTTTCTACGCTCTTTATAAATGGTATCTAAACCTGTCATCATAATTCCTTAAGGATTTATAAAAGTTATTAGACAGCCCCCTGCCGTATAACATTAGTAGACTGTTTTGTATAACTTACCGTCATCCAAACAGATCTCGATAAGCCCCACTTGTTCACAAATAAGAACCTAAACTCTGTACGTAGAATTGAATAATCAAAAGAAAACATCCAGAAAAAATTGACACTAATATGACATTCTTTGATGTAGGTAAGGTTTGCAAGAAATTGCAGTGTTTAAACAATCAGTAAGGTGTGATGAAGAGGTTTGGTACACGAAGCAGTAACACTGTTGGTTTGGGACGCAATCAAGTTCCTCGATTTCAATCACATCTTCGACTGCGCCCCAGGTACTTTTTCACGGCAGAAAAAGTACCCCAAAATGCCTAGGTTTAAGTTCAGCGCGCGTCATCAGGGTCGGATTGATTCGCATCCTGCTCAAGCAATCCTGAAAAATCGTCCATGATTTTTCACCCTGAGAGCATCGATCAGTTGAGCTTTGTTGATTCAATGTTTCACGCTATTCAAATCAACCACTCAACAAAGAAAACCATTCACGGATGAATGGTTAGGCTTTTCCGGGCAGGACGCCCGTAAAAGCTGGTTCTGGACAACGTGTGACCAAGCCCAACAAAAAAGATTTTCTGGTTCGTCTTTCATCTCTGAAAGATGAACTGGCGCACAGGGCACCGATGCCTCTGAAACCGCAAGACGTAATTGTGCGTCAAACTGCAACGCCGATGGCTGGAAAAGTAAAAGGATGATGCTGAGTTTGGGACGCAACCAAGTTCATCGGTTTCATTAGCATCTTCGACAGCGCCCCAGGTACTTTTTCACGGCAGAAAAAGTACCCCAAAATGCCTAGTTAAGTTCAGCGCGCGTCATCAGGGACGCTTTTATTCGCTCCTGCTCACGAAAAGCTTAAAATTCATCCCTGAATTTCCCCTGAGCACATCAATCAAGTTGGCTTTTTAAAAAGATTTCACTCCATCCAAATCAACCACTCAACCAAGAAAACCATTCAAGGATGAATGGTTAGGCTTTTCCGGGCAGGACGCCCGTAAAAGCCGGTTCTGGAACGCGTGTGACCAAGCCAAACAAAAAAGATCTTCTGATGGGATGGTCACTCCATCACTCGGCATCGTGATGTGCCATGATTGAAGTGATATCAACAATCGAAATCAGGAGTGACCACCATGAAATGTAGCGTAATCAGTATCGACTTGGCAAAAAACGTTTTCCAAATCTGTGCATTAGATGACAAACGTCTGGTTCTTTTGAACAAAAAAGTTAGACGAAACGACTTGCTCGATCAACTCAGACAAT